>NZ_JAFMHJ010000063.1 GCF_017854565.1 Yoonia sp.
TCAATCGTCGTTTGCGGCCCGAACATGCCGGCATTGTTGAACAGCACATCCAGATGACCAAATTGCGCAAAGGCCGCATCAACGGCGGCCTCGTCCGTAACATCGCAAGGCAGTGCGATCACGTTTTCATGGTCGATCTGTGCCAACAGATGGGCGCGGCGCGCGATCAGGCCAACGCGCCACCCTTGCCCAAGGAAATATTCAGCGGTCACACGACCAATGCCGCTGCTCGCTCCGGTAACAATGATGCTTTTCATATCTCTTCGCTCCTTAGCGTCAGGGGGGTTGCGGGCACTTCAAGGTCATCGACGCGCAAAACGCCCTGCGGCCGCGCCAGCCGATTGCGCACGACCCAACGCAGTTGCGTTTCCGCCCGTGTAATCGCCACATAGGCCAGCCGTTTCCATAATGGCTGGCCCGCCTCGACGCGGCCCATGCGCGACGCGGCATAAATATCCGGCGCAAAGACCTGCACGGTGTCCCATTGCGACCCTTGCGCCTTGTGGATCGTCACGGCGGCTCCGTGCAGAAACGTGGCACCCATGCGTGCGGCAAACGGAATAAAGGGTTCCGCATCGCCTTCCTGTTCAATCTTCACGATGCTGGCCGCGCTTACCTGCGGGTCCTCTGCGCCCAGAACATGCAACCGCGAAAAGCCCGGCTTGCGGCCAGGGCCGAGGTAAATAACCTGCGCACCTTTGATCAGCCCGCGCGCCTCCAGATCAAGCCGCTTCTTGCGGTGCTTCAAAGGCAGCTCGATCCCGTCACAAATCAGCGGCTCACCCGCCAGCAATTCATCGACGGGCGCGTCAAACGCCGCGCGAAAGGCATGGATCAGACGAATCCGGGTCGCGTTGCGCCACACCAGGCAGGGCGAACGGGCCATCAAATCCGCCTCCACGCGCTGCGCCATAACCACACGCTCATCGGTTTTTGCGGCGTCTTCGACCATCCGCTCAAATGTGTGGAAATCCAGCTGCGGATCAGCCAACGCATGCGCGAGATCAAGGATCGGATTGTCCGCGTCTTGCCGATGGATCCGGTTCAGGGTCAGAACACGATTTTCAGGCAGGGTTTCAAACACCATACCCCCACTGGATTGAACCGGGGGCAACTGCGCGGGGTCGCCAAACAACAGCAACGTCGGAAATATCTCTTGCAGATCCTCGAACTGCTTTGCGTCCAGCATCGAACTTTCGTCGACCAAACCGATGTCGAGCGCCTCTTCCCGACGCTTCCAGCCGGTGATAAAGTCACTGCCCCGCAGACCGGCAGCCGCCAATGCAGCGGGCACCGATGTATTGATCTGATATGACGCAAAGGCCCGGTCCAGCGCCACATCGGAAAGCCCTTCGATGTCAGGTCGATCGCCCTGCCCGGCAAGCCATTCAGCGACCCGCTCGTATTCGGGATCGTACACCGGGGTATAAAGGATTCGGTGAATGGTGGTCGCGGGTACGCCATGATTGCGCAGCACGCTGGCGGCCTTGTTCGTCGGCGCCAAAATTGCCAGGGTGCGCCGATCCTTGCGCTTGCGTCCCTCCCAATCCCCGGAAATGACGTCGACGCCGGCCTCATCCAACGCCTTGTACAGGCGCGCCAGCAGCATGGTCTTGCCCGACCCCGCCTTGCCGATCACGGCCATCACCGAACGGGCATCACTTTGCGGCGGCTGCAGCAGGCTGTCGTCCAGATCAACACCGGCCTGCCGCAATGCGACCGCGATATTATCCCAGGCTTCGGCCTGATCGTCAGAAAATGTAATCATGGGTGCGTTCATGCCGCGACAGTATCCGGACCGTCACGGCACGACCAGTGGATTAGGCGGCCTTTCGTATCTCTTGTACCGCGTGCCCAAAAGATCTGTCGAACCAATGTTCAGAGATTTCCGAAGACAGCCCCGCCCGGCGCAACACCCTCAGCCGGTCATGCGGGCGAAACGGCCAAAGACCGACACTGATCTTGTCGCGCCCCACCCCCATACTGCCCAGTACCTCGGGCGAGGCACCGATCATCGCATAGATACGGACCATGCGGGGATCAAAGACGCCCAGCAACTGCGTCAGCGAAAACGCCCGCATCAACTCACCGCCCGCCAACATCAACGCGGCAGCCACGCGGGGCGTTGACTTTTGACCCAGGCAAAACCGCGTGCATTCCCAAATAAACGGGCTGCGAATATCCGCGCCATTCAATAGGGTGGCAAAGTGTTCGCGCACCATGGTACGTTCGGTCGTGGGCAGAAACCGCATTGATCCGCCATGGCCGCCATCAGGATTGACCCAAATGACATAAAGCGGGTCGAGCGCATCGTATTCGTCACGCTCCCAGCCATTTTCATCCACACTGACCTCCCATTTCATGCGGTCTGCGAATTGGACCGCCCGGTCACGAAACATGGTACCCTCCAAAAGTGGATACCGCGCCAATTCACTTCCATAGATATAGCGAAGCATCCTGTCCTGCCCTTGCACAATTCCCAATTGGCAACAGGGTAGACGGTGCGGCGCGTTCAACCGTGAATGGCACGTCCGCTAGGTTAATGGTTTGGTGTGACCCACGGGGCAGCCACGGGCTTGGCCGTTTTATCCGATGTCGTGCGCCCGGGCCAACCGCCTGTCGCAGCGCGCGCGGCACCTCCGACAACGATCAACCCTTCGCTCGTCGCACGTGCCACGGCATGGGGTGTATTCAACGCGCCCAGCTTCAAACGGGCGCTTTCGATGTAGGCGCGCAGCGTATGCTCTGAGATATTTAACAGATCGGCCACCTGCCCGCGGCTGTAACCCATCGCAAGATACGTCAAAGCATCGGTTTCGCGCGGCGACAGCGCCCGTATCGGTTCGGGCGTTCGCCCCTTTTCCAGCTGCAACGCCTTCTGGTTCAGGTAATGCGCGATCAATATCCAGTCACGTTGATGGGACTTCATAAACGTATCCCATGTGATGTCATCGGTGGAATGTGACGCCGTAAGCAGCGCGAGCTGGCCGTTGGGGCCACGAATCGGGATCGAAAACCCCTGATTGCCGATGCCATGGGCAATTGCGTCGGCACGAAACGCGCGCGCGGCCCGCGACGTCCAGTCTAATTTCTTCCAGTCGACCGGATCAAATCGCTGAAAACAACCAATGACAACGGGATCAACCCGCAGATAATCACGTTCGACATAACGCTGTGCCCATGCGGGGTCGTAGGTGCCAAAACCATACTGCTCACCATCTGCACTGACCCAATGATAAACCACATGATCAATCTCAAAGCGATCTCGAAGACCTAAGATCAGAGTCTGGATTTGATCAAGCGCGTCGGCCTGTTCCAGCGCTTGCAAAAATGTGTCGAGTTCCAGCACAGTCTCCTCGCGTCAGTAGACCCGGACTTTTGCTCACCGCCGCGATCTCGGCGGTTGCAACCAGCGCCGTATCCTCCAGTTGAGCGGTCAACAGCGGCAAGTCATTTTTTTTCGCAAAGGATTTCAAGTCCGCAAGAACGTCGATGATCCACTCATGTCCCATATACTAGTCTTTCCGTTAATGATTAACAAAACGTTAACAACTCATGGTAGCACCTTAACTATGAAAAATTTACTCACAGGTTCATATCCCCCATAAATAGCGGGTAGACAGACACAGATTCACGACTGATCGCGCCGCTCAACGAACGAAAGGCGCAGGTGGTGGTACCTGCGCCTTTTATTATTATATTACAATATGTTATAATATGCGCGCCGCTTCCAGCGTATCCTCGAACGTGCGCAACCCGGCTGTGGGGGCCTGAACCAGCACCGCCATATTGCCCGGCTTGTGTTCATTCCGGCGCATCTTGGTATGGGCTGCGGGGATATCATTCCAGCCGAACACTTCGGACATGCAGGGGTCCAACCGCCGTTCAACCATCAGATTATTTGCGGCACTCGCTTGCTTGAGATTCGCAAAATGGCTACCTTGCAACCGCTTTTGATGCATCCACATATAGCGCACGTCGAACGTCAGATTATACCCTGTCGTGCCCGCACAAATCACCACCATACCGCCGCGCTTGCACACGAACGTAGAGACTGGGAACGTCGCCTCGCCGGGATGTTCAAACACCATATCGACGTTGTTTCCCTTGCCGGTGATTTCCCAGATCGCCTTGCCGAATTTCCGAGTTTCTGTGAACCATTCCTTATATGCGGGCGTATTCACTGTGGGCATCTGCCCCCAGCAATTGAAATCCTTGCGATTGATGACGCCCTTCGCGCCCAGCGACATGACAAACTCCCGCTTGTCTTCTTCGGAAATCACCCCGATCGCATTGGCGCCCGCCGTATTGATCAGCTGGATCGCATACGAGCCCAAGCCACCAGATGCGCCCCAGACAAGGACATTCTGGCCAGGCTTGAGCTCATGCGGATGGTGGCCAAACAACATCCGATAAGCGGTAGCCAAGGTAAGTGTATAGCACGCGCTCTCCTCCCAGGTCAGATGTTGTGGCCGCGGCATCAACTGTTGGCTTTGCACGCAGGTAAACTGCGCAAAGGATCCGTCCGGGGTTTCATACCCCCAAATGCGCTGACTTTCCGATAGCATCGGGTCGCCACCATTGCATTCTTCATCGTCGCCGTCGTCCTGATTGCAGTGGATCACCACCTCATCGCCGACTTTCCAGCGTTTGACCTTACTGCCGACCGCCCAGACTATGCCAGCGGCATCAGAACCGGCGATATGGTAATCGGCCTTGTGAATATCGAAAGGGCTGAGCGGAATACCAAGCCCCGCCCAGATCCCGTTATAATTCACGCCAGCTGCCATCACGAGAACAAGAACCTCGTTGCTGTCAGGTGTGGGGCAATCGACCACCTCGACTTGAAATGCCGTTTCGGGCTCGCCGTGCCGCTCGCGGCGGATGGTCCATGCATGCATCTGCGCAGGCACATAACCCATCGGGGGCATCTCGCCCACATCATACAGGTCTTTTTGCGGTGCAGCATCGGTTGCCACGGGGTCAATCTGATCAAGGGCCATCGTTGTCTCCATCGCTTGGATAGCATTTTTGCCGCGCCGCAGAATCGACAGGCTTTCGCTACCAATATCGGATCACAGAGTAACTATGCAACCCCATGGCTCATTTTTTGGTAATTTAATTACTTTGCGGCTGCAGAATTTTCGCCCGTTTTCTCTGCGGGCGCAGCAAAATGATGCGCAATGGTATTGGCATAATACGCCAACACATCCCGGCCTTCTTCCGTTACCGCGATCCCTTGGGGGAATTCGCTGATCAGGTCACGGGCCGCCAAGCGCCCCAGCGCGTCCTGCACGACGGCACTGACCGGTCGCTTGGGCCGGGGCAATTTGCGCGCTGCACAGACCGTGATCGAGCTGGCAACAGCGGACTCCAACGCGGCCACTTTCATCGGCCCATCGGCCAAAAGGTGCCGCGCGACCAATGGAACACCCAGCACCGGGATCACATCCGCAACCCGTTGCATCAGCTCTGCGGCAACCGCCTGCGTCAGATCACCCTGCGTCTTTGCCGCAAAAGCCGATAACTCAAGCGGCTCGCCGAAACTGACCGAGGCGACGCCAAACCCTTTGAACCGCCCAGTCACGCGCTGCCACAAGTGACCGGCAACACCTTGCAAAACCGTCCGGAACGGCGGGCGAAAACGCCGCGTGCCGGATTTATCCGCAGCAATCAGAAACGTGTCTTCCAGCACCCGATCATAGTTCAGCGCGACGGGCACAAAAATGATATCACGCTTGGCGGGGTCGAAATCCTCGATGACATAATTCAGCAAGCCCAGCTTCGGCGGCGCCGTCTTACCGGTCAGGCTAAGGCCGCCCTCTGGGAACACCGCCTGACTGACGCCGCCGCGTGTCGCCATCTGTACGTAGCGTGCCAGAACCCTGCGATATAACGCACCGCGCGACTTGCGCCGGATGAAATACGCCCCCATCGCGCGGATCACGGTCGACAGCGGCCACACCCGCGCCCATTCCCCAACCGCATAAGACAATGCACCAGCATTCGACGCCAGATAGGTCACCAGCACATAATCCATATTGCTGCGGTGGTTGATCACGAAAATCACCGTCGCATTCGGGTCGATATGCTCTAGCCGATTGCGATCAAAGGTGCCCAGCTTGATGCGGTAAAGCGATTTGGACAGCCAACGCGCCAGACGGATCCCGACACTGAAATACGCAGTCGCCGAGAATGATGGCACAATTTCGCGAGCATACCGACCGGCCTGCTCAAACGCGACGTTCTCGGGGATACCTTCGGACTGCGCATGATCGACAATCGCTTGTGTGACTTCGGGGTCATAGATCAGCCGTTGGATCATGTCGTATCGCCGGGCCAGCTTGAACGGCTCGATCGGACGTTGCAGGCGCTCGTTCAATCGGGCGATCACCCGCTCGGCCCGTTTGCGGAAAAACCAGCGGACCGAGGGAAACAGGAAATGCGACGCAAAAGTTACGCCCGCAAACAGGATGATCAGCACAAAGACCCACAGCGGCAGCGAAACGGTTTGCGTCATTGTCAGACCGTGACAGGGAATGCGGCCGCGGTAAATCCCGTCATGCCGCAACGCAGCGAATTGACAGCGCCACAAAATGTCCGATAATCGGGCTTATAGTGTAATTTAATTACGCCCAGAGCCAAAGGAACGCCGCAATGTCGCAGACGCAGAAAGACCGCCCATGGCTGTTTCGCACCTATGCAGGGCACTCGACCGCCACGGCGTCCAATGCGCTCTATCGGGGCAATCTGGCAAAGGGGCAGACCGGCCTGTCCGTTGCCTTCGATCTGCCGACGCAAACGGGTTATGACAGCGACCATCTACTGGCAAAAGGCGAGGTCGGCAAAGTCGGCGTGCCCGTCAGCCATCTGGGGGACATGCGCGCGCTATTCGCCGATATCCCGCTCGACCAAATGAATACATCCATGACGATCAATGCAACCGCGCCTTGGCTGCTGTCGCTGTATATTGCCGTGGCCGAAGAACAAGGCGCCGATATCAGCGCGCTGCAAGGCACCGTGCAAAACGACATCATCAAAGAATACCTGTCGCGCGGGACCTACATCTGCCCGCCTGAACCATCATTGCGGATGATCACCGATGTGGCCGCCTATACCCGCGAACATTTGCCGAAATGGAACCCGATGAATGTCTGCTCGTATCACCTTCAGGAAGCCGGGGCGACACCAGAGGAAGAATTGGCCTTCGCTCTTGCCACCGCCACGGCCGTTCTTGATGATTTGAAGAACAAAGTCCCCGCCGAACATTTTCCCGCGATGGTGGGGCGTATTTCATTCTTTGTGAATGCCGGTATTCGCTTTGTAACAGAGCTGTGCAAAATGCGCGCTTTTGTCGAATTATGGGATGAAATCTGCGCGACCCGTTATGGCGTCGAAGATGCGAAATACCGCCGCTTCCGCTACGGCGTGCAGGTCAATTCGCTCGGGCTGACCGAACAGCAACCCGAAAACAACGTCTACCGCATTTTGTTGGAAACACTGGCCGTGACCCTTTCCAAAAACGCCCGCGCCCGCGCCGTACAATTGCCCGCCTGGAACGAAGCGCTTGGCCTGCCCCGGCCATGGGATCAACAATGGTCACTGCGCATGCAGCAAATTCTGGCCTATGAAACCGACTTGCTGGAATTCGACGATCTTTTTGACGGAAATCCCGCGATTGAGCGGAAAGTCGCCTCTCTCAAGGATGGCGCGCGTGCCGAATTGGCGCAAATTGATGGCATGGGCGGTGCGGTCGGCGCCATTGCCTATATGAAATCGCGGTTGGTCGAAAGCAATGCCGCCCGCATTGCCGGGATTGAAACGGGCAATACAACTGTCGTGGGTGTCAATAAATGGCAGGCCGGGGAACCGTCACCGCTGACCGCTGGGGACGACGCCATTATGGTCGCAGATCCGCGCGCAGAAGCCGATCAATTGCAACGCCTACAGGCGTGGAAAACAGACCGGGACAATACCGCCGTACAGGTCGCACTGACCGCCTTGCGCGCCGCCGCAAACGATGGCCGCAACATCATGCCGCCATCAATTCTATGCGCCCGTGCCGGTGTCACAACGGGCGAGTGGGCGGATGTGATCCGCGCGGTCTTTGGGCAATATCGGGGGCCAACCGGGGTCAGCCGCAACCCGTCAAACCGGACGGAAGGGCTGGATCACCTACGCGAACAGGTTGATTTGGTTAGTCATTCCTTGGGTCGGCGGCTCAAGTTCCTGGTTGGCAAACCCGGCCTGGACGGCCATTCGAACGGCGCTGAACAAATTGCGGCCCGCGCCCGCGATTGCGGCATGGATATCACCTACGAAGGTATCCGGCTGACTCCAGACGAAATTGTTCAGGCCGCCCGCGAGGAACAAGCGCACGTCATTGGCCTGTCAATTCTTTCGGGCTCTCATATTCCGTTGGTGCGCGACGTCATGACGAAATTGAAAAACGCAGGTCTTGGCGACATTCCCGTCATTGCAGGCGGGATCATTCCCGAAGATGACGCCGCCGCATTACGCGCAATGGGTGTCGCGAAAGTATATACGCCGAAGGACTTTGAATTGAACAAAATCATGGGTGATATAGTGGCCCTCGTCGATCCGCGATCCGTGGCAGCCGAATAGCAGGGCTTCGCATGGTATTTACTTTTGTACAGTATTGATTGAATTAACGATGTGTTATGGTCTCAGCCATGCTACGACCATTCAGTTTAATTGGAGATATCTATGAAACCTGATCTTAAATCAATGGCTCGTAAAGAGCTTGAAAAGCTGAAAGCCGATGTGGAAAAGGCGCTTGAAAAAATCGCTGGGCGCGAAAAGAAAATGGCCATCGCCGCCGCTGAAAAGGCTGCAGCAGCCCATGGCTTTTCTTTGGCCGAAATAACGAGCAGCGAACCATCTGTCGCAAAAACACGCAAAGTGAAAAGCGGCCCCAAAACGGCCTCCCCTCCAAAGTATCGCAACCCGTCAAACCCCGAACAGACATGGACCGGCAAGGGTCGCCAGCCTGAATGGTTCAAAACAGCCATTACATCTGGCACAACCCCTGACGCGATGGAAATATGAATAAAATAGCGCGGGGTGCCAACTGCCCGCTGGCGGCACCCTGCGCTATTGCCCCCCAACGCAATTTCCCCCTCTACCTTTCGCAATTGCGCACCTAGGATTGCCGCAAACAGAAAGGGCCCCCCCCAGATGACAACCCATATCGGTGCCGCCAAAGGCGATATCGCGCCAACCGTTTTGATGCCCGGCGACCCATACCGCGCCAAATGGGCAGCCGAGATGTTTCTTGAAAATGCCCGCTGTATCAATGACGTGCGCGGCATGCTGGGGTTCACCGGCACATGGCATGGCCACCCCGTCACGATCCAAGGGTCGGGCATGGGCATGCCATCCTTGTCGATCTACGCCAATGAGCTGATCAAAGACTACGATGCGCAAACATTGATCCGCATCGGCTCTTGTGGCGGGATGCAGGACCACGTCCGTATCCTCGACGTGATCCTTGCGATGACCGCGTCGACGCTGTCCACCCCCTCGCGCGGCATTTTCAAAGAACTGAATTTCGCCCCCTGCGCGGACTACGGCCTGCTCGCCGCGGCCCATAAGGCCGCGATCGAAAAAGGCGTGCCAACCCACGTCGGCGGCATCTATTCATCGGATGTCTTTTACGATGAACGCCCCGATCTGAATGAACAGATGATGCGCCACGGTATCCTAGGCGTCGAAATGGAAGCGGCCGAGCTTTACATCCTCGCCGCCCGCTATGGCCGCCGCGCCTTGGCCGTCCTCACCGTCAGCGATCACCTCGTCACCCAAGAGGCCCTGCCGGCACAAGACCGCGAACGGTCCTTCGGCGATATGGTCGACATCGCCCTACACGCCGCGTTCGCCTCAAATGGAACCAGGTAAAAACCCGCAAACTTGGCGCGAATGCCCCTGATGGATCCGCCATCGGCCTGGGCTGCATGAGCTTGGCAGGCTTCTTTGGCGACACCGACACCGGTGCCTTGATGCGGCCATCGACCACGGCATTACCTTTTCGACACTGCGAATGTTTACGGCATGCGCCGCTGGCGAAGCCCATGCAAAAACGCCATCACCTTGGCCACCAAAGGCAGTATCGTGCGCGACCTAGCTGCCCCTGTAAACAACGCCGAAAGCTATCTGCGGGCGGAACTGCACGTGTTGAGCGACAACCACCTTGGCCGGTGGGGCTGAACGGAGGACGGGCATGCCCGTCTGGAGGGTAGCCCCATGGGGCTGATTGATTTCTTGGTTAGGTGCTGGTCGCTGCGGGTTGGTAAGCCGGAAGCTTCTGTCTTCAAACGGAGGATCCGGGTTGGCCTGCAAACCCATCGAGCTATGCTTGAATTTGGGTGACGCGCATCATCAGGCGGCGCGGTTTTCGGTATCGTTTGTGTGTTCGATACCGTCTGTGAACTTGATTCCTTCGATAACCTTTGGCAACTGATTTCTGCCCTTGAGGCGCAGCCATTTTTTCGATGCTGCCTGAATGAGGGTGAAGACCATCAGTTTTGCGGTCTTTTGTGACAGCGCCCCTTTGGTCCTCACCGTTCGGTGCCGAACAGTGGCAAACACGCTTTCAATCGGGTTCGAGGTGCGCAGATGGCCCCAATGCTCAGCTGGGAAGTCGAAGAATGCCAGCATCGCCTCTTTGTCCTTTGTCAGGCAGGCAACACCTTTTGGGTATTTGACGCCATACTTTTCGGAGAAAACGGCCAACGCAGCATCGGCTTCTGCGCGCGTTC
>NZ_JAFMHJ010000064.1 GCF_017854565.1 Yoonia sp.
CCGCAGCAAGACAATCTCACCACTTCCGTGGCTCACTTTTGCATTGCCGTTCTCACCTTGATAAGCGCACTCCGGACATCGCATACTTTGGCCACGCAGAGATACGAAAAGCGGCATGAACACACACCAGATGCATCTTAGACAAGCCGCAAACCTGTCCTAAAAAGCAGGACCACTTCAAATGGCCGCACGAAACCAGTTCGCTATCCTACACCCAGAACGGGTCAATAGATGACCCGTCAAACCTGCATGGGCGAGCCTCATACACAGAGTTTCGGATACTCCCTTTTTACTGCGCTTTTTCTTTTGTATAATGCTCACAAAAATCTCACACCGCGCTCTAACATAGCCAAGTCGCCCAGTTTTCAACGGGATGTGATCCCAGAATCCGGGCAGCCAAAACCTGTTAAATGAATCGGGAGCACCTGCGGTATTGAAACGTCAAAGACGCTCCACGATAACGCTCAGCTCGCGCATATTGCGACAATCAGTCTTGCGGTAGATCGAGTTGCGATGGGTTTCGACTGTGCGCACACTGATTGACAGCAGCTCTGCGACTTCCTTGGTCTTGGCGCCGCCTGCACAGGCTTCAACGACCTCCAGCTCGCGCGGCGACAGGCCATATATGTTGCCCGTGCGCGTAACATTGCGGCGCAAATTGGTGAATTGACGGATGTATTCATCAGGCACACAGGCATAACCCAGCTCGGCGGACCGCACTGCATTCAGCAGATCAACGACCCTTGCATCGCGTGGAACAAACGCGAGCGCACCCTCTGCCAGCACGGTGAATGCATCCGTAGCCGAGGCATCGGACGCCATTGCAACGACTTTTATATCGCTGTTGATCGCACGGATTTTGGCAAATGTGTCCAGACCAGACGGTCGCATGATGGACAGCCCCAGCACGAGGATATCTGGACTAAGCATCCTGCAGGCCTTGATCGTAGCGTATCCATCAGCGGCCTGACCGACAATATCGTACCCGCATTCGAGCTCAAGTTTGTTGGCAAGCCCTTCGCGTACGATTTCGTGGCTGTCAGCAACAACAATCCTAGTGCGCGTTTCCATTGATGCTCCCTGCGTATTTTTTTGGTCAGCCGCCAGACCCTGATAGCTTTTCGTCAAAGAATTCAACGGCTTCTCGCTATAATATATTTTGACTCGAAAACATGTTTGTTCCAATCAGTTGCGTGCCGGTTTTCCCTGTGGGCAACTACGTAAGACACTACGTAGTTGCGTATGGGAATGCAGCTTAGCCGAACAGCTCGTCGAACGCTGTCGTGAGCAGGGTGTAGTGCTGTGAGTCAAGCCCAGAGCCGAGTTCGGTACCTTGCGCAGCCGTGGCGAGGGCTGGTGCGCTCAACTCCAATCGGCCGTTTCCCGTGAACGAACGCCGCAAATTGGCAACTTCATCGGCACCTCTGACCTTGGCGACAACGAATGGTATCTTTTCATCTGGCGGTTGGTAGCGAATAACGACCGCACAGTCGGGTCCGAAAAACAGAAAGTTGCCATTTTTAGCACCGGGTTTTGTCGTTTCTTGCTGGGCCTCATTTCTAAGTCTGTTGCGCTCGCGGCGGACTTCGGGTGACCCAAAACTGTTTTTCTGTTCGCGTTTGACTTCGGTTTTTGTCATGCGCTGTTCATGTAGAAACTGATTTTTTTGAATCATTACTTCAATAGCAGCCGACTTAAGTATGATGGCAATAGCCGCGATCAGGATAATCCATACAAGCGGCACCGCGATGTCCGCCGTGCAAGCGCCAGCACATGTCGGTGAGGCCATAAAGCTTGGAAGCCACGTTTTTCCGATAAACGCGGCAACCATTAGCCATAACGCCACGCGGACCGCTGACACCGCGAGTTCCATCCAGCCACGGCGACCGAAAATACGTTTGAACCCGGACGTGACCGAAATCCGGTTTAGCTTTGGAGCGACCGGATCAAGGGAAAATACAAACCCACGGTTAAAAATGAGGGTCGTCAGAAAGCCGCTCAGAAATATGACGCCGACAAGCGGACCGACGGCAAAGAATATAGTCTGCCCCAGCTTTACGGATGCAATTGTTGATGCTTCTTCGAATGGTAATTGCATCAGTAATGGTGCCGCTTCCAAACTTGCGATCAACTGCTTCCAGATGGCCGGTGCCATGGTCGCCAATGCCAAAAGGCCGGCTGCGGTCGAAATGAGTTTGGCAACTTCCTGACCGCTGGGTATTGATCCCTTATCGCGTTGTTTACGCAGCTTCTGGGCACTGGCGGGGTTGGTTTTTTCCTCAGATTCACTCATTCAGCACTGCCTTCAAGAACGAAAAACCGTCGGCTGAAACGAGACCGATATCAGCGTTGATGATCCAAATCAGATAAGCGAACATTGGCATCAGGGACAGCGCAGCCAGGTTTTTCACTGCGAATGCGTGGTCATACAGCTTGATCTGTCGCCCAATGCGTGTTGCGACCGCCAAAGTGAAATCAATGAATATCAAGATGGCTAAAAGTGGCAATGCGGTCCTGATCGCTGTGACCAGCGTGGTTGTAAGAATACCAAATAGCAGCGTGGACGTTTCGAAGGCGACTAACGGAAACGGACTATTCAGCGGCCAAATTTGATAGCTTTTATATAGGTTTGCGACGGTTAACCACAATCCATCTGCGTTCACGAATGCCGCCATGCCGATCAATTGGAACAACAAGGCCGTTGATTCAAATGTTCCCCCTTCGGGGTCCTGAAAACCGCCGTCAGATTCACCTTTGTACACCGCGACAATTGATCCCGCATACCGCAAAGCCCAGAAGGGCAGGGTTGCCAGAAAACCCATGGCCATCCCAAGCATGATTTCCTTTGGTGCCAGCCAGGCAATACGCCCGAAAGTAGCTTGCGCGATGAGTAATTCAATATCCGGGATGGTGAGCGCAAGTGTCGGTAAGCCTAAAGCGATTGCAATCGAAATACGGACGGTACGCGCACCACGGAATGCCCAAGAAAACAACCCAAAGCCAAACAAAAGGCCCAGCGGTCGCAGGGTCACGACGAACAGGATCGGCATGACCTCTTCGATACCGTATTGCGAGATAATTCTGGCTAGATCGCCAATCATGCTATCGACCGACGATCACATCGAAGTCGTTAAAAATCTCGCGCGTCGAGGTCATGAGTGGCCCCGCGAGACTGGTGCCAGCCGCAAGCAAAACAACAGCAATCGAGGCGATTTTCACAGTTTGTGAAAGTGTTTGGTCTTGGATCTGGGTGACGGCCTGAAAGAACGAAATGATCAATCCCATCAGCGTCGCAACGGCCAGCGGCACGCCCGCCAACAAAAGTACATCAAGCATGAAACGGACGAGTAAGCTTCCAAAGGTGGCACCAAAATCCATAATTTACACCTGATATGTCAAAACGAGACCCTCAATGATCCGGGCCCAGCCGTCGACAAACACGAATGTGAGCAACTTAAAGGGTACGGATATGATATTTGGCTGCACCATTTGCATGCCAAGCGCCATGAGGATTGTCGTGACCGCAAGATCAATCGCCACAAAGGGCAAGAACAACAGAAAACCGATCTTGAAAGCCTCTGTCAGTTCACTGACCATGAAGGCCGGCAGTTGGATGATAAAATTGTTCTCATCGCCTTGCATCCCTGACCCAGCCCAAAGTTCATTCGCAGTATCAACAAAGAAACCAATGTGGACGGGGTCGATATGGCGCAACAGAAACGTCTGGAACGGACTGATCCCTGCATTCCAAAAAGCCAGCAATCCATCGACTGAATTGAAATCTTGGTCGACATTGAAAATCGCGTCAACGGATTCACGAAAAATTGGCAATGAAATGAACACAGACAACAGCACGGACAATGCCAGTAGCACGACGTTGGATGGCACCTGTTGCAGCCCGAGAGCTTGCCTGACGATCATAAAAACAACCGAAACCTTCACGAACGAAGTCAGCGTAACGACTGCCAATAGCAGAAAGCCCGCCAAAAACCCAATGACAAGGGGCGCTGTAAACGATTCCATTTGGCTCAGTTAACTTCTGTGATGCGAATTGCCATCTGCTGGTCAACCTTGACCAACTCGCCGCGCGCCAGTTGCAGACCATTTGCCGTCAGGACAACCTCAGTCATTTGTTCAATGTCAAACGGGACAACGGCACCGATGGCCATCTTTTCAAGTTCCGACAGTTTCATTTGTTTGCGTGCAAGTTCGATGCTCACAGTGACAGGCAGATCGAGTGCGTTAGCTTCGGCGTCTTGTTGGGTTTGCATCTGGCGTTTCCTCTTGATGGTCTTGAATTCTGCGCTGAATTTCATGCCAGCCGCAATAGCAGATACCTGCGCCTGACTTGCATTTGCGACCTGCAACCGCAGATCGGCTGCTTCAAACCATGCCTGATCGATCAAGAGCATGTCACCGGGAGTCAGCAGGTCAGCATCCTGGCGCATAATCTCAAAATTCTGGCCCCGAAGCACGCAGTCGAACGGAATTTGCTTGAGGTTCAAAAGCCCATGACCCATCCGGTCGCTTTTCCAAAGCGACGCGATGCGCAACAATAGCGTCTCAGACCCAGTCACGACAGCAGTGTGTTCGCCCAATTCCGGTATAGACAGCGCGAGACCAATACCCGCAGCCCGGCGGCGGCCCTGCGGCGCGGCATGATGCGCGATACTGACAGTCGGCGTATTCAGCGCGTTGGCCAATGAACCTAAAATCGGCATCAGCAGATATTCAAGGATAATAGGGTGCGCACCGACCGGATAGTCAGCGATATTGTCATCCAGCCCGCTTAGCCCCAGTGCCAGTGTCAGCATGTCGGTCGTGGCCCAGACTTCGACAATCTCGTCACCAATTTCGACTTTTGTCACGAATTGATCTTGGCCCAGCGGAACCGAAACAGGTCCACGCAATTCGATCTCGACATTGCCGATAGGAAGCGACAAAGACTGCGGTTTGGACGGCAGGACCCGCAACAAAGCTGGTTCCACTGGATGAATTTCCGGCAACGCCGGCCACTGATACGGTGTGATGACCGCCACTGCCGTACCCATTTCACTATGCTTTCCCATTGGTATTCCTTGCCGCCGATAGCTCTTGCATGGTTTCGTCCTCAATCATGTCGGAATGCGTTGATGCCTGTGCGCGCTGGTCTTGCAAAACCTTCTCAAGCGCATCCTTGGATCGCATGTCGGCAAGAAACTTTTTTGCCGCCCTTTCACGGTCCTGCGTGGCGATGTTGCGGCGATATGCGACCCGTTCGATCACCAGCTTGGCCCGCGACGCATCACGTCGGGCGCCGAAATTACCCAAGGCAACGCCTTCGATAAACCGACCCATATTTCTGACATCGGCGGCCTCTTCAAACCGGGCGCGCACGTAATTGTCTGCGACGTCGCTACAGTGATCGTAATGGTCCTGTGCGCGCCCTTCGGCCGTGCGTCGCTGCGTTTCCACATCCATCGCTTCAGAAAGCCGCAGGCGAGATGCGGTTTGCCGCGCTTCTTTGATCTGCATCAGGACGCTCAGGCGTTTGTCTGGGTAATTCATGCCAGAACCCGCCGCATCAGCTGCTGTATTTGTCTAAACTCCTGCGGGTTTCCCTCTTTTTGCTGGAGGAATTTTCGAATTTCCGGCATCGCCGCAATGGCCTTGTCGGCCTCGGCGTCGCCGCCGGTCTTATATTCCCCGATTTGCAAAAGCAGTTCGATGTCGCGGTATTTTGCCATCAATCCGCGCAGCTGCATTGCAACCTGGCGATGCGCGTCGGGCGTAACGGCGGGCATGATCCGGCTCAGGCTGTCCAACACATCAATCGCCGGATAATGACCCGATTCAGCCAGCTTGCGGCTCAATACGATATGGCCATCCGTCAGGCTTCGGACTTCCTCCGCAATAGGGTCACCCTGTCCATCGCCCTCGGTCAACACTGTATAGATCGCTGTAATATCGCCTTTTTCCGCACGCCCCGAGCGCTCAATAATGGCAGGCAGCGCGGGATAGACGGACGCCGGATAGCCGCGCCGCGTGGGTGGCTCACCAATCGACAGCCCGATTTCACGCAATGCGCGCGCCGTCCGCGTCAGGCTATCAATCATCAGCAGGACGGATTTGCCCTGATCGCGAAAATGCTCCGCCACGGCGGTTGCGGTGTGCGCACATAGCGACCGCTCGATCGCCACGCGGTCAGATGTGGCGGCCACGATAACCACGTGTTTGCGGGCTTTTTCGTCAAGATCCCGGTCGATGAATTCCCGCACTTCGCGACCACGCTCGCCCACCAGACCGATGACGACGACATCCGCATCTGTGTGGCGCGCAATTTGTGACAGCAGGGTCGATTTACCCGTGCCGGGCTGACCAAAAATGGCCATACGCTGACCCCGTCCCAGCGTCATTGGCCCGTCAATCACCCGCAGGCCCGAGATGAGCGGCTTGCAGATCATGGGGCGTGACATCGCGGGCGGGGCTGCGGATTTAATCGCACGCTCTTCTGTCAGGTTATTCAGCGGACCCCGGTCATCAATCGGTTGGCCAAATGCATCGACGACGCGCCCCAGCATTCCCGCACCGACACGCAGCGTCAGCGCGCGTCCGCTTTGCCGGATTTGCGCACCGACCTGCAAACCCGTCGTGGCACCAAATGGCGTCAAGATCACGTTGGATCCAGATAGCGCCGCGACCTCAGCCAGAAGCGGCGGCATACCCGCCCGGTCGATTTCGCAGACGTCGCCCAAATGCGCGCCCCGCATTCCGGCCTGAAGCACAGCGTTGGTCACGTTGTTCACACGGCCAATATGGCTTCTCACGGGCAATTGCGCCATGCGATCTTGCAGTTGGGGCAGGGATGTCAGCATCGGATCTATTCCCGTCCCATTTGCGGCGGTTGGGCCATTTCGCCAAGAACTTGCTCAAGGTTGGTGACGGTCGCCTTGATCGCGGTCGCAAGCCCCAATTTGACGAAGCCACCAGCGCCTTCAAGCATCATTTCGCCTTCTTTGAGGTTCGCATCGGGCAGGATCGAGGTCACAGCGGCAAATACATCCGGCCGATCGACCGCGAGCCGCTTGAGGTTAGCGAGGTCTGCGGTGTGGACCCGCAACATCAGCGAATGGTCGACACTCATCTCGGCCACCGCTTCACTCACCACGCGGGCGATCAGCACGTCAGTGTCGATCTGGCCGACGATCCTTTGCAGGCAACTGCCCACGAAGCCGACAAACCAAGGGGTCATCGTTTCGAATTCTGCCCTGATACTTGCGGCGGTATTTAGCATGTTTGCCAAGGCTTTGGCGCTTTGGATCATCGTCTGGTCGTCAATATATTGCCGCACCTGCGCGTCGGTCATATTGCGAACACGGTTCTCAAAACTCGTCTCTTGCTGGGTTGCCTGGGCCGTTAGCTCGGCTGCTGTAGCCTTTGCATCCGCGATAATGCGCTGCGCCGTTTCGCGTGCAGATTCCGTAATGTCAGCCGCCGCCGAAAACGTATCCTTGGCGACGCGGGTCGCACGATATTTGGGGGGTGCGTCGGTCATGCTACAAACAACTCCTGCGCAGTCTCATCAGACAAGGCACGCGAAACCAACAAAGACCGCATCAGACTCGGGCCCCGCGTCGTGGGCGGCTCTGGGTATAGCAACGTCAAACGGTCGATCAGCGTCCGATCAAACTGCGCCCACCAGGCATGCAGGCACAGCAGGCCTTCGACTTCGAGACTGGCCGCACTTGCAAGCGCTCCGACGACATTTACCGTTGTCTGTTCGCAATATTGCAGGATCAATGACAGCTCGTTGCGATCATGCAGATCATATTTTTGACGCACGGCGGCATTTGGCAGTTGCGGGGCAAGAACCGGTGCCAGCCATAGTGCGCCCAACAGGCGTAAAATCACCTCGGACCGGCATGAAAGCAGAAACTTCAGCTGTGGCCCTTTTTCGCCTTCGGGCATGTTGCCGATACCACTGTGACCGCGCACCTGTTGCATGATGAGCTGACCCACACGCTGTGAAAACCGCTCATTCGACATCATGTCCTCGGGCATCTTCTTGTCGGGAAAGGTGTTTGCCCATTGAACAGTCCAGTCGGGATGCAGCTTCATCTGGGCCGCAGTTCTGTATGGTGCCAAGGTAGCCATTACTTGTGTCCTTTGCCTGACATCGGCGCATCGCGCCGCAGCAAAATCATCAGCACCGCACCAAAGCTGAGCAGACCGACAACCATCAATATCTGACGCCAGAACCCGGCGACCAGCGCCTTGGTCCCGAAAATACCAGCCGACGAAACCGGCAGGCTCATGTTTTCCGCTGGCGCCATCATGATCGGGCCTCCGGCGGCAAACAATGCGACGGCCACATCATCGTAGTCCAGATTGGGCACTGCATGTGCGACAATCGACTTGATGGTGCTGACCTGCTTGGTGATATCAACGTCGCGGGGGTGCTCGATCGTGACGGATGCGGTCGCGGGGGGCGGCGTTCTGTCGTATCGGCCCTGTGGCGGCGACGTGATCAACACCCGCGCGGTTCTGATCCCGTCGAGACTGGTCAGCGTGTGCGACAGCTCTTGGTTCAGCGCGTAGACGTAGCGGGCTTGTTGTTCAAATGGCGTGGAAATAATGCCCTCGGCGCTGAACACATCGCCAAACGACTCAAACTTCTCCTGCGGCAGATTTGCCGCCCTCAGAAGCGTGACAGCCGCCGCGATATCAACCGATTCAACCGAGATCGTGTAAATACCTTTTTTGTCGCGCTCCCGGCTGGCGCCAATGCCTTCCGACGCAAGCACAGCGACCATTTCATTGGCCTCGCGCTCTGCAAGTTCGGAGTAAAGCACTTCCTTGCAGCCACCCAGTGCCAACGCCAGAAGTAAAAAAGTGCCCGCAAGCTTCATTTTTGAACGTTCGGCAATCATCCGATGGCTCCCTATATGGTCAGTTATTTCTACCGACCTTGGGGAACTTTCCCGCTGATGTCATTCAGTCCATCTACGTAGTGGAACGACGCCTACGTAGGCGGTTGCGTAGCGAGCGAAGGTCACACTACGGGGGTGGTCCAGCGAAATGCGGACCGAAAACGACGCGCAGCGGCCTTTTATTGCGCGTATTCCGCCCTTGGGGTCATGCGACACAGGGGTCTGATCCGGCTGAGTGCAGGATGACACCCTAAGCGATCCGGGCTGGGTTATTGAGGCCGCGCAACACTTGCTGCGCGACGATTCGTCAAGCGCCCGGGGGCACCCGTTACCAGAAGTCAAATGCATCCACGCCGAAGAGCGAGCATGTCTGATCAATCAAGCTGCCCCAAATGGCGTCGTTGGTAGACATATCCGATGCCGGCGCTGCGTCTGCCGCATAAGCATTGTCAGCAACAGTGACCCCTGGAGAAACGGCCGTTTCGACCGGATCAAGGTCGTGGAACACAAAGTCGATGTCGCCCGCATCATAGCCGGACCCTTCGATCTGGACACTGACCCTGAGTGTTGAACCGTCGACGAGTGCCAGTTGGTATGATTGACCAATTGTAGAGAAGCTGTCCGCGTCTCCGTTAAAGGTGACATCAGCGTTATATCCGTCCAGCGACCCATTGGTGATGTCGCCTGCATCTGACACGACCGCTCTCAAGGTCCAGTCGTGCTCGGATGTGCCAATCAGCGCGTCGGCTGACAGGGTGATATCGAAGGTTGCGGTGTAACCGCCGCCCCAGTTTGGATCATACCAATCGTTGAGGGATACAAGTTCAACCATCAGCGCAGGATCGCTGTTTGCGGGATCGCGTCCCGCTGGTGGCATCACAACAGGATCGAGATATTGGAAGGCGAAGTTGATGTCCCCCTCATCATAGCCAGACCCTTCGACCCTCACACTGGTCCGGAGTGTTGATCCCGACACCAATTCCAGCTGATAGGATTGGCCGACAGTGGAATAACTGTCTGTTGCGGCATCAAAGGTGATGCCGGCGTTGTATCCATCTAGCCAACCGCCATTGATGTCGCCGACATCAGACTGGACCTGTCGCGCTTTCGTGCTGCCCCCGGTGCTCGTTTAAGCCACCTTCCGTTCGAAAACGACCGGCCTTTTCCAGCCCAGTGCTGAATGGCGGCGGCGCGGATTGTAGAAGCCGTTGATGTATTCGAAGAATGCCATCTCGGCCTGCCGCCGCGTTTCCCATGTGACCGTCGCCAGATCAGCTCTGCCTTGATGGTCTTGAAGAACGTTTCGACGGCGGCATTGTCATAACCATTGCCTTTGCCGCTCATCCACTGCCCCGGCAGTGCATGTTTACATGCATGAGAGGGGGGAAAATTGGAAGCCATGTTGGCGCAGTATCTTCTGGTAGTCGTGCGAACAGTATTGGCTGCCACGGTCGCTGTGGAAGATACAGTCCTTGGGCGGTGATCGCAGGGCGATGGCCATCTTCAGTGCCCTGATCGCCAGATCGCGTTTCTTACGGTTGCTGTACCACTGCCCGGCAGTGCATTGCGCAGCAATGTCACGTTCCGGGGGGCAAAGCAATCGCGGTGGCCATCATGATTTGCCGCCGCGCTCTTGCGT
>NZ_JAFMHJ010000026.1 GCF_017854565.1 Yoonia sp.
TCAATCCCGGTTCAGCGTTTTATCCGCACTTTGAATATCCGCACGAGGCACATGTCATGCATCCTTCGACCATCCGCAGCTCGTAAGAGCCACAGGCCGAACAGGCCTTGCCACGTGGTTTGCCGTTTATTGCAACAACGCCAGCCTGTGGGTCCGACTTTAACCCCAGGCCTTCGCCGGCCAGAAACCCAGTCGAGATCATGTGCTTTTCGATCACCCCACCGATGGCCGCCAGAATTGAGGGGACGTATTTGCCCTGCATCCAGGCACCGCCGCGCGGATCGAACACCGCTTTGAGTTCTTCAACCACAAACGACACATCGCCACCGCGCCGGAACACGGCGCTGATCATCCGGGTCAGGGCCACGGTCCAGGCGAAATGCTCCATGTTCTTTGAGTTGATGAAAACCTCAAACGGGCGCCGGTGGCCCGCAATTACCAGATCGTTGATGGTGATATAGATTGCATGTTCCGAATCCGGCCACTTGAGTTTATAAGTCGCCCCATCCAATTCGGTGGGCCGGTCCAACGGTTCGGACATATAGACCACCTCGGCGCCCTCACTCCCGTCCCGGACCTGATCCGGGACCTCTGACGGGGATGCCTCCTCTGACACCGACAGGACCGACCCTGTCACGTCGTTGGGCCGGTACGTAGTACAACCTTTGCAGCCTTGATCCCACGCCGCCATATAGACATCTTTGAAATCATCAAAGCTGATGTCTTCGGGGCAGTTGATGGTTTTCGAAATGCTGCTGTCGATCCACTTTTGCGCGGCGGCCTGCATGCGGACGTGATCCAGCGGGGCCAGCGTTTGGGCGTTGACGAAATAATCGGGCAACGGCGCATCGCCCTTGAGGTCGCGCCACATCTGGACGGCATAATCGACGACCTCTTCCTCCGTCCGCGACCCGTCTTTTTGCAATACCTTGCGGGTATAGGCATAGGCAAAGACCGGCTCGATCCCCGACGACACATTGCCTGCATAAAGGCTGATTGTGCCCGTTGGCGCGATCGACGTCAAAAGCGCATTTCGTATGCCATGCTGACGGATCGCGTCCCTTACATCTGCATCCATGTGCTGCATTGCACCGCTGGCCAGGAACTTGTCCGCGTCGAACAAGGGGAACGCGCCTTTTTCCTTGGCCAAATCGACCGACGCCAGATAGGCGGCGCGGGCGATCGCGTGCATCCAGCGATCGGTCTGACGCGCCGCTTGTGTGGTTCCATAGCGCTGACCGACCATCAACAGCGCATCAGCCAGACCGGTAACGCCCAGACCAATCCGGCGCTTTGCCTTTGCTTCGGCCTGCTGTGCCGGCAGCGGAAAGCGCGAGACATCCACGACGTTGTCCATCATCCGCACCGCTGTCGCGACCAGATCAATCAGTGCGTCTTCATCCAGCGTCGCACCCGCGCCAAACGGGTCAGCAACCAGCCGCGCCATATTGATAGAGCCGAGCAGACAGGCGCCATAAGGCGGCAGCGGCTGTTCGCCGCAGGGGTTCGTCGCGGCAATCGTTTCGCAATAGTTCAGGTTATTCATCTGATTGATGCGGTCGATAAAGATCACGCCGGGTTCCGCGTAATTATAGGTGGATTGCATAATCGCATCCCACAGGTCGCGCGCCCGCAGGGTCCGGTAAACTTGCCCGCCAAACACCAGATCCCATGACCCATCCGTCTTGACTGCGTCCATGAAGGGATCGGTGATCAGGACGGACATGTTGAACATGCGCAGCCGGGCGGCATCGGATTTGGCGGTGATGAAATCCGCGATATCGGGGTGGTCGCAACGCATTGTCGCCATCATTGCGCCCCGGCGGGACCCGGCGGACATGATCGTGCGGCACATCGCGTCCCACACATCCATAAAGGACAGCGGGCCGGACGCATCGGCGGCAACGCCTTCGACGGCAGCGCCTTTGGGGCGGACCGTGCTGAAATCATAGCCGATACCGCCGCCCTGCTGCATGGTCAGCGCAGCCTCTTTGAGCATGTCAAAGATGCCGCCCATGCTGTCGGGGATCGTGCCCATGACAAAGCAGTTGAACAGCGTCACCGACCGTGCGGTGCCCGCCCCCGCAGTGATCCGACCTGCCGGCAGATATTTGAAATCCGACAGCGCGTCATAGAATTTACCTTCCCAGCCCTTTGGGTCAGCCTCGACGGTCGCCAATGCGTGGGCGATCCGCCGCCACGTGTCTTCGACGGTCTCATCAATGGGCGTCCCGTCCGCCTGTTTGAAACGATACTTCATGTCCCAGATTTGTTCAGCAATCGGGGCGGCAAAACGTGTCATAACGGCGTCCTTGGTATGGGGTCAGTGGCATGTGCAGGGTGCTATCTGTGACAGCATGCGCGGTCCGGGTCAAACGAAACCGGGCCTGTTTTTCCGTTTGCAGTCGCGACGTATCGCCCTACTTTCAGAATCGCAGCGCACACTTTACAAAGCGCTATTCATACTACATCTGGGGTCGCAATTTGGCAACGCACATAAATCTGGTAAAGCTCTCGGTCGGAACCGAAGATATCGGCGATCTTGCCGCATGGCAGGCCAGCAGGCGTGCGCAGACCGATGACGGCCTGCCACGTCACGTCACCCGGATGTGGCCCAAACGCGACGCAGAACTGTTGGACGGCGGTTCGATCTTTTGGGTGATCAAAGGCGTGATCATGTGCCGCCAGCCGATCCTGCGGCTGGACGCATACATCGGCGGCGACGACATTCGCCGCTGCGCCATCGTCTGCAACCCCGGCCTGATCCGGGTCGAAGCGACGCCAAAACGGGCGTTTCAAGGCTGGCGCTATCTTGCCCCAGCCGATGCACCCCGTGATTTGCCCGATGCGCGCCAAGACGAAGAGGCGCTGCCGCCTGAACTGTCCAAGGCGCTGGCGGCGATTGGCGTGCGCTAGGTCCAATCTACGCGACCGCCTCGGGCCAACAGCAAGCCACTCGCGCAAGGAAAAACTGTGTGCCATGATCGCGGTCAGGAGGAGACCACATGACACATTTCCCAAGCCCGCATGCCGATATTGCCCTGACAGATCAATCCATTACCCAGCGCGTGTTCGCGGGACTGGTGGACCGCCCCGACGAGGTGGTGCTGACCGATGGCCCCACCGGGCGCACGATGACCGCAGCGGATTTCATGGATCAGGTGAAACGGCTTGCCAGCGGGCTGACGGCGGCCGGTCTGGGTGCGGGACATACCGTCGCCCTGATGGCGCCCAACCTGCCGGAATACTGTGTTATTTTTCATGCGGTTGCTTGGGCCGGGGGCACGATCACCACGCTGAACCCAACCTATACCGCCAGTGAAGTGCGCCACCAACTGGCGGATTCCAAGGCTGAAATACTGATCACGATCCCTGATTTTCTGGCCACCGCGCTTGAAGGCGCAGGCGACATGGATGTGATCGCGATTGGCACGCCCGCGTTTGCGGCCCTGATGGGGGACCCAATGGACGCGCAGGTCCCGGTCGATCTGGATATGCACACTGTCGTGCTGCCCTATTCATCGGGCACGACGGGGTTGCCCAAGGGCGTAAGGCTGTCGCATCGCAACCTTGTCGTGAACGTGGATCAGATTATCGCAGCGGGCGATTTTCAGCGCGGCGAGGTTGCCGCCGGGTTCCTGCCCTTTTTTCATATCTACGGGATGACCGTGCTGATGAACCTCCACCTTGCCGGTGGTGGGGCTGTGGTCACGATGCCGCGTTTTGACCTGCCGCTTTTTTTGCGGATTTGTCAGGATCATAAATCGCGCCGGATGTGGATCGTGCCGCCCGTCGCGCTGGCCTTGGCCAAGCACCCGTTGGTTGATGCCTATGATCTGTCATCCTTGGAACAGGTGTTTTCGGGGGCGGCCCCATTGGGTGCGGAGCTGTCAAATGCGGTGGCCATGCGGCTGAGATGCATCTCGTTGCAAGGATACGGCATGACCGAACTCAGCCCGGTGTCGCATATATCACCCGTCACAGCGGCCCGCGCGGGTGCATCGGGGTTGGCGACCCCAAACACCACGTGCCGGATCATCGACATCACGACCGGTGCGGACCTGCCTGCCGGGCAAGAGGGTGAACTGTGGATCAAGGGCCCGCAGGTGATGCAAGGCTATCTGAACAACGCAAGGGCGACTGCGGAAACCATTACTGATGACGGTTGGCTGCGCACCGGGGACATCGCAGTGATCGACGCGGATGGCTATATGTTTATCGTGGATCGACTGAAAGAGCTGATAAAATACAAGGGATTTCAGGTCGCTCCCGCCGAGCTTGAGGCGACGCTTGTTGCGATGGACGGGATTACCGATGCCGCCGTCATCGGCCTGCCCGACGATGCGGCGGGTGAGATGCCAATCGCCTTTGTCGTGACCGGTGATCCGGGCCCCGATGCAGACGCGATCAACGCCCATTTTGCCAAATGCCTGTCGCATTACAAGCAATTGCATCAAATACATTTCGTCGACACGATCCCGAAATCAGCTTCTGGCAAGATATTGCGGCGGCTGTTGCGCGACCAGATCAGCCGCCCCTGACACGACAGGTCACAGCCAAGCGAGCGTTGCCGCTGCAAGCACGATATAGCGGGCGCCCTTGGCGATGGTGACCAAAAGAAAGAACGGGACAAGCGGTTCGCGCAGCACCCCCGCAACAATGGTCAGCGGGTCGCCCACAATGGGAAGCCAGCTTGCCAACAGCGACCAGCGGCCATAGCGCCGATACCAGATTTCGGCGCGGATCAACTGGTGCGGCGACACCGGAAACCAGCGCCGATCCCGAAACCCCAGCAAGAAACGGCCAAGGACCCAGTTGATCACCGCCCCCAGAACATTGCCGACGGTCGCCACGATCAGCAGGCCGACAACCGGCCTGTCACCCGCGATCAGCAGGCCGACCAGCACCGCCTCTGACTGCATGGGCAGGATCGTCGCCGCGATCAGCGCCGCCGCAAAAAGGCCGATATAGGCGATCATCCGCGACCGCCGCGCATCATATCCCCAACTTTGACTGCAAATCCTTCAGCTTTGTCCGCTGTGCATCCGTCCAGTTATTGCGGCGCCCGCGGAACAGGGTCGCCTGCGACGCATGGATCAAACCATCGCCCAGAATTTTAAGGCCATTGGCGCGCAGCGTCTCGCCGGTCGAGGTGATATCGGCAATCGCCTCGGCGGTTTCATTCTTGACCGTGCCTTCGGTGGCGCCTTGGCTGTCGATGATCTGGTAATCCGCAACGCCGTGTTCGCGCAGGAATTCCCGCACCAGCCGGTGATATTTCGTCGCAATCCGCAGCCGAAACCCGTGGCGCGCCCGAAATGCCGCCGCCGCCGCATCCAGATCATCCAACGTATCGACATCGACCCACGCCTGCGGCACCGCGATGATCAGGTCAGCCCCGCCAAAGCCCAACAACGCCAGTTCAGCCACCCGCAGGTCCCAATTCGCCAGCTTTTCGCGCACCAGATCGGACCCGGTCACCCCCAGATGAATATTGCCCGCAGCCAATTCGCGCGGGATTTCCCCCGCCGACAGCAGCACCAGTTCAAGCCCATCAATCCCGTCCACAGCGCCCGCATATTCGCGTTCCGACCCCGATTTGCGCAGGGTCACGCCACGGGCACCGAACCAGTCAAACGTCTTTTCCATCAACCGGCCCTTGGACGGCACACCCAGCTTCAGCATCACTTTAACCCCAACGCAAGATCGGGCCGGATCACACCGCCCACCGCGGGCACCGCGCGCCCCTGCCCCAACCGCGCGGTCAGCGCGTCATAGCGCCCGCCGGTCGCTACCGGCGGCAGGTCGGGACGGTCTGTCGCGTAAAACCCAAACACGAACCCATCGTAATATTCCAATGATGTGCGGCCGTAGCTGCCCTCAAACTCAAGCGCGTCTATGTCCACACCGCGCGCGTCCAGCGCATCAAGCCGCGCCTTCATCCGCGTCACAGCATCGCCAATCGCCGGCATATCCACCACGATATCACGCAGCGCGCTCAGTACATGGGGCGCGGTTTCGCGCAGCGCAAGGATCGCATCAATCAACCCGATTTCATCGCCCGAAATGGGCGGTTCAGCGGCATCGGCCCGCAGGGTCGCGATGCGCGCTGCAACCTCTTCCCGGCTGCGCAGCCCGATATCGGGGCCTGCCTTGGCAAATGGATCATCCGCAGCCAGCAGGGCCGTGCGTGTCGGCGGGGCTTTGGCCTGCCCGCCAAAACGGTGCAACAGCGCCTTGAACCGCCCGGGCCGCCAGATGTGGCGCAACAGGGCCGCCTTGCGCGCATCCGTCGTGCGCAGCCCCGTCACGGCGGCGGTCAGAATGCCGATGTCACCCGTCGATGCCCGTACCGGCAAACCCGCCAGCCCCGCAGCGATCACCGCAAAAACCTCGGCATCTGCCGCCGCCGGGTTCTGGCCGTCAAAGACTTCGTAGCCGACCTGCACGAATTCATTCGCGCGGGTCTCGTCGGAGTCTTGCTTGCGGAACACCTTGCCCGAATAGGTATAGCGCGCCGGATCAGCACGGCTTTGCATATGCATTTGCACCACGGGGACGGTAAAATCGGGGCGCAGCACCATTTCACCGCGCAACGGATCGGCGGTCAGATAGGCGCGCGCGCGAATATCCTCGCCATAAAGGTCCAGCAGCGTGTCAGCGGGTTGCAGCACGTCGGCCTTGATGATCTGCGCGCCTTGGGCGGCAAATAGATCGCGCAGGCGCCGCGCCTCGGCCAGAGTTTCGGGGCTATTCGGCATCAGCTTTGACGATCCAGAATGGCGCGCACCTTGGCGATCAGATCACCGCGCGGCACCTCATACTGGCTGGGCCGGTCTTTCCATTCTTCCAGCGTGGCGTTCTTGGCAATTTCCGCACCTAGGATCAGGTCCTTGATCTGCACGACACCTTTTTCAAACTCGTCCCCGCCCGCGATAATCGCGATAGGAGAGCCACGCTTGTCAGCATATTTCAACTGGTTACCGAAACTCTTGGGGTTGCCCAAATACACCTCGGCCCGGATCCCCGCGTTGCGCAGATCGGCCACCATACCCTGATAATCCGCCATGCGATCACGCTCCATGACGGTCACAACGACCGGCCCAAGCGGCGGCGCCTCGGTCGTGCGCTTGGCCCGCAGCGCCGCCAGCAACCGGTCCACCCCGATGGACACGCCCGTCGCAGGCACCGTCTGCCCGGTGAACCGCTTGACCAGATCGTCATAGCGCCCCCCGCCCGCAACCGAGCCAAAGTTGCGCGGCCGCCCCTTTTCATCAGTGATCTCAAAGGTCAGTTCGGCCTCGTAAACGGGGCCGGTGTAATAACCAAGGCCGCGCACAACAGACGGGTCGATGACGATGCGGTCGGCGTCGTATCCTTGTGCAGACAATAGCGCCACGATTTGCTCGAGCTCCGAAACACCTTCCAAGCCGATCAATGACTGACCGACAATTCCACGAAGATGCTTTACTGTGTAAAGATTTTTAACCCAATTGGCTTGTTCAGTTGGTTTCATGTCGAGCATGTAAGCAATTTCAGGATTGCCAAGAAGATACACGTCACGAAGAAGTCTTGCGTACTCGTCTGAAGACGATTCAGCGATCTTCACCTGCGCATGGATTTCTTCGCTAATCCGGTCACCCGCCTCGACAAAGAGCATGATATTTTCGACTTGTTCAGCGCTCAACCCAGCACCTTTCGTGAAATCTCCACTCTCGTCCTTGCGGCCTTCACCCAGCAGTGCACGCACGCCATCCGGTCCTAACCGATCCAGCTTATCAATCGCGCGCAGCACGATGCCGCGCTCGACTTCCTTGTCGTCGCCCGACAGGCCCGCGACCTCCAACACCCCATTCAACACCTTGCGGCTATTCACCCGGATCACATAATCGCCCCGGTCGATCCCCACCGCCTCCAGCGTATCGGCCAGCATCGCGCAAATCTCGGCATCTGCGGCCACGCTGGACGCGCCAACGGTATCGGCATCACACTGGTAAAACTGGCGAAACCGCCCCGGGCCCGGCTTCTCATTCCGCCAAACTGGCCCCATCGCATAACGGCGATAGGGCGTCGGCAGATCATTACGGTGCTGGGCATAAACGCGGGCCAACGGCGCCGTCAGATCATAACGCAGGGCCAGCCACTCATTGTCTTCCTCCCACGCAAACACACCTTCGTTCGGGCGGTCCACATCGGGCAGGAACTTGCCCAGCGCCTCGACCGTTTCCACGGCGGATGTTTCCAGCGCATCAAAGCCATAGCGATGGTAGACCCCGGCGATCGTGGCCAGCATCGCGTTCCGCTCGGTCACGTCCGCGCCGAAATAATCCTGAAACCCCTTTGGCGTCACTGCCTTGGGGCGGGGTTGCTTTTTATCCTTGGCCATCTGGGTCCTGCCTTCGCTGGTCTGCGACGCCGTTTAACGCGGCTATGGGACAGGGGCAATGCAGTCCTTTGTTTCAATACGCGACGCCGCGCCTGCAACCGCGCACCGCTTTGCATTTCTTATGTCCCAAAATACTCAAAAATCACCAGATCACATCCGTGAACACCAGTCTTTTCGATGGCCGCAAAGCAGTATACAAACAGCGCATGACAGACATGATGCACCTCGAAGAACAAATCGCCCACCTGACCCGTACGGTCGAAGATCTGTCGGATATCGTTGCCAGGCAGGAAATAGATCTCGCGCTGGCGACACGGCGATTAGCCATATTGATGGCGCGCGAAGCCGGTCGGGAACTTGATGCGGGCGGCACCGTACCGCTGGCAGACCAGCGCCCGCCGCATTGGTAACTTGGCCTAGTTGGGGCGCAACATCATCTGCGCCAATACGCCACCTTCAGCCGCTTTCAGCCCGACACGTGCCAATGGCCCAAATTGGGTGACATCGTTTTGCATCTCTGGAAACAGGGCGAATAGCTCGTTGCGTTGCGCATCTTCCATGCCGGAAATGTCGACGTGACCGGGGTGAAAGCTTTCACAGGCCGCCCCCTCGGCAAAAACGATCTCATGACGATCGAACAGGATATGGAAATAGGTGACACTGCCACCTTCGCGCCGGACAACCCGGCTGTCATCGACAAGATGCTTGGCTGCCACCAACACTTCGCTCTCGCCAAACAAAAGTTCGGCCTGCCAGCCCTGCAACAAAACGCGGTGTTGCGGTGACAGCACCAGCGTGCGCGTATTGTCCAAAACGCCCGCAGCGATCGAAACAGGTGCGAATTTGCCAATGGCATCCACCGTCCGCGACCCGATCCAACGGATCGGCTGCAAGCCGTGATCAAGCGTCTGCACCAGATCGCCCAGGTGCAAATCCTGCACTGGAATGTCACCCCGGTTGGTCTGGATCATGGTATCGCGCGCAAAACAAACGATATCGCCCGAGATATTGCTGATACCAACGGCGCCTGTCCTGATTCCACTGCTACCCCCAGAGATGGTGATGACAACGCTGACAACCGGCGCATTGAACGTCACTGTGATCGAATCCGCCGCACCCGGCCCATCAACCGCATTGCTCGTTGCGCCGTTCGCCTCGACCGTGTTCGGGCTGGTTTGGACGTGGTTGGTGGTCAGATTTGTGAACACGGGAATCACCGGATTACCGTCTGCATCCAGCGCAGTGATCGTGACCTGATCATCCCACGCACCCGCATTTGCATCAAGGTCAAGGATTTCAAACGTCAGGTTATCGACGGAGTTACCAAAGTCCAACTGCACGCCAGAACCTTGACCGGCGGGCACGTTCTGGGAAAACAGAACACCGCCGAAATTTCCAAAATAGCGTGGATCATTGGCCCCAGCGGTACTAAACGCCGTTGACGTAAACGATGTATTGTCCGCACCATCGAAAATGGTCGTGGTCCCGTCGGGACTTGAAAAAGTGGTCCAGTCAAATAAAAACGGCATCGTAACGCGTCCAACTCAGTATGTTCAGAAACCTTTTAGCCACAACATTGTGCCATTAGTAGGGAAAAATAACCCCGTTTGCCCTGTACAAAAGGATACCCACGCCCCACCTTTGCCACACAATGAAAGATCAAGGTGCCCTATGCCCGTTGTCACGCTGCCATTTGATACATCTGAACGCTTAAAGGATCGTATCCAGCATCTGGAAAAGACCCAAAAAATCAAACTTTTTCCCGCGACGGACGTCGTGATGGCGTTGGTTTTCACCGCCGCCGAGACCAAAGAGTTCGGCGGCGACGAAGGCGCGGCTATGGTGCTGGCGATTGATGACCTTGCGGCGCTGGGCGATATCATCCCGGAGATCGAGGATGGGCGGCGCAACTATTGCATCATCCGCAATGATCGCGCCATTGCCCGCCTGGATCCGTTCCACTAGGCGTCCTGCACCTCGATCACGCCGGTCAGGCTGCGTAGCGCGCCTTTGATTTGCGGATTGACCGGGAAATCCTGACCCAGATCCAGCTCGACCTCACCGGGCAATGCGGGGTCCATCAGGCAAAAATACACCGGGCCCCGCCCCGCACGCACACCGTCGCGCGCGGCGTTTTCAAGGATGCTGGCGACCGAGCCGATCGCGTCGGGTCCGTCAATGAACACCCGCAATCCCGCACTGCCTGCGTCGGCGACGGCTGCGTCGATTGGCGACACCGACCGGCCCAACAGTTTGAGCTGATCGCTTTCCATCGTCGCCTCGACCTGCACGACGACCTGCGATCCGGTCTCGAGATGTTCGCGCGCCACCTCGAGCGTATCCGAGAACATCGTGACCTCGTATTGCCCCGTCGGGTCAGACAGCTGCACAAAGGCGAAACGATTGCCGCGCGCTGATTTGCGTTCCTGCCGCCCCGAAACGGTGCCCGCCATCTTCACAACACAGGCCCCGCGTTCGGCCTTTGCCATCACCTCGTCCAGGGTCAGGACGTTCTTGCGTCTCAACGCCCCCATATAGTCGTCAAGCGGGTGACCGGACAGGTAGAACCCAATTGCCTTGAATTCCTCGGCCAGCCGCTCGGCGGGCAGCCAATCGTCCCCACCCATCAGGCGCGGTTCCGGCAAATCATCGCCCGCGTCGCCAAAAAGCGACACTTGGCTCGAGGACTTTTGATCGTGGATCGCCGCCGAATAGGCGGTCAGCGGATCAAGGCAGTTCATCACGCGGCGGCGGTTCGGGTCCAGCACATCAAACGCCCCCGCACGTGCCAGCATTTCCAACGGCCGCTTGCCGATCCGTTTCAGGTCCACCCGGCGGGCGAAATCAAAGAGATTGACAAAGGGCTTGCCCTGCCCGCCCCGGACGTGATCCGGGGCCTCCCCCCGGGTCACGCCCGGGACAGGGTCACCGTGACCATCACGCCCTTCGACAATCAGCTTCATCGCCTCGACGCCCACGTTTTTAAGCGCGCCCAGCGCATAGACCAGTTTCTGGTCCTGAACGTCGAACATCGCCTGCGACCGGTTCACGCAGGGCGGGGTATAGGCGATGCCCAGCCCCTTTTTCACCTCTTGGAAATAAACGGCCAGCTTGTCAGTCAGGTGGATATCGCAGTTCATCACACCCGCCATGAATTCCACCGGGTGGTTCGCCTTGAGCCATGCCGTTTGATAGCTGACGACCGCGTAGGCCGCAGCGTGGGATTTGTTGAAGCCGTAGTTGGCGAATTTCTCCAGAAGGTCGAAAACCTCGGCTGCCTTTTTCTTGTCGACCCCGTTTTCCATCGCCCCTTTTTCGAATTTCGGGCGTTCCTTGGCCATTTCTTCGGCGATCTTTTTACCCATCGCCCGGCGCAGCAGGTCAGCACCGCCAAGGCTGTATCCCGCCATCACCTGCGCGATTTGCATCACCTGTTCCTGATAAACGATAATCCCCTGCGTTTCGGCAAGGATATGGTCAATCGACGGGTGGATGGATTCCAGATCCTTGACCCCGTTCTTCACCTCGCAATAGGTGGGAATGTTTTCCATCGGGCCGGGGCGATATAGCGCGACAAGCGCCACGATGTCTTCGATGCAGGTTGGTTTCATCCGTTTCAGGGCGTCCATCATCCCGCTGGATTCCACCTGAAACACAGCGACTGTCTTGGCGCTGGCGTACAGTTTATATGACGCCTCATCGTCCAGCGGAATCGCCCCGATGTCATACGCGAACCCCGCAGGCGGTTGATAAAGCGTGGTCCCGTCAGCGGCGATATTCAGCGTCCGCCCGGTTTTCCTGATCAGCTCCACGGCGTTTTGGATCACCGTCAAGGTTTTCAGGCCCAAAAAGTCGAATTTCACCAGCCCTGCCTGTTCGACCCATTTCATGTTGAACTGGGTCGCGGGCATGTCAGACCGCGGGTCCTGATAAAGCGGCACCAGTTCGTCCAGCGGACGATCACCGATCACGACACCGGCGGCATGGGTTGAGGCATTGCGCAGCAATCCTTCGACCTGCTGGGCATAGGTCAGCAGACGTTGCACGACCTCTTCGTTCTTGGCCTCTTCGCGCAGGCGGGGTTCATCGGCCAGCGCTTTTTCGATGGAAACCGGCTTGACCCCTTCGACTGGGATCATCTTGGACAGGCGGTCCACCTGACCATAGGGCATCTGCAACACGCGGCCCACGTCGCGCACAGCGGCCTTGGACAACAGCGCACCAAAAGTGATGATCTGGCCCACCTTATCGCGGCCATATTTCTGCTGGACATAACGGATCACTTCTTCGCGGCGATCCATGCAAAAGTCGATGTCGAAGTCGGGCATCGACACACGTTCGGGGTTCAAAAAGCGTTCAAACAGCAGGCTATAGCGCAGCGGGTCAAGATCGGTGATCAGCAGCGCATAGGCCACCAGCGACCCCGCACCCGACCCCCGGCCCGGCCCCACGGGGATGCCGTTATCCTTGGCCCATTTGATAAAGTCCGCCACGATCAGGAAGTAGCCGGGGAACCCCATGCCTTCGATGATGCCCAGTTCGAAATCCAGACGTTTTTCGTAGTCTTCAACGCTGGTCGCATGGGGAATGACCGCAAGGCGTGATTTGAGCCCCTCTTGCGCCTGCCGCCGTAATTCCGCGATTTCGTCATCGGCGAATTTGGGCAAGATAGGGTCGCGCTTGTAAGTCTTAAAGGCGCAGCGTTTTGCAATTTCGACTGTGTTTTCAATGGCCTCTGGCAGATCGGCGAACAGCGTCACCATTTCCTGCGCCGATTTGAAATAGTGCTGTGGCGTCAGACGGCGGCGCGGTTCTTGTTGGTCCACATAGGCACCATCGGCGATACAGATAAGAGCGTCGTGAGCCTCATACAGGTCGGTTTTGGGGAAGTAGACATCATTCGTGGCCACCAGCGGCAGGTCTTTGGCATAGGCCATTTCGATATGGCCGCGTTCGGACAAACGCTCTGCCTCGGGCAGGCCACCATCGCCGGGGTGGCGCTGCAATTCGACATAGGTCCGGTTGGGGAATGTCGCAGCGAGCCGGTCCAGCAACGCCTCGGCCTTGGGCCGCTGGCCCTGACGCAACAGCCGCCCGACAGGGCCGTCCGGGCCACCGCTGAGACAGATCAGCCCGGCGTTATACTGCGCCAGCGCGTCCAATGTGACCTGCGGCAACTGCCCGTCCCCCTTGAGATAGGCGCAAGAGTTCAGCTTCATCAGGTTCAAATAACCCGCTTCGTTTTGTGCCAGCAGAACGATGGGGGCCGGGTTTTCGGGCCGCTTGCCGGGATCGGGCGTGGTATAGCACAGGTCGATCTGGCAGCCGACGATGGGCTGTATCCCAGCCTTTGATGCCCCTTCAGAGAATTCCAACGCGCAGAACATGTTGTTGGTATCGGTCACAGCGACCGCTGGCATGTCCATTGATGCGGCCAGACCGGGCAGCTTCTTGACCGCCATCGCGCCTTCGAGCAGCGAATATTCGGTGTGGACGCGCAGGTGAATGAATCGGGGATGTTTGCTCATGGCGCCAAGGTATCGGATGCAGGACCGGGCACAAGATCACAATCCATCTTTCGGCCAGTTCGCGCCAATACTTATCATAATAGCTAAGTATATTGACAACCCGCCGGGCACGCCGGATACATCGGGTCATGACACAGCAACTTGATCGATTCTTTGGCGCCCTGTCGGACCCGACCCGCCGCGCAGTGATTGAACGGCTGGCCAGCGGCCCGGCCAGCGTCAGTGATTTGCACAGACCCCACGCGATGGCGTTACCGACGTTCATGCGCCACCTCAAGGTGCTTGAGGATACGGGCATTGTCCGGTCCGTCAAAAAAGGTCGCGTGCGGACCTGCCACATCGAGGCCGCCCCCCTGATCGCGGCGCAGGGCTGGCTGGCATGGCAGCGGCATCTGTGGGAAACCCGGCTGGATCAACTGGATCAATTTGCCCTGACACTGGAGCAGGGCAATGACTGACACGGCCCTTTCGTTCACCCGCGACCTTGCCGCCACCCCGATGAACGTCTGGCGCTGCTGGACCGACGCGGCCCTGCTGGAGCAATGGTTTGCGCCCAAACCCGTAGTCGTCACCGATGCGCTGATCGCGCCGTTTCCGGGCGGGCAGTTCAATTCGACCATGCACATCCCCGGCGTACCAAAGCCGGTGGTGGGGCATGGCTGCGTTCTGGTGGCAGAGCCGGGTCGACGCTTTGCTTTCACGAATATGATGACGGGTGGTTTTCAACCTGCCGACACCACGGGACCGGGGCAATTTCCATTCACTGCCGAGATTTTGATCGCCGCGCGCGATACGGGCTGCACCTATACCGCCATCGTCCGGCACCTGACCGCACAGGCGGCACAGGCCCATCGCGAGATGGGGTTTTTCGATGGTTGGGGGACGGCCACGGACCAATTGGATGCTCTGGCCGTTACCCTGCCATCAGACGCGTAGGGTGGATTAAAATCCACCTTACGATGCTGCAACCCTGAGCCACTGTCACCATGGCGGCGCAATTTCACTTGCCAAATCCATGCCACACCGCTTTCATGTACCGACAAAGCCGGGGGCAGATGTCTACGTCGCATCGACATCTGCCAGACCCCACATGAATCGGTAAGGCGGCAGGTTTACATCATGGACGTCACGTTTCTTCTCAACGGGGAAACCGTGCAGGTTGACGCGGCACCGACGCGCACCCTGCTGGATTGGCTGCGCATTGACCGTGCGCTTTGCGGCACCAAGGAAGGCTGCAACGAAGGCGACTGTGGCGCGTGTACGGTGGTCGTCACCGACGAAAACGGGGCCAAGGCGCTGAACGCCTGCATCCTGTTTCTGCCTCAGTTGCATGGCAAGGCCGTCCGCACCGTCGAAGGGATCAGCGGGCCGAATGGCGCATTGCATCCGGTGCAAGCCGCGATGATCGCCCATCACGGGTCGCAGTGCGGGTTCTGTACGCCGGGTTTCATCGCGTCGATGACAGCCGCCCACTTGCAAGGGCGCACCGATCACGACGACATATTGGCGGGCAACCTTTGCCGCTGCACCGGCTACGCCCCGATCATTCGCGCCGCACGGGCCGCCCAAGACGCAGATCCGCCTGAATGGCTGGACGACGATGATGCCGCAATGGCTGTCAGCGCCCAACCCTATGCCCCGGAAACCATTGATGCGCTGGCCAAATGGTATGCCGCACATCCCGACGCGACTTTGATCGCCGGGGCCACGGATGTTGGCCTTTGGGTGACAAAGCAGTTGCGGAATTTACCGCAAGTCGCCTTTCTTCACCGCTGCACGGACCTGCGCGGCATCGACATTGGCACCGACACGATCCACATCGGCGCCGCCGCGACGATGACCGAAGTCTATGCCGTGATGCAGCTTTATCATCCGTCTTATGCCCAGATGATCCGGCGCTACGGATCTGAACAGGTGCGCAATGCCGCCACGATCGGCGGCAATATCGCCAATGGCTCGCCGATCGGGGATAACCCGCCTGCGCTTATAGCGCTGGGTGCCACCCTGCATCTGCGCCACGGCGATGTCACGCGCGACATCGCCCTGGACGCGTTCTTTGTCACCTATGGCAAACAGGATCGCGCATCCGGAGAGTTGGTGACCGGCGTGACCATTCCCAAACACGCCCCCAATCTGCGCTGCTACAAAATCTCCAAGCGATTTGATCAGGACATTTCCGCAGTCTGCGGCTGTTTCGATATCATGGTCGGCAATGGCCGCGTGACGGGTGCAAGGATCGCCTTTGGCGGAATGGCCGGCACCCCACTGCGCGCTACGGCAGTCGAGACGGCACTGATCGGTCGACCCTGGACCGATACGACCATCAATGCAGCGGTCGCAGAATTCGCGGCAGACTACACCCCGCTGTCGGACATGCGCGCATCTGACCATTACCGCCTGACCGTCGCGCAGAATCTGTTGCGCCGATATTTCGCGGACAGCGCCGGACAGGCGACCACCGTGTTGGAGGTACGGGCATGAGCGTCGCCAAACCCCTGCCCCATGATGCGGCAAACCTGCATGTGACGGGCACCGCGCGTTACGTCGATGACATCCCCACGCCAAGCGGGACACTGCATCTGGCATTCGGTACATCACCCATAGCCAAGGGCACGATTACCGGGATGAACCTGGACAAGGTGCGCCAGTCCCCCGGCGTTAGGGCCGTTTTGACCGCGCAAGATCTGCCCTTTGCCAACGATGTCTCGCCCTCGGCCCATGATGAGCCGCTGCTGGCCACGGGCACAGTACACTACTGCGGCCAACCGGTTTTCCTCATCATTGCCGACAGCCATCTGAACGCCCGCAGGGCTGCCCGGCTGGGCGATATCAGTTATCATGAAGACACCCCGGTCCTGACGATTGACGCGGCCCTTGCCGCCAACAGCCGGTTCGAGGACGGCCCGCGCATCTGGACCAAAGGTGATGTTGATCACGCCCTGTCGCAGGCCCCGCATCTGGCGCGGGGCACGATCGACATGGGCGGCCAGGAGCATTTCTATCTCGAGGGACAGGCCGCCCTTGCCCTGCCGCAGGAAGGCGGGGACATGCTGGTCCACAGCTCGACCCAGCACCCCACCGAGATCCAGCACAAAGTGGCCGAGGCGCTGGGCCTCCCGATGCACGCCGTGCGCTGCGAAATCCGGCGGATGGGCGGTGGTTTCGGCGGCAAGGAAAGTCAGGGCAATGCGCTGGCCGTCGCCTGTGCTGTGGCGGCCCGCCTGACAGGCCAGCCCTGCAAGATGCGCTATGACCGCGACGACGACATGATGATCACCGGCAAGCGACATGATTTCCGGATCAGCTATGTGGCGGGATTTGATGATACAGGCAAGCTGACCGGCATTGAGTTTACGCAGACGACCCGCTGCGGCTGGGCGCTGGATTTGTCCATGCCGGTGGCTGACCGGGCGATGCTGCACGCAGATAACGCCTATCATCTGCCAGCCGCACGGATCACGTCGCACCGGCTGAAGACCAATACCCAGTCTGCGACTGCATTTCGTGGCTTTGGCGGGCCGCAGGGTGTCTTGGGCATTGAACGGGTAATGGATCATATTGCGCAGATACTTGGGGTTGATCCGGTCGCCGTGCGGCAGCGGAATTACTATGCTGGGATGGGTACAGGGGGGCTGTCTGCCCCCCGCGCGACGCGCCCCCCCGAGGATATTTCCGCTCAGAAGAAGCAAAGCGGAGCCGGGCAGGACCGTAAGGTGGATCTTGATCCACCTGCCCCGCAGCAAACACCCTATGGCATGCCGGTGACCGATTTCATTCTGCATGAGCTGACCGATGCGCTGCTGACATCGTGCGCCTACCACGACCGCCGCGCCGCCATCGCGGATTGGAATGCCCGCAACCCGATCCTCAAAAAGGGCATCGCGTTCAGCCCGGTGAAATTTGGCATTTCGTTCACCCTGTCACACCTCAATCAAGCGGGTGCGCTGGTGCATGTGTATCAGGACGGCTCGGTTCATATGAACCATGGCGGGACCGAAATGGGGCAAGGGCTGTTCCAGAAGGTGGCACAGGTCGCCGCGGCGCGGTTCGGGATTGATGTCAGCGGGATCAAGATCACGGCCACCGACACCGCAAAAGTACCCAATACCTCGGCCACCGCTGCGTCTTCGGGGTCCGACCTGAATGGTATGGCCGTCGCAAACGCCTGCGACACTATCCGTGACCGGATCGCGGCATGTCTGGCCGAACTGCACCAGACCACCCCCCAAGAGGTGCGCTTTGCCGATGGTCAGGTTCGCATCGGGGTCACGTCCATGAGCTTTGCCCAAGCTGCGATGATCGCATATCAGAACCGGATCAGCCTGTCGGCCACCGGGTTTTACAAAACCCCCGGCCTGAGCTGGGACCGGATTGCGGGGACTGGCACCCCGTTTTACTATTTCGCCCAAGGGGCCGCCGTCACCGAGGTCGTGATTGACACGCTGACAGGGGAAAACCGAATTTTGCGCACTGACATTCTGCATGATGCGGGTACGTCGCTCAATCCCGCGTTGGATATCGGACAGATCGAAGGCGGCTATGTGCAGGGCGCGGGCTGGCTGACGACCGAGGAACTGGTGTGGGACAGCAAGGGCCGGCTGCGCACCCATGCCCCATCGACGTACAAAATCCCTGCCTGTTCGGACCGGCCGGATATCTTTAATGTCGCCCTTTGGGACGCACCGAACCCCGCGCAAACGATCTATCGCTCCAAGGCGGTGGGCGAGCCGCCCTTCATGCTGGGCATCTCGGCGTTTTTGGCCCTGTCGGATGCCGTGCGCGCCTGTGGGCCGGGCTATGCCGACCTGCAGGCCCCCGCCACCGCCGAACAGGTGCTGGCCGCCGTGCAAAGAGTGCGCGCATGAGTTTCGATCTGCACGCGCTGCATGCTGCTGTCGCGGCGCATGGTACGGTCGCCCGGATCGTGATCACCGGGGTCGCCGGATCGGCCCCGCGCGGCACGGGGACGGCGATGCTGGTCTGGGCAAGCGGCCAATCGGGCACCATTGGAGGCGGGGCGTTGGAGCTGGAGGCGACGCAAGCCGCCCGTATGCTGCTGACAACGCGCGGGGCCACCCGCCGCCAATATCCGCTTGGTCCAACCCTTGGTCAGTGCTGCGGCGGCGCGGTCACGCTGGTGACCGAGGTGTTTGCGGCGGCAAACCTGCCAACGGCTTTGCCTTTTGCCCGGCGGATCAGCGGCAAGCTGCCACGGCCCAACGCCAAGACATTCACCGACAAGGATGGTTGGCTGATCGAAACGGCCCTGCCCCAGCCACGGCCATTGTGGATTTACGGCGCGGGTCATGTGGGCCGTGCGCTGGTGCATGTCATGGCCCCGCTACCTGATTTCGCAATCACATGGGTTGATACACATGCCGACCGTTTTCCCCTGACAGATGTCACCACGGTGGTTGCGACGGACCCCGCACAGGTGGTCAGACACGCGCCCCGCGAAGCGGCTCATCTGATCCTGACCTATAGCCACGCGATCGACCTAGCCCTGTGTCACGCGATCCTGTCGCATGATTTCAACAGCGCGGGGCTCATCGGATCGGCGACGAAATGGGCTAGGTTCAGATCCCGCCTTGCCGCTTTGGGCCATGCCCCTGCCCAAATTAGCCGCATTGCCTGCCCGATTGGTGATCCTTTGTTAGGCAAACATCCCGCCGCCCTTGCGCTGGGCGTCGCAACCGCAATGATTGGCTCTCAGAATCGTCGCAGCAAGGACCGCACCGCATGACCGACCCATTGTTGCGCTTGTCCGGCCTGACCAAGGCCTATCCCGGTGTCGTCGCCAACTGCGACGTGTCGTTCGATATCGGCAAAGGCGAGGTGCATGCCTTGCTGGGCGAAAACGGCGCGGGGAAATCGACGCTGGTGAAAACCATCTACGGATTGGTGAGACCTGACAGCGGGTCGATGACGTTGGAAGGGCAACCGTTCCAACCCGCAGAGCCGCGCGCGGCCCGTGCAGCCGGGGTCGCCATGGTGTTCCAGCATTTTTCGCTGTTTGACGCGCTGAATGTCGCTGAAAACATTGCCCTCGGCATGGAAAACCCGCCACCTCAGAACGCCGTCGCGGCACAGGTGCGCGCGGTATCCGACCAATACGGCCTGCCGCTGGACCCGACGCGCATCGTCGGTGAGCTTTCGGCGGGCGAGCGGCAAAGGGTCGAGATTATCCGCTGCCTGCTGCAGGACCCCAAGTTGCTGATCATGGATGAGCCGACATCGGTGCTGACCCCGCAAGAGGTCGCGATCTTGTTTGAGACATTGCGCAAGCTCAGCGCCGAGGGCACAGCGATCCTGTATATCTCGCATAAGCTGGAAGAAATTCGCAGCCTTTGTGACAATGCAACTGTGCTGCGGTTGGGACAGGTCGTGGGCACCTGCGATCCGCGTGCCACATCCGCACGCGACATGGCCGAGCTGATGGTCGGATCTGTGCTGCATGTGCCGCAAAAGGCGGATCGGCCTGCCGGTGACATCATCTTGTCACTGGACGGCCTCAGCGCGAAGGCCCCGCATCAATTTGGCACGGCGCTGCGCGACATCACGCTGGAGGTCCGCAAGGGCGAGGTGCTGGGCATTGGCGGTGTTGCAGGCAACGGGCAGGACGAACTGGTTGCAGCCCTTTCGGGCGAGATGCGCACCGGCGCTGGGATGATCCGGTTCAAAGGTGACAGCATTGGCCAACTGCCCCCCAACGCGCGACGCAAGATCGGCCTGCTGGCAGCCCCCGAGGAACGGATGGGCCATGCAGCCGCCCCGGATATGAGCCTGACCGAGAATGCAATCATGACGGCGATGACCCGGCAGAAACTGACCAGCCGGGGGTTTGTGCATTGGGCCAAGGCGCGCCGCTTTGCCCAAGGCGTGATCACGGCTTTCGATGTGCGCACGCAGGGGCCGCAAAATACCGCCCGGTCGCTGTCGGGGGGCAACCTGCAGAAATTCGTGATTGGCCGCGAGATCATGCAAGACCCTGATCTGCTGGTCGTCAATCAACCGACATGGGGAGTTGATGCATCGGCGGCTGCCGCGATCCGGCAGGCGCTGCTGGATTTGGCCGCCAAAGGCGCGGCTGTGATCTGTATCTCGCAGGATCTGGATGAGCTGATGGAAATATCTGACCGATTTGCCGCGCTGAACGAAGGGCGGCTATCGTCGCCGCGTCCGGCGGCGGGGCTGACGGTAGAGGAGATCGGCCTGATGTTGGGCGGCGCCCATGATATGGAGGTGGCGCATGTTGATGTGTAGGGCCGCCTCTGGCGGGAGTATTTCAGGACATAAGAAATTGGGTGTTGGCGCATGATGATATTGGAAAAGCGGCAGCAGCCATCCCCCATCTGGTCACTTGCGACGCCCGTTCTGGCCGTGATCCTGACGATGATTTGTGGTGGGTTGCTGTTTGCGACGCTTGGCAAGAATCCGTTTGAGACGATCCGCACGATTTTTCTTGATCCGCTGTTTTCGGAGTTCGCGTGGTATTACCGCCCGCAGCTATTGATCAAAGGCGCGCCGCTGGTGTTGATTGCGATCGGTCTGTCATTTGGGTTTCGGGCAGGCATCTGGAACATCGGCGCCGAAGGGCAGTATATCGTGGGCGCGATTTGCGGCGCAGCCGTTGGGCTGGCGTTTTATCCGGCCAATTCGGCCCTCATCTTTCCGCTGATGGTCATGGCCGGTGCCTTGGGCGGGCTGCTGTGGGCGATGATCCCCGGTATTTTGCGGGTGAAGTTTGGGACCAATGAAATTCTTGTATCGCTGATGCTGGTCTATGTGGCCGAGCAGTTGCTGGCCTCCATGGCGCTGGGCGCGCTGCGTAACCCCGAAGGGATGGGGTTTCCGGGGTCACGCAACCTGTCACAATATCCATCGGCGGCCAATCTGGAGCTGATCGCGGGCAGCGGCATGCATTGGGGTGTCGTTGCCGCCTTTGTCGCTGTGATCTTTGCCTACATCACGCTGTCGCGGCACGTGTTCGGATTTCAGGTGCGCCTGTCGGGGCAAAGCCCGCGCGCGGCCAGGTTTGCAGGGGTCAACCCCGGCCTGCTGGTCCTGATCTGTATGGGGATTTCGGGCGCGCTGGCGGGCCTTGCCGGGCTGTTCGAGGTCGCTGGCCCCGCAGGCCAGATCAGCATTGATTTCAACGTGGGCTACGGGTTCACGGCGATCATCGTAGCGTTTCTGGGGCGGCTGCATCCGGTTGGCATCTTGCTGGCGGGGGGGCTGATGGCGCTGACGTATATCGGCGGTGAAATCGCGCAATCCAATCTTGGCTTGCCGGGGGCGGCGATCCAGTTGCTGCAAGGGATGCTTTTGTTTTTCCTGCTCGCCGTGGATGTCCTGACGCATTACCGCGTGCGGTTTGGCAAAGTGGGGGTGGCGTAATGGACCTTTCATCTATCAATCCCGTTCTGCTTTTCGCCTCTCTTATGGTTGCCGCCACGCCGATCCTGCTGGCCGCGATTGGCGAACTGGCGGTTGAGCGTGCAGGCGTGCTGAACCTTGGGGTCGAGGGGATGATGATCACTGGGGCCGTGTGCGGGTTCATCGTGGCGGTCAACACAGGGTCGCCTTGGCTGGGGTTCGTCGGGGCGGCGGTTGGCGGCGCGATGCTTGCACTGCTGTTTGGGCTGCTGACGCAGGTGCTGCTGTCCAATCAGGTGGCGACGGGCCTTGCGCTGACGCTGTTCGGGCTGGGGCTTTCGGCGCTGATGGGCCAGGGTTATATCGGGATCAAAGCGCCCGGTTTTCCAGATTGGCACATCCCGCTGTTGGGCGATATTCCGGTCATTGGGCCGATTGTTTTTCAGCATGATCCGATGGTCTACATGGGCCTTGCGCTGGTTGGTGCCGTCTGGGCGTTCCTGAAATACAGCCGGACCGGGCTGATCCTGCGGGCTGTGGGCGAAAACCACGAGGCGGCCCATGCGCTGGGCTATCATGTGATCCGGGTGCGGGTGCTGGCGATTATGTTCGGCGGGGCCTGTGCGGGGCTTGGCGGGGCGTATCTGTCGCTGGTCCGGGTGCCGCAATGGACCGAAGGTATGACCGCCGGTGCGGGCTGGATCGCGCTGGCCATCGTTGTCTTTGCCAGCTGGAAACCTGCCCGGCTGTTGCTCGGTGCCTATTTATTTGGCGGGGTCACGGTGCTGCAGCTGAATTTACAGGCGGCAGGCCTTGCGATCCCTGTCGAATACCTTTCCATGTCGCCCTATCTGGCTACCATTGCCGTTCTGGTTATTATGCGCGCAGGACGGGCACCGGGGTCACTGGGCCAATCTTTCCATGCCTCACGTTGAGGCGCTTTCAAGACCATCAAGGGGATGTTTATGACGATGAAATCAGTACTGGCCGGGGCAACGCTTGCGCTTGGCCTTAGCACGGGCGCCTTTGCGCAAGATACAACCAAGGTCGGCTTTATCTACGTCGGCCCCGTCGGTGACGGCGGCTGGAGCTATGAGCACAACCAAGGACGGCTTGCCCTCGAAGAACACTTTGGCGACGCCGTTGAAACCGTATTCGTGGAAAGCGTGCCCGAAGGTGCCGATGCAGAGCGGGTTCTGACGCAGATGGCGCTGCAAGGTGCTGACCTGATCTTTACCACGTCGTTTGGGTATATGGACCCGACCCTGAACGTTGCGGCGAAATTCCCGGATGTGAAATTCGAACATGCGACCGGATTCAAGCGGGCCGACAACCTGTCCACTTATTCCGCCCGTTTCTATGAAGGGCGCGCCGTGCAGGGGCATATCGCCGGGCAGATGACCGAAAGCAACATCGTTGGCTATATCGGGTCCTTTCCGATCCCCGAGGTGATCCGCGGCATCAACAGCGCCTATATCCACGCCAAAGCCGTGAACCCTGACGTCGAGTTCAAGGTCGTCTGGGCCTACACATGGTTCGATCCTGCCAAAGAGGCCGAAGCAGCCACAGTGCTGATCGAACAGGGCGCTGACGTGATCCTGCAACACACCGACAGCACCGCGCCACAGGCAGCAGCGCAAGCCGCAGGCAATGTGATCACGTTTGGCCAGGCATCCGACATGGCGGCCTTTGCGCCGTTGCCGCGCGTCTCGTCGATCATCGACAACTGGTCACCTTATTACATCGCCCGCACACAGGCGGTCATTGATGGCACATGGACCAGCACGGACACATGGGATGGCATCGGGCCCGGCATGGTCAAGATCGGCGAAATTTCCGACGCCGTACCTGCCGACGTCAAAGCCAGTGCCGAAGCCCTGCGCGACGCAATCGCATCAGGCGAATACCACCCGTTCACCGGCCCGCTGAACAAGCAGGACGGATCGGTCTGGCTGGCTGACGGCGAAACGGCCGATGACGGCACATTGGCAGGCATGAACTTCTACGTCGAAGGCCTGTCCGGCGTCATCCCGCAATAAGCGGCCAGAAATGCGATCAAGGCCCCGCCACTGGTGGGGCCTTTTTCGTTGACCTGTCACGTCATCACGTTGTGGCCGCTGCATCCGACGCCGGACAGCGACAACCGCGCCACCATAAGAAATAGATCGCCGCGGCCGTGCAATCCAAAGCTGAAGCACTGCAGATTAGTGATGCGCGCGACTCATTTCACCACATTGTGTGCCGACCGCCGATTGTGGCGAACGCTGGGCATTTGTAGTGCAACTGATGCTAACCGACCCCCAAAAGCAGGCCCGCAAAACCGGCCAAGGTAGATTTTTTTGCCCCCCGGAAAAGCAGCATAAAAAAAAAACGGGCGCGGGAAAATGTGGCGGTAGCCAAGAATATCAAACTTTTTTCGCTATTTTTTTGATTTTTCCGTCGATACGGCAGAAATTTGGACCGAACCGCCGGAAACGCGCCGGACGGCACACCGCAGGGCTGCCGCCCCGAACGGTCCAAATCGAACCCGGGGAACGGCTGGCCGAATGGCCGATTTGCGAAATTTTACATTGGGTCACATTGGCATCATTTCGCCTCAATTTCTGCACAAATTTCGATCAATTTGAGGTCGGTCGCACAGGTGTTCCTGCGCAAACAGCTGCAAACAACAGCCTTGATTATCTTTGGTTAAATTGGTGCGCAGAGCATAAATGGTAAGTGAATGGAGAATAGAGATGACTTTAAAAGTCCTTTCAAATAAACGTAATGTCGTGTCCGCGCTGGCACTGTCGGCGGCAATGCTGACGCCCGCGGCAACATGGGCCGGTGAGGTTACGCTGAAATCAGCGGACGGCACCGTAAACCTGATTGGTGAATTTATCGACTTCGCCGACAACAACTATGTCATCCGCACAGGGCTGGGTGATCTGCGGATTTCTGCTGCCCGCGTTCGCTGCGAAGGTGAATCCTGCCCTGACTTCGCATCGACGACCGCCGACGTGCGCTTCGCCGGTTCCGATACAGTCGGCGAAGGTGTGATGCCGCTTCTGCTGTCTGGTTACGCCGCATATCTGGGCGCCGAGGCGACGGTCACCGCCACAGGTGCCGACGACGAGATCCTTGCAGAACTTGTCGGTGAAGAAGGTTTCGGCGATCCCGTTGGCAGCTACCTTGTCACGTCTACCGGTTCAGGCGATGCGTTCCGCACACTGCTGAGCGGCACCGCGCAGGTTGGTATGGCCTCGCGCCGCATTACCCCGGACGAAGCACGCGCCCTGCGCGATGCCGGTGCAGGTAACATGGTCAGCCCATCGCAAGAACACATCATCGCGGTCGATAGTCTGATCGTGATCACGAACCCGGAAAACCCTGTCACCCGCCTGACGATGGACCAATTGCGCGGCATCTATGGGGGGCAGATCACCAATTGGTCCGAAGTCGACGGTGCCAATCGCCCGATCAAAGTATCTGACCGCCCCGAGAGTTCGGGTACAGGCGCCGTTTTCCGCGATCGCGTCTTTGGCGACAACGCCCCGGCGACACTCAGCAGTGCGACAATCATCGCCAGCAACAACGACACCGCCGCCTTCGTCAACGAAGATCCTGACGCGATTGGCTTTGTCGGCTACGCCTTCCAGCGTGGCGCACAAGCGGTCAAGCTGGTCAACGAATGCGGACTGACGATGTCGCCCGACGCTTTCTCGGCGCGGACAGAAGAATACGCCCTGCAGCGTTTCTTGTATCTGTACAGCCGTGAAGACATGGCCGAAGACGCCGCAAAGGCATTCCTGGACTATTCGACCTCGGATGATGCCGACGAAGTCATAGCAAAGGCGGGCTTTATCGACCTTGGCGTTGATCGGCGCCCCCAAGAGCTTGACGGCGACCGTGCCCGACAGTTGCTTGACCCCAATGTCGATGCCTACGAAGGCGGGATCATGCGCGAAATGCTGTCGCAAATGGTGTACTACGACCGCCTGTCGACAACCTTCCGCTTCCGCACCGGCTCGCAGGCACTTGACCCACGCGGTCTGCTGAACCTCGCGCGTCTTGCCGACTACCTCGAGAAACAGCCAGAAGGCACCAAGATCCTGTTCGTGGGCTTCACTGATGATGTCGGCGCGTTCGACAGCAACCGGGATCTTTCGATTGCCCGCGCCCAGCAGGTCATGGCGACGCTCACGGAATTTTCGGCGGGTCGTCTGGACGGTGTCCAAATGGCGTCGGCAGGTTACGGTGAAGTTGCGCCGTCCGCCTGTAACACCACCGAGAACGAGCGTCGGATCAACCGCCGTGTCGAAGTGTGGATTCAGTCCGAGTAATCGCTGAAATACGGCACCGGGCGTCAGGTTTTGACGCCCGGTGCCCCATGACAACAGAACGTGGGCGCAAAGGTGCCCATCTGCACAGTGTAGCCGCGCCCGACGATCCAGAGCCCGTTTGTCAGAACCGTTTATTGACGACAAACAAGGTTTGCGACCGCTCTGGCCATTAACCATCAAGAAAATCTGGCCCCCGTTTTGAGGGCATACTCCTCAGGTTTGAAAAGTTAGGAAAGCCGATGTTGGTGCTCAACACCGCAAAACAGTCACACACATACCATAGCCCAGAAGTCAGCGCACCGAACGCGCGGACCGCAGGCGCCATCCCTTTGTGGTGCAATGGACACAAACTCAACCGCCGACATTCTTGATGTGAGGTTGGCGTGATAAATAAGGAGAGAGAATTGAAACCCTCAATAACAGCAGGCTGGTCGCGATTGACCACGGCACTGATCATCAGCGTGGGGTTTGCCACGCCGATGCAGGCACAGGCCCTGACGCCCGAACAGCTACAAATGATTCAATATCGCGAAGACACAGGTGCCAGCCAACGCATCGACTTGTCCGGCAAACTGCGGATGCTGAGCCAGCGCATACCGGCAGCGGCCTGCAATTATACCGCCGGCATCGAAAGCGCGACAAGCAATACGGTCATGAATGCCGCGATTGCCGAATTTGACGCCATCATGCACGCGCTCGAGTTTGGCGATGAAACCCTTGGGGTCATCGGCGTCGAAGAGCGTCGCAAGACGATCGTCGGCTTGGGCAAATTGCGCGAACTATGGGAGCCGATGCGCGACACCGCCAACCAGATCGGAACCGGTGGTGGCACCGCCGAAACAGTGGCCACCCTGGCCGAGCAAAGTGCCGACGTGCTGAAAATGGCACAACGCATGGTAAGCGAAATATCGGGACAGTATTCCGACCCGACCGCGCTTTTACAAAGTGATGCGATCACAATCGACATCGCCGGACGCCAGCGCATGCTGACCCAGCGTATGTCGAAAAACGTCTGCCTGATTGCATCGGGCATGACCGTCGTCGCCGCCATCGAGGAATTGAACGACGCCGCACAGATGTTCGATATATCGCTTGGCGCGCTGCGTAGCGGCATGGACGACGCAGGAATCGTTCCACCGCCGACGGCTGACATTTCAGCCGGCCTTGCCATCGTCTTGGCCGACTGGGGCACGATCCAGCCCATCGTTGCGCGTGCGGCCGCAGGCGAGGTGCTTGATGATGAACAACGCAGCATCATGTTCAACGGCGCGAATACGATGACCGGCCATATGAACACCGTTGTCGGCATGTACTCTGACGCATCCAAGATGGAGCTTTAGCGGCTCTTATTCCTAAGAAATGCCGCGCAGCGCTTGCCGTTGCGCGGCATTTTTGTGCCCGGACCTAGCCAAACACACCGCCTGTCTGCAAGACTGGATATCTGCAAGACTGGCCGAAAAGGACCGCGCAATGACAAATACCCTTGCCCTGATGGGCGTCAAAGGTGGCCCGGCGATCCGTCCGGGGTCACATATGCCCACGTCGATCCTGCTGCGCTTGGGCGGCAAGACGATCCTTGTCGATGCGGGTCTGGGCGCCACCCGTGGCGTCTGCGATCAAGGCGTGCCGCTAACCGGCATCGACATGATCTTTGTCACCCACCTGCATTCCGATCACTACCTTGAACTTGGCCCGTTCTTTCATACGGCCTGGACCGCCGGGCTGAACCGGCCCATTCGCGTGATCGGGCCAAAGGGGTTGGATGCCTATTGGGCGGGCTTTGTGCAATCCATGTCCTTTGACATCGACCTGCGGATACGTGACGAAGGGCGCTGCGATTTCGCCAGCCTTGCCCAGATCAGCGTGCTGGCCGACGCGGCCACCTACGACGGGATCACGGTCCGCGCGCTGCGCAACGTCCATCCGCCCATCACCGACAGCTATGCACTGCGCTTTGACGCGGGCGGCACATCGGTCGTTCTCTCAGGCGATACCGCCTATATGCCCGAAATGGCCGATTTCGCACGCGGTGCCAATCTTTTGGTCCACGAGGCGATGCTGCGCGATGGCGTCGCGGCGCTGTGCGCGCGTATGACCAATGGTGATGACCGCCTGCGCCACCACATCCTGAACAGCCACACGGACGCGACGGACGTGGGCCGGATTGCGCGGGATGCCGGGGTCGGGCAACTCGCCCTGAACCACTTTGTGCCCGACGGCGATCCGGATTTCACCGACACGCATTGGAACGATGCCGTGCGGGTGCATTGGGCGGGACCGCTCCACCTTGGCAAAGACGGGATGGTCATCCCGCTTTGAAACGCAAAAGGCGCGCCAGTTGCCCGGCGCGCCTTTCTGCGATGTCCGTCGACCTAGTGCTTGTGCTTGACGATCTCGCCAGACTTCAAACGGCTGAAATAGCTGTTCATCTCGCGCTTCACGATTGGCATCAGGAAGTAGAGCGCGGTGATGTTCACCACGGCCATCGCAAAGATCATCGCATCGGAAAAGTCGATCACAGCACCCAACTGGGCTGCCGCACCGATCACGATGAACACACAAAAGATCAGCTTGAAGATCAGCTCTTTTGTTTTGCCCTCACCCACCAGATAGGTCCAGGCCTTGAGGCCATAGTAGGACCAGCTGATCATGGTCGAGAATGCGAACAATACGACCGCAACAGCCAGCACATAGGGGAACCAGCTAAACCCGGTGGCAAAGGCCGCCGATGTCAGTTGCACACCCGATGATCCGTCAATGGTCTGGATCGCCGTGCCTGCTTCGTTCAGGACAAAGTTGCCCGTCGCAGGATCAACGACCAACACGCCAGAGATCGTAATCACCAGCGCCGTCATCGTACATATGACCACGGTGTCGATGAACGGCTCAAGCAAGGACACGACGCCCTCGGTCACAGGTTCCTTGGTCCGCACGGCAGAGTGTGCGATGGCCGCCGAACCCACACCAGCTTCGTTCGAAAACGCCGCCCGCTTGAAGCCCTGGATCAACGCGCCGACGAAACCACCCGCAACACCCAGACCGGTAAACGCACCTGCCCATATCTGGCCAAAGGCCCAGCCGATCTTGTCGTATTCCACCAGCAGGATGATCAACGCGGCACCGACATAGAGGATACCCATGAACGGCACGACTTTTTCAGTGACCTGCGCGATGGATTTGATACCACCCACAATCACGGCAAAAACCACCGCAGCAAAGATCAGGCCGGTGATCCAGCCCGGATAGTCCCCGACAATCCCCGAAATCTGCGCATGGGCCTGATTGGCTTGGAACATATTGCCCCCGCCCAAAGCCCCCAAGATACAAAAGATCGAGAAAAGAATAGCAAGCGCACCACCACCGGGCAAATTCCGTTCCTTAAAGCCCTTGACCATATAGTACATAGGGCCGCCGGAAACCGTGCCATCAGCATATTCGTTGCGATACTTCACACCCAACGTACATTCCGTGAACTTGGACGCCATGCCCAAAAGACCGGCAAGGATCATCCAGAACGTGGCACCGGGGCCACCGATCCCGACAGCCACCGCCACACCGGCAATGTTACCAAGGCCGACAGTGCCCGACAGCGCCGTGGTCAGCGCCTGAAAATGGCTGACCTCGCCCGCATCGTTGGGGTCTGAATAGTCACCCTTGACCAATGAAATCGCGTGCCCAAACGCGCGGAACTGGATCGCACCAAAGTAGATGGTGAACACGGTCGCGCCGACCACCAGCCACATCACGATCCACGGGAAACTGGCCCCCGCAACCTCGAATGGCAGCGGTGCAAAGATTAGGTTGACGAACCAACCGGTCGAGCTGGCAAAAATCTGATTGACGCGATCATCAATCGACATCTCTTGCGCAACAGCCGCCACAGGCGAAAGGGCGGCCAATGTGGCCGCAGCAAATATTTGTTTTTTCATGTCTCTACCCCTTATGGAATGATCGTCACAGGGACCGAGGCCGAAGCCACCAATCGACCTGTCACGCCACCAAAAATGCGTTCTCTCAAACCGCGTGTGCCAACGCGACCGATGATGATCTGCGCCGCGCCACGCTCTTTGGCGATCGCATCAAGAATTTCGGACGCATCCCCATGCTTGACGATACCGACCACATCAAAGCCTTCCGCCTTGGCGGCGGTCACGGCAGGGTCGACCACGCGGCTATGGGCCAGCTCGATCTCTTCTTCGCGGCGCTTGTGACGCTGCTCATTTTCTTCGGGGGTTTGAAAACTGAATGGCGACCATTCAATCACATAGCAAAGTGCGATCGTGCAGTCCCCAACAGCCTTGGCGCGGTCTTGGGCAAAGGCAAGCGCCCGCGCCCCCGCGTCAGAGCCGTCAAGGCCGACGACAAATGTTGTCTTACTCATAGCAATGTCCCTGTTGTTATTTTCGCGGTTTGGCGGGGTGGAAACCCCCGCTCAGATGCGGCTTCATCCGGCCACTGCGTGCAATTATACGCAATTCGGCCCAAACCAGTTAATAAACTTTTGACGTTGCGTCAGTACGGTTTAATTTCCTGCCCTCCCGGCTATAAACAGCCAAAGTAGTCCGCGTATAGGATTTTAAAAGCCAATTGTCCCGCCCCGCACTTGCGAAAAGTTGTGGCTCGTCGCCAACCCAAATGCACGCTAAAGTCGGGCGATAACACGACCGGCACGGTATTTTTCCGTCCGGTCGCCGTGATTGAAAAGGCCAAACATTTGAAACTGACCCTGCCACCGCCACAGATTACCCTCTACAAGGACGGCCTGCAAAGTCACGACAAACTTGACCGCAAACCGCTCGCCGACAGGCTATCCAAACTCTTGGAATCCATCGACGACCCACTGGTCGTGGCGCTTGACGGCGGGTGGGGCAGCGGCAAATCGGTGTTCCTGCAATGCTGGGTGGGTGAGCATCTAAGGGAGAAAAGTCACACCGCCACCACGCTCTATTTCGATGCGTTCGAAAACGACTATCTGGACGACCCCCTGATCGCCCTGACCGGCGCGCTGACGGACAGGTTGACCCCTGACAGCCCAGCGCGCGGGGCACTGAAAAAGCTGCGTCTTGCTGCATATAAGATTCTCCCCTTGGCCGCGCGCCTTGGATTGGCGGCTGCAACTGCCGGCGGGACCGAAGCCGCTGGCGCAATCGGTGGCGCACTAATTAACCAATCTGCCAAGGACGTCGAAAAAGCCGCCGAAGCCTACTGGAAACGCGAAGACGGTCGCCGCGCCGCCATGCAACAATTCCGCGACGCGCTAAAGGCCCTGACCGAACCGGACAACGACGGCACACCACAAAAGAAACTGGTCATCGTCATCGACGAACTCGACCGCTGCCGCCCCGACTATGCCCTGCAATTGCTAGAGGTCATCAAACACTTCTTCGCCACCCCCGGCGTTCATTTTGTGCTTGGCGTCAACCTGCACGAACTCGCCAACAGCGTCCGCGCGCGGTACGGTGCGGGGATTGATGCGGAGAGATATTTGCATAAGTTCGTGCAGATCAGGATGCCGATCCAACCACGTGGCTATAGCGGTCAGGTGCAGTCTATCTACCTTAAGCACTTCGAATACGTTTGCGAAACATTGAAGATAGATGCAGGTACATTCAGCTATTTCCGTGACTATCTTCAACTGCTCGGACCTCACGCTCATCCTACGCTACGTGATATGGAAAGGCTGGGCTCGCTAATCGCTACCACCTCTATGAACCTATCAGAACAAGGCGATGCCCGTGATTTCCTTGGCGGATTGATGATCATTCAAGTTCTGCGACCGTCTTGGATCGAATTGGCCCGACAGAGCGACATGCGTTACAAGTTCATCGCGGAATTATTCGACTGGAATGGCAATTCTTCGAGCCTCCAAAGGGCAGAATACCTTCGACATCGCTGGCAGACGTATCTGGATGGCGTGGAAGCACTCTCGGCTGATGAATTGTCCCGCTACGCAACAAACGAATGGAGAAATGCGAAACCTGAAATGGTCGCTCGGGTAATCGCCCAGCACCTCGACGCCTTCGCACTCCCCAACTGACCCCCTCCCCTTGCCTGCGCGCCTCTCAGCTTTTAAGTGATGCACAAGCTTTATCAAAAGGAACTGCCACCCATGGCCAGCAATCAATTCGTCTATTTCATGGACGGCGTCTCTAAAACCTATCCCGGCGGGAAAAAGGTGTTTGAAAACATCCGCCTGAATTTCCTCCCCGGCGTGAAAATCGGCGTTGTCGGCGTGAACGGCACCGGCAAATCGACCCTGATGCGGATCATGGCCGGTCAGGACAAGGATTTCGTCGGCGAAGCATGGGCCGCCGAAGGCGCGCGCGTGGGCTATCTGCCGCAGGAACCCGAACTGGACGCGACCCTGAGCGTGCGTGAAAACGTCATGCTGGGTGTGGCCGACAAAAAGGCGATCCTTGATCGCTATAACGAAGTCGCCATGAATTATTCCGAAGAAACTGCCGATGAAATGGCCACCCTTCAGGATCAGATCGACGCGCAGAACCTCTGGGACCTCGACGCGCAGATCGACATCAGCATGGAGGCTTTGCGCTGTCCGGCGGACGATGCCGATGTGACCACGCTTTCGGGCGGTGAAAAGCGGCGCGTCGCGCTGTGCAAACTGTTGCTTGATGCGCCCGACATGCTGCTCTTGGACGAACCGACCAACCATTTGGACGCCGAAACCATCGCATGGCTGCAACAGCACCTGATCGACTACAAGGGCACGATTTTGATCGTGACCCACGACCGCTATTTCCTGGATGCGATCACCGGCTGGATTTTGGAACTCGACCGTGGGTCGGGCATCCCGCACGAAGGCAATTATTCCAGTTGGCTGGAGGCCAAGGCAAAGCGGCTGCAACGCGAAGCCAAGGACGATAAATCCAAGCAGCGCACGCTGGAGCGCGAATTGGAATGGATGCGGCAAGGCGCGAAGGCCCGGCAGGCCAAATCCAAGGCCCGGATCAGCGCCTATAACGACCTCGCCAATCAGTCCGAGCGCGAAAAGATGGGCCGCGCCCAGATCATTATCCCCAACGGCCCGCGTCTGGGGTCCAAGGTGATCGCGGTTGACGGTATGAAAAAGGCCATGGGCGACAAGCTCTTGATCGAAGGGTTGACGTTTGATCTGCCCCCCGGCGGCATTGTCGGTGTGATCGGTCCAAACGGCGCGGGTAAATCCACGCTGTTCTCCATGCTGACCGGGCAGTCCGAACCCGACGAAGGCACGGTTGAATATGGCGACACCGTGAAGCTGTCCTATGTGGACCAATCGCGCGATGCGCTGGCCGCCGACGCCACCGTCTGGGAGGAAATCACCGGCGGTGCCGAAATCATTCCGCTGGGCGACGCGCAGATGAACAGCCGCGCCTACTGCTCGGCGTTCAACTTCAAAGGCGGCGACCAGCAAAAGAAGGTCGGCCTGCTGTCAGGCGGTGAACGCAACCGGGTCCATATGGCCAAGCTGCTGAAATCCGGCGGCAACGTGTTGCTCCTCGACGAACCGACCAACGACCTTGACGTCGAAACGCTGCGCGCGCTCGAGGACGCATTGGTCGATTTCGCCGGCTGCGCCGTGGTCATCAGCCACGACCGTTTCTTCCTCGACCGGATCTGCACGCATATCCTAGCCTTCGAAGGCGACGCCCATGTCGAATGGTTCCAAGGCGGGTTCACGGATTACGAAGAGGACAAGAAGGCCCGGCTCGGCGCAGACGCGCTGGAACCGAAGCGGATGAAGCACAAGAAGTTTGTGCGGTAGTCCAGAATGTGGAAAAGTGGAGTGACCGCGTTGGTATTCAGCCAATTACCTTCTGTCGGTCACTCCTATTGCTATCAAGGCACGGGATTTGACTTTGCCAGTGCAGTTAATAAGTCGTTAGATTATCTGCTATGCCTACATAACGAACAGGCCAACAGCCTGAACGAGCAGGCGAGGATCATCAACGGCAATTCAGATTTGATATCGCAAAATGCCCGCATCTTTAATGATGCCATGGATCGACAATCCAACATCAAGCGCGCTTTGGACAGTCTTACATTTCTTGTCACCGAGATGGATCGGGACCAATCACGTTTGCGAAATACGCTAGAAGACCTTGAAGCTCGCATATCGGAACTGGAATACGGGCGATAAAGTGGGCGGCTCATTTGCCAAACCACCAGGGTCAGCCCGACCCATCAGTCGGGCAAGGTCGGCGCGCGATGACATCTGTAACAAAAGGGCCGCCATCAGCACCGCCCCTTCACGTTTGCGTAGCTGGCATGTCAGGTTCGCGCTCAACGCGCTAGGCTGATCGGGCAACCAAAAACAAGGACACACCATGCGGCTCGTCATTGCCATCGCGATCGGGTTCGCGGCTGCCGCTGCGGCCTATGCCCTGAAACTGCCGCTGCGATTCGGGGCACATCCGTTCTGGGCCGACCAAGCGCTGCTTTGGGGTGCCGCAATCGGCGCGATTCTGGCCCTGATCACATCCCGGACACACTACAGCCTGCGCGTGTTAAGCTTTACCACCCTGACCGCTGGCGCCTACGCCGTGGCCCACATCGGCAAAATGCGCTTTGCGGCATCCTACGCCGAAAACGCGTTTGCTGGGCAAATGTGGTTCTTTGGCTGGCATGCCGTGTGCATCTTTGCGATGGCAACGATTGTGACAACCGCCTACCGCCCGCGCAGGGGGGCCTGATGTCACCCCGCTGCCGGGTTTCCAAGCGGTAGATATTCCGCCGACGCGCAGGTAACCTTAAATATACACTTGATTTTTCCTGCGTTAGCGGCCACATGGGGGATGCAGACGTTATCCTTCTCGACCCACTGTTTTCCTTCAAGGCTACAGTCTATCGATATTGCACTGACTAAGCCAAGCTGTCGCAGTTCCGCGGACAGCATTGATACTAAAGGAAAAACACGATGGCTACTGGCACCGTGAAATGGTTTAACTCTACTAAAGGCTTCGGCTTTATCGCTCCCGATGGTGGTTCCAAGGACGTTTTCGTTCACATCTCCGCTGTTGAGCGTTCCGGCCTGACTGGCCTGAAAGACGACCAGAAGGTCACTTTCGACATCGAATCCGGCCGTGACGGTCGCGAATCTGCGATCAACCTCGCACTCGCGTAAATCGCGCTTGAAAAGAACGGGTTGCGCAGCATGATGCGCACCCACCTCCCCGGCGGTTGTCTGCCGAGATAACGACCCCCCTGAAAATTTATTGATTTTGTGACGACTCGTGGCATCCTGCCAGAGCGACGTTAACCTATCGACCACTGTATGCTTATCGGCCCAGTCTATCGATCCGAGTTTGACCGAGCCGGACCGCTGCAATTACGCGAGCGGAAAAAAATATAAGGAAGACAAGGACATGGCTTCAGGCACTGTCAAATGGTTTAATACCACAAAAGGTTTTGGTTTTATTGCCCCCGATGGCGGTTCAAAGGATGTGTTTGTGCATATCTCTGCCGTCGAACGCTCCGGGCTGACCGGCCTCAAGGATGATCAAAGGGTCAATTTTGACATCGAAGCAGGGCGTGATGGGCGTGAAAGCGCGATCAACCTGACTTTAGCTAATTAATCAGCACCTTAAATTACGAAAAGGGCGTCACCTGCTGACGCCCTTTTTTGCAGTGACGCCGCCGCATCACGCCTGTCGTCTTGCGCGCCTCAATCCAGACCGACAGCTTGCGCCAGGCCGTCCTGGGCGTCCGTGACCAGTTGTAAAACACGTGGCCCGATAGCCGCAACGATCACCGCGACCCCCTGCGCGTTGGGGTGGATACCATCGGCCTGCATATAGTCTGCGATGCCGGCCTGCGTTCCTGCCGCCATGCGCACCCCGTCAAAGAAATCAGCATAGACCGACACCCCATACTTTGCAGCAAGATCGCCATACATCTGATCGAATTCTGATTTATAATCAGGGCCATAGTTCGATCCCGATTTCAGCCCCACCAGCAGCACATCAACCCCGGCGGCTTCCCCCTCGGCCAATATACCGTCCAGATTTGCACGGCTCACCGCAGGGTCCAGCCCGCGCAAATAGTCGTTTCCGCCCAGCGCCACGATCATCGCGTCAACCTCGGGCGTCAGGGTCCAGGTGACCCGGCTTAGCCCGCCCGCCGTCGTGTCACCGGACACGCCCGCATTGATCAGCGTCACATCAGCGCCCTGCGCATCCAGCCAGGACTGCAGCTGCGGCACAAACCCGTCGCCCTGTCGCAGCCCGTACCCGGCAGTCAGACTGTCGCCCAGCGCCGCAATTGTCACAGTTTCAGCATGCGCGGCACCGGTTGTTAGCAAAACCGCGACAGTTAGGTTGCGAAGCCCGTAAACTGCCCCATATCCAACGGATAGTCCCCGATCAAAGGCCGCCCGCATGACCGACCCCGTACTGACCATTACCAACGCCAACCTATCGCTCGACGGCAACGCCGGGCGGGTGGATATCTTGCATGATGTCTCGCTGACAGTGGCGGCAGGCGAAACGTTGGGCCTTGTCGGGCCTAGTGGGTCGGGCAAATCATCGCTCCTTATGTTGATGGGCGGCTTGGAACAGGCATCGTCAGGCACGATCATGGCCCTGGGCCACGATTTGACTGCGATGAACGAAGACCAGCTCGCACGCTTCCGCAGGGATAATATGGGGGTGGTGTTCCAATCTTTCCACCTGATCCCGACAATGACCGCATTGGAAAACGTCGCGACCCCGCTGGAACTGGCCGGCGCGCCCGATGCGTTCGCGCGGGCAGAGGCGGAATTGCACGCCGTGGGCCTTGCCGACCGCATGAACCACTACCCCAATCAGATGTCGGGCGGCGAACAACAACGGGTGGCGCTGGCGCGGGCATCGGCACCGCGCCCACGCATCCTGCTGGCGGACGAACCCACCGGCAACTTGGACGAAACCAATGGTCAGGCCATCATCGCGTTGCTGTTTGACCTGCGCGACCGGCATGGCGCAACCCTGATCATGGTCACCCACGCCAACGAACTGGCCGCGCGATGCGACCGGATCATCCGCCTGCGCGACGGCCGCGTCGATGACGCGATGGCAAAGGCCGCAGAATGACGCTTCGCATCGCGTCACGCCTTGCCGCCCGTGAACTGCGCGGCGGTCTGCGCGGGTTTCGCGTGTTCCTCGCATGCCTTGCCCTTGGGGTCGCAGCGATTGCCGCCGTCGGGACCGTGCGCGCCGGGATCGAGGCCGGATTGACACGCGACGGTGCCGCCCTTTTGGGTGGCGACGCCGAGGTTGGATTTACCTACCGCTTTGCGCGGGACGAAGAATTGGCGTGGCTGCAAACCATCGCCGAAACAGTCTCGGAAACCGTTGATTTCCGGTCGATGATCGTGGTGGATCGCGCCGGTGGCGCCGAACGCGGCCTGACCCAGATCCGCGCAGTCGACAACGCCTATCCGCTTGTCGGCGCTGTTGAACTTAACCCCGATATGCCCCTGCCAGACGCGCTGGCCGATCATGGTGCCGTGATGGAACGTGTGCTGGCCGACCGATTGGGCCTTGCCCCCGGCGACAGATTTCGCCTTGGGACGCAGGATTTCACCCTGCGCGCGATCCTTGACCGCTATCCTGACAATGCCGCCGGCGGCTTTGGCCTTGGCCCCCGCACGATCGTGTTGACCGATGACCTTGCAAATGCGGGCCTGCTTGCCGAAGGGACGCTGTTTTCAACGGAATACCGGCTTGACCTGCCGCCCGGTGCCGATCTGCAAACGCTGGAAGACGCGGCCGAGGCGCAGTTCCGTGAAACCGGTCTGCGCTGGCGCGACAGTCGCAGGGGCGCTGGTGGTGCCGCGCGGTTCGTCGACCGCATCGGTGCGTTTTTGATCCTTGTGGGCCTGTCCGGCCTAGCGGTCGGCGGTGTCGGTGTATCGGCAGCCGTGCGGTCGTATCTGGCAGGCAAGACCGGCGTTATTGCGACGCTGAAAACCCTTGGCGCGACCCGTAAAATCATCTTCCAGACCTACTTTATCCAGATCGGCGTCCTGACCCTGCTGGGTGTCGCCCTTGGCCTGATCATCGGGGCCGGCATACCCGTGCTGTTCGCCCCCCTGATCGAGGCGCAGCTGCCGATCCCGGCGGTCTTTGCCATCTACCCCGGCCCCTTGATCGAGGCGGCAATTTACGGGCTGCTGGCCGCGCTTATCTTCACCCTCTGGCCGCTGGCCAAAACCGAAGACATCCGCGCAGCGACCCTGTTCCGCGATGCGTTCGCTGCGTCGAAAACCCTGCCCGCGTGGAAATACCTGATCACCATGGCGGTGCTGATTGCCGTGTTGGTCGGCGCTGCGATCTGGTTCTCCGGGACCGCCTTCCTGACGCTGTGGACCGCAGGCGGCATTGCCGGGTCGCTGGTCATTCTTGTCGTCGCCGCCACGATCATCCGCTGGATCGCCCGCCGGTTCAGGATCATCGCGCGGGGGCGTCCGGCGCTGCGGCTCGCACTGGGGTCGATCGGCGCGCGCGGCGGTGAATCCACTTCGGTCGTGCTATCGCTCGGGCTTGGCCTGACGGTGCTGGCCGCCGTTGGCCAGATTGATGGCAACCTGCGGCAATCCTTTGCCAATGACCTGCCCGACGTCGCGCCCAGCTATTTCTTTGTCGATATCCAGCCCGACCAGATCGACGGGTTCCGCGACAGGCTGGCCAGCGACAGCGCCGTCAGCCGGGTCGACAGCGCGCCCATGCTGCGCGGGATCATCACCCGGATCAACGACCAACCGGCCGAAGAATTTGCCGACGGCCACTGGGTCGTGCGCGGCGACAGGGGCCTGACCTATGCCGACGCCATACCCAAAGGCACCGAAGTCACCCAAGGCACGTGGTGGCCCGAAGGCTATGACGGCCCGCCCCAAGTCAGCTTTGCCGCAGAAGAGGGCGCCGAAATCGGCTTGGCGCTGGGCGACACGATCACCATCAACATTCTGGGACGCGACATCACCGCGACCATCACCAGCTTTCGCACCGTCAGCTGGGACGAGGCCGGCATCGGCTTTGTGCTGGCCATGAACGAGGCGGCCCTTGCAGGCGCACCCCATAGCTGGATTTCCACCGTCTACGCCGAACCTCAGGCCGAGGCGGCGATCCTGCGCGATCTGGCCACCGCATACCCCAACATCACCGCAATCCGCATCCGCGACGCGATTGATCAGGTCGTTGAACTCGTCACCGGCATCGCCGCAGCCACACGTTACGGCGCGTTGATCACGCTGATCACCGGGTTTCTGGTGCTGATCGGCGCGGCGGCAGCAGGCGAACGGGCCCGCACATTCGAATCGGCGGTGCTCAAAACGCTTGGCGCATCGCGCGCGCGCATCATGACCAGCTTTGCCCTGCGCGCCGCCCTTCTGGGCCTTGCCGCTGGCGTCGTGGCACTGGGCGCGGGCATTCTGGGTGGTTGGGCGGTATCGACCTTTATCATGGAAAGCGACTTTACCGTGATCTGGTCAAACGCCCTGCTGATCATCGGGGGCGGCGTGATGGCATCGTTGCTGGCGGGTCTCGCCTTTGCATGGCGTCCGCTGGCGGCCAAACCAGCACGGGTCCTGCGGGCACGCGAATGACCGATCCCGCGTTCTTTGGCTATGGCAGTCTGGTCAACCTCGCCACCCATACCTACGCCGACCTGCGGCCCGCGCGGTTGCAGGGCTGGCGGCGGGTCTGGCGCCAGACGCACCTGCGCCAGATCGCATTCTTGTCGGTGGAACCCGACACAAACACCGCAATTGACGGGATCATCGCCCGTGTGCCCGGCGCCGATTGGGCCGCCCTCGACACCCGAGAGGCCGCATATGACAGGCACGATGTCAGCGCCACCGTTCTGCACGAAGGCCCGCCCGCGACCACGGCCATCTATCAGGTCAGCCCCCACCATATCGCACCGCCCGGTGCCAACCATCCGATCCTGCTCAGCTATCTTGATGTCGTCGTGCATGGCTATCTGGCGGTCTACGGGGTGCCCGGCGTGGCAGATTTCTTTGCCACGACAGCCGGCTGGGACACGCCCATCCTGAATGATCGCGCGGCACCGCAATACCCGCGCCATCAGCCGATGACCCCGGATCAAACCGACCTCGTGGACCGGTATCTGGCGACCTGTCAGGTTGGCGCGGCGGGTTAGCCCAATGTGGGCTTTGTTTGCAGCAGCGGCATCAGGTCCGCCATTTCGGGCCCACGTTCGCGGCCAGTGACGGCCTTGCGCAGCGGCATGAACAATGCCTTCCCCTTGCGGCCTGTTTCCTCTTTTACGACTGCGGTCCAATGCGCCCAGGTCTCGTGGGTGTAGGGCGGACTATCGAGCAAGAAGAAAGCCTTTTCGATGAACGCCGTGTCCTCATCATCGACCAGCGGCGCGGCGCCATCGCGGAACATCGCCCACCATGGCGCGACATCATCCAGCTTGCTGATGTTGTCGCGCACGACGGCCCAGAACGCAGGTGCCAGATGATCGGGCACGCCCGCCTCTTTCAGCGTATCGGCGACATCCGTGTGGTCCAGCGTCGCCAGATAGCGCGCGGTCAGCGGCACCAGATCAGCGGCATCAAATTTCGTCGGGGCTGAGCCGAATTTCGACAAATCGAACGCGGCGACAACCTCTGTTATGTCATTGCGCAGTTCGACCGGGTCAGACGAGCCAAGCCGCGCCATCAGCGACAACACCGCCTGCGGTGCGATCCCCTGTTTGCGCAGATCACGCAGGGCCAACGTCCCCAGCCGTTTCGACAGCGCCTCGCCCTGCGGACCGGTCAGCAGCGAATGATGCGCAAAATTAGGCACTGTCCCGCCAAGGGCCTGAATGATCTGGATTTGCGTCGCCGTATTGGTCACATGGTCCGACCCGCGCACAATATCGGTGATACCCATTTCCACGTCATCGACAACCGATGCCAGCGTATACAGGATTTGCCCGTCATTCTTGAAAAGAACCGGATCGCTGACGGACGCGGCATCAATCGAAATATCACCGATAATACCGTCTTCCCATTCGATCCGCTGCTGGTCCAGCTTGAACCGCCAATGCGACCCGCGTTCCGCGCGCAGCACATCCTTTTCCGCCTCGGACAGCACAAGTGCCGCGCGATCATATACCGGCGGCTTGCCCATATTCAGCTGCTTTTTGCGCTTCAGGTCCAGCTCGGTCGGGGTTTCAAAGCATTCGTAAAGCCGGCCCATGTCGATCAGCTGTTGCTTGGCCTCCAGATAGCGGTCCATGCGCAGCGACTGCCGCTCCATCCGGTCCCACTTGATACCCAGCCATGTCAGGTCCTGCTTAAGGCCCTCGACATATTCATCTTTCGACCGGATCGGGTCGGTGTCGTCGATCCGCAGGATGAATTCGCCACCGTTCTGACGCGCAATTGCATAGTTGAACAAGGCGGCGCGCAGGTTGCCGATGTGTATCCAACCGGTGGGCGAAGGGGCGAATCTGGTGGTGGTCATAAAGTCATCTCCTGTTGGCCAACGCCCTTCTCATAATGGCTGCGGTTTGTCCACCTTCGGTGCCCCTGCGGTGCGTTTATCGGCCAGTCCCGGCACCGGCAAACGCCAGACCAATGCGGCGATCAGCAGGAACGAACAGGTCGAAAATAAAATCGCCAGCGACAGCGCATGCGAATACACCGCCACCGGGTCGGTCGCACCGGGCAATTGCGCCTTGAGCGTGGAAAAGAAAACCTCGCCCATCACCGCCAGCCCCAGCGCGCCACCCACCTGTTGAAAGGCCTGCAGCGCCCCCGACGCTGATCCCGTATCGCGCCCCTCGACATTGGCCAGCACCGTCTGGAACAGCGGCGATATCCCCGTGCCCAGCCCGATCCCCGCGACAATCAACGGCAGGATCAGCGCGCTGCGCGACAGCACATCACCCGCGCCGGGAACCGCGAACTGCAGGCCGATCATGCCAGCAGCCAGACACAAGGCCCCCACCGCAATCCGCCCCCGCGGCCAGCGCACACCCATCTTGCCCGATGCCACCGACGCCAGCAGCACACCGATCGAAAAAGGCAACGTCGTCAGCCCCGATTGCAGCGGTGTCATTCCGTTGCCGACCTGCAAAAGGATCGCCAGCGTCAGGAAAAAGCCCGGAATCCCCGCAAAAACCAACATCACCAGCCCCGTGCCCATCATAAAGCTGCGATTGGCAAACAGGCTTGCCGGGATCAGTTGCGGCGCATTCCGGCGCGCTTGGGCGCGTTCCCACATCACAAAAACCACCGCCATCGGCGCAGCCGCCAGCATCATCAGCCAGCACCACCACGGCCAGCCGACCTGCCGCCCTTCGATCATCGGGAACAGCACCAGCAGCAATGCGGCCCCCGCGATCAGCACGCCAACAAAATCAAGCCGCAGATCCGCGTTGCCCGGCAATTTGGGCACATAGCGCAGAGTGGCCGCGACAGCGATGACCCCGACGGGGATATTGACCAGAAAAATGGGGCGCCACCCCAGCCCCCAAAAATCGCCGGCAATCAGCAACCCGCCCAAGACCGGCCCCGTCACCGCAGCAAGCCCTGCCGAAAGACCAAACAGCGCAAACGCCAATCCACGTTCTTTGGGCGCAAAAAGCGCGGGCACAATAGCCAAGGTCTGCGGGATCATCATCGCCCCGCCGATCCCCTGCACGACACGCGCGCCGACCAGTTCAAGGATACCGGGCGCCGCACCACACAGGGTCGATCCCACCGTAAACACGCACACGCCCGCCAGAAACATGCGCCTGCGGCCCAAAACATCACCCAACCGCCCCATCGGCAACAAAAACAGCGCAAAGGTCAGAATATAGACCGCAACAACCCATTCAATCTGGCTATCGGTGGCGTCAAACGCCTCTTGCATGCTGGGCAGGGCCACATTGACGATGGTGACATCAATCAGGTTGATGAAATTCGCCATCAGCAGGGCGGCCATCGCAAGCCAGCGACCAGCGTGCGGGGTATCAGGGTGTGTCATTGAGATTTGTCCGGTTTGCTGCGGCCTGGCGCATCGTCAGCCGCCTTTGTCCGTGACTTAGCGGGTGATGCGGCCAAGTCACGGACAAACGGCATTTCGCGGCAGCCCGTTACCGAAAGGCCGGCCCATGCGCCCATACCGTCAGCGACAATCGCGCACCGCGCGTGACGGGCGTGACCCGGTGCAGAACATAGCTTGGAAAAATCGTGACCGTACCCCGCGCGCTTGCCGCACGATGCACCTGCGCCGAGGGCATGATCTCAAGCTGGCCACCGTCGTAATCGGCAGGATCGGACATTTGCGCCACCATCGTCAGCTTGCGTTGACGGGCAAAGGGGCCGTCGCCAATATCGGCATGCCAGTCAAAATGCCCCTCCCGGGCGGCATCATAGCGCGCAATCTGCGGGCTTTCGTGAAACGCGCTCAGGTCGAAACCGAATTGCCGGTTGGCACCGCGCACCAGATCGATGATCCGGTCCATTACCCACTCTGCGCCCGGAATATCGTCGGTCCAGACCAGATCGGCACGGCGCAGGTTATGGTCGCGCGCGCGGCCGACCAGCCCCGCATCCTGCGCTGGCGCCGCCGCCGCCAAGCCGCTCAGGCGGTCGCAATCCACGGCGGAAAATCCTTCGGGTGTCGTATGCAGGCTGATCATCAAGATAACTCCGGTCGGGGGCGGTCCTACAGATAAAAAGACCCGGAGCAAAGCGCCGGGCCTTTCATGTTCATCTCGCGGCTTAACGCAGGACGCGCACAATCGTGCCTGTCTCTGCGTCCACCAGCACCGTCAGATCGTTCACGTTCAGATACCGAAACTCCGGCTGCGCGGGCACATCGTACATCGCGACCTCGGCGGGAACACCGGCCCCGACGACAACTTCGCCGTTCAGATAGATGGTTTCGACCGGGTTGCTTGTCACGAAAACAAGGGTTTCCTCGGAAGGTTCAACCGCCGACACCGCAGCGACTGTCCCAAGGATACCACCGACCACGATCCCGCCGACCGGTCCACCGACTGCAAACGCGACAAGCGAACCCATGGTCGCACCGGCAGCCGCCGCTTTGTTCTGCTCGGCTTGGGTCGCGTCCTCATCCGGGACTGTGACAGTGGTCAAAGACAGCGTGCTTGGGCGATTGATCAGCGCGACAGGCTTTGTGTCTTCTTCCACATAAAGATACGTGGCCGACGCCCACGCAGTCTGGCCATCGAAACTGATCTGGCACCAACTCACGTCCTCAAGACAGCCTTCGATGATCACGGGCTGGTTCAGTTCCAGCACACCAACGGACGGGGCGAACTCACTGGGCGTGATGCGGGCCGAGATTTCCGCACCGGCGCGCGCTTCTGCGGATTGCGCAAATGATGGCGCGGCAACAGTCATCGCAATCGCCGAAGCGACGCCAAGGGTAAGAATTTTCATTGGATATTCCTTTCGATCCGCAAGGGCGCTGGCCTGATGTTCAGGGGCGGCCTATGCAGACGGACTACACCTGTGCATGGGTCGGACCGATTATAAGGCCGCCCTGCCCACCCGGTCATGTCCTCGGCTGTATTCCGCTGCAACTGATCCCGACGGCAGGACCCTAGCCGTTATCGCGCCAGCGGTTCACAATCGGATAGCGCCGGTCAAGCCAGAACGCCCGGTGCGACAAACGCGGCCCCGGCGCAGACTGGAACCGTTTGTATTCACTGATATAAATCAGATGCTCGACCCGCTTGACCGTCGCATGGTCATAGCCCGCCGTGACGCAATCCGCGACCGATGCATCGCGATCGACCAGCATCTCAAGTATGCCGTCCAACACGTCATAGGGTGGCAGGCTGTCGTCATCGCGCTGATCCGGGCGCAGCTCTGCCGACGGTGGTTTGTCGATGATCGCCGCCGGGATCACCTCACCGGCAGGCCCTTGCATCCACGCCCGGTGGTTTTCATTGCGCCACCGCGCCGTTGCAAAAACCCGCGTCTTATACATGTCTTTGATCGGGTTATACCCGCCCGCCATATCGCCATAGATCGTGGCATAGCCCACCGCCACCTCGGATTTATTGCCGGTCGTCAGCAGCATCTCACCAAACTTGTTGGACTGCGCCATCAACAGCAGCCCCCGCAGCCGGGACTGAATATTTTCTTCGGTCAGATCGGCAGGCAAATCACCAAACAGCGGCGCAAGCGCTTCGGTCACGGCGGCGCGCGGGCCTGCGATGCTGATGCTGTCATAGGTGCAGCCCAGCGCGTTGGCCGCAGCGGCGGCATCATCCAGAGACCCCTGACTGGTGTATTCCGACGGCAGCATCACGCAGCGCACGTTGCCCGCGCCCAGAGCATCGACCGCGATCGCTGCGACAATCGCGCTGTCGATCCCGCCCGACAGGCCCAGCAGGACCTTCCTGAACCCGGTCTTGCGCATATAATCGCGCAAACCTTCGACCATGACACGGTAATCTTGCGCGATGTCATCGGGCAATGTGGCCTTGTCGCCCGGCACGGCCTCCCAGCCCTGATCGGTCTGCCGGAAATCGACATGCGCGATGGCGGTATCAAAAACCGGCAACTGCAACGCCAACCGCCCGCCCCGGTTCAATACGAACGACCCGCCGTCGAATACCTGATCATCCTGCCCGCCAACCATATTCAAATACACCAGCGGCACATCGTTTTCGACGACACGCGCGACCATATTATTCATGCGGATCGGGAATTTCCCCCGGAAATAGGGCGACCCATTCGGCACCACCAAAATCTCGGCACCGGTTTCAACCATCGCCTCGCACACATCGGGATACCACGCATCCTCGCAGATCGGGCTGCCGATGCGGGGACCGTCGCCAATCACATAGGGCCCGGCGATATCGGCGCTCTTGAATAGGCGCACCTCGTCAAAGACGTTGAAATTTGGCAGAAAATGCTTGCGCATCGTGGCGGTTACCTTGCCGCCTTTCAAAACGAAATACGCGTTATACAGCCGGTCTTCTTCGGGCAGCGGGCCACCGATCGCCATGGCAGGCCCGTCAGCGCACGCCACGGCAAGCGCGTGCAGCTGGCGCATGGCATCCGCAACAAATCCCGGCTTGCGGACCAGATCCTGCGTTTGATAGCCCGTGATGAACATCTCGGGCAGGGCCACCATATCCGCGCCCGCATCGCGTGCCTGTTGCCACGCATCGCGCGCCTGTGCTGCGTTACCGGTGATGTCGCCCACGGTGGGATTCAGCTGCGCCATCGTCAGACGAAATGTTTTTGTCATAGTTTTGTCCCAATGCCTTGCCAAGGATGTAGCAGACTGACGCGCAGTGGAAAGTCGATTGGTCGAGATTGCAATTGTAGATGGCAGGCCCGCTTAGGCGTTGTCAGACTGCAGACCCTCAATTAGGCTATCATTGCCAAGATTTGATCGGAGAGATGGATGAGTATGTTTGGATTACCCAAAGGCGTGGCCGCGGCCCTTCTGGCATTGGGGCTGGCTGGCGGAGCATATGCGCAGACAGTCCAGACAAAACAATACGATGATGGCGGTGTCTACGAAGGGACCTTTATCAACGGAAAGCAAGACGGAACCGGGACTTACACCCTGCCCAACGGCTACCAGTACACCGGCGAATGGTCCGACGGTGAAATCCGCGGCCAAGGCACCGCGCGCTTTCCCAACGGCTCGATCTACGAAGGCAGCTTTGCGGCAGGCAAACCCGAAGGTCAGGGACGAATCACATTCGCGGATGGCGGCACCTTTGAAGGTGACTGGGTAGATGGCAACATCACAGGGTCCGGGATCGCCGAATACGCCAACGGCGTCGTCTATCAGGGCGAATTCCGCAACGCCATGCACCACGGCACCGGCGTCATGACCAGCCCCGATGGCTACGTCTACGACGGCCCGTGGATCAACGGCGTCAAGGAAGGCAAAGGGCGCATCACCTATTCCGACGGCGCCATCTACGAAGGCATGCTCAAGGCTGGCGAACGCGATGGCATCGGCACGATGACCATGGCCGACGGCCTGATTTACACCGGCGACTGGGTCGATGGGCAAATTCAGGGCTTGGGCAAACTTAACCAAACCAACGGCGATGTCTACGAGGGCAATCTGGTTGCCGGTCGGCGCGAAGGTATGGGCAAAGTCACCTATGCCAACGGCGACACCTACACTGGCACATTTGCCGATGATCGCCGTGACGGCACCGGCACCTTCCGCGGCACCGATGGGTATGTCTATGCCGGCGATTGGGTCAACGGCCAAATCGAAGGCACAGGCGAAGTCACCTATCCCGACGGCTCGGTCTATCTGGGTACATTCGCGGCCAATCTGGCCGATGGTCAGGGCAAGATCACCTATCCTGACGGCTCCAGCTACGAAGGCGATTGGGACAATGGCGTGATCAACGGCACCGGTCTGGCCAACTATAACAATGGGCTGACCTACGAGGGCGAATTCCTCAACGCCAAAAATCACGGTCAGGGCAAAATGACCTATGCCGACGGTTACGTCTACGAAGGGGAATGGGCCGAAGGTCAGCGCAACGGCAATGGCCGGGCAGTTTATGCCGATGGCACCCTGTATATTGGCGAATTTCTGAACGGCCAGCGCCATGGCAAGGGCGCAATCACCCTGCCCGATGGGTTTGTCTACGTCGGTGACTGGGCTGACGGTGAAATCAACGGCGCAGGTATCGCCACCTACGCCAACGGTGACATCTACGAAGGGTCGTTCGTGCGTGGCCGCCGCGAAGGCGAAGGCACGATGCGCTATGCGACCGGACAAGAAAGCGCGGGCATGTGGTCCGACGGCGCACTGGTGTCGGAAACCAACGACGCCAATTAGCCCCGTCCATATCCAACGACAAAATGCGGCCCCGCCATCTGGCTGGGGCCGTGCCGTTCTGCAGGACGTAGACCTCTGAAACCTGTCAGCTGAAAAGCTGGCGGGTTTTTGTTTTCACACCCAAATTTCGACGAAATCTTAGTTTTCAGTGCGTAAGCTTACCGGAAGCTCGAACTTCCCGTGAGTGGCATCATTTTGTGCCATTGAAAATTTCGTGTCTGGCCGCTTTGGCCAGAATTATAAGTGAGCAAGCTCTTGCCGAAACTAAGTGGACTTAGCATTGGATCATATCAACGACTTCTTCGATGATAGGAACCGAGCATGGTGCGTCCATTGTGGCAGGGGGTTGGCAGGCTTAACGACGAACCGGGATCATGTTCCCACCAAGGGGTTTTTGAAGAAGCCATGGCCACCTGAACTTCCAGTTATTACCATTTGCGTGGAATGCAACACAGGCTTCTCCTTAGACGAACAATACGTGGTCTCATTCCTGAGCAGCGTGATCTCGGGAACAACAGAACCCGGGAAGCAAATCAATGCCAGCGCGGCGAGAGCCATGAAGAAGAGTCCGGCGCTGAGGGAGACAATTAAGCAGTCTAAGCAAGAGTATCGTCCTATGGTAAGCGACGGCCGCGCCCCATTAATTTTCGCCTTGTTGTCGGTGGTGCGGTCAA
>NZ_JAFMHJ010000065.1 GCF_017854565.1 Yoonia sp.
CGCGCGCTTCCATTGGTTGATCATAGTGGGATGCACGCCAAACCGGCTGGCCAGCCCCCTGTGTCAGGGAAGTTGTCCGCTGCTCTATTTTTCTCTAATTTTCAGGTGGGCGGGATAGGACAATGACGTGGGATATTCACCGGAACGCAAGGCGGCGGTGCTGAAGCGGATGCTTCCGCCGGACAACATGGCCATTCGGCAGTTGGCGCAGGAAGAAGGGATTTCCGAGGCGACGCTGCACAAGTGGCAGGCTGAGGCGCGTGGCAAGGGGCAACTTATGCCCGACGCTGATGCCGGGCCCGAGGGCTGGTCGTCACGTGACAAGTTCGCGGCGGTGCTGGAAACTCAGCCGCATCAGACCCCATTTCTGATCACATTGGGTGTCATCCTGTCCATGGGATTATGGACAATCGCGGCCGTGCTGGGATACCTCCGGCTCGCGATGACCGCCTATGCGCTGGACCATGTTTTCAAATGGATCGGGCGGGTCCGCCGTAGCTAGCTTGCCGCGATTACACCCGCAGCAGCGTCCAACGCGCCGGCCCCATGCGGGATCTGCAACGCGGTCAATCCTGCCTGCATCGTACCCACAACGCCCATGATCATATGGGCATTCACATGTCCCATATGGCCAATCCTGAAAAAGGCGTCCGCAGGTGCCCGGCCCAGACCGATACCCAGCGTCAGCCCACATTGATGTTCACACCAGTGCCGCAACCGGGCACCGTTGGGCGACCCAATGGCGACCGACGTCACCGCATGCGACCGGGCAGCGGGATCGGCGATATTCAATTGCACAGGTCCGCCCTGCGACCAGCAATCAAAGGCGGCCCAGAGAGTGCGGGCCAACGTCTCGTGGCGCCAAAAGACGTGATCCAATCCCTCGGCCATAATTAGGTCAAGCGCTGCGCGCAGGCCATAAAGATGGTGCGTCGGTGCGGTCCCGTCGAAATACTGATAATATTCCTCCGCAGTCGCGCGCGGCCGCCAATCCCAATACCGTGTCACACAATTGCCGCGAGCGGCATCCGCCTTGTCGTTGAACCAGACAAAGCTGATGCCCGCGGGGGTCATCAGCCCCTTTTGGCAGGCCGCCACCATGACATCGACCCCCCATGCGTCCATCTCAAAGCGGTCACAGCCCAGCGACGCAATGCAGTCGACCATCAGCAGGGCGGGGTGCCCCACCCGGTCAATGACCCCGCGCAGCCCCGCGATGTCGTTCTTGACGCTGGTCGACGTATCCACATGAACGGCCAGAATGGCCTTGATCCGCCCGTCGGTATCGGCCGCCAGCGCCGCCTCGACCTGCACCAGATCGACGGGCGACTGCATCCCATGGTCGATGGTCTGGACCACGGCCCCCATGCTTTGTGCCATCTCGCCCCAACCGATACAGAACCTGCCCGTCGCCAGCACCAGAACAGTATCGCCGCGCGTCAGCACATTCGACAGGGCAGCTTCCCATGCGGCATGACCGTTCCCAATGTAGATCGCGACATTGTGCGCTGTCATGGCAACCTCTTTCAGGTCGGGGATCAGGCTTTTGGTCAGATCGTGCAGTTCACCTTCATAGATATTGGGCGACGCACGGTGCATCGCTTGTAAAACAGCATCCGGAATGACCGATGGGCCGGGAATGGCAAGATATTTACGACCGTTGGACAATGACATGCAGGTGACTTTCAATAGACGTTACGCCTGCAAACTAACCGCGCCTTTTGCAGCGTCAAGCTTGCTCAACTTGCCCGCCATCCCATTTAAGACTAGACCGACGGGACCGCTGCCCAAAAAGGCCAACTATGACCGCTAAACTGCGCAAAGCCCGCCCTGTCCGCCCCCAATCTGCGGGGCGCCTGTTCTGGTGGCTGTGGCGTGATTACCTGCGAAAGCACAAGCTTTTGCTGATTGCCGCGCTCTTTTTGATGGCTATCGAAGGGTCCATGCTCGCCCTGCTCAGCCGGATGGTCCAGCCGATGTTCGATGATGTCTTTACGATGGGCAACACTGGCGCGTTATATTGGGTTGGCCTTGGCGTCATGGTCATTTTTGTGGTCCGCGCCATCACATCAACAGGGCAGCGCGTCTTGATGACCCTGATCAAGCAACTGGCCTCTGCGGATATGCGCCGTCATTTGCTGCGCCACCTTATGACGCTGGACAGCGGTTTCTACCAGATCAATCCACCCGGCCAGCTGATCGAACGGGTCCAGGGCGATGTGGGTGCGATCAACAGCATCTGGAGCGCGATCCTTACCGCGCTTGGGCGCGACCTGATTTCCCTGGTGGGCCTTTGTGCGGTCGCGCTGTGGATTGACTGGCGCTGGACCCTGATTGCGGTCGTCGGCATCCCCTTGCTCGTGCTGCCGTCGCTGTTGGTGCAGGCCTATATCCGGCGGCGCGCTGGCAACGCCCGCGAAATTGCAGGCAAGATATCAACACGGCTGGACGAGGTGTTTCATGGCATCAATCCGATAAAACTCAACGCGCTCGAGACGTATCAGGCCAGCAGATATGATGATCTGGTGGACCAAAGCGTTGACGCAGAGGTTAAGACGGCCATCGGACAGGCCGCTGTGCCCGCGCTGATCGACATCATGACCGGGATCGGCTTTCTGGGTGTCCTGATCTACGGCGGCTCCGAAATTATCGCCGGCGAAAAGACCAACGGTGAATTCATGGCGTTTTTCACCGCGATGTCGCTGGCATTTGACCCGCTGCGCCGCCTTGGCGCGATGAGCGGGCAATGGCAGATGGCCGCCGCCAGCGTGGAACGCCTGCAATATGTGCTGAACCTGAAACCAACAATCCTGTCCCCGGCCAAGCCGACGGCCAAACCGCACGGCGCACCTGCGATCACATTGAACAACGTATCGCTGCAATACGGTGATCTGCCGGTCCTGCGAGGTGCCACGTTTACCGCAGCGGCGGGGGAAACCACGGCATTGGTCGGCGCGTCTGGCGCAGGCAAAAGTACGGTTTTCAATGTCCTGACGCGTTTGGTCGAACCCGCAAGCGGCAGCGTGATGATTGCGGACACGCCGATTGCCGACATGCAGCTTGCAGATTTGCGGGGACTGTTTTCCGTCGTCACACAGGATGCGGCGTTGTTTGATGAAACGCTGCGCGACAATATCCTGCTGGGCCGTGACGATGTTGATGATGTCACACTGAAATCCATCCTGGACGCCGCGCATGTCAGCGACTTTTTACCAAACCTGCCGAACGGTCTCGACAGCGCGGCAGGGCCACGCGGTTCCAGCTTGTCAGGCGGGCAACGCCAGCGGATCGCCATCGCCCGCGCATTGCTGCGCGACACGCCGATCCTGCTGCTGGACGAAGCGACAAGCGCGCTTGACACCAAATCTGAATCCATCGTGCAGGCCGCACTTGAACAGCTATCGACCGGGCGCACGACATTGGTCATCGCGCATCGGCTGTCCACAGTGCGCAACGCCCATTCCATTGTCGTAATGGATCAGGGCCGCGTCGTCGATCAGGGCACCCATGACGAACTGCTCGCGCGTGGCGGGATCTATGCCGATTTGCACAGACTGCAATTCACACAATCAGAAAGCGAAACAAATGACTGACCGTACCGTCATCGCATTGACCGGAACCGACCGCATTGCATTCCTGCAAGGGCTTATCACCAATGATGTCGCCCGCGCCGATGCGTCAATCATCTATGCGGCCCTGTTGACACCTCAGGGCAAATTCATCGCTGACTTCTTTGTATTGGGCCAGCCTGACCGCCTGCTGATCGACGTCGCAACCACGCATGCGGCCAACTTGGCGGGGCGGTTGGCCATGTACCGGCTGCGCGCGGACGTGCAGATTGCGCAACCCCCCCTTGTGGTATCGCGCGGCACCGGCCCGGCCCCTGCAGGCGCTATCGCCGATCCCCGGCACCCCGCTATGGGCTGGCGTGCCTATGGCGATACCGACGTCAGCGACGCAACCGACTGGACCGCCCTGCGCGTGGCGCATTTGATCCCCGAAACGGGCATGGAACTGACCCCCGATACCTATGTGCTTGAGACCGGGTTCGAGGCACTGCACGGGATTGATTTCAAAAAAGGCTGCTATGTTGGTCAGGAAATCATCGCCCGCATGAAACACAAGACCGCGCTAAAGAAAGGTCTTGCGCGCGTCGCGATCAATGGCACTGCCGCACCCGGCGACACCATCATGGCCGACGAAAAAGCCGTCGGCACCTTGCACACGGTTTGTGGTGATCAGGGGCTTGCGTACCTGCGGTTCGACCGGGCGTCCGGCCCCATGCAGGCCGGTGATGCAACGCTGACGCGCCTCACCTGAAAGAGGTCACGCGCGTTCGACGTATTCAAACAGTTCGGTGTTCACAACGATATCTTCGTCGGGCCCCACGAACGGCGGGATCATGACCCGCACCCCGTTATCAAGGATCGCTGGCTTAAAGCTGTTGGCAGCCGTCTGACCCTTTACAACCGGCTCTGTCTCGGCGACCCTGCAAACCACCTTTTGCGGCAGCGTCACGTTCAGCGCTTCATCGCCGTAATATTCGATATGCACGACCATACCGTCCTGCAAAAATGGGCGGCGATCACCAAGGATGTGGGCAGGCAATGCGATCTGCTCATATGTTTCGCTATCCATGAACGTCAGCATATCATCGGCCTCGAACAGGAACTGCTGGTCCTTTTGGTCCAGACGCACCCGCTCAACCTTGTCGGCGGATCGGAAGCGTTCGTTCAGCTTGCGACCGTCACGCAGGTTTTTCAGTTCCACTTGCGCGAATGCGCCGCCCTTGCCGGGCTTGACGTGGTCAACCTTGACGGCGCCCCAAAGGCCACCTTCGTGGTCCAGAACATTGCCGGGGCGAATTTCGTTACCGTTGATTTTGGGCATAGGTCACTTCACATCAAAACTGCGGGGAAAGGTTGAATGGCGCTTGGCACAGCCTATATCTCGCGTATGGGCCCATGACAAGATCACCAAACAGACCAGATTTGGCCGCCAAGCTATGCGTTAAACGCATGGCTGCCATTCCAAAAGAGCGCCCCCGAATCACATCGAACAATGCATATTGCGGGTCACTCGGAAACTACAAGAACAAAAAGAAGGAAGCATGATGAGAGATTTCGTCGACGGTACAGCATTCAACAATGAACAAGGTAACCGGGCGCGTAAACTGTTTGCGGCTGTGGTCCTTGCTGCACTGGATGACGCTATCGCAGATGACAAGAAATACGGTAACGGCCCCGAACAGATCGCCCGCTGGGCACGTTCGCGCGATGGCCGCGAAGTGTTGTCTTGTGCCGGTATTGACCCCAACGAACGGGTTGTCAGCGGACTGATGGATTTCGTCGGCAAAGGTGTGCGCACTTCGGTCGCCCTGTCCCGCGAAGAAAGCGAACGGCGCAACGCTGCCGAACAGGACGCGAAAGCCGCCTGACCAACGTATTACTTGGCCCGACTTGGGCACTGAAAGCGCGGCCCCTTGCGGCCGCGTTATTCGTTTCAGCTGGCGCGGACCAACGGCCAAACGCCGCTTCATGGTCTTCCCCCCTGCCCTCTGCACCGCTATGAACCAGAGCCAAGGAGGCGCGATGACCAAAGCTATCATGATTCAGGGTGCTGGATCGAACGTGGGTAAATCCATGCTCGTGGCCGGTATCGCGCGCGCCTGCGTGCATCGCGGCCTGTCCGTGGCCCCGTTCAAACCGCAGAACATGTCCAACAATGCGGCCGTCACCGCCGATGGCGGCGAAATCGGCCGCGCACAAGCATTGCAGGCCATGGCCTGCGGACTGGAACCGCTGGTGGATATGAACCCGGTTCTGCTGAAACCTGAATCTGAAATCGGGGCGCAGGTCATTGTGCAGGGCAAGCACTTTGCGACCATGAAGGCGCGCGATTACGGCAGCCAGAAAGCCAAACTTCTGCCGCCCGTTCTGCAAAGCTTTGCCCGGATTGGCACCGGTCGCGATCTGGTCATCATCGAAGGCGCAGGCAGCCCCGCCGAGGTGAACCTGCGCGCAGGCGACATCGCCAATATGGGCTTTGCCAGTGCTGCCAATGTGCCCGTCGCCCTGATTGGCGACATCGACAGAGGTGGCGTGATTGCGCAACTCGTCGGCACTCATGCCGTCTTGGCACTTGGCGACCGCGCCTTGATCCGGGGCTTTGCAATCAACAAGTTTCGCGGCGATCCCACGCTTTTTGCCGACGGGATGCGAATCATTGCCGACCATACCGGTTGGGCGCAGCTAGGCATCATCCCATGGTTTCACGATGCATGGAAACTGCCCGCCGAAGACGTGATGGACATCACAAGCCGCAAGGGCGGCACGACCAAGATTGTCGTTCCCCGCCTGAACCGGATTGCAAATTTCGATGATCTGGACCCGCTTTCGGCGACCCCGGGCATCAGTATCGACATTATCGAAGCCGGGCGCGCCCTGCCCGGCGATGCCGATCTGATCATCATTCCCGGCTCAAAATCCACAATTGCGGATCTTGCACATTTTCGGGCTCAGGGCTGGGATATCGACCTCGCGGCGCATGTGCGGCGGGGCGGTCATGTGCTGGGCATCTGCGGCGGCTATCAAATGCTGGGAACCACCATCATGGATGATGACGGGATCGAAGGGCCGGCGTCCCGTGTCGCGGGCCTTGGGCTGTTGAACGTGCAAACTGTCATGAGACCGCAAAAGCGGCTCGCCCGGTCATCCGCCACATATCTGCCAACCGGCGATGCCGTGTCTGGCTACGAGATCCATATTGGCGACACCACCGGTCCGGACTGTGATCGCGCCTGGTTGTCACTGGATGGGCGGGGCGAAGGTGCCGCATCCGACGATGGGCGGGTGTTGGGCTGTTATCTGCACGGCCTGTTTAACGCCGATGCGTTCCGCGCGGCCTTTCTGTCGCGGCTTGGCGTGACGGTTGCACGTCACAACTACAACGCGGGTGTCGAAGACACGCTTGATGCCCTTGCCCAACATCTGGAAACGCATATGGACATCGACCAGCTGCTTGGCCTCGCTGGACCGGTTTAGTCAAGCTCGCGGCTGACCAGCACGCGGTTGATCTCGCGGCGCACCAGCTTGCGGACATTGCGGGTGATCCGCTCACCCATCTCGCCGCTCAGCTCCTCGCGGACGATCTGCACCACCAGCGCACGCAACAGATCATGGTCGTTGTGTTTCAACGGGTGCGATACCGCTGTCTGCTCCGCTTGATCGGGCATCTGCACCACATCCGCCGAATCGGTGGTGTCGGCCGCCGTTGCCGGTTCAAATACGGATGCTGTCGCGGCGTCCACCACGGCATCGCGCAACTGAAACGCGCTTGCCGCCCAGGCCGTGTGCTCGAATGCTTCGCCGCCATCGGCTTCCCAGTTATCCGTCTGCGCCGTTACCGCAGCCTCCAACTCGGCGATTGTTGCCTCCAGACCGGCCCGTTCGGCCCGGTTGTTGGGATCAAGCACAAGCAAATTGTTTGGCCGGGATGTTGCCTGCCGCTGTATGATGGAAGTATCCACATCACATGGCTCTGACACCCGCAACGCAGGTGTCAGCAAAAATCGTGACATTTGGCGCATGCCGCTGCCGGACCCGGCCTCGGCATCAGACACCAGCCTGCGAACCGACGACATGATCCCGTCAATTTCATCTGTTCTTGCTCTATCAGACATCGCTCTTCCCGCCTTGTCCCCCGCCAAGAGAGACTAGCCTAAAGACTTACGTCAAACAACCTAACGCTGCGCCTCGCCAATGGCACGCAAAACGCGGTCCAACGCCTGCCCCTGCGGGGATATGGCCGTCGGTGCGTCCTTGGCCAGATTGTAATATGCCGACGGGTCATACTGTTGGACAGGCAACCCCAGATGCTCGACGTTCAGCAGGCCCATGGCGGCCAGAACGGAATACGACGCGATGACCTCTTCTGCTTGCGCTGATATCGAATTGGCTTGTGCATCCAGCAATTCCTGCTCTGCATTCAAGACGTCAAGCGTGGTGCGCGCTCCCAGCTTGGCCTCTTCGCGGACACCTTCGAACGCGACCCGCGCGGCACTGATTTGCTGATCGGACGCCTGCCGCGAGGCACGTGCAACCAGCAAGAACGAATAGGCGTTGCCAACCCGCTGCTCAATCCCAATGGTCGTCACATGCAGCCCTGACCGTGTGGCATCGCGGCGCGACATGAACTGACGAACCTGACTGGACAGACGGCCACCGCTGTAAATTGGGCCGCTGGCCTCAAGCCCGATCTGCCGCGATTCTTCGGAATCGCGATTCGTTGACAACGAGCCCTGCAGCCTGACCGTCGGCTCCAACGCCGCTTGGGCACGGCGGATATTCAGTTCAGCCGCACTCACCGCGTGCTGCACCTCAAGAATGGCTGGATGGTTACGCACGGCAAATGCCTTGGCATCGGCAATCCCGCGCGACACGGGCGCGGGCGATACCTGATTGGGCGCGTTGGGTGCACGCCCCACGGCTGCGCGAAACTCTTCGATGGAACGCTCGCGCGTACCCTCGGCAGCGGCCAAAAGACTGCGTGCTGCCGCCAGACGTGCTTCTGCCAGGGCCACGTCGGTCCGGGTCACTTCACCAACTTCAAAGCGGTCCTGCGCTGCGCGGTACTCTTCTGTGATCAGGCGCACGTTATTCTGGCGCAGCGTCACGAACTCGCCATCACGGCGGACGTTCATATATGCCTCTACAGCGCGCAACAAAACGTCCTGCTCAATGGATCGCAACGCTTGGCGTGTGCCCAAAATCGTTTCTTTCTGTGCCTCAACGGCCAGCCGATTTGAACCGCCATCATATAAGATCAGAGATCCCGACAGCCGCACGCTTTCTTGTATCAGGTCCGCCCCACCACCGCTTGTCCGCGTATTTGAGACATTATAAGCCCATCCAATAACCGGCAGCGTTGACGCCACCGCCTGCGCCAGATCTTCATCGGCAGCGCGCAACAGGGCGCGGTTCTGCTCCAGCAACCCCGAATTATTGTAGGCCGACGTCAGCGTATCAACCAAAGACTCGGCCTGCGCCATCGCGGTGAAACCCAGTGACACGACCAGAGTCCATGCGACCAATCTTATCCGTTTGATCATATCATTCGCCCCTAGGCTTTCGTTATTTCGGTTATTATACGTCAATTTTGCCAATTTTGTTAATACTTAAAGCGAGAATGCCGCAGCCTTGCGGAAATTCGACAAAACGGGCGCGTTCGCATTGAAAGAATAACGCCAATTCACAACGCCATCAATCTTGTGCCCGATGCGTGCAACCCCCAGCGCGCCTTCGGCAAATACACATCCAATCCTGCCGCCTTCACGCAACTGCGACAGCAACACCTCGGGCACCTCTTCGACGGCCCCCTCAATTATCACGATATCATACGGGCCTGACTTCGCCGCCCCTTGCGCTAGATCATTTTCCATGACTGCGGCATTGTCCACACCTTGTTCGGACAAGACAGCCTGCGCTTCCTCCGCCCGCTCCGCGTCGTCCTCAACCGCGACCACAAACTCACAAAGGCTCGCCAAAACTGCGGTTGAGTACCCCAAACCACAACCCAAATCGAGCGTAACATGATGCGGTTGCACATCAAGCGCATCCAGCAGCTTGGCGAATGTCCGCGGCTCCAGCAGGGTCCGACCCCGGCCCAAATCCAGATTTTCGCCGACATAGGCTGCTTCGCGCAGATTAGCCGGCACAAAAGCCTCACGTGGGACCGAGAGCATGGCGTCAATAATCGGGAATTTGGTTACATCAGATGGCCGAACCTGCGTATCAACCATCATCATGCGGCGTTTGCTGTAATCTGTCACTTTCTAAACTCTTTCGTTCAGTATTGTTGCCATTACATGCCATATTTGAATTGCTGCAGCAACGCCTGATCACATGGCGGGGTCACTTGCGCACCTCTAATTCATGGTATATCGCCATCCCAGCGGCGAGTGGGCAGGTAGGTTATGCAGCGGATTGCAAATCCGT
>NZ_JAFMHJ010000027.1 GCF_017854565.1 Yoonia sp.
CAGGCCCGCGCCGCCCCGAGAACGCGCGGCGCCCGAGCTATCTGTTTTCAGGGTTGCTGAAGTGTGACTGCTGCGGGACCAGTTATACGCTGATCAACAAGACGCGCTATGGCTGCGTCGCAGCACGCAATAAAGGTGCTGCGATCTGCACCAACCGCGCCACCATCACCCGCGAGGTTGTCGAGGACCGCGTCCTGACCGGCCTGCGCGACAGCCTGCTGCATCCGGATCTGATCACCACTTTCGTCGAGGAATATCGCCGCGCCTTCAACGCCGAAGCCGCCGGTGCGGATGCCGCGCGCGAGAAAGCACGCCGCGACCTCGCACAGATTGACAAGAAGATCAGCAGCATCATGGCGGCGATCGAAGACGGCATGTATCAGCCGAGCATGAAGGAGCGGATGACAGAGCTTGAGAACGACAAGCGCAAGCTCGACGCGTTCCTCGCGCAAAGCCCCGAGCCTCCTGCGCTACGGCTGCATCCGAGCTTGTCGGAGGTCTACCGAACCAAGATCCGCAATCTGTCTTCAGCGCTGCAGGATCCGGGCCTCAAGACCGAAGCGACAGAAGCGCTGCGGGGGCTGGTTTCCGAGATCCGCATGGTGCCTGACACGGAGGCACCGAACGGCCATCATATTGAACTTGTTGGGGAATTGGCGGGGATTCTGGCATTGGGAGATGCGGAAACGACAAAACCCGCGCGATTAGCACGGGTCGGGTCGGTTACGGTGGTTGCGGGAGTAGGATTTGAACCTACGACCTTCAGGTTATGAGCCAAAACATTGGCGATTCCAATAACTTACTCATTTCAACAACTTACACGCCAAGCCTTTGATTTGGCGCGTTTTCCATTCCGGCAACGCCGGATGTTGACCTGTTTTCACCGTCACAGACCGCGCCAAAACGGCGTCTGAGGGTTGAGGTGGCGTTGATGTAGACAACTCCAATACTTCGAATAATCATGATCGCGTAGTGCCCAAAGTAGAAATTCATCTGCTCGGCCAGCGCCGCGCTGCAGCTTTCAGAAAGTGGGCTGCTTGGCTTCGCGCAGCAACTTACAGCTATCGACGTCCGATGGGCGAACACAGCGACCGTTTGCTCAAGTTGGGCCAAAGACCAGTATCGCTCGGCAGTCATTCAACTGATGGGCTGATTTATGTTATTTTCATCCAGTAAAGCTTTATATCTTTCATCTTCGTTTTGTGTATTTTGAGCTATCGTCAAACAAGTCACGCTGCGAAGACGGCTGTAAGTTTCTGAGGACTCTGTTTGCTCTATCTAGCAAGAACCTAAGCTCCTCAAACTCTTTTAAGTTGATCTTGGCTTGCTCTCTAGAGACTTGAGCATCGATCTCTTGCCTTTTCGATTTAGGATTTCTGAATGATGACGCTACAGTGCCGTATAACGCGACAGATATGACGCCGCTATGTGCTGTTCTGAAGCTATCCGCCTTAAGTGTTTCTTCCCCTAAAATCATGAGCTCTTCGAAAGATATATCGCTTTCCGGAGGCGCAAAAATTTCCACTGATTTCTTGACATCTCTAGCAACTCTGCGTCCAAGGCAGTTGCCAGCCGTCAATACGTCGGAGCGCTTTTGTAAAGACGAGATAACACCGAACCACAGTGCTGCTTTGGGAAAGTCTCGTAAGATCTCGTCGAGTAGTTTTAGCTGATCAAATGATCCGTTTCCGACCATTGATAACAGTCCGCCAACCACAAATTCCTTCAGTAAAGGATCGGTGTTCGATTGGCGCAAAGAGTTCAAAGCCATAGGTAGTGTTCTTACCCTTTCTTCGCGTGCAAGCGTCATGTTACGCACTGCTTCTCCAAGTTCGGGAATGCTATTCGTGAGTGGAAAAAACCACTTTTCCAATGATGAATTTTCAACTAGAGCACCCTTAAGTGCTGAAGAAATTTCAGCCCTTGCGTCTCGTGCTTTGCTTGCCTTCGCAGAGGTTAGAGCTCTGCCTATCGTCGTCCATACATCTAGTATCATCTCTGAACTAAGAACTAGGGATGTATCCGAAGAGCTATTTCGTATCGCAGCCCATTTTTCCGCGATGCCGTTCATATCTTTCAGGTCACCTCCGCGAATAAGAAATTCCAGCAAGGTCGCAGACAGAGTCGCTTGGATACCTTGGACAGACAGCTCGTTCAAAGACCGTATCTTGCCGCGTGATTGCGCGTAGGCCTCAGCTATAGCTACACCGATTAGCTCATCAGGTATGTTAACTGCGGGAGAGCTGCTTTCCTGTAGGCAGGCCATCGTCGCAGCGCTTTCGTACGGAACGACATGAAAAAACGCCGAGAATGGACAATAAGTAGATACGTAAGTACTTACAAAAGCGTAAAACTCTCTCAAGCCTTGCTGCTTGACTAAGATCACTGGCACTGCTGATTTCGATGGCTCCCCTTTCCATAGCAGAGCAACCTCCGCATCAAGAGGTTTGCTGAACTGCCGATCCTTAAAAGCCAGCGTTTTCGGGACATAACTACCAGCCAACCACTCTAGGAAGGCTTCTCGACTAAGCATAGAAATTTGCATAAGGGCCCCTAACCAAACAGATCATCTATTGTTGGTTCCTTTGGTGGAGAACCACAGGCTTGGATCCCGCTTTCAAAATAGCCAGGTAGATCTTGCTCATGATACACTGAAAGCGACGTTTTACACCGTGTTACGGCAGTATAACTCATCTTTCTCTGAAGTCTGAAATTCTTAACGAAGTCGGCACCCAGAACATGACCTGCTCTGAACTCTAGGCCCTTCGCGCCATGAATCGTGGTAACAATAACGCGTCTATCAAGTGTTTGCGGTTCATATTCACCATGCTGCACATGAACGTGGTCGCCAATTTCTGATTGGATAAGTGCTTGACCCACTTGGCCGAGTTCTTGAGCTCGCGGGCAAAGGACTCCGATATACTCATCTGGATACGCTTGAAGTTGGGTCTTGATCTCATCAACTGCAATCTCAACCTGTTCATTCAATGAAATGCCCGATAATACTTTAACCGTAGAGGGATAGGCATCTTCATCATAATTTGATCGCGCTTCCAGCCCGTCTTCGCTATCAATCTGGCCTTGAATACCATCCGCAACTCGGCAGATTTTTAATCCATTACGGTAGTGAAAGCTAAGAGTAGATAAAGTCACGCCTTCAGCGATCAGCCCATCCAAGACATCTTCTTCTTCGGACTGGATGCGTTGTTTGCTATCACCAACTGCGAAAAGTCTTGACGTAAAACAGCGTAAAACAGCGATTTCATCCGAAGTATAATCTTGTGCTTCATCAAGCAGAATGCAGTCCAACATATTTTCAGGAAGATTTTTGCTTGCCAGCTTCTGTAAGGCGTCGAGTAGACTTGCCCGTCTTGCAGTAAAATCATCTGAATCTTCTAAATTCACACCATTCTCAGCAAGCAATGCCATCCCCCAACGCATATAGGTCTGTATCTTATCGCTGGAGAATGAATAGTGTTCCGCTCCTGATGCCAAAAACTCCCTGAGAGTCCGTGCGAAGGTCAATACAGCAATTTTCTTGAGACCTTTTTTGTGAAGGTATGATGCCCGAAGGAGAAGCAGGTTCGTCTTACCACAACCTGGCGGGCCAATCACAAGATGATGTCCATCATCTTTAAGTGAAACGACCTGTTTCTGATCAGCATCCAGTTCTGAAGGATTTGTCCACCAAGTAGCGCCCATTACTAGTCCTCAATACAAATTTCTTTAAATGAAATCAGAGATTTATCATTATCTGGCGACCATTGCTGTGCTTGGTCAATTGCAGAGTAAATGCAATTTTCCAGCGTTGCCACGATATTGTCGCCTGCTGATATGCCTCGATACACCACATGGTCATGCGCGTCTTTGAAGTCCTGATGCTCGCAAAAGAAAGGAGATGCAACAAGCTGAATTGCACCAATTGCAGGATCAATAACTTCGATTTTTAACAGAATTTTTACGTCGCAAAGCAGAGCATGCTCGTTCGATCTCTTGAAAAATATGCAAACTGTATTGTGCTTACGCGTAATGACCACTGGTGGAACTGCTGACCTGTTGGAATTTCGAATGCTACGAACTTTAACTTTTAAGTGAGAAATGACATCTTCCAACAATGCGTTGGTGATCTCGGCGGTATCTTGATCATCAGCTTTGAGCCCTTCAACCATGTGAGACCTCGCTGCAACCCTTTTCTTCATGGCTGATAACGCCTCTCCAGAGTCTGCCGGTGGGGCGAAAGAAGCCCAACTGAGAAGCTCAACACGAACTTTTGGATCTTTGCTAAGGCATAATCTTGCGGTTTCGATAAGGTAGTTGGGCAGCGAACCGTTGTGAATTGTTGGCGTGTCATTTTGTACGGCCATAACTAGCCGCGCATATGGTTCGGCACTTTCAGAAAATATCTCCTTACGCATTATCAAGTCATGCATGACTGCCCCGATCTGATAAAATGTCAATGCACGCCAGCCCTCGACACTGTCCTCTTCGTTTCGGAGTAAGAATTCAGGAGAGCTATATTGTAGCGTTCCGACGAATGATTGGACTCCGTCACCGTCGGTTATACCTCCATCACCAACAGGTCGAAGCACGCCAAAATCCAACAAGATCAGGCGACTAAAGTCTTCAATAATAACGATATTTTCAGGTTTTATGTCTCGGTGGGTAAGACCCAAGCTCTCGAGGAATTCGCAGCAAGACGATAGTTGTGAGACCAGATCACCCACCGAGCCTATTGGAATATCGCCCAAGCATTGCTTGAGGTTAGGCCCATCTAAAAATTCCATTAGTAAGAAGTGGTTTCCTGTGATGGCGTCAACGCCGCCAGCCAGGATCTTGACCATATTTGGATGCGACTTTCCGACCAAGCTCAGTTCACGCTCGATTCTGGCTATCTGCGCATGATCACCATATTTCTCAATTAACTCATCATCAAAGACCTTTAGAGCACCAGATTCCCCTGTGGCACTCTTTTTCGCTTTAAATACAGCGGCCGACTTTCCAAAGTTGATCAGTTCCTCGACACACCAGCCGTTAATTTCTTTTCCAGATAACTTCTCGTACAACTCTTGCGCCTTAACTTTGTCCATCAAATTTCCTAGCAAAATATCAGTGTAAGAGAGTAGCGCTTTAAGTCTTTAGTTCTCAAGGGTTAGTTTGCGGATCCCGGCAGGTAGTATGGCTTCTTCCTGAACATCTCGAGTTTGATTTTGTGCCATTCTTTCATCGCCTGCAAGGGCGTCTTGCAACCCAAGGCTCATTGAGGAAACTGCTGGTTGTAGAGCCCGACATAGCGTTGGAGCGTTGTTTTCAGCTCTTCGCCAGGTCGGAAATGATGGCTTTTCTGCACTGCCCCGATGCGACCGTTGAACCGCTCAACGATGCCGTTAGTTCAGGGTGGCTTTGGTTGTGTTAGTTTATGGTCGATCCTGAAGGCCGCGCTGAGTGTTTCGAACTGTTGTTCACCAGTAGCGGCACGTTTGCGCGGGCCGATGAGCCGATCTCTGAATTCCTTGATCTTATGGGTTAAAATGGTGCGGAAAGGGACCGCGCAGACGCGATCCAGATCCCTCAAGAAGCGCCGGTCGCGAGCTGCAATCCTGGCCTTGAATGCGCGGATAAGGACCCACCGTGTGGTTGGGTCAATGGCTACGAAAGTGGATCGGCAGCGGATATCGCTGCAGAACTCTACAAGACATCGGCGGATGCCGATCAGATCGACAAACCGATCAATCGATCCTAGCAGATGATCTTGCGGGACGTGATTTTCCAGCGAGAACTCATAAGACAGCGCCGCCTGCGCTTCCTGCTTCGATCCCATCATCGCTTGTTGCCCCAATCAATATGGGAATTGAATCAGCGATATCGCCCGCGCCTAAGTCTGAGCTTTTAAACAGAATTTTGCGTTTTTTCCTATCAATGGCTGGAGGGTGGCACCCCCTCATCATATGACCGCCACCCTGCGCCACCCCGCCACCCCTTCCGGCATGCTTCACTTGCTAGCGGCGCGAATCTACGCGTCATGGGGTGACGACTGGAGGGTGAGTTGCATGGTCAACCGATTGCGATTGAATGAGAAATGCGTTCGCGATGCCGAACCGGCGGCGGGGCGTGATTACCAGATTTTTGACACGGATGTGCGGGGCTTTGCAGTCTGCATATACCGGTCGGGGAATCGGGCATTCACGATCGACTATCGCCATGCAGGGCGGCAACGGCGGATGACCATCGGGCGCTGGCCCGAATGGTCGACGACGTCCGCCCGCGACCGGGCGAAGGAATTGCGACGTGAGATCGACGCTGGTGGCGATCCATTGGGCCAGAAGGAAAGCGGGCGAGAGGCCCCAAGGTTCAAAGATCTGATCGAGCGCTACACCGAAGTTCACCTGCCGCACCTTTCCCCAACCAACGCCTCAGACCAAAAATCGATGCTGGCGAAACTTGTGGCACCGGAATGGGGCAACCGGCTGGTAACGGAGATCACGCCCTATGATGTGGAAAAACTGCTGAACAAGGTCGCTGCTGGCCGTGCCCGCCCGTCAAAGGCCAAGCCTAATAACCGGGCGCGGAAACTGCAGGGGGCCAAGCCGACCCCGGTGCGCGCCAACCGGACCGGCGAGGTCCTGCGCAAGATGTTCACCTACGCCGTGGGTTGGGGGTGGCGCGAGGATAATCCGGCTTCGAGTTTCCGCCGCCGGATCGAAAACCCGCGCGAACGTTTTTTGTGCCATGAGGAAATCCGCAAACTGGCCGAGGCGCTGGACGCGGCCGATGATCGCCGCGCGGCCGACATTATCCGGATGTGCATGTTGACGGGTGCGCGCGTTGGCGAGGTGCGTCAGGCGCGGTTTGAACATTTCAACCTGGAGCATCTGAGTTGGTCAAAGCCCGCAAGTATGACCAAGCAGCGCAAGGTTCACCGCCTGCCGATTTCTGATGAAGCGGCAGCCATCGTGCGACAGCGCCAGCTGCTGGTACCGCGGGGATGCCAATTGCTGTTTCCGGGTGATGTGCCGGGGCAGCCGGTAAAGGAAATCAGACGCTTCTGGTCCAATATCCAGAGGCAGGTTGGCATCCCGGACGTACGCATCCACGATCTGCGACACACCTTTGCGTCCCTGCTGGTCAGCGGCGGCGCATCGCTGGAAATGATCGGCAAGCTCTTGGGCCATAGCCAGATGCAGACGACCCAGCGCTATGCCCATCTCATGGACTCACCGCTGCGCGCGGGCGTCGATGCCGTGGCCATCGCCTTCAGGCCTCGGCCGAAACTGGTGCATGACGCGGACGAGGCGCAGAAGTTGGCATGAGTTTCTGCGCCTCATCGACACCGTTCGTCAGCACGTTTCTCGCAGCGCTTTCCAGATCGGGGTGAGCCGTCGGCGAATTGTGCGCTCATCGGGCACCTCGCCGCTTTCGGATTTTCTTACAAACCATTCCTGCACTTCCCCGACCCATTCGGCCTGCGTTTCAGGAACGCCGTGTTCATGAACGCGGCGAATGAGAAAAATATACATCCCATCCCAATCGTAGCGTGCTGTCGAACCGATGTGCGATGCCGGACGCCGCAGCAGATCACAATCCGTCTCGAAGCGATGAACCTCATCGGCCATGATCAACAGGTCTGCCAGTGAAACCTCAATGCGGTCGGTCGGGTCCGCGATCATGATCCAATCCTCCTGGTCCTTCGGCCTGACACGGCGCAGAAAGCTTTTTGTCGGCCCGGTTCCGCAGCGGCGGAACATCTGCAGGATGTCCGTGACCGAAACCACAACGTACCCGGACACGATCTGCGATCCGACAATAAGCGGTGCAATCGCCGTCATGATGTCAAAACGCCCGACCGACGCCCAGCCAGCAATATCTGCAAGCGTGCAATCCCAGCGGGCGGCGACTTCGTGCAGGGTAAAATAAACACGGGGTGGTAAAGCCATGCCTCAATTTCTTTTCTTGTTGTTCTGGAACAGGTCATCACACCGCGCCCCTTGTGGAGGCGGCCTTGGGCCTTGCTAACGGGAAATGGGGATCAGCCGCGCCGGAAGTCTGCGACGGCCGCAGGGCAGTGAAAGATCAAACCCAGATCGAAAATAATCTCACTCATGTCTGCCTCCTTCTCCTGCTGATTCTGCAATCCACTCTACCTGTGGATGAAGCACAGAACAAAGCACGAGCGCAATCTGAGTCGTTGCTTAACGTTGCGTGTGGGCGCTGGGGTTGAGCGGCATCAGAGACTGGAAACCTCGAAACCTCAATAAAACAAGGGGTGGCATTGGTCTGAGCAAATGAGCGCCACCCTGCGCCACCCCGCCACCCCTGTCGATCTGTTCTCGCTGTCTGACGACGTCCGCCCATGCCGGGCGGCGAATAGGAGGTAGAGATGATTCAATCACAGACTGAACCGGAGATGACCGGCGCGACCCTGCTGTCGTGCTGGATCAGCCGCAAGGAGTTGGCCGACGCGCTCAGTGTTACGGTCGACACGCTCGGGCGCTGGGAGGCGCGGCGCATCGGGCCGCCGTGTGTCCGCGCAGGACGCATGGTGCTTTATCGGCGCAAGGCGGTGCAAGACTGGCTAGCGGCGCAAGAAATGCCGCGGGCCAAGACGGCAGGAGGTCGGAAATGACCACTATCCCGTTTAACCCTGCCTGCCGCACAGCGCCCTACATTTCCGTCACAGGCGATGACAATTGGCCCCAAGACCGCCTGTCCGAGGCACGCGCCGTCATCGCCGATGTGGCGCATCATTCTGACCACCTGATCCGGCTCGCCTGCAGGGTCTTGGCCGTCCATGGCGACACCGCCGCCGAGCGTGAAGACGCGCAGAGGCTGCTGGTGGTGATCGACGCAAGGCGGCCGGTGCAGCGTGCCCAGCGCGAAGAGAACGGGAGGGCCGCAGGATGACGCGCCGCGGCACACCCGAAGCTGACCTGCAGCGATCTCTCGTGCAGGCCCTGCGCCTCGCCCTGCCCCGCACGGCAATCATCCATCACTGCGCCAATGAGGTGACCGAGCCAGGCCCCCGCGGTGCAAGGCGTCAGGCGATCCTGGTCGGCATGGGCGTCCATGCGGGCTTTGCCGATCTGGTGATCCTGTGCGATGGCCGCGTGCTGTTTCTCGAGCTGAAAGCCCCGAAAGGACGCCTGCGCCCGACACAGGAGGCCTTCCGCGATGCGGTGCTGGCGCAGGGCTTCGGCTGGGCGCTGGTGCGCAGCCTCGACGAGGCGCTGGGCGCGCTGGCCGATCACGGTTTTACGACGCGCATTGCGCCCCCTGTACGGAGGTCCGCGCCATGAGCCATGACGCCACCAACTGGGCCATCAAGCAGCGCGGGTTGAAGCCCACAACCAAGATCGTGCTCTGGCATCTCTGCGACCGGTTCAACCCGGATTACGGTTGCTTTCCCTCGCAGGTTCGGCTGGCCCACGATTGCGAAATCAGCCGCTCGACGCTGAATGACCACCTGCGCCAGTTGGAGGCCGGGGGGCTGTTGCGCCGTGTGCCACGGATTGATCCAGTGACCAAGCGACAGCAGCCGACCCGCTACATCCTGGGGTTCGAGCGCGGCTTCACACCGGCTGATGTGGTGCCGGGTCCGGAAATCGGACACGGGTACGCAGACGATCTGGAAACCACTGATGACGCGGGCACGTGCGGTCTCGATGAGCCTGACGCGACTGATCCGTGTCCGGATTTCGGACACGGGAGCCACCCCGAAGCCGTGTCCGGATTTTGCCCCGACCCGTGTCCGGAAAAGGGCCAAAGCCGTGTCCGAAATCCGGACACTAACCTTGTAAGAGAACCACTAAGTAAACCAGTAAAGGAGGAGGAGGACGCGGCTGCGCGCGAGGCCGATTTTGATCGGTTCTTTGCAAAACTTCTGAATGCGCTGGGCTTCGCCGCAAATGCCAGCCTGCCCGCCTGGTGGCAGGGCGCGCCAGCTAGAACCCATGTGCGTCAATGGATCGATGACCTCGGGCTGTCCGAGGGTCGGATCATCGAGACCGCCACCGAGACCCGGTGCGATCATCCCAATCCGCCCGATGGGCCCAAAGCCCTCGACCGGTTCATGGAACGCGCTGCACAGCGCGATGCGCAGGCGGCGGCCAGTGCTGGGAAAGCCAAGCGCAGCCGCAAGGCCCAAAGCAAGCCACGGCCCAGCCCCGATGAAACGGCGGCATTCTATGCGGCCAAGGTGAACTCAGACGAATACCTGCCCCCGAACATGATCAGCGCCGCTATGTGCGGATTGATGCTGGAACGCGGGCTCGTCACCACGGAACGCCTCCGGATGCGGGGTGTGCTATGACCTTGCAGAGATCGATTATCAATCGCGGCGGACGCACAAAACGTGCTCTGGGCGTGCAGGCGGCACTTGAATGGGCGTTTCGGATCGAGAAGGCTCAACTGGAGCTGCCGCTTCCGAAGAACGTATCGGAAGAAGGCTTCGGCTTTGGCCTCGAATATGTCCTGCTGCAACGCGCAGCACTGGGCTGTAAGGTTGACGGCGGCCAGCACAAGATGGGCAGTTACACCCACCCAGATGCCGAGGTGATCGCCGCCACCGTTGCCGGAATGCCGGCTAGCCTCGGCGGCATCCGCATGGCGATCCGCGTGGCCGAACTGGCGCGCGCTGGGCTAACGCCCGACTGGATGCCCGGCGTGGTGCCGCGCTGCGTGCCGGTCGATACCAAGCGCAATCAGCATGGCGAGCGGGCGACCACCATAGTCGTCGGCACTGAACGCGTGCTGACCCGCGGCAAATGGCGAACGGTCGAGGTTTTGGCCTGTCCGGTCACCTGGCGGCCGCACCCGGAGCAGATTGTGTCCGCTCGTCGCGGCTATGATGACTGGTGGCAGGCGCTGGACTGGATTCGCGATGGATTGGCGGTGGGCCGCATGCTTCGGGATATCGAGGTGATGGGGGCGATGCCTAGAGTGCGGCCTTGGCAGTGATAGGTTGGTTAAGATTGCGAGTACTAAACTTTTGCTGCAGATTGAACCGAGGCCCGCCGGACATTTCGACTGCCGGTCCAAGGTTGAAGGACTCTACTGGCAATGAAACCCGTCCCGGGCCCGTGGCATAGGATTGCGACCAACGAGCATTTGCAATGGCAACACCCGATGGGCTACAGATTTCAATTATATAGAAAATCAGTCGGTCAAGTGGGCCCTCCCGAGTAAATGAGCTTTTGAATTCAAGTCAGGGAATAATGCGGTGGAAGAAATAACTGAATACCACGCTGGTCTCATGGCTGAACTTGATGCAGTCGCCGAAGAAAGCTCTCTAGACGTCAAGGAGGCCTTTTTCGAGCGAATGGCCAACCGCCTAGAAATGGAGGGCGAGATCGTTACCTCCGACTGGGTCGACTTCTCGGACAGGAATTCTGGAAAGCCGGTCCGGATCGACGCAATTGGCGGCGACCCGCGGGAATCCGAAGGCGTTCTGAGCGTGATCGTCAGCGACTTTCATCCCGATGCCACTCCGGTGAAAATCAATGCTGCCGACGCGAAAAAGTCCTTTGGCAGCCTGATCAACTTTGTCGCAGCATCACGCCGCGCTGCTTTCCGTTCCGATCTGATGGAGGGATCATCAGAAGCAGGTGCAGCATCCTTGATCACATCCGCTTGGTCATCCGTCACCAAGGTGAAACTCATCCTGATTACCAACGCCATCTATAGTGCCCGGACGGACGCCGTCCTTGCTGGAAAGATAGCCGATGTACCTGTCACCTATAACGTCTGGGATCTTTCAAGATTTCACCGCTTCGAGACCTCGGGTCATGCCCGAGAGAAGATCATCGTCAATTTCCGGGATGACTTTGGCGAGGCCCTTCCTGCACTGGCCGCGTCTAGGAGTGGTGACAGGCTCGACAGCTACCTGATCGTAATGGGTGGGACTCAGCTAGCAAAGATCTATGACAAATGGGGCGCGCGGCTTCTCGAGTCGAATGTGCGGAGCTTTTTGCAGGCCCGCGGTGCAGTCAACAGGGGCATTCGGGACACCATCAAGGATGAACCGGAGATGTTCTTCAGCTACAACAACGGATTGTCCGCCACAGCAGACGAGGTCGAGGTGGTGAGGTCCGAGAACGGAATGCAGATCGTCAGGGCCACCAATCTGCAGATCGTGAACGGGGGACAGACAACGGCGTCACTGCATGCAGCCCTGTCCGCATCGCCGGAAACGCTCGATAATGTCCATGTCCAGTTGAAGCTTACAGTCGTGCCTGACGAGGTCTCCGAAGAGATTGTGCCGTTCATTTCAAAATACGCCAACAGCCAGAACAAGGTCAGTGCTGCCGATTTCTTTTCGAACCACCCCTTTCACATGCGGATGGAAGAGTTTTCACGCCGCGTCTTGGCACCCGCCGCGGAGGGCACGAACAAGGAAACGAAGTGGTTCTACGAGCGGGCAAGAGGGCAGTATCTGGTGGAGCGGGCCAAAAAATCGCCTGCAGAGCGTCGGCGGTTCGATATCGAGAACCCGAAGTCCCAATATTTCGTCAAGACCGATCTAGCCAAAGTCGAGATGAGCTTCCGGATGCAGCCTGATACCGTGAGCAAGGGTGCCCAGAAGAACTTCGGGACGTTCGCACAGACAATCGGAAGTGAATGGTCACGCAGCGATAGTAAATTTGATGAGACGTGGTTCAAGCGACTTGTGGCCAAACTGATCGTCTTTCGCCATCTGGAAAAAGTCGTGCCGAAACAACCGTGGTATCCTGGCGGTTACCGGGCCAACATCATCACTTATACGATCGCCAAGGTTGTATCAGACACCCATGAAGCCGAAAAGTTGCTGGATTTGGATTCTGTCTGGCGGACACAATCCGTTCCGAGGGCTCTGAATGACACTCTTCTTATGGCCGCCGAAGTGGCCACGACGGTCATTACCGCCCCAGAGGCGGGTGTAAACAACATTACGGAATGGGGGAAGAAGCAAGCCTGTTGGGCTGCAATTGAGCGCGCAGTCGTCGAGTATGGAGATGATTTCAAGGATTGTGTTGTAGCCCCCGAAGAAGCACGAACCACGCAGCGCGATGACCGGCGGAATACGTCGATGGACGCAGAAATAGCAGCCCAGCAAAACGTGATTGCAATCGGGGCACCATTTTGGTCTAGGCTCAGGGATTGGGGTCGGGCGAACCGGAAATTCAGCCCGACAGAGGACGGCATCCTCAGGACCTGCAGCCTGTTGCCTGGCCGCATTCCGTCGGGGCGGCAGTCAGTGATTGCTGAACAGATCATGTTGCGCGCGCGTGAGGAAGGTTATGTTGACGAGGCAGATTCGCCCCGGATCAAGATATCGGCGATCTCACGGCCCCATTGATCCATCTGGTCAATGGACTCGCCGCCATCCGGACAGGCGGATCCGAACGCCATCTTCTTCGTTCTGGTCCTCAGGATCGGGACGAATTATTCCGATTGAATAGCGCATCTTGTCAGACATCAGGGAAATCCTGAACTCATCGCCCTCACGAGCGCCGGTGTCACGGAACCATTTGGTCATATGCGTCACCCGGAATTCGTTTCGTGTCCCATTTTCGTCGTGTAACTTGTTGTTGTAATAGACAAACCTGAAACGGAGAGCCTGACCGGCATCATCCACACAATCCAGCCACGCATCCGGGTTTTTGATTTCTGGATCAAGTACGGGCAGGATTGCAAGTAGCTGCGTTTCACCCTTGGGAATCAAGATGCCGCCCTGATGTCCACCGGTCGTTCCTACATCATTGGCGCTCAGTACTTTGCTGAACACATCACCGGTCATGTTTTCACCGGAAGGATGGACAGCGCCCGCTTCAAGTCGTCCGCATCGCGTGTGGACACAGGAACCGTCTCATTTGCAAGATCACTCTTCCACGCAGATCGTTCGATCATAATTTCCTCCACAGTATCTTTGTAAAACAGGCGATATACGGTGACCGGTTGCGTTTGCCCGCGGCGGTGGGCACGGGCGCTCGCCTGTGCCTCGACAGCTGGGTTCCAGACCGGTGTGAAATGGATCACAACAGTGGCGGCCGTGATATTGAGACCGGCACCGGCTGCCTTTGGATTGAGGACGAGACATGCGGCCCCAACATTTTCGGAAAATATGTCAACGATTGGCTGCCGGTCCTCTTGAGGCGTCGACCCGTTAATGGCTCCCCAGTGGACACCGGGCATGTCGGCACAGACCTCCTTCAGAAGGTCTCCAATACGGTTGAACAACGCGAACACGATGACCTTTCGGCCATTCGCAAAAGCCTCGCGGAGCAGGGCCGCAATGCGTTCCATTTTTGGCGTAACGAGCGGCATGCTGGACGCGGGGATGATGTCGGCTTCTTCTTCAGCGTCGGAGTTTTGCCGTAGCCATGGATGTGCGCAAAGGAGTTGAAGCTGAAGCGTCGCGACAAGTGCCCCGGCAACAGGATATTTAGCGAGTGTTGTATCCCGAACTTCACGATAATGATCGATGAGACGATCATCGAGCTCAAGCGGTATGTCGATGTCAATCCGTTCTGGCAGATCTGAAGCGACATCGGCAACACGCCGTTTCAATATGATTGGGTCGGTCAGGCCACCGAGCCTCTGACCCGCTTCGACACTGTCCGGGAACTCAGCCTCGAACTCGCTCTGGGTGCCGAGAAGCCCCGGTATCGCAAAGTCGGTAAGCGACCACAGATCAAGCAGGGTATTCTCTACGGGAGTTCCCGTCATGGGAATGGAGCGCTTTCGAGGGATGGTGACGATGGCCTGACGGCGGTTGGAGGAAGGGTTCTTGATAGCCTGAGCCTCGTCGCAGATTACCCACGACCATTCCAGGCCGGAGAAGATGGAGATATCGTTTACCATCGTGTCATAGGTAGTGATCACGACCCGCGACCTTTGGAGGCCACTGGAGACGCCCGTTCGATGACTTCCGCGATGCACGTTCGTTTCGAGACTGGGGCCAAATCGTTCAATCTCCCGGACCCAGTTGGCGATCAGACTTGTTGGACAGACTATGAGCGCAGGGCTTGATTGGTCAGGCATGTCCATGAGGAGCAGCGCTATGATCTGGATCGTTTTTCCCAATCCCATCTCGTCCGCCAGAATGACCCCCCCGGTCCTTCCGACAGTGTCCCACATCCACTGGACGCCGCGGGCTTGGTAGGGAAATAGGTCGGCCCGGAGACCGCTCGGGGCAACCGGGTTGGTCTCCTGGTCTGCAGCATCCCGTCCTGCAATCAGGACACTTGTGGAAGCAGCCGTGGACATCCGCTCATCGACCGTTCGCAGCAGCCTGATCGCCACGCTGAAAGGAAGATCTTTCGGGTCCACATCCCCCAGCATAATCCGGAAGAGCTTCGGTGCATCTTTTGGAAGCGGCCGCAAAACGGTGCCGTCGACAACCCATGCGTGATCGTCGGTCGGAGCCCTGAGTTCATTTTTCTGTCCGCGGATCATCCTCATACCGCCAAGGCTGGCCGAGAGCCGGTCACCATTCCGATCCAGCAGAATTAAAGGTTCCAGCAACCGTTCGGACAAGGTGTGACCGGCGGGTACCCGTTCGCGCACTCCTTCAAATGTAATTGGCATGGCGGCGAAATCAGGCACCTGCGTCCTCCATGCACCGACGGAGTTCGGAAATATCCAGGGGAATCGGACGTCTGGTGTGAACTGCCCGATGACAGTTCGGGCATAGCGGGATCAGATCACACGCCGGATCATATGGGCGCGGTTCCGCAAGATTGGCGAGGGGTTCAAGATGATGCACTTCCACTATCCCGATCCCAGCACCGTAAACTTGGCGAGGATCGATGCCGCAAACAGCGCATTTGTCGCCATGTAACCGGATACAAAGCAGCCGGTTTCGCGGATTTCGTTCCCGGCGTGCCACGTTGGCAGGATGCACCGCGCCTTCGTAGGCGGGCATAGCTTCGGCTGTTTCGGTCTCAAGTATGTCGTATCCAATCAATTCGGCCATCGCCGCCATGACCGGAACGATGACCTCCTGACATGTGCGCCGAATGGCTTCGTCCGTATCTGGACCCTCGACATGCCTTACGACTGCCTGAAGTTGAAAGCTCCCACTGGCGACAGTCCAGTCCGCCAAGTCCTGCCCATGGATCGACACCTCATGCTCCGGGCCAATCGACGATACCAGCGCTCTTGCCAGTTGCTGATCCTCGACGGGTGCCTGTGCAATCTGGCGGATCACGGCGCCCGAAAAGTTTCCGAACGTCAGCCGCACGCGATGCGACTTCAGCCCATGGGGTTTGAGCTCGGCCACGGGCCCGTGGCGTTCATCCAAGTCGGCAAACCACAGCCGCATGCCGGAGCGGAGACCGTCCGTATCGACTGCCAATGCGATCTCGGCACCAGTGCCTGTGAGCAGTGCATTTGCAATGAGCTGTCTCTTTGCCGCGATCATTACTGGTCGTCATCCTCAGACAGCTCTTCCGGTTCCGGATCAGGAAGGTTCCGAAGAAGCTTTCGGAGATTTCCTGAAATCTCGGAGCGGATGTCCTCGAAGATCGGCTCGAGTTCTGCGTTGGTGTTGTTCTGTTCGGCGACTGCGAATGCCCAGAGGAGCAGGTCCATCCCTTCGACCGCAAACCCGTTGCCAGCGGCGCGCTGGTAGATTTTCTGGTAGAAATCATGATGCTTGTTGAGGAGGACGGACGGAACGAAACCGTCTTCCGTCGCACTTCGGAACGCCGGTTGCCAGAGGTCACCATTGTGAATGGTTTCCACTGCTTCAACGTGGACATGTCCGGCCTCTACGTTCGACTGAACAGGCGCCTTGATGCGGATCTTAGCGCCGAGGTTATTGGTCACCTCTGCCGTCTGGTCCGTAGCATCTGCAGAGTTAACGGTCGCGGTCGCGGCATTTGGAGTCGATGCGATATTCTTGTTCGAACTGCTGTGGTCAACCGTATTGGTTCCGGCGGTAGCTGAACGGTTGGTGCGGCGATATCTGTTCCCGGCCTCGCGGTAGATCGGCTGCAGCAGGGCCTTCAGCCCATCTTCAAGATCGGGATGGAAAAGTATGCGAGATTTCTTCACGTCCACCCTGAACGCATCGTCCAAGTCATGACCGAAATCAAACTCGATCCTCAGCAGTGATGTGTGCGGTTCGGGTGTTCCAAAGACGTCCATCCAGCCGCCGTCCTGTATCAAGCGACCCTCGCGATAAACATAGAAGCCCTGTGCGCGGTTGGAAATCCTCGCGAATTCACGTTCCTCGTCCTTGGACATGTCCCGACGATGTGGGAGGATCCAAGCACGGATGGACGCCGTTTCCTCACTCCCGTCAGGCATCTCGATGACGAGCTTCTGCTTTTTCTCGGGCAGGACCTGATCGGAGCGTTTTGGATAGAACGGATTCCAAGGGACGACTGGACTGTCGTTCACCATAATCTCCACGTTCCGCTCTCGAGCATCGTTCTTGTCGGTGAACCGATGGAAGATCAGAGAAAGATGTCGGCCAAGGGTATCTGCGAGACGTTTGATGGCGGCCTGTTCCTTAGTGCTTCCAGGCTCAAAATCCTTGGAAAGAATCCGATCGCAGTTTTCCCAGACAACAAGCGTCCCCGTTTCGCCACATAGTTCCTCGAACATCTCTTCCTCATCGGTCGAGACGGGTTCGCTGAGCATCTCCCATTTCTTGACACGTTCCACATGTTCGAGATCCCAAGACAATTTTGCCAAAGGCTGATCCGGCGCCTTCCGGGACACGAGTGAGAATTTTTTGCAGACGGAGCTTGAGGCGGTTTTCAGGCCGAGGCCGAATTTGCCAAGACTCTCTGGATTCTCTCGAACTGGAGCTCCATAGCGCATCGCCGTGTGCACTCCGGCCGCATCCATGCCTTCGCCATCGTCGCCGAAATAGACAACCTTGCGTCCGGTTTCATGAAGAACAATGAGGATGTTTACATGGCTAGCCCTCGCCGCAATCGAGTTGTCCACGATATCGGCCGCTGCGGTCTTTACGTTGTAGCCGGTATCGCGCAGCCCGAAAATGAGACGGGAGGCATCTGGTTCGTTGATAAGGTCGCTCATGTGGTCTCCGGTTCCATTTCTGTGGATGCGCCAGTATGTTCGGCGATCTCATCTCTTTTTTCGTTGCCGGATATCCATCCTGCGATTTTATCGGCCAGTTCTTCGGTCGGATAGTTTCGGGTAGCACACTCCCAGATCACCGAGACCCGCCAACCTTGGTCAGCAAGCTGGTCAACCTGTCTTGCGTCCCGGTCCCGGTTCTTCTGAATCTTGGTCTCCCAGAATTCGGGGTTCGACCGGGGAACCCTGAAGTACCGACACCCTTGGTGCCCGTGCCAGAAGCATCCATGGACCAAGATCACCACATTGTGCCGCGGAAGTACAATGTCAGGTTTCCCCGGCAGATCGTTACGGTGGAGACGGTAGCGAAATCCACGCCTATGAAGGCCACGCCTGATCTTCAGTTCTGGTTCGGTATTCTTGGTTCCGATCCGCGACATCATTTCGGACCGCGTCATCGGCGTCTTTTCAGGCAATGATGCTTCTCCTCGACCGAAGGGCGACCGTGTTGATGATCCACGGGGCCATGGCCTCGGCAATTGCGATCGCGACAGGTGCTGCAACTGCATTTCCAAATTGCCGATACGCCTGAGTATCTGAAACGTTAATCTTCCAAGGACGATTGGAGCCTGGCTGGTCAAACCCCATCAGCCTTGCACATTCCCTTGGCGTTAGACGCCGTGGAATGCCGTCGCCCTGCGCGATCAGGATCTCACTGCCATCCTTGTAGTAGCGCGCACTCAAAGTCCTGGCAACGCTATCCGGACCGCAGAGTCCGAACCCGAAACCATTGCCAGCAGCTTTATGCTTTGCCGCATACGCTTGGAGATACTTCCACAGGTTCGGTGTGAGCGTGTATTTAGGGGCCACAGCCGCCAACGGCCCACACGTATACGGATCCTCGGCAATCTCCGTCCCATCTCCGGGGTGAAGGACACTGGACAGACGAGGGTTCGGTCCGGGCGGTACGACAACGTCATCCAGTGAAAACCGCGTGGGAGCGTCCCGACGGAAGCCGGTGATGAAAATCCGCTCGCGATGCTGTGGAACCCAGCTTCGCGCGTCGATGACCTTGTGATCGACCTCATAGCCTAGCTCATCAAGGGCATGGAGGATCACCCTGAACGTATTTCCTTTGTCATGGGACAGCAGATTTTTGACATTCTCTAGCAGAAATGCCTTCGGACGATGGTAGCGCAGGATCCTGACAACATCGAAAAACAGTGTGCCCTGCGTTTCATCCGCGAAACCATGCGCCCGTCCAAGAGAGTTCTTCTTGCTGACTCCTGCGATGGAGAAAGGCTGACAGGGGAACCCCGCAAGCAAGACGTCATGCGCAGGAATATCGGCCTCATCGATCGCGGTGATGTCGCCATTGATTGGATGGTCGTCCTCGAAATTTGCGCGATACGTTTCCTGCGAAAACTTGTTCCACTCACTCGTGAACACACATTGCCCACCGGAGCGTTCGAACCCGATCCTCAACCCGCCAATACCGGCGAAAAGGTCGATAAAACGGAAAGCGGGGCCGCTGGCAGTCATTGGTATCGCTCCTTCAGCGCAAGTGCGCAAAACCCATATTCTTGTGGTCACAGCTGCCCATGACACTAAGGGTGGATGTTGTGCGCTCTGGTCGGAAATGTCCAGGCTCAAAACTTCGCGCCATGAACGTAAATGAACTGTTTTCTGTGCATAAGTGGTTGAGAGGTGAAAAGTGGCATGTAAGAATTTTCACGCTGGTAACGCTAACGCAATCCCTGTGGTTAGACGTCGGCCACAGCGATAGGCTTGTCTTCAGCTCAACGGCTGATCGGTGTTACAGGTCTTTGCACCGCGCCTGCACATGTGGTTAGCAGCGGACAGTACGAGACTCTGATGCGCGCCCTAGGCAACAAGCGCCCCCTTGGCATGGTTCCTCCCCGGCCCCGAATGTATGCGGGGGGGCGCAGCGCAGCATTTCGCTAGCGACAGGCACTTTCACCGGGGAAGCCACCCGGAATCCACCTGCCGAATAATTTTGGGAAAAGCGACTCATTATCAAAGGCTTGCGGAATCTCGATCTTGGCTTGCTGGATTCTTTTGCGGAATCCAAGGAATCCAGTTTGCGGAAGCCACCACGCCGGAAGCCAGCCAGCGGAAGCCACCTGCCGAGAAGCCTTTGAATCCACGTATATTTTTCATTTGACAACGCTGCCCCCCTTGACCTACCTATTAATCATCGAAGAATAGCGCCCGGAGGATAGCCCTCTCGGGCGCTTTCGTTTCCCCCACATCGCGGACCCCGATCCTGTCGCTGGCCATGTTGCCCGCGCGCATCGGCATGTCCGCCTGCCCCGAATGAGAGCTGCCCCATGGACCTCGTGTTTGCGCCGAGCCAGATCGAGACTTGGCCGCTCGACCGGCTGCGGCCCTATGCCCGTAATGCCAAGATCCACGGCACCGATCAGGTGGCGAAGATCGCTGCCAGCATGGCCAAGTTCGGCTGGACCGTGCCCTGCATGGTGGCCGACGACGGAGAGCTGATTGCGGGGCACGGCCGGGTGCTGGCGGCGGCAATGCTGGGCCTGAAGGATGTGCCGGTGATCCGGCTCAGCCATCTCGACGAGGCGGAACGCCGGGCTTACCGCATCGCCGACAATAAACTGACCGAGCTTGGCGAATGGGACGAGGCAATGTTGCGTGACGAGATCGCGGGGCTGTTGGCCGAGGATTTCGACCTGTCCCTGCTGGGGATTACCGACGAAGATCTGGATGCCCTGCTGCGCGATCCCGATCAGGTCGAGGGTGGTGCCGTCGAGGGCGAGGATGACATTCCCGAACCGCCGGTCACGCCGGTGTCGGTGCCAGGCGATCTCTGGCAGCTCGGGTCACACCGGCTGATCTGCGGCGACAGCACTGCTGCCGATGTGGTCGGGCGATTGCTCGGCGATGTAAAGCCACTGCTGATGGTGACCGACCCGCCTTACGGCGTGCAATATGACCCGTCCTGGCGCAACCAGGCGGGGGCGGCCAAGACCAAGCGCACCGGCAAAGTGCTGAATGATGACCGTGCCGACTGGCGCGAAGCGTGGGCGCTGTTCCCCGGAGACGTGGCCTATGTCTGGCACGGCGCGCTGCACGCCTCCACTGTGGCCGAGAGCCTTGTCGCGGCAGGTTTTGCCGTCCGGTCGCAGATCATCTGGGCCAAGGACCGCCTCGTTCTCAGTCGGGGCGATTACCACTGGCAGCATGAACCCTGCTGGTATGCCGTCAAGAAATCCGGCAAAGGCCACTGGGCCGGGGACCGCAAGCAGACGACCCTCTGGCACATCTCCGGCAAGGATCAGGACGCGGCGACCGTCCACGGCACCCAGAAGCCGGTCGAATGCATGCGCCGACCGATCCTGAACAACTCCAGCCCGGGCCAGGCTGTGTTCGAACCCTTCATGGGATCGGGCACCACGCTGATCGCTGCAGAAACCACCGGGAGGGTCTGCTTCGGGATCGAGTTGAACCCGGCCTATGTCGATGTCGCCGTTGAGCGCTGGCAGCAGTTCACCGGGGCCAAAGCGGTGCTGACGGAAACTGGTGAAACCTTCGCCGAGCTGAAGGCAAAGAGACTCTCGGCATAAACGCCGCCCCGTTGTCGGGTGGGATCGAGCCCTGCCCCTCGTAGGCATCAAGGAAACCTATGATCAAAGGATGCGCCAGTGGGTAATCGTCGATGTCAGCTAACCGCCAATGTCCGCTGCTGGTGGCGGTCATTGGGCCAATCCTAGTCAGGCTGGCTGATGCGATACACCTGCCCCCGCTCGTCTTCCCTCGCCGAGGTCACGGCCAACCTCAGCTTCTTCTTCAATACCCCGGAAATCAAACCCCTCGCGCTATGAGCCCTCCAGCCGGTTGCAGTGACGATCTGGTCAATGGAGGCCCCCTCAGGCCGCTGCAGCAAGGAGATCAGCATCGCCTGTTTTGTGCCGGCGCGCGGGATAGGCGGCTTTGGCATTGGTGTCTGGGCCGCGCGTGCGCGGATGGCGGCCACGGTCTTTACAATCCCGATGGCCAGCAGGCCCGCGTCGGTAACCACCAACGTGGTGCCATGGCCATCGCCGGTCTCGCGCCAGAGCGGCTCATTGCAGCGAATGTTGGCGTCGACCTCCTCGAGCCAGCCTCGCCCGATCATCATGGTGATCACCTTTTTCGCAGCGGCGCCATGCAGCCCTTTGGGCAGCGGCAGGGCGATGTTGTCGGGGCGCTGGGCGCCAGCGCGGAGGATGCTGGTCTGGGTTTCGGTGGGCTTGGTCATGTCTGGCTCCGGTGGTTCGGGCGCGCGCGATGCGCCACCCTCCTACCGAGACAAACCCCGCCATCGCGGGGCTGATCAGGGTGCGTTCACCTCACTCGCCGTGTTCTGATGACACTCTGGCCACAGATGCTACGGGCCAGCCGTTGCAGGATCTTGGGGCGCAACATGCACCCACTGGCATCCGATCCACATGTAGAGATGGGCGAATTCCCGTGTCGGGCGCGGCAAAATGCGCGGATCGAGAGGCGGGGTGAAGCAATCCAGCGCCTCGGGTGTGACCTGCCGGATCTCGCGCGCGGTGAGGATATGCTCGGGTTTCCAGCGCGCCAGCGCGGGCAGCATGTGGGCGGGATAGCCGTCGAAATGGACGTAGACATGCGCCCATTCCTCGGGGCCAATCTGGATGGCGATCTGCGCGCGGGTGCTCATGTGCTTGCCTCAGATCAGCTGCAGATCGACCAGCACGGCGCTGGCGGCTGCCAGTTGTGCGGTCGGCAGGTCGATCTTGATGTGCGAGAACAGGTCCGAACAATCGGCCCGAATGCCCGCTTCTTTGAGCGCGTCCTCGATGCCAGCGGCGACGCTGTTCAGGCGCGAACGGTCCAGATGGTCGGGCAGCGTGGCGATGTCGATGCGGATGGTGGTGGTTGCCATGGTCATGCCCCTGCCCTCCTTCAGCGCTTGGTCGCGGCGGCGTGGCCAGCGGCATAGGCCGCTTCTAGCGCGGCGCGGATCGCCCAGACCGCCACATCGTGGAAGTCGAGCCGGTCGCTGTTCTGGGTTTCCAGCGTCTCGATGCTGTGGAAATGCTTGGCTGCGATCTCCAACAGCAGGGCTTCGCTGGGGGCTTTTGCGGCGGTTGTGGTCATGGTGGTCATGGCGTCGTCTCCGGGGCTGAGTTGCATCGTTTTCCTGCACCCAGAATCGCTCTACGCGGGAGTGTAATCAACTCAATAATCTCGTTATTTACGTTTAATTCCAATATCTTGAGGACAATCAAAGCGCCATGGAAGGTATGTCTGAACGTGAGTATTCCGCCCATTCCGGCCTGTCGCGTGGGGCAATCCAGAAAGCCCGCAAAGCCAGTCGGCTGGTGGTTTACAGCGATGGTTCGATCAATGCGGCCGCCTCCGATGTGCGCCGGGCGGAGATGACGGACCCTGACCAGCAGCGCCGCAGCACCGGTCGCACTGGCGGCGATGCTGGGTTTTCGGGGCCAGCCGACAGCTCGTCCTACCTGAAGGCCCGGACCGCGCTGACCGTCTATCAGGCGCAGGAAAAACAACTGGCAATTCAGAAGCGGAAAGGCACGCTGGTTGATCGCGCCCGGGCGGAAGCGCTGGTGTTCCGACTGGCACGGCAGGAGCGCGATACTTGGGTGACCTGGCCTGCCCGCGTGGCGGCCCTGATGGCGGCCGAAGTCGCTGCGGAGGTGGAAAAACAATCCGGCAATCCGGTGCGACCGGCGCGGCCGGTGACAATCGAGGCCGCGATCCTGCAAAGGGTGCTGGAAACCCATGTCAGACAGCACCTCGACGCCCTCGCCGATCTCCGGGTCAGCCTCGGATAGTGACGGCACAGCCAACGACGATCTGACCGCCGACCTCGACCTTGGCTTTGACGGGGCCGAAGACATTCTGCGCAACTGGCGTCGCGGCATGCGCCCAGACCCGGACCTTACGGTGTCGGAATGGGCAGATCAGCATCGCAAGCTATCGTCGCGGGCCAGCGCCGAGCCCGGGCAGTACCGCACCGCCCGCACGCCCTACTTGCGCGAGATCATGGATGCGCTGTCGCCCCGCCACCCGGCGCAGCGCATCAGCTTCATGAAAGCAGCGCAGGTCGGCGCGACGGAGGCGGGTAACAACTGGATCGGCTTTGTCATCCATCACGCGCCGGGGCCAATGCTGGCGGTGCTGCCGACTGTCGAGATGGCCAAGCGCACGTCGCGGGGCCGTCTCGACCCGCTGATTTCTGAGTCCCCGGCACTGCGCGAACGCGTGCAACCGGCCCGCTCGCGCGATGCGGGCAACTCGATGCTGTCCAAGGAATTCCCCGGTGGCATCCTGGTGCTAACCGGTGCCAACAGCGCCACCGGCCTGCGCTCGATGCCCGCGCGGTATATTTTCCTCGACGAGGTCGATGCCTATCCAGCTTCCGCCGACGAGGAAGGCGATCCGGTCACCTTGGCCGAGGCGCGGACCACCACCTTCTCGCATCGGCGCAAGGTGTTCATGGTCTCGACCCCCACGATCCGGGGGTTGTCGCGCATTGAAAGGGAGTTTGAGGCATCGGACCAGCGCAGGTATTTTGTGCCCTGCCCGCACTGCGCCGCGATGCAATGGCTGCAGTTTGAACGCCTGCGCTGGGACAAGGGACGGCCCGACACCGCCGCCTATCATTGCGAAAGCTGCGAGAAGCCCATCGCCGAGCATCACAAGACTCAGATGCTGGAACGGGGCGAATGGCGGGCGACCGCTGTCTCGGCCGATCCGCACTCCATCGGCTTCCACATCTCGGCGCTTTACTCGCCGCTGGGCTGGAAAAGCTGGCAGCATATCGCGCGGGACTGGCTGGCTGCCCAAGGCTCGGAAGAGATGTTGCGCGCCGCACGCAATACCTTGCTGGGCGAGACTTGGGTTGAAAGTGGCGATGCGCCGGAATGGCAGCGGCTGGCCGAACGGCGCGAAGCCTATGCTGGCGCACAGATCCCGATGGGCGGTTTGTTCCTGACCGCGGGCGTCGATGTGCAAAAGGACCGGATCGAGGTCGATGTCTGGGCCTGGGGTCGGGACAGGACAAGCTGGCTCGTCGATCACATCGTCATTGCCGGTGGGCCAGACGATCCGGCCTGCTGGGACAAACTGACGGCATTGCTCGGTCGGACTTGGGCCTGCGCCAATGGCGCGGTGATGGTGATCGGCAAGCTGGCCATCGACACCGGCTATGAAGCCCCGGCGGTTTACGCATGGGCGCGGAAACAGGGCTTTGAACAGGCCGCCCCCATCAAGGGTCTGGAAGGCTTCAACCGTGCCACGCCGGTGTCGGGTCCAACCTTTGTCGATGCCACCATTGGCGGCAAACGCCTGCGGCGGGGTGCGCGGCTGTGGTCGGTGGCCACGGCGACGTTTAAGACCGAAACCTATCGTTTCTTGCGGTTGGAACGGCCCTCGGATGAAGAGCGGGCGCTGGGCGTCTGTGATGCCCCCGGCACCGTCCATCTGCCTGACTGGATCGACACGGAATGGCTGAAGCAGCTGGTGGCGGAACAGCTGGTTACCGTGCGCAACAAGCGCGGTTACAGCCACCCAGAATGGCAGAAAATGCGGGAACGCAACGAGGCGCTCGACTGCCGTGTCTATGCCCGCGCCGCTGCGTGGATCATGGGCGCGGATCGCTGGGACGAGGCCACATGGCGGCGACTTGAGGAACAGGCCGGGGTCGAAACCCGCCCGGCCCCGCAGCAAGCCACGACAACTGAACCGGCCAAGCCTGCCCCGCCCAAGGCCGGGACACCAACCACGCCTCGGCGCAAACGCCGGGCATACACACCGAACTTCATGAGGGACTGAGATGGATCTGGAACGGATGCGCGCCCTGTTGGCAGCACTTCAGGAGGCTCGTTACGCGGGCGTCCGCTCGGTCAGCTATGACGGCAAATCAATCAACTATGGCTCGGACGCGGAACTCGCGAATGCCATCAGCGATCTGGAAACACGGATTGCCACGGCCACGAACGGCACTCCGCGTCGTCGGCGCTGGGGCACCGTGGCCTCGAAGGGCCTGTGATCCATGGCGTTCGATGCCTTTCGCCAGCGCATTGGCTCGATCATCGGGGGCTTCGATGCGGCGCAGGCCCACCGTCGCCTACGCGGGTTCCGGGCCAGCCGCGCCCATGTGAACACGCTGATCGCTGCCTCGGGCGACACGATCACCGCCCGGGCGCGCTGGCTGGTCCGCAACAACGGCTATGCTGCGAATGCCGTGGAAAGCTTCGCCAGCAATGTGGTGGGCGACGGCATCAAGCCGTCCAGTTCCATCGCGGATGCGGCCAAGAAGGAAGAGCTGCAGGCGCTGTGGCTGGCATGGACCGATGATGCCGACGCGGAAGGCCTGACCGATTTCTACGGCTTGCAACGCCGCGCCGCCCGGGAGGTGTTCTTGTCAGGTGAGGTGTTCATTCGCATCCGGCCGCGCCGGGCAGAGGACGGTCTGACCGTGCCGCTGCAATTGCAGATGTTGCCCGCAGAAATGCTGCCCCTCGACATGAACCGCACCCTGCCCGGCGCGGGGCTGATCCGTCAGGGCATCGAGTTTGATGGCATTGGCCGCCGCGTCGCCTATCACTTCTTGCGCCGCCATCCTGGCGATCTGACCGATCCGGGACTGGCTGGGGAAACGGTGCGCGTTCCAGCTGGTGATGTGATCCATGTCCTCGACCCGGTCGAGGCTGGCCAGTTGCGCGGCGTGTCGCGGTTCGCCGCCGCCATCGTGAAACTGTTCACGCTGGACCTCTACGACGACGCAGAGCTGGAGCGGAAGAAAATCGCGGCGATGTTCGCAATGTTCATCACCTCGCCCGCTCCCGAAACGCCGCTGGACCCGACCGACGAGGATCTAGAAGTTGAGCCGGGTCAGGTGGTGCGGCTGGATCCGGGCGAGGATATCTCGACGCCCGCGACGCCAGACTCCGGTGGCACCTATGAGCCGTTCCAATATCGGACCCTGCTGCAGATCGCCGCCGCGCTGGGAGTGCCCTATGGCTATCTGACCGGCGACACGGCCAAGGGCAACTTCTCGAACACCCGCATCTCACTGATCGAATTTCGCCGTCGGATATCAGCCTGGCAGCACGGCGTGCTGGTGTTCCAGCTTTGCCGCGCCGTCTGGGTCCGCTGGATGGATGTCGCGGTGCTGTCGGGGGCGTTGGACCTGCCCGGTTATGACAGCCAGCGCCGCCAATATCAGGCCTGCGCCTGGCTGCCGACGAAATGGGACTGGATTGACCCGATGAAGGACGCGTCCGCAGAGATCCTGCAAATCGAAGCGGGCCTGAAATCGCGCACCCAAGCCTTGGCAGAGCGTGGCTACGACGCCGAACAGGTGGATCGAGAAATCGCCGCCGAGCGCAAACGCGAAGCGACGCTGGGCCTCGACTTCCGCCGTCCGGGATCCCCAGCGCAAGGGCCGGGTGGGGCCAAGGGCAAGGACGACACCGAGCAGGACGACAAATCCAATGACGACGCGCCAGAAGACTCTGACGAGAAGTCCGACCCAAAGGAGGACGCATGATGCATCACGCCCAGATCGCCCAGCGCGCCTTCAACACGCCCCTGATGGTCGATCCGGCCAAGGCACTGGCCTTCCTGTCCGGGCTGGGGCCGCGCATCACCGGGCAAGACATCACCTTCCAAGGGTTTGGTGTCGAGCAGCTCGACCAAACCACGGCCGCCCTTCCGGCCCGCGCCTCGCTCTTTGGCAATGATCTCGCCCAGCGCCACCAACGCAACGGTGGCCAGCCCTTCGCGGTGGTCGATGGTATCGCCGTCATCGAAATCTCGGGCACACTTGTGCACCGGGGTGCATGGATCGGGCAGTCCTCCGGCCTGACGTCCTATGAGGGGATCGCCGCCCAGTTGCAGGCCGCATTGGCCGATCCTGGCGTGCGCGGCATCGCGCTGGACATCGACAGCTTCGGTGGCGAGGTGGCCGGGGCTTTCGATCTGGCGGATCGCATCCGTGCCGCCCGGTCGCAGAAACCCATCCACGCTTTTGTCGCCGAACATGCCCTGTCGGCTGGCTATGTCCTCGCGTCCCAGGCCGACCGGATAATCCTCCCGCGCACCGGCGCTGTCGGCAGCATCGGGGTTGTCGCGCTGCATACCGACATGAGCGGGGCCCTCGATCAAAAGGGCATCGCCGTCACGCTGATCCATGCCGGGGCGCACAAGGTCGATGCGAACCCGTATCAGCCCCTGCCCGACGCCATCCACGACCAGATGCAACGCGAGCTGGAAGTGGCCCGCTTCCTCTTCGCTGAAACTGTCTCGGCCGGTCGCGGTGATCGGCTGACCCATGCCGCAGCTTTGGCCACCGAAGCTGCCGTGTTCCGCGGGGCCGACGCCATCGCCGCCGGTCTGGCCGACGACCTTGCCGATCCTGTCACAGCCTTCCGCACCTTCGCCGCCGCGCCTCGCGGCACAACGTCCCCCAGCAGAAAGGGTCCACAGATGACCACGCCCACAGAAACCCCGACCCCGGCGGAAGTTGCCGCTCCTCCTGCGGCAATGCCTGCGGTCGCGGTCGCACCCGTCCCGGCCGAAGCGCCCGCAAACGCGGCAGCGCTCGTCACCACCACCATGACCGCAGATGCCATTCGCGCCGAGGCGGCCGAGGTGGCGCAGGTTTGCGCGCAGGCTGCCCGGCTCGGAGTGACCATCGACGCCGCCGATGCGGTCACGAAAGGCCTGAAGCCCGAGGCCCTGCGCGCTCGGGTGCTGGCCGATCTCGCCGCCCGCAGCGATGCGGCTGGCATCATCGCCACCGCCCCGGCCGCAGCTGCCGCCAAAGACAGCCCGATCATCGCGGCCGCCAAGAAGGCCGCGACCGACGCCAAGCGCTGAACCAGCGCCCCTATCCCTCCCCCACACCATGGAGACTGACCAATGCCCGTCCTGACGGAACCGCCCAGCATGGGCGATGTCCTCAAATATGAGGTCAACCCGAACTACACCCGTGAAGTGATCACCCTGCTTGCCGGAATGCCCTATCCGGTCGGCGCGGTCCTGGGCCGCATCACCGCCAGCGGCAAATACAAGCTGGCCACCAGTGGCGGCAGCGACGGCGCGCAGACAGCGAGTGCCGTCCTGCTTTACGCCGTCGATGCCACACTGGCCGATGCCGTGGGCATTGTCGTCGCGCGCGGCCCCTCGATCGTGTCGCGCGCTGGCCTCGCTTATGACGCCACCGTCGATGACGGCGCGAAAATCACCACCAAGATCGGCCAGCTTGCCGCTGTCGGCATCATCGCCCGCGACGGCGTCTGACGTCAAACCCTCTCATTCCCCCGGAGCACCCCATGACCATCGTTCGCAATCCCTTTGACGCTGGCGGCTATTCGCTGGCCGAGATGACGCAGGCCATCAATATCCTGCCCAACCTTTACACCCGCCTTGGCCAGATCGGCCTCTTCCGCTTCGAGGGCGTCACCCAGCGGTCGGTGATCATCGAGCAATATGAGGGCGTGCTGAACCTGCTGCCCTCCGTGCCACTGGGCGGCACGGCCACCGTGGGCACCCGCGAAGGCCGCTCGATGCGGTCCTTCGTCCTGCCCTGGATCCCGCATGATGACGTGATTCTGCCCGGTGACATTCAGGGCCAACCCGCGCTGGGCGTCTTCGATGGCGCCGACCCGCTGGTCGAGGTTATGAACCGCAAGCTGCAGCTGATGCGGCGCAAGCACGCCCAGACGCGGGAATACATGGAGATGAACGCCCTGCGCGGCATCGTCAAAGACGGCGCTGGCACCACGCTTTACAACTATTTCACCGAGTTTGGTCTGGCGCAAATCTCGGTGGATTTTGTCTTGGGCACGGCAGGCACCAATGTGCAGGGCAAGGTGCGCGAGGTCTTGCGGTCGATGGAAGACAACCTGCTCGGCGAAAGCATGAGTGATGTGCATGCCCTCGTCAGCCGCGAATTCTTCGACAAACTGATCGCGCACCCCAAGACCGAGGAAGCCTACAAGTTCTACGCCGCGACCGGCGCGCAGCCCCTGCGCCAGGACGTGCGCCGCAACTTCCCCTTCGCTGGGATCGTGTTCGAAGAGTATTCTGGCACCGTCACGCTTTCCACCAAGGCGACCGAACGGCTGGTGCCCGCCAGCGAGGGCATCGCCTTCCCGCTGGGAACCATGGACACCTTCACCACTTACGGCGGCCCGGCCAACCTGCTGGAGGCAGCGAATACGATGGGTCTGCCACTCTATGCGCGCCAGCACCTCGACGAAAAGGGGCGCTGGATCGACCTTATGACCGAGGCCTCGATCCTGCCGGTGAACAAGCGGCCGCGCATCGCGATCCGCATTCACACCTCGAACTGACTCGCCATGACCGTCTTCGCCGCCGCCATGGACCGGATCTTCGCCAACCCATCCATGGCGGCGGCCGCTGTCTGGATTTCTACCACCACATCGGAGGAACGCCTCATCCGCGTCATCCGCCTCGCCCCGGACCGCATCACCGAGTTTGGCGCTGGGCGATTTGTCAGCGACACCACTATGGTAGACGTCCGCGTCTCCGACCTGCCTGAACCGCGAGCGGGCGATCTGATCGTCATCGCTACTAACAGCTTCACCATTCAGGGCGAGCCCACGCGCGACCGTGAACGGCTTGTCTGGTCACTGGACCTGCAGCCAGCATGAAGCTGAAGGTCCAGTTCAACCCAGATATCGTAGCCCTGATGCAGGCGGAGATTGCCGCCGGTGAAAAAGCTGTCTCCGCGGCAATGCGCGAGGCAGGCACTTCCCTGAAATCCGCGTGGCGCAGCCAGATCACCGGCGCTGGGCTGGGCACCCGGCTTGGCAACAGCATCCGCCTCGCCAGCTTCCCGAAATCCGGCGACAGTCTGAACGCGGCGGCGCTGGTCTGGTCAAATGCCCCGGTCATCATCGGCGCGCATGACACTGGCCCGCTGATCCGGTCCAAGGACGGGTTCTGGCTGGCGATCCCTACGCCAGCGGCAGGCAAGAGCACCAGGGGCGGTCGCATCACCCCGGGCGAATGGGAACGCCGCACCGGGTTGCGCTTGCGGTTCATCTATCGCCGCACGGGACCGAGCCTCTTGGTTGCGGAGGGGCGGCTGAATTCGAAAGGCCGGGCGGTGGCATCGAAGTCGAAAACCGGGCGCGGCGTCGCAACCGTGCCGATCTTCCTGCTGGTCCCTCAGGTCAAGCTGCGCAAGCGGCTCAATCTGGCGCGCGATGCAGATCGCGCGGTGGATGGCGTGCCGGGGCTTATCGTGGCGGGGTGGATTGACGGGAAGCTGGCCTGATGTCTGCCATGGGGACGGAGCGGACACTCAAGCCCGCGTGTGCCATCTGCATCAATCCTCAAATTTTTGAGCATCCATCGTTTTGATGAAACGTAGCAGGGCGGTCACGCTGTCATAGATGAACTTCGCTTCATCCATCGGGACAAGGGTTTCTTTGTCGTGTGCAAAGGACTTGTTGTTCCGAATGTCGTTCATCGACTCGAAAGTGGAAATGGAACTCTTGATGATCCGGTCCGACATCTCCGTGAGGTTTCGTGATGCTTTCAGCGCCTTGGCATATTTCCCCACTCTGGCGTGCAGCGCGTCATTTTCGCCGCAGGGCTCCCCGCCGTGTTTGACTACCAAAGAAGCGAAGCGCTTCATGCAATAGGTATGCAGTCGGTCCAATCCAGAATTTGGACGGCCAGCGTCTAAATCCCTACGGATCGCAGCGACTAATTCTTGAAGGGTTTCATCTGCCTCGAATGCTTCGATTCCCGTTGAATCAATTACGTGCTCTTCCCCTTCGAACTTGCCAACTATCTTGAAATAGACTTCTTTCAACCGATCCTCGCGCGGTCCGCTGCTGCCCAGGATGTTGTTCTCCCGGTACTCCCAGAGCGCACGCAGCGCACGCGCGACAAGGTGAGGTTGCGCGCTTGCTATAAACGACCGCAGGCGCTTGGCTTTCGACGTGCCATAGGCTGAAAATAACGACGATCCGGGCGGGGCATCAGGATCGACACCGACCTCAGTGCAGAAGAAATCCCCAAAAGTGCGATCTGAAAAATCCAGGACGTAGCCCGACTGCATGTTAAGCGCTTCTTCGAACACGGCGCGGTCAAGCCGCGTGATAAGCATTTCGTAACTCTGCATCTCCTCAATGCCCTTTCGCCTTGGCCATTTGGACCGCAGTATTGCCAGCTACGAGCGATTATGCCAGCGGCAGTTGCATCTGGCTTGACCGTCCGCTCAGGGCTTTAGGCCAACCTTACTTAAGCCGCAAACTTAGGGACCCCAAATGCCCACCACCCGCGAACTCGTCCTCGCCGCGCTGCACGCGCGGCTGCAGCCGCTTGCCGCGCTTACCCTGCGTGACGAGGTTCTGCCCGAGCGCATCCCAGCGGCGGGGCTTATCATCGTGCGCGACGGCCAGCCGGGCGAGCCGGAGGTGACGCTGTCGCCCTTGCGCTACCATTACCAGCACCGCGCCGAGCTGGAGGTCGTTATCCAAGCCGGAACCGGCCGGGCCAGCACCTTTGACACCCTGATCGCCGATATCGGAACGGCACTGGAAGCCGACTGCACCCTCGGTGGCCTCTGCGACTGGGTTGAACCCGAAGCCCCGGTCTCGGTCGATCTGCCCATCGAGGGTGCGGCTGCGCTGAAGGCGGCGGTGATCACCGTCGTTTTGCATTACACCACAACCGGCCCCTTGGCCTGACACCCCCACAAAAGGAGATCCCAATGGCACGTGCGCAAGGCGCGCGGGCGCAGATGGCGCTTGCGTATGAGACAGTTTACGGCACCCCGCCGGTGAGTGGGTTCCGGCTGATGCCCTTCGCCCGGGCGACGCTCGGGTCGGAACAGCCGCTGCTGGAGTCCGAACTGCTCGGATATGGCCGCGATCCCCTTGCTCCGATCAAAGATGCGGTCACCGCCGATGGCGAGGTAGTGATCCCCATCGACGTCGAGGCTTTCGGGTTCTGGCTGAAAGCGGCCTTCGGCCAGCCGGTCACGACCGGCACGACGCCGAAGACCCACACCTTCCAGTCGGGCAACTGGACCCTGCCCAGCATGGCCATCGAAACGGCGATGCCCGAGGTGCCCCGCTTCGCGATGTATTCCGGCTGTGTGCTGGATCAGCTGTCCTGGCAGATGCAGCGATCCGGCCTTCTGACCGCCACTGCACGGCTTGTCGCCCAAGGCGAAACCATCGCCGCAGCCACAGCCGCTGGCACGCCCACGGCGCTGGGCCTGCAACGCTTCGGCCATTTCAACGGCACGGTCAAACGCAACGGCACGGCCTTGGGCAACGTAGTCTCCGCCGAGATCACCTATTCCAACAACCTAGACCGGATCGAGACCATCCGTGGTGATGGCCGCATCGATGGGGCCGACCCGACAATGGCGGCGCTCACCGGCCGGATCGAGGTGCGGTTTTCCGACACAACGCTGGTGACCCAGGCCATCGATGGCAGCCCCTGCGAGCTGGAGTTCAACTACAGCCTAGGGGCCAATGCGAGTTTCACCTTCACAGCCCATGCGGTCTATCTGCCCCGCCCCCGGATCGAGATCGCCGGGCCGCAAGGCGTGCAGGCCAGCTTTGACTGGCAGGCCGCTAAGGCCACCAGCCCCGCCCGCATGTGCACCGCCGTCCTTATCAACACCCTCACAGGATACTGATCATGATCCGACTGAACCTGACCGCCACCCCTGAATGGTTGGACCTCGCCCCTGGCCTGCGTTTGCTGGTGGCGCCTCTCACCACAGCGCTGATGGTATCAGCCCGCGCCGATCCCGCCATTGAAGCTATGCCGGACACCGCCACAACCGAGGAACTGGCGCTCGCCATGGCCAAGGCCGTCGCACGGCGCGCTGTGCTGGATTGGGAGGGCGTTGGCGATGACTCTGGCAATCTGCTGCCGGTCACACCCGAAGGCATCAACGCCCTGCTGGAAATCTGGCCGGTTTTTGAGGCGTTCCAGACCCAATACGTCGCGCGCGGCTTGATCCTGGACGCGGAAAAAAACGTCTCCGCGCTCTCGCCGACTGGTCCTTCGGCGGGGGCGATCGTTACTGCGCCGCCTGCCCGGGGCCGTGCCCGGACTGCCCTACAAGACTGAACCGGCCACAAACGCAGGACGGCTGGCAGGTCTGGGATCTGGTCGGCCGCCTTGGTGGCCAGCTGCGGGTTATCCCCGGCGCTGTCTTGGGCTGGGACATGGGCGCGGCCTTGGCCCTCGCACAGGCGCTGGGCATCGACACCCTGATCGCCGCCGAACTGCTGCCCGAGATCGAGGCCGTGATGGTGCGCAAAGTAAACGAACAGATGGAAGGAAGCCGTGATGGCTGAAAAACGGGTCTCCGTCCGCCTCGTCGCCGAGGGCGGCCGCCAAGTGCGCGCCGAGCTGGAGGGCATCGGCGAGGCGGGCGCGCGGGGCTTCGGGCGTCTGTCCTCCGAGATGGACCTCGCGAATACCCGCGTTGCCGCCTTTGCCCGCCGCGCCACGCTTGCCGCCGCAGCTGCCACTGCGGCACTGGTGGCGGCAGGCGGCGCGATGATCCGTTCTGGTCTGCAGACGGTGGATGCGCAGGCCAAGCTGGCGCAGTCGCTCGGTACGACAGTCGCCTCGATCCAGACGCTGGAGCGCGCGGGTGAACTGGCTGGTGTGTCGATGTCCGGGATCGAGCAGGCCACGAAGGATCTGACGCGGCGGCTGAGCCAGGCTGCCGCTGGGACCGGCCCAGCCGCCGATGCGCTGGATCGGCTGGGGCTGTCGGCCGCCGACCTGATCGCCCTGCCGCTGGACCAGCGCGTTGGTGCGATTAACGCCGCGATTGAAGACTTCGTGCCCGCCGCCGAGCGTGCCGCCGTTGCAGGGCAGCTTTTCGGCGAGGAAGGCTCCATCGCCATGTCGCGCATCGACACGGCGACACTACGCCAGGCGACAGAGGACGTGCTTGCCTTCGGGGTGGTGGTTTCCGAGCAGGATGCTGACCAGATCGAGCGGACCAATGATGCGATTTCCCGCCTGGGGCTGATCTGGCGCGGGGTTTCGAACCAACTGGCCGTGGCGGCGGCACCCGCGCTTGAGGCTGTGGCCAATGCGCTGGCCGCCGTCGCGCGCACCACCGGGCCGGTCGGTATCGCGATCACGGCACTGTTCGACAATATCGGACGGCTGACGACCTATGCCGCCACATTCGCGGGCCTCATCGCCGGGCGCTGGGTGGCAGGCATGGCCATGGCCGCGCTGTCGGTGCGGGGCCTCGCCACAGCGCTGGTGGTCCTGCGCGGCGCGCTGATCCGCACAGGCATTGGCGCGCTGATCGTTGGCGCGGGTGAGCTGGTCTATCAGTTCACCCGGCTTGTGGCCGGTGCCGGTGGTTTTGGCAACGCGATGGGTTTGCTCTCCGACCTCGCCTCCGAGGTGTGGGGCCGCATTGGCCTCGCGCTTGATGCAGCACTGGCACGGATGGCAGCAGGTTGGGAGGGGATGAAGGCCACAACGCTGACGGCGCTCGACGGTGCAGTGACGGGCGTGTTCAGCTTTGGTGACCGCTCGGTGGCGGTCTTCCAGGGCGCATTCGATGCGATGAAGGCGATCTGGGGGCAGTTGCCCGGTGCCATTGGCGACTTCGCGTTTCAGGCAGCGAACGGGCTGATCAGCGGTGTGGAGTCGATGCTGAATGGGGTCGTCACTCGGATCAATGGCTTCATTACGACGCTGAATGCCGCACTGGACCTGCTCCCCGAATGGGCGACAGGCGAAGGCGGCGTGCGGATCGGCACCCTCGATCCGGTGACGCTCGGCGGGATCGAAAACCCTTTCGCGGGTGCGGCCGAGGCGGCCGGTGCTGCGGCAGCCGATGCGTTCTCCGCGGCTCTGGGGCGAACATACGTTGATGCGCCTGATCTGGGGCTTGGGGCGGCGGCCGACGACGCCAGCGCCCGGGCCGATGGCTACCGCGAGGCAGCAGGCATGCTGGCCGATGCGGCTGGTCGCCCTTTGGCAAGTTGGCAGGCGCTGCGCGACGCGATGACCAGCTCTGGGACTGGGGCCGAAACGGCCCTCGCTGATGCTGCCACTTCGGCGGATGCGCTCGGCCTCGAACTTGATGAAACAGCCACCGCAGCCGGTGGTGCCGGAGCCGCCGCGCGCGCAGCTGGGGCAGCAGCCGCCGAGGGTGCGGACCAAGCTTTAACCGGCTGGGCTGCCGTAACCGCGGCGCTGGCCGACTATGCCACCAAGGCTCGTAATATCAGTGGTGATATCGGCCAGACACTGGTCGGGGCGTTCCAGAGCGCAGAGAACGCGGTGGGCGACTTCATCAAAACCGGCAAGCTGGACTTCAGCAGCCTCGTCACTTCGATGATCGCTGATCTGGCCAAACTGGCCGCGCGGCGCTTTATCCTCGGCCCCATCGCCGATGCCTTGTCGGGTGCGTTTGGTGGCGCAGGTGGGTTGTTCGCGAACATCTTGCATTCCGGCGGCACCGTTGGCGTCGCAGGTAGCGGCCGGATGGTGCCTGCCATGGCTTTCGCCGGTGCCCCGCGCATGCACTCCGGGGGCTGGGCCGGGCTGAAACCCGACGAGGTCCCCGCGATCTTGCAACGGGGCGAGCGTGTTTTATCCCGCCGCGAAGCTGCTGGATATGGCCAGGGACAGAACGCAGCTCCGAATATCTCTGTTACGATCATGTCCCGCGACGCCGAAAGCTTCCGGCAATCCCGCACGCAGGTCGCGGCTGATATCGCCCGCGCCGTGTCCCTCGGTCGGAGGGGCATGTGATGGCGTTTCACGAGGTTCGGTTTCCCGACAACATCAGTCGAGGCGCGCGAGGCGGTCCTGAACGGCGCACGCAAGTGGTCGAACTAGCCTCCGGTGATGAAGAGCGCAACGCCAGCTGGGCCAACTCGCGCCGCCGCTATGACGTGGCCTATGGCATTCGTCGCGCTGATGATCTGGCGGCGGTCGTCGCCTTCTTCGAAGCCCGCAACGGCCGCCTGCACGGCTTTCGCTACAAGGACTGGGCCGATTACAAATCCGCCCTGCCGTCGCAGGCGGTCGCGCCAACCGATCAGCAGATCGGCACCGGGACCGGAAGCCTGCAGGCCTTCCAGCTTGCAAAACGCTACACGTCTGGCGCGCAGACATGGGTGCGGACCATCACCAAACCCGTGACCGGAACCGTCCGCGTCGCGCTGGGCATGGTGGAGCAGCTATCAGGCTGGACGCTGGACACGACGACTGGCGTCGTCACCTTCACCACCGCCCCAGCGGGCGGCGTGATCGTGCGCGCTGGCTTCGAATTCGATGTGCCGGTGCGCTTCGACAGCGACACCCTCGACGTCACCCTCGACTTCGAACGGCTGGGATCGATTACCTCCATCCCCCTGCTGGAGATCCGCCGATGAAAACCCTCTCCCCGGCTCTGCAGACCCATCTCGATGACGGCACCACTACCTTGTCTTGGTGCTGGAGGATCAGCCGCGCCGACGGCATGGCGCTGGGCTTTACCGATCATGACCGTACCCTCAGCTTCGATGGTACCGAGTTTGAACCCGAAAGCGGGTTCGCCGCCTCGGAAATCCGTGCTGGGTCCGATTTGGCCGTTGATGCGCAGGATGCCACCGGCGTCTTGACCTCCGACCGGATCACAGAAACCGATATTCTCGACGGGCGGTGGGACAATGCGGCGGTGGAGCTGTGGCGGGTGAACTGGGCCGACACCAGCCAGCGCGTACTCTTGCGCCGGGGCGCGGTTGGACAAATCCGGCGCGGGCGCATGGCATTTGTCGCCGAAGTGCGCAGCCTCGCGCATGTGCTGGGCCAGACTGTCGGTCGCACGTTCCAGGCTGGTTGCGATGCTGCACTTGGCGATATTCGGTGCGGCATCGACTTGGAAAACGCCATCTACAAGGGCACCGGCGTTGTCACCGACCTCTTGCGCGACAGGGCGTTCATGGCCTACGGGCTGCCCGGGTTTGATGCGGGTTGGTTCACCTCTGGCACACTGACATGGACCAGTGGTGCCAATGCCGGGCGCATCACTGAAGTTTTGGCGCATGGCATTGCTGATGCAATCGCCAGCCTGACCCTGCTGGAAGCGCCCGTGCGTGCTATCGCCGAAGGCGACAGCTTTGTCGCGCGGGCAGGCTGCGACAAGCGGATCGCTACCTGCAGCGCCAAGTTTGCGAATGTCGCCAACTTCCGGGGCTTTCCCAATATCACCGGCCAAGACGCCGTGCTGCGCTATGCCAGCCAGGACGGCGGCCATGAAGGAAATGTGCTGTGAAACGCCGCGCGGCCGTGGCCGACCCCGCCTTGGTTATTGCTACCGCCCGCAGTTGGCTCGGCACGCCCTACCACGACCAAGCCAGCCTACGCGGTGTCGGTTGCGATTGTCTTGGCCTCGCGCGCGGCGTCTGGCGCGCGGTGGTGGGCGACGAGCCATTTCCGATCCCACCGTACAGCCGGGATTGGGGCCAGACCGGGCCGCGCGAGGTGCTGGCCGAAGGCGCACGGGCGATGATGTCGGAAATTGCCCCCACGGACGTCATTCCCGGCGCGCTGGTCCTGTTCCGCATGGCCCCGCGCGCCATAGCCAAGCATGTCGGGATCCTGACCTCGCCTGACCGCTTCATCCATGCCTATGAGCGGCTGGGCGTGGTCGAGGAACAGCTGACCCCATCCTGGCGGCGACGCATCGCTTTCGCTTTCCTGTTCCCAAAAGACTGAAACCACACACATGGCGACATTAGTTCTCGGCGCGGTTGGCTCTGCAATCGGTGGGTCTATCGGGGGCACCTTGCTCGGCGTCAGCGCCTTCACGATTGGCGGCTTCATCGGCTCCACCATCGGGTCGGTGGTCGACAACTGGATCGTCTCGTCCCTCGCCCCGGCGCAACGGATCGAGGGCGCGCGGCTGGACAGCTTGCGCATCACATCCTCGACCGAAGGAGCGGTCATCCCGCGCCTGTTCGGCCGGATGCGCATCGGAGGCAATATCATCTGGGCAACGGACTTCCGCGAAGAGGTCAACACAACCAGCCAAGGCGGCGGCAAGGGCAGCGGGCCAAAGGTCACCACCACCGAATATCTGTATTACGCCAGCTTTGCTGTCGCCTTGTGCGAGGGCGAAATTACCGGTATCGGCCGCGTCTGGGCCGACGGCAAGCCGATGGACATGACGGGCGTCACCTGGCGCTGGTACCCGGGAGACGAGGCGCAGGCCCCCGATCCGTTCATCTCGGCAAAGATGGGGGCGACCAACACGCCCGCCTATCGCGGCACCGCCTATGTCGTCTTCGAGGAGTTGAACCTCAGCGCATTCGGCAACCGCCTGCCACAGATCAGCTTCGAGGTGTTCCGGCCCCTCGCGGATCCTGACACCGCAGAAGGGCTGGTCAAGGCCGTGACGATGATCCCGGCATCAGGCGAATTCACCTATGCGACTGCACCGGTCAAGAAGACCGCTGGCGCTGGTGGTGCGACCGTTGCCGAGAACCTGAACGCAATTACCGACACTGCCGACATGGTGGTGGCGCTGGATCGGCTGCAATCCTTGGCCCCTGCCGTGGAAAGCGTCAGTCTTGTGGTGGCCTGGTTTGGGGATGATCTGCGCGCGGGGAACTGCAAGGTGCGGCCGGGCGTCGAGGTGGCGGCCAAGACCACCACGCCATCCCCCTGGTCCGTGAACGGTGTCGCACGCGCGGATGCGTTTCTGGTAAGCCGCGATGCAGAGAACCGGCCGGTCTATGGCGGCACGCCTGCCGACTTCGCGGTGGTGCAGGCGATCCAAGAGATGAAAGATCGCGGACTGCGCGTAACCTTCTATCCCTTCATCCTGATGGACGTCCCGCCGGGCAATACCAAGCCGAACCCCTACAGCGCCAATGCCTCCACCTCGGGCCAGCCGACCTTCCCCTGGCGCGGGCGTATCACCTGTTCCCCGGCAGCGGGCTTTTCCGGGTCGGTGGACAAGACCGCGACCGCTGCCACGCAGGTCGCGGCGCTGTTTGGCACAGCCGCGCCCGCCAACTTTACCGTTTCCGGCGAAACCGTCGACTGGACCGGCCCTATCGGGGAATGGGGCTTGCGCCGGATGATCCTGCACTATGCGCATCTCTGCAAAGCGGCCGGGGGCGTCGACGCCTTCCTGATCGGTTCGGAGATGCCCGGTCTGACCACGATCCGCTCGGGTGGCAGCACCTATCCCGCCGTCACGGCCTTCAAGGCTCTTGCCGCCGATGTCCGAACGATCCTCGGCGCTGGGCCCAAGATCGGCTACGCGTCCGATTGGTCGGAGTATTTCGGCCATCACCCTGCCGATGGCTCGGGAGACGTCTTCTTCCATCTCGATCCCCTGTGGTCCGATGCCAACATCGATCTCATCGGCATCGACAACTACATGCCTCTGTCAGACTGGCGAGACGGGTTTGACCATGCCGACGCGGCGCTGGCGCCTGCGATCTACGACCGGGACTATCTTCAATCGAACATCACCGGCGGGGAAGGCTTCGACTGGTTCTATGCCATCGCCCTTGATCGAACCGCGCAAAACCGTACGCCGATCATGGATGGCGCGGCGGCAAAACCGTGGGTCTTCCGCTTCAAGGATCTGCGCGCATGGTGGCAAAACCCGCATTTCAACAGGCCGGGAGGCGTGGAGAGCGCGATGCCGACGGCATGGGTGCCGCAGTCAAAGCCGATCTGGTTTACCGAACTGGGCTGCCCGGCGATTGATCGTGGCACCAACCAGCCGAACGTCTTCTTCGACCCGAAGTCTTCAGAGAGCTTCACGCCGTATTTCTCGCGCGGCTGGCGCGACGATGCGATCCAGCGGGCCTATCTGGAAGCGACCTATCTATTCTGGGGTGCTGCGGCGAACAATCCGGTGTCATCGGTCTATGGCAACCAGATGGTGCATGTGCCCGAATGCGCCGCTTGGACATGGGATGCGCGCCCCTATCCGTTCTTCCCCGGGCTGACCGATGTCTGGACCGATGGCCCGAACTGGCGATTGGGCCACTGGCTGACCGGGCGGCTGGGTGCTGTGTCACTGGCGGCCCTTGTGCGCCACCTTTGCCTGCGCGCAGGAATGCCGGAAGACCAGATCGACGTCTCCGGCCTTTGGGGTGCCGTTGAAGGCTATGTGATCTCGGCACTGGAAGCCCCGCGTGCCTCGATCTCGACGCTGGCTCGGCACTTCGGCTTGGATGCCGTCGAGAGTGAAGGCCGCATCAAGTTCCTGATGCGCGGCCGGATCGCCAGCGCCATCGTCACCCCTGACAGCATGGTGGCACCATCATCTGCGCAAGGCGACGTGATGGAACTGACCCGGGCGCAGGAAACCGAACTGCCGCAGGCCCTGAAATGGCAGGTTGCCCGCGCCGACGAGGATTATGACGCAGCACAGGTCGAAGCCCGGCGCATCACCGTCGACACAACCCGGATCGCATCCGAGGCCTTCCCGATGGTGATCCCGCCCGAGGAGGCAGAACGCCGCTGCCGCCGCGCGCTAATGGAGGCATGGGTGGGCCGCGAAAGCGCGGTGTTTCGTCTGCCGCCATCACGGCTGGCGCTGGATCCCTGCGATGTGATCCTGCTCGACCACGATGGCCGCCTGACGGAAATGCGCCTCGTCTCCATCGCCGACTCCGACCTGCGCAGCATTGACGCCGTGCGCCAGGATCGAGCGGTCTACGACCTCCCGCCCGGAGAGCCTCGACCGGCGTCCTTGTCGACCCCGACCGTGTTCGGCGCACCAGACATCGTGCTAATGGACTTGCCGCAGCTGCGCGAGGATCAGCCTGCGCACCGGCCCTTTGTCGCGGCCCATGCAAAGCCATGGCCGGGTGAAATCGCCGTCTATCGCAGCGCCGCGACAGACGGATTTGCCCTGCTGACCACCTTCAGCTCGCGAGCGCGCATGGGCGTGTTGGCGGCCGACTTCTTTGCCGGGCCGGTGTCGCGGTTCGATCTGGGCAATGCGCTGGTGGTCGATCTCTATTCCGGCACGCTGGAAAGCGTCACGGACATCACCTTGCTGGGTGGGGCCAATGCGCTGGCCGTCGAGACCGGCGCAGGGCAGTGGGAGATCGTCCAAGCAGGCGTTGCAGAACTTATCGCACCGGGGCGCTATCAGCTGACCCGATTGCTGCGTGGCCAGCGCGGCACGGAAGGCGCGGTCGCTGGAATGGTGGCAAGCGGCGCCCGCGTCGTTGTTCTCGACACAACCGTGGCACCGTTGCCCATCAGCGAGGCCGATCTGGGTCTGCCATGGAACTGGCGTATCGGCCCAGCTTCCAAGCCGGTCAGTGACGAGACCTTTGTTGCCGCAACCTTCACGCCCGAGGGCGCTGGGCTGCGGCCGTTTTCGGTCGCACATGTCGAACAGCCGTGGCGCACCGCCCGCAGCGCGGGCGATCTGACGATCCGATGGACGCGTCGGTCGCGATCCCTTTCCGCCGACACCTGGGGCGCGGGCGATGTGCCCTTGGCCGAGGACTTTGAAGCTTACGCGCTCGACATTCTGGACGGGTCAGTTGTCAAGCGATCCTTGACGACTGCCACGACCAGCGTCCTCTACACCGCCGCCCAGCAGACCGCCGACTGGGGCGCGCCCCTCGGTCCCGGCCAATCTCTTGCAATCCGCATCTACCAGCTCTCGGCACTGATCGGCCGAGGCGCTGGGCGACCCGTCACGCTAACCTTCTGAAAGCAGAATCATGTCCGATTTAACCACCCACCTCCTGCTGCCCTATATCCTGGCATCGCAGGCGCAAAAGCATGTCACCCACAACGAGGCGCTGCGCCTGCTGGACGCCATGGTGCAGCTGTCAGTGCTGGACCGCACGCGCACCGCCCCATCTGCCAGCCCGACCGACGGCGACCGGCATATTGTGGCGTCTGGGGCGACAGGTCTGTGGGCTGGCTGGGACTTGAACGTGGCCTTCTGGGTCGATGGCGTCTGGATGCAGCTGGTGCCGCGCCCGGGCTGGCTGGCATGGATCGCGGCAGAACAGATGTTTCTGGTCTGGAACGGCAGCGCCTGGGATCCGGTTGGCGAACCGGTGGATGTTCCTGACAGCGTCTTCAGCCTCGTAAACACCGCCGATCCGACAAAGCGGGCGACATTCTCGCTGTCGGGGATCAGCACCGGGACAACCCGCACCTTCACGCTGCCGAACACCTCGTCGGAACTGGCGATCCTCGCTGGCACCCAGACGTTCAGCGGCAACAAGACCTTCTCCGGCACACTGACGGTGTCGGGCACCGTCACAATCTCGGCGGCCAGCGCATCGATCGGCACGGCGACGACAACCGCCACCTACGGCATGGGCACAGGAGCCACGACGACCGGCGTCACCAAAACCTTGAACCTCGGCACTGGCGGTGCGAGTGGGTCCACGACCGTGGTAAATGTCGGGTCCGCGATTGCGGGGGCAGGCGGCACCACGGTGATCAACACGCCCATAGTCACCTTCGCGAATAGCGTGGCGCAGGTCGGCATGCCCCAGGCAAACCTCACTGCGCAATTGCTGGGCCTCGGCGGGGCGACCGCTGACAGCTACAACCGTTTGTCGATGAATACCCCTGCGGTGCTGCTGAACAACGCCGGTGCCGGGATCGAGGCCACCGTCAACAAGGCCGCCGCCGGGAATGATGCGGCCTTCGCCTTCAAGACCGGGTTTTCGGCGCGGGCGCTGATCGGCCTTCTCGGCAACGACGATTTCAGTTTCAAGGTCAGCCCGAACGGATCGACCTTCTTTGATGCGATCCGGATCGACCGGACCTCGGGCCGGGTTGAACTGCCCGAACCATTGGTGATCCCCGCCCTACCCGCCGCCCCGGACCCTCCGCCTGCGGGAAAGCTTGCCGTTTATGCCCGTGACCGCGCAGGGGCCGGGTGGCTGGATGTGCAGCGGCCCTCGGGGCGGTTCTTTCCTCTGCAACCGCATTTCGGGGTCAACCGGATCGCGACTTGGGCGCCCTCGACCGGCACAACGGTCAACACCAATGGCATGCCGCGCACGGCAGTCGGCACCGTGGCTACACCGACGCTGGCGACCACCAACCTCTCCACCAGCATGCGCCGTTGGCGCGTGACCAGTGCAGCAACGGCTGACGCGGTGGCCGAAGAACGCTCCGCAGGCTGGGTCTGCTGGCGTGGCAATGCCGATGGCTTGGGCGGGTGGAACTACGTCAACCGCCTCTCGCTGACCGCGCTGCAGGCCACCGGCATGGGCTTTTTCGGGCTCTATGGGTCGACTGCGGCACTGGCCACCACGCTGACGTTAGCCGCAACGGCCAACTGCATCGGGATCGGCTTCCAGCGCGGCACCCACACCAACTGGCAGCTGGTGCATAACGATGGCACCGGTGCACCGAGCCTGATCGATCTGGGCGCGAGCTTCCCGGTCAACAGCCTGACCAACGTTCTGACGCTCTACATCGCAGCAGCCCCGAACGGATCAGACATCGGCGTGCGGGTGGTCGAGGAGGTCAGCGGCGCGGCCGCCGAGTTTACCGTCACCAGTGACATGCCCGCCGCCACCCAGCTTCTGAGCCCGCGCAATTACATGAATAACGGCGCGACGGCGGCCGCCGTCGCCTACGACTGCTCCGGCGTCTACGTCGAGACGGATTATTGAGGGATATCATCATGACAGAACGAACCACCCTGTTGCAGGAGGTCGGCGCGGCCTTCCGCGACAACGGATTGACCGCCGCCATCACCGCACTGATCGGCGGCTTCATCGCGCTCCTGGCCGCCGTCACGCGCCGCGCTTTCACCAATGACGCGATGCTTGTCCGGCTGGACCGGGAGTTGCTGGCCGAGCGTGACCGCGTGGACCGCCAGCGCGCTGAAGACCGCAAAGGCGACGCCGACCGGCTGGAGCGCATCGAGACAGACATCCGCGCGATGCGCGATCTGATGTTCGAGGCGTTCCAGCGCGGCCGCACCGACTGACGATCCCCCAAGACCACCACTGAACCTGTTCCCCACCCGCCCCAGAGGCGGGTTTTGCATTTCTGGAGACCCATCATGCCGACCACGACCTATGCCCATTTCCGCGATGTACCCGAAAGCGCGTGGCGCTGGTCCAGCTTTTCCCCGGCCGAGATCGCCTGCCGCGGCACCGGGGCGATCAAGATCAACACCGAAGCGATGGATAAGCTGCAATCCCTGCGCAACCGTCTCGGCAAGCCGCTGATCGTTCGGTCGGGCTATCGCAGCCCCAGCCACAACCGCGCCGTCGGCGGGGCCCCGGCCTCCAAGCACATGCAGGGCACGGCATTTGATATCGCCATGTCGAACCACGATCCGGTGGCGTTCGCCGAAGCCGCCCGCGCTGTCGGTTTCCTCGGCTTCGGCACCTATCCCCGCTCGAGCTTCATGCACATCGACCTCGGCCCCGCACGCAGCTGGGGCGAACCCTTCGCTCCCCGCGCCACGCCCTTTGTGCCGGAAACCCAGCCAGCTCGTGAGGTGCTCGCCGACAGCCGCACCCTGAAAGGCGGCGGGGCCGCAGGCATCGCCACGGTCGGCGCCGCCGGTGTTGAAGTGGTGCAAGACGTACTTGCGGAAACCCAAACAGCCATCCTGCCCCTGGTGCCCTATCTCGATACCCTGCGCTGGGTGTTCATCGCAGTGGCACTGATAGGCATCGCCGTCTCCATCCACGCCCGGATCGATGACTGGAAACGGGGCCAGCGCTAATGAGTTGGATCACCGCAAGCCTCGCCAGCGGCCCAGCGCGCAAAGCGTTGGGCCTTTTGCTGGCCGCCCTCACCATCGCCTTGTTCCTGCTGAACCTCCGCCGCGCCGGTGAACGCGCCGGGCGGCTGGCCGAGCGACTTTCAACATCGGAGAGAACCCATGAAGTCCAACGCCAGATGCTGGACGCTGCCAGCCGCCGCCCCGCTGATCGCGATGCTTTGGCTCAGCGCATGCGCGATGGGCAATTTTGACCCACGGCCAACTTGCCCACCCGTGGTGGAATACAGCGTGGCGGATCAAGACGTTGCTGCAGCCGAGATCGAAGCGCTGCCAGAAGGTGCGGTCGTGATCAGGATGCTCAGCGATTATGCCGTATTGCGCGACCAGGCGCGGGCGTGCCGGTGAAGCACCGCGCGGGCCATACATTGCTGGAGGTCCAACACGTCTTAACGGCCGCATGACAGACGTGAAGGGCGGACACCGGACCTTCGCTGCACCCTGCACGAACAACCGAGATGCGGACTTAGTTGCCATTCAAGTGATCCAAACCAACGTCGGCTCTAGGATCTTTCATAC
>NZ_JAFMHJ010000066.1 GCF_017854565.1 Yoonia sp.
GCTACCACACTGGATTCACTAGATGAATCCCTCACAGAATTTGTGCAACAGAGCCCCTAAAACGCATAAAAATTCATTATTTATTCCAATTCGTTCTGTTTTATAAATGTATGAGTGAATTCAATTATCATCACCTGCGCTACTTTTGGGCCGTCGCACATGACGGCAACCTGACGCGGACGGCGGCGCGACTTAATCTGTCGCAGTCTGCGGTTTCGTTTCAGATCAAGCAGTTAGAGGCGCAACTGGGGCATGCGCTGTTCGCGCGGCGGGGTCGGCAGCTTGTCCTGACAGAGGCGGGTCGTATCGCGCTGGATCATGCGGATGCGATCTTTGCGGCAGGCCGCGAATTGATCGGGACGTTGCAGGAAAAGGGCCGGACGCGTCAGGCAATCCGCATTGGTGCGCTTGCGACACTGTCGCGCAATTTTCAGATGGAATTTCTACGCCCTATTCTGAACAGAACGGATGTCGAGGTCATTTTACGCTCTGGAACCAGCGCAAATCTCTTGCAGTCCCTTGAAGCGCTGAACCTTGATGTTGTTCTGATCAATCAGGCCCCGGCGCGTGATGCGGTCACGCCATTTGTGTCACACCGACTGTCCGAGCAGCCGGTCAGTCTTGTCGGTACGCCGGAAATGCTGAATAATAACATGGATTTGAGTGAACTACTTGCCACGCAGCCAATCATCCTTCCGACTGCGGACACCGGTATTCGGATTGGCTTTGACGCATGGATCGACCGGGCTGGCATCAGGCCCCAGATCGCTGCCGAGGTCGACGATATGGCCATGATGCGGCTTCTTGCACGCGCAGGCGTGGGGTTGGCGGTCTTGCCGCCCATCGTGGTGCAGGACGAGCTGAACTCTGGTCATCTGGTCGAAGCGGCGCGGTTGCCCGGTGTCTCAGAAACCTTTTTCGCCGTCACCATCACCCGGCGATTTCCGAACCCGATATTGGCCCAATTGCTTGAGGGGCGCGCCATTCAGACCATCTGAAAGGCGAAATCTGCCGGACAGATGGCGTGCAGAACCTGTACATACACCGTACGGACGCATGGCCATATCCAGCGAAACGGGCGGGGATTGCGCATCTGGCCGCCAAACGGCGGGTAAAACGCACTTACTCCGGCTTGAATTCCTTGATTTCGCGATCGGCATCAGGCACGTTCAACGTCGCCCATGTGTCATCGTGGGCCGGCGGGGGTGGTGCCACGCATGAGCGACTGTGGATATGCACCTTTGCGATGAAGTGCGCCGATATCGGGGCCGTCACGAAAAGAAACGCCATGATAAGCAGCTCGTGGGCCGACGGTTCGCCCCGCACGAATGTGTGAATGATGGACGCCAGAAGCAGCGCACCGATCCCAATGGTTCCAACTTTGGTCGGCGCGTGCAGGCGGGTCATTGGATCGTTGAACTTTAACAGTCCGACCACACCCACCAGCACAAAACCTGACCCAATCAGCAAACACAGCGCGACGAGGTATGTTCCAATAATCTCGGTGATCATTCTATGATATCCCCCCGCAGAAGAAAGCGCGCCAGCGCGACCGTGGACATGAAGCCCAACATCGCAATCAACAACGACACTTCAAAATAGATTTGCACTTTTTGATGGAGGCCCAGCACGACCACCAGCCCAATCGCATTGATCACCATCGTATCCAGCGCGAGAATACGATCACCAGACGTCGGACCAAGCACCAGCCGGACCATCGCCAGTATCTGCCCCAGCGCAAGCGCTGCAAACGCGACGACCAACGCAATATTCATCAACTCCGTTGCGGCTGTCATTTGAATATCTCCTTGAGGCGGCTTTCATAGCGGGTCTTGATTTCGGACAGGACGGCGTCGGGATCATCGGTGTGCAGCACATGCACAAGCAAGCTGTGTCCCTGATCTGACAAATCGGCAGAGACGGTGCCGGGCGTCAGCGTGATCGTCCCGGCCAGCATGGTGATCGCCTCTGGCTGGCGCAATTCAAGCGGGACCACAATCCAGGCCGGTTTTAGCTTTGCATTGGGGACGGTCAGCACAATCCATGCGACCTGCACGTTCGCGACCATAATATCCCACATCACCATGATGCTATAGGTCGTCATCTTGCCAAGGTGGAACCCTTGGGGCGTGTCAGGCCACCAGATTGACGTCATACGTGGGATGATGATGCCAAGGATGACGCCGAACACGACCATCCCGGCAGAGACATCGTTTTGAAGCAAGGTCCAGACAATCGCCAGCAAGAGCGTCAAGAACGGGTGCGGCAAAAGCCAGCGGAATGCGCGTGCCATTTCAGTGGTCCCCCCTGAGGTCGCTTAGCTTGCCGGGCGTGTCCAAAACGGTGGCGATATAGGGCGCCGGTGCGAACAGGCGCGCGGCCATGGTTGTGGTGTAGCCGTGGACCTGCCCCGCAAAGACGGTGTGCGCCGCCAAGAGCGCGATCAGCCCGGACACGGCGACATACGACAAGGCGGCAGGACGCGGCATCATGTTGGTCTGATCGGTCGCGTCCACGGCATGGGCCTTCCAGAACAGGATGCTGCCCGCACGGGCAAAACCGACAATGCTGACCAAGCTCGCGCCGAGCACGGTGACCCAGATCCAGACCACAAGATCAGAATCGCGCGCGGCATCGAGAACCAGCAGCTTGCCCAGAAAGCCGGACAGAGGCGGCAGACCCGCCATCGCAATCGCGCCCGTAAAGAACAGGGCCGCCGTCAGGGCATTGCCAGCAACAGGCGGCTGCGGCGTCAGGTCGAGGTTGGCCCGCCCGGTGCGCACAAGGTCCGCGATCAAGAACAGCATGGCGCCTGCCAGTGTCGAATGCACGATGTAATACAGTGCCGCAGCCATGCCTGCCGGCGTAAACAGCGAGATCGACACCATCACCATACCCATCGAGCCAATGACCGAGAACGCTACGAGACGGTCAAGTTTCCGGGCGGCAAGCACGCCGATCATCCCGATGGCCAAAGATACCAATGCGGCGGGCAACAACCATAGATCATGCAAGCCGGCGGTAACCGCCAATTCGGGTGGAAAGATCATCGTGTAAACGCGGATGATGGCATAGGCTCCGACCTTGGTCATGATCGCGAACAGCGCAGCGACAGGTGCCGGTGCCTCGGCATAGCTTGACGGCAGCCAGAAATGCAGCGGCACGACCGCCGCTTTGATCGCGAAGACCAGCAGCAACAGGACGGCGGCAACCCGGATGCCCACCGTTTCGTGTGGACCGATCAGCGCCACGCGATTGGCGAGGTCGGCCATGTTGAGCGTGCCGGTTTCCGCGTAGATCGACCCCAGCGCGAACAGGAAAAGCGTGGAGCCGATGAGATTGAACAGGACGTACTGCACCCCTGCCCTGAGCCGCGCGTTGCCGCCCGCATGGATCATCAGGCCGTATGACGCGATCAGCAGCACCTCGAAGAAGACAAACAGGTTGAAAAGGTCGCCCGTCAGGAACGCGCCCATGATCCCCATCAGCTGAAACTGGAACAGCGCATGGAAATGCCGCCCCCGGCCGTCCCAGCCAGAGCCGATGGCATAGAGCAGCACAAACAGCGCCAGCACCGCCGTCAGCAAGACCATCATGGTGGAAAGCTGGTCGCCGACCAGCACGATGCCAAACGGTGCGGCCCAGTCGCCCATCTGGTAGAGCGTGATCGTGCCGTCGGCCGATTGCCAGGCCAACCCGGCCGCAACCGCGATCAGCGCCAGAACGCTGACCACGGAGAAGACACGCTGTATCCCGATGTGGTAACGCGCCGCGAGGATGATGAAAGGTGCGACAAGCGCGGGCAGGATGATGGGGGCTGCGATCCAATGGTTCATGGGGTGCCCTCCGGCTGATCATTCTCGCTGTCGGGCTGGTCGTCCACATGGTCATCGTCAGAGCCAAGAAAGGCGCCAAGACCGATCATCACCACCACGGCGGTCATTCCGAAAGAGATCACGATGGCCGTCAAGACCAGCGCCTGCGGCAGCGGATCGGAATAGGTCGTGACCCCGTCGCGCAGAATGGGCGGCGCACCGGTGGTCAAGCGGCCCGAGGCAAACAGGAACACATTGACCGCATAGGTCAGCAACGAGATGCCCAAAATCACGGGGAACGTCCGCAAACGCAACACAAGATAGCCCCCCCCGGACGTCAGGATCCCAATGGCGGATGCAACAAGCAGTTCCATGTCACACGCCCTCCCTTACAGTGCCCAAGGCGTTCGGCAGCGGATCATCGCGTGATGGGTCGATGTCCATGGGATGCAGGCTTTCGGGGACATGCGCGCGGCGCGCAAGACGGGAGAAGCTTTCGAGTGACAACATGACGGCGCCCACGACGGCCAGAAAAACGCCAAGGTCGAACAGCGCAGCCGTCGCCACCTCGAACTTGTAGAACGGGGGGATGCGCAGATAGGTGAAATCAGAAGTCAGAAACGGCTTGCCCACGAACCACGATCCGATACCCGTCAGACCCGCGATCAGGACACCGGCCCCGATCACCCCGTGGTAGGGATATGTCAACCGCGCCGAGGCCCAGCCGAAACCACTGGCCATGTATTGCATGACCACCGCGATCGACACGATCAGGCCTGCGATAAATCCGCCGCCCGGTTCATTATGGCCCCGCAGGAAAATATAGAAACCGACCATCAACACGACAGGCATGATGACCCGCGTCAGCACCACCATCATCATCGGGTGTTGATCGCCGGCGCGGGCCTGATCAGGTTTGCGGTTCAGAAGCCGCGCCCGTACCGGCCCGCTGAGCAAGGTTTCGGTCAGCGCGTAAATCAAGACTGCGGCAATGCCCAACACGATGATTTCGCCATATGTGTCAAAACCACGGAAATCGACAAGGATCACGTTGACGACGTTCGTGCCGCCGCCACCTTTGTAGGAATTGGCCAGATGGAACGCAGAGATCGGCGTGCTGACCGCATCACGCAGCATATAATGATACGCCAGCCCAAAGGTCGCAAGACCGCCGATAACAGCGATACCCGTGTCGCGGACACGGCGCAGCACCGAGCTTTCGATTGGGGTTTTGTTTGGCAAGAAGTTCAATGCAAGCAGCAGCAAGATGATCGTCACGACTTCGACGGTGAACTGTGTCATCGCCAGATCAGGTGCACTGAAGAACACAAATCCGACCGACACCATCAGGCCGACAATACCGATCAGGATCAACGACAACAGACGGTTGCGATGCATCAACACCATACCCGCAGTCGCGGCGACCAGCATCAGCCAGCCGGCGATTGCCACCGGCCCGGCGGGCTGCATCGTGCGGGTTGGGGCGGCAACTGTCCCGGTGATCCAGGCGTGATAACCCGCCGCAACGATCACAATCATGCCAATGGCCGCATAGCGCGAGAATGCGCCATTATGCAACGGCAGGATCAGTCGCTGCGCGGCCCGCGCCGCCGTCTCGACGATGGCTTCGAAAATGACCTTTGCCTCGGGGCGCGGCATCGCGTCCCATTGGCGCAGTGCGGGATTGAAGAAGGCCACCATCAGCAGACCGCCCAGGATCGCGATGATTGACATGAACAGCGCGGGCACAAGCCCGTGCCATATCTTGAAGTACGCGGTGGGCACATCAGCCGCATCGCCCAGCACCGACGCCGTGACCAGTTTGACAAAAGGTTCTGCCAGAAACGGCGCGACACCAATCATCACCACCAGCACGACAAGAAGCGCCGGCGGCAACCACAGCCCGACACCGGGATCATGCGGCTTGGCGGGGTAATCATCGCGCACAGGACCAAGGAACACGTGCCCGATGAGGCGGAAACAGTAGGCCGCAGAAAACAGCGACCCAAAGGTCGCGAGCGCAGGCACGAGCCAGGGAGAGGCGAACAGCACTGTTTGATTTGCTTCTTCGAGCATCATTTCCTTGGACAGGAAACCATTGAGCAGCGGAATACCCGCCATCGACAAGGCTGCAATCGTCGCAATCGCGAATGTGATGGGCATCAGTTTGCGCAAGCCGCCCAGACGGCGAATGTCGCGGGTGTGGGTTTCGTGATCAATGATCCCGGCGGACATGAACAGGGCCGCCTTGAAGGTCGCGTGATTGAGGATGTGAAACACGGCGGCCATCGCGCCAAATGCGGTCCCGGTCCCCAGCAACATCGTGATCAAGCCCAGATGGCTGACGGTCGAGAACGCCAGCAGCGCCTTCAGGTCATGCTTGAACAGCGCAATCACGGCACCCAACACCATCGTCACAAGCCCCGTTGCGGTGACGATCATGAACCATTCAGGCGTGCCGGACAGGACCGGCCACATCCGCGCCATCAGGAAAATACCCGCCTTTACCATCGTGGCAGAGTGCAGATACGCCGACACCGGCGTCGGGGCTGCCATCGCGTGCGGCAACCAGAAGTGAAACGGGAACTGCGCGGATTTCGTGAAGCAGCCCAGCAGGATCAGGACCAGCGCCGGAACGTAAAGCGCATCGGCCTGAATAAGATCGCGGTTCTGCAAGATGACGCTGAGATCATAGCTGCCCGCGATCTGGCCTAGGATCAACATGCCGCCGATCATCGCCAGCCCGCCCACTCCCGTCACCGTCAAGGCCATGCGCGCGCCCTGCCGCCCCTCGGGAAGGTGTTTCCAGTAGCCGATCAGCAGGAAAGAGGATAGTGAAGTCAGTTCCCAGAACACCAACAAAAGCAATATGTTGTCGCTAAGGACGATGCCCACCATCGCGCCCTGGAAAAGCAGCAGATACGTGAAGAACTGGCCCATATTGTCATCGCGGCTAAGATAGTGCCGCGCATAAGCGATGATCAAAAGGCCAATGCCAAGTATCAGCAGCGCAAAGAAAAAGCCCAACCCGTCCAGCATCAACGAAAAGTTCAGCCCCAGCAATGGCATCCAGTCAACCCGCGCCAGCACCACCTCGCCGGCCAGCACCGTCGGCAGGTTACTGAGCAGGCCGATAAAAGCCGCCAATGAGACGGCAAATGTCACGCCGGCGGTTGCCGACCGACCAGCGGAGTTCATCAAACCCGGTAAAAGCGCGCCAAAGAACGGTAAAGCAACGATAAAAAAGAGGGACACGCGAGCTCCTTATCCGATGTTTTTCGGTTCGGTCTAATTTGCGTTAAATTCGCGAAACCTCAAGAGTAAGCGACAAATTAACTCAAGAATTTCGCATTTGATTTGGAATTTGCGTCAAAAAGGCCGGCGTTGTCGGGGAGGCACGGTGCGCCAAATTTCAGGAGAGGTCACGCAGGCGTGGAAGGACCTGGCGTGTGTCATCCGGCAAAGCCAGACCACCGCCCTGCCAAACGGACCGATGGGGCATCCAGACCCGGCGAATTGCCGATCGGACGGAATGCTGCGTGGGGTCTTTGCTGGTGACCGAAAACCGCTGAGACGGCGCTGGACCATCATCAGATCGGGAATGTTGCGGTGACGGATGGCCATTGAGTTGCTAGACTGGACCCAAAAGCGCGACTTAATCCGGAGGATGAAGCCATGAGAAAACTTGCTTTGACAATCGCCCTGACGCTGGTGGCAGGGACCGCGACGGCGGAAAATGTGGTCGGCATCACCAAGGACATGCCCACAGTCACCGTGCAAACCGCAAACGGCCCGGTAGAGATCGACCGAACTCAAGACACCACGCATGAGCTCACCGGCGAATGGGCGATGACATCCCGCCCCTGCCCCGAATTTTGCATCCAACCGCACAGCCCTGCGAACGGGGTGATCACAATCGGCGAGCTGGAACTGATCGCGATGCTGCAAGACCCCGAGGCGGTGGTTGTCGACAGCCGTACCCGTGACTGGTTCGCGGGCGGAACAATCCCCGGCGCGATCAACATTCCCTACACCTATGTCGTGGACGAACTGGCCCGGCTGGGTTGCGAGCCGGATTTCGACGGCTGGGACTGCGCGGCGGCAAAACCCGTCGCGCTGTTTTGCAACGGCGTCTGGTGCGGCCAGTCACCCACCGCGATCCGCAACATGATCAAGGCCGGATACCCCGCAGAACGCATATTTTACTATCGCGGCGGTATGCAGGTCTGGCGCCTGCTTGGCCTGACCGTGATCGGCGGCACATAACCGCCCCGACCCAAGAGACACGACCAAAGGGCGGCGCTGCCCGTCCGTGCGGCCCGTCCTGCGCCGCGCAGCGGTCGTGGACACCGCATGGGCCAAGGCCCCGCCAAAGCCGGCGCCTTTAGCGGTCGCAAGAACAGCGCCATTGACGTGGTCCGCACCCGGAGCGCAGCCTAAATTAGACCGATCGTTCTAATGGCACAAATCAAAGGGAGATGCTATCATGCGCATTGCCAAGGAAAACGTGGATATCAAGATGCAAATTCCAGGTGCCACTATCCGTCAGCACAAGAATTTCGGGGATGCGACCGGACTGGGCAAGCGGACTGGGCAAGATGAGCGGCGAGTACTTTTCCCTCGCTGCGGGCGTGGACACCACACCGCTGTTTCACGGCTTGGAAGGCAACCAGTGCCAAGTGCCGCATTGGGGCTTTGTCCTGAAAGGGCAAGTGACGACGACCGATGCCGACGGTGCGCATGAAACCGTCAGCGCCAACGACCTTTTCTATTGGCCGCCCGGCCATAATGTGAAAGTCGACGCCGATGCCGAGATTATCATGTTCAGCCCCCAACACGCGCATAGCAATGTGATTGATCATATGATTGAAATGACCAAAGGCTAGGCTGGCCCCCCGAACACTCGGCCCGGCGATGACCCAACCGCAGAAGTGCTTATGAACGATAAAGCAACACGAGACGCACCGGCGTGAGCGAGGTGTTTCGCGACAAGATCGCGGCGTGCTTTGCGGCCATTGCCGCACGTGTGGCAGTTTGCCTGGAAGAAGCCCGCATGCGCCATGACATCCCCGGCGATAGTAATTTGCGCGATATGGCCGATCTGCTGGTCGATTTCTGGGAGGGTGCCGCACTGCGCAGCCGCCTTCAGCGCAGTCCGGATTCTCTGGATGCGATGCTTGATTTCTACTTTGACGCATTGGCCGCCAACCGGCAAAACCGGGATACCCCAGCCGCAGCCTAGTATCGTGGCCCACCCAGATGTTTGATGGTGCGCTCTGTTCCTTGGAATGAAGGGACGCCGCAGCGGCCCGGCAGTGCTTGGCCCCCGCAAACGATGAAACGCGCCAGTCACCGACACCCGCAAGATGATGGAGAGGTCTGACCAGCGGCTACGGCCTTCGCGACGACGGCGCGCTACCTAGGCATTTACGTACCCTTCCGGAGAGACGCCAAGTGGGTTTTAGCATAGGAAAGTCACCATCAGCGGATCGAAGGCACGTTTTGCGTTCGTTTTCCCGCATCATTTTAAAAAGGGCTATCGAGATGGCTGACGAAAACATGATGAACCTGAAGATTGCGCAGCAGGCCAGGCTTGAGCAGGCGCGGGCGGAAGCGCTGAGGGCCGAGGCGGAAGCGCTGAGGGCCGAGGCTGATGCCGTGTTGCTGCGGATGATGAACACCAGAGGCACGTCGGTGGCGGTCAGTGAGGTGCAGTTCCTGCCCGAGATGCAGGCCTATAGCGCGTCGGGCACCTTGGCGCCTGTCGGCAACAGTGTGCATTTCGTGCCGGCCTCGCAGCTGTCATTTGGGACGGCCGGGGATGATTTACCCGAGTTCGGCTTTGGCCCGGGGGGCGATTTGGTCTACAACAGCGATCTGACGCGTATTGGTGGGTTAGGTTTTGGCTACGGACAGCGCCCGACGGGTCCCGCTGACAGCGTGACGATCGCGAATCCGGTGTCAGCGGTG
>NZ_JAFMHJ010000004.1 GCF_017854565.1 Yoonia sp.
CACACTGGATTCACTAGATGAATCCCTCACAGAATTTGTGCAACAGAGCCCTTCATCGCCTTACCCTGTGACCGAGGGCGAAATCGACATGGACCTGATTGCAGACTGGCATGACTGGTGCCTGACCAAGGGCCTGAAATACGACCGGGTGCATGATCAGTCCGAAAGTCTGGGTGATATGTTGACGGTGATCTGTGCCGCCGGTCGCGCAACACCACGGCACGACGGGTTGCGTTGGGGCGTTGTTATTGATCGTCCGCAGGATTTGGTGATTGATCACGCGAACCCGCGTAACAGCGCTGAATTTGGTTGGACACGATCATATTTTACGCCGCCCGACGCAATGCGCGTGCGGTTTCTGGATGCGACCAACGACTATCAAGAGGCCGAGCGGGTGATCCCCTGGCCGGGTCACACCGGTGACATCACTTTGACCGAGGCGTTGGAGATGCCCGGCAAGACCGACCCCGATGAAATCTGGCGCGAGACACGCCGCCGCATGTACGAGCTGATCCATCGGCCCGACGCCTTTAGTGTTATTCAGGGCGGGGTTTCGCGGGTGGCGACACGCGGTGATCTGGTGATGGGCAGCTTTGATGTTCTTGAGAATACACAATCGGCAGCACGGGTGCAGGCGGTCACGGGTGATCTGGTCACACTGGACGAAGATATGGTGATCCCGGAAGGCTATGGCATGCGGTTTCGGATATATGCCGACGCCGATGATTTGATTGGAACCTCGCTGGTGCGTGCAATCATGGCCACGACGGAGCCGACACGCAGCCTGCGCTTTGTCATTTCGGGGCCGGTGCCGGACGTTGGTGAAGTGGTTCATATCGGCCCAATTGCAACCGAAAGTCTGGCATTGCGGGTGCGTGGTGTGGAGCCTGCACAGGACTTTGCAGCGCGGCTTCTACTGGTGGCTGCCGCACCACAGATCGACACGCTGACCGACGCCGATCTGCCCCCCGTCTGGGATGGCCGTGTGGGGGCAGAGGTGACGGACATTGCCGGCCCCCCGGCAACGCCACAGGTGCTGGCTGTATCGGCAGGGACGGTTCAGGGCGGCGGGTCAGACACCGTTGAGGTGCTGCTTGCCGGGGGTCTTGGATCAGCCGTATTGGCAACCACGTTTGAGGTTGATCATCGACCGGTTGGTGGCAGTGTCTGGACGACGATTATGGTGCCTGTTGCCGATGGTGGCACAGCAATCACGGGCTATCATCTGAGCGATGATATCGAAATCCGGGGCCGCGCCATGACGGGGATCGTGGCCAGTGCCTATACCGCCGTGATCACCTTTGATATTGCGACCGGCACCAGCACCACGCCGCCAACGGTACCTGACGGCGCCGTGGTTGTGACCGGCTTCGTGGGGAGTGCAGAGGTGGCTATTACTGCGGGGCCGGACACTGCAACTGCGTCGTTCCAAATCTACCGCGTGCCAACGGGGGGCGCCGTTGACCGGGCCGTACATGCGATTGGCAGCCCGGTGGCATCGACGCCATCGATGACGGTCAGCGTGATCAATACGGCCGCTGCCGGTGTCTATGACTACCACGTCGAAGCCCGGACAGTTGCAGGCGAAGCGGGGCCATTGGCGGGGCCGTTTACCGTCACCATTACCTGATCATCCGTCACGCCCCCGCAAGCGCTTGTGGGTTTCTTTGGGGTCACGCGCGCGCGAGAGTGCGGGCAGACCTTTCAGAGGATGTGACATGGCACAAAATGGACAACGCACGACTGACTTTCCCGGCTTTTCGGATCTTGATGCCGTTCTGGGCAACAAGGACGGCACGACGGGGTCGCTGTCGATGGCGGGTCTTGTCGCCGCCGTCAGCGGGCGGCTTGGGCCGGCCTATGCCACGCAGGCGAGCTTGACCGCTGACCTTGGGTGGGCTGCCGGGACGTTGGCCAGCGTGTGGGGCGAGGCGGCGTCGGGTGCCAATGGGGTCTATCAAAAAACGGGTATCAGCGGCGCCGGGGCATGGGTGCGGATCGGTGATTTGCCACTGGCCGCTCTGAGTGCGGCCCTGTTGGCCGAAAAGGCAAGTGCCACCGCCGTGGGCACGCTGGCTGCACAAGTTGCGGCGCTGGCGGCGGGTTTGGCCCCGGCCGGGGCATGGGACGCAACGGCGGGCGCATTTCCAAGTGCGGCCGTGCTGGGCACCTTCTATATCACGCAGGTCGCAGGATCTGTTGACGGCCAAGTTTTTGCCGTCGGTGACTGGCTGATCCCGCTGGCCGATGCTGCATCCACTACGAACTTTGCACCAGGCTGGAGCCGCGCAGATTATTCCAAGGTCGTGGCCGGCGTCTATGCCGATGTTGTGGCGTTTGTAACAACGACCAAACGGTCGGTGCTGGACCTGCTGCAGGATACGGTCCTGACCTATGTTGGCGGTCAGGTCGGGACGGTCGCGGACGGCGATGTGGTGCGGATTGCGGATGGCAGTGCACCCTACGAAGTGGTGCCATCAGACGCGACGCTGTTTGACGCGCAAACCGGTGGCGGCGTGCGCCTGCGCGTGTTGCAGCCGACCGACCCGGTCCCGGCGCGTGGCCTGCGCGCCGCGCTGGACGCATTGGAGCCGCTGAACGCGATCCGCCAAGAGGTCGTGATCGAAAAGCGCCGGACTGATTATGTTGAATTTGCTGTTCTGTCATGTCTGGGCAAAGCTGGCACTGACTGGATCCGGCACTTTTCCAGCACGCGGTTGTTGCCCGGTGCCGCTGGTGCGCCGGATTACACGATTGGGACACTGGCCTTGCTTTACAGTGGTGCGACACGCCCGCTGCTGGGTGCCACGGGCACATCGGGGATCACCGCCGCGACGCCGACGGCAACCGTGCTGGCCGCCGCGGCCACACGTACTGGTACATGGACCGGGCCGGTGACGCAGAATGGGATCGCAGATTGTTACTATACCGACGATGCCGCCAGCTTCACGTCGACCGTGTCCTATACCATCAGCGTGCCCGCTGGCGGGAGAATCACGGTCGAAGCGCCCGCTGTCTATGCGGATGGTGCAACTGCCCGTGTCACGGTGAGAGAGAGTGGCGGTCCTGAGATATACGTGGCTACCGGAGAATACCTCGCGCCCCGCAGGCCTGGTACGGGGGTGGGGTTGCCGACCCCCGCGCAATATATGATCGACTACCGCGACCCTAACGGGGCATTGGGCGTATATCCGGTGGCAACGGTCATCAGCGCCGGGTCCTATAATGTCAAAATCGAGTATTTCACGCCATACGATACAGGGCGCATTTATGACCTGCGCGTGCAGGCGTGGGATCCGATTGCGTTTGATGATGTAGGGGTACACGGCTGGACCGTCACCAATTCCGACCCCGGCCAGACGTCGGACAAAACGCTGACGCCGGGCACGGTGCTGGTTTACGCCGTACCCAATGCTACGGGCATGGAATTCAGTTATTGGCGCGGCACCGGGCGCGGCACAGTCGAATTCTTTGTCTATGATGCGACGGGGGCCGAGATTGCCACATATACCACCAAAACGCTGGATATGAACGGCACCAGTGGTGTGGAGAGCGTGCAGGTGGCGATTGGGTTGCCGCTGGGCGATTATTTTATCCATGTCGCGGTGGTGCCCGGCACCTCGACAACGGCGGGGGTTTATTCCACGGGCATCATCGCGATTGATGAAACCGTCGAGGCGAACCCCGCAGAGGATAATTTCGACATACGTGACATGCCCACGTCGCCGGGCACTGACTTTGGCACACATGTCCTGAGCGGGCCGGGCAATCACTGGTACGCCTCGCGGTGGCGTCCGGCAGACAGTGTGGCATGGCCCGCCGGTGATAACTTTGTCTCCGGCGTGCATGGCGCAGAAACGGCGCTGAGCAATGCCGATCTGATGGTCACGGTCGATGGTGTCGTGGTCGATTGGGACGGTGCGGCACAATACACGCGCTTTACCGGGACGGAAATTGTGCTGGCATACCAAACGACACTGAGCTTTCCGGGGACGGCGACGCCCTTTGCCACGTTGGCGCGCAAGGTGACCTACATTCGCGGTGGCGTGGTGCTGGTCGAGACAACGCGCACGCTGAGCGCTGATGCGATCCTGAGCGATGATTACATCATGATGCTGCAAGCCCCCAATGGCGGCGATACGCGGTCGGCCGGTGTGGGTGGCGGTTTTGCGGATTGGGCGGCAGAGCGCAGCGGCAATTTTGATCTGGGCAATTCTGATGGGCTTGGCACGCCTGACGATCCATGGTCGACCTGCGTTGCCGGCTGGAATGGCAGTTATTGCAACTATGTGGCCCTGCTGAACCCGGCAGAGGTTTTGCGCCAATACCGACCATATCTGACAGGCCGCAACAATGTGCTGTTGCAGGATAATGCGGCACATCTGGCCAAGGCGTACCTGCGTAGCTTTGGCGGGGATCTGGTCACGGATGGGATTGCGCTGCCTGCCGGGCACGTGTCGCGTGTGGTCAAATTGTACCGGACACTGCCCGCACCAGATGCCGGTCTGATCTGTGCCGGATAAACAGAGTGTTTAAGACCCCATTAAACGAGGATTGAAATGACCCCAGCTACCTATGATTTGCCTCGGCAGTATGGCGGCGACACGACGCATCCGGTTCCGTTTGCGTTCAGCATTGATCTGACCGGCATCACTGCAGAATTCGCCCTTTCTCTGAACAAAGAAATGATCATCACCGCCACGATTGGCAATGGTCTGAGCCTGAGTGGAAACACGATTACGCTCGAACCGTTCGTGGCGCCAAACCCGCAACTGAGTTCGGATATCTACCTTTACGACCTGCGCCTGACATTCCCCGACGGGGCGGTGCGCACGTATCTGACCGGGCAGATGCCAGTCCAGAGAAACCGCGCATGACTGACACCACAGCGATCACCGTGACCCAAATCACCGAGACGGTCGCCGTCACCGTCGCACCGGAAACTGACACCGTGACGGTCACGGTCGCAGGTGGCGCGCCGGAGACCGTGGTTGTGACAGTATACGAGGGGGCTGCAGGCGCGGCAGGTCCACAGGGCGATCCCGGCCCATCTGGCCCGATAGGACCAGCCGGACCCACCGGCCCACAGGGGTTGCAAGGCCTGCAAGGCGATGCAGGAGTGATCGGAGAGGCGGGCCCGGCTGGTCCAGCAGGTCAGCAGGGAATCAAGGGCGATCAGGGTGATGTCGGCCCAGCAGCCGACAGCGATGGCGTTTTGGTCGAGGTCAGCGGGCGGTTTTATATGGAGACAAACAACCGCTGGGTGACATTCAACAAGGATTTAGGCATTTCGACGACGAACCAGTTGGACGATGCCGGGACGGGCGTCGACCCAACCTATGACTGGGCGCAGAGCGGGCCATATGTGCGGGCCGGGTCGCAGATAAAATCCTTTTTTGGTCGGATCACCCCGTCGGACAATGAGTTGACGGCTGTCAATCTGCGGCTCTATTTACTGCGCGCCGAACCCGGCGGTGATTGGGGTAGTGGCACGGGTGTCGAAAACCGCGTGCTACTGGCGCAGTTGACCAATTTTCCAATCTCTAAATTCGCATGGCAAACGTTTGATGAGACCATCAATTACACCACGGATCGCCCCGGCGCACTGGTCGTCTATGTCCAGCCGGTAGGCCCGCTCGCGCAGCGCCGGTTCCTCGTTTTCAATTTTGGTGTGATCTTGCAGCCATAATGGCGGCGAAAGAAAAAGCGCTCCGCTGCAACTTTAACTGTTTCGCACTGCAAATTTCACTGTCGCGCTACAGACATATCCCCATGATTTTCCCCTGACGCACGACTTATCCCCAAAAAACTGCTTTACAGATGACCCTGACATCCCGCACCATATGTCGTAGGGGCGGATCGTGAACCATACCGCACCTAGAGCAGGCACCTAGCGCTTGGGCACTGCCATGTCCCCATGCGCCAACGCAGTGAGGCCGAGCATATGGCATTGTCCGAGCAGTACCTTGAGGCTGACGATCTTCATCCCATCGACCTTGTCGAACACATCGCGGAACACCATGCGTGGGAATTTGACCGGATCCACGACGATCAAATCGCAATGGTCGTCGCGGGCCAGTGGCGCAGCTATTCCATCACGCTGGCATGGTCGGCTTTTGATGAAACCCTGCGCCTGATCTGCACCTACGAGATGGAGCCGCCGCCGCACCGTATTCCCGCCCTTTACGAGGCGCTGAACACGATCAATGATCGCTGCTGGGCGGGTTCGTTCACTTGGTGGGAAGAGCAAAAGCTGATGGTCTATCGCTATGGGTTGGTATTGGCAGGCGATCAGGTGGCCGGCCCGGAGCAGGTCGATACGATGATCAGTGCGGCCGTGAACGCGTGCGAACAGTATTATCCGGCGATACAGCTTGTGACATGGGCCGAGCGGACGCCGGCGGATGCCGTGCAGGTGGCAATCGGCGGGGCATACGGGCGCGCGTGAAAATATACCGTAAGGTGGGTTTCAACCCACCCTTCGTTTGCCTAACCTTCTGCGCATAAAACAGGAGGGACACCTTATGGATATGAATGATGTTGCCGCACGGGGCCTTGTCCTTTTGGGCTGTGGCAAAATGGGTTCGGCGATGCTGGCCGGATGGTTGCGCAACGGCTTGCCGCAGCAATCGGTTTGGGTGATTGAACCTTATCCATCGGACTGGCTCAAGGCGCAGGGCGTGCATATCGGCGAAGCTTTGCCCGATGATCCGGCGATTGCACTGATCGCAGTGAAGCCGCAGATGATGGCCGCGGCCCTGCCGGACATGAAGGTTTTGGGGAATGGCCGCACCTTGGTGATTTCCGTCGCGGCGGGCACGCCGATACGGATGTTCGCGCAGATGTTGGGCGATCAAACCCCCATTATCCGCGCCATGCCCAATACGCCCGCAGCGATTGGGCGGGGCATTACCGCATTGATTGGTAATGAAAACACCGACGAAGCCGATTTGGCCTTGGCCGAGGCATTGATGCGCGCGATTGGGCAGACGGTCCGTCTGGACCATGAAGACCAAATGGATGCTGTCACCGCCGTGTCCGGGTCGGGGCCTGCCTATGTGTTTCATCTGATCGAGACCTTGGCCGCGGCGGGCGTCGCAGAGGGTCTGTCCGATGATCTGGCGATGGCGCTGGCCAAGGCCACGGTGGGCGGCGCGGGTGATCTGGCCGAGAACGCAGACGACGATCCGACGCAGCTGCGCAAGAATGTCACATCACCCAATGGCACGACGCAGGCCGCACTTGCGGTGTTGATGGACCCGGAAAACGGGTTTCCGGCCTTGCTGCGACGCGCGGTCGCGGCGGCGGCTGCCCGGTCGCGGGAACTGGCCAATGAGTGAGATTTCATTTGATGATTTTCTGAAGGTCGATGTGCGGGTCGGGGTCGTCTTGCGCGCCGAACCGTTTCCACAGGCGCGCAAGGCTGCGATCAAGCTGTGGATTGATTTCGGTGATGAGATTGGCGAGAAAAAGACATCGGCCCAGATCACCGCGCATTACAGGCCCGAGACGTTGGTGGGCAAGCAGGTGATGGCGGTCGTCAACTTTCCGCCGCGACAGATCGGTAAGTTCATGTCGGAGGTTCTGGTGCTGGGATTGCCGGATGAAAACGGCGAGATTGTGCTGGTCGGGCCGGATCAGACGGTGCCCGTAGGAGGACGTTTGCATTGAAAAAGCTGTTGATTACCAGATTGTTGCCCGATGCGACGCTGGCGGCGGCGCGTGCGCGCTATGACGTGACGTTGCGCGATGCGGCGCAGGGGTTGACCCCAGACGAGGCGGCGGCGGCCTTGCGCGCCTATGATGCGATTCTGCCGACCTTGGGTGACCAATTCGTGAAGGGCGCGTTCGCGGGCGATATCCGCTGTGGCGTGCTGGCCAATTTCGGTGTGGGCTACAACCATATTGACGTGGACGCGGCCAAGATGGCGGGGGTCGTGGTGTCGAACACACCTGATGTTGTGACCGATGCGACCGCTGACATTGGGATGACCCTGATCCTGTCCACCTGTCGCCGCGCAGGCGAGGGCGAGCGGCTGGTGCGTGCAGGCCACTGGACCGGCTGGGCACCGACGCAGATGCTCGGCACCCATGTGACGGGCAAGCGTGTGGGTATTATCGGCATGGGTCGGATCGGGCAGGCGGTCGCGCGGCGGTGCCACTATGGCTTTGATATGCCTGTGATTTATTACAACAGGTCGCCCAAGGATGTGGACGTTCCGGCGCGTCAGGTGGACACGCTCGAGGCGCTGATGGCGCAGTCGGATATTGTGGTGGTGACGGTGCCGGGGGGTGGGAGGAACGCGCATTTGATTGATGCTGGCGCCTTGGCCGCGATGAAGCCTACGGGGATTTTCATCAATATCGCGCGCGGCGATGTGGTGGATGAGGATGCGCTGATCGCGGCCTTGCAGACGGGGCAAATCGCGGGTGCGGGGCTGGATGTATTCGCCAAGGAACCCTTTGTTCCCAAAGCATTGCGCGCGCTGGAAAACGTCGTGCTTTTGCCGCATCTGGGGACGGCGGCGTTGGAAGTGCGCGAAGCGATGGGGCAGATGGCGCTGGATAATATCATCGCATGGGATGAAGGGCGGCCCCCGCCGCAGGCGGTTTAGGGGCCTGTAAGCCCTGCCGGATCGCGTACCGATCCCGTACAGACAGCGTACGTACGGTTGTCTGTCTTTGACGTGTGGCGGGGAAATCCCCGCCCTACGGGTTCTGCCGATTTAGACGACGACGTGTCGGTCCGGGCGATGGGTTTTTTTGCCGCGAATGGCTTTAGGTATCCTGACCGGTCACAAGACGGTCCGCTTTTTTGCGCACCAGCACGGTCCGCAGGTCGTGCATGGCCAGCAAAAGCGGGTCGGTCAGTGCGGCCAGTTGTTCATCCGTGGCCTTGGATTGTGCCCATTGGGTCGTGAGGTTCAGGTGGTCGATGGTGCGGTGAATGTCGTCGATGCTGCGCTGGGCCAGCGTCGCCATGCGGCTGGTAAGCCATGTTTGGATGGCATCGGTGTCGGCGTCGGTCAGGACCTGATCACCGTGGGGTTTGAAATCCCCACGGTTGGTATTGATCAGGGCGATCTGTTCCATCTCGATCCGGCGATGCGGGTTTTGGGTGTCCAGCCGGAACACGATCGCGCCGTTGTCGCGGATACGGAAGTAATATTGCGGCAGGTCGGTCATCGGCTAGGTCAGGCCTTTGCAGAAGTTGATGATTCGGGTGCAGGCCTCTTGCAATGCGGCGTCCGATGTCGCGTAGCTGACCCGGAAGTTGGGAGACAGGCCAAAGGCCGCGCCAAAGACGACGGCAACGCCGGTTTCTTCGAGCAGGGCGGTGGCAAAGGTTTCGTCGTTGTCGATCAGGGTCCCGGCCGCCGAGGTCTTGCCGATGCAGCCCGCGATGGACGGGTAGACATAGAAGGCGCCTTCGGGCTGTGGGCAGATCACGCCCGGCGCCTCGTTCAGCAGGCCGACCACCAGATCGCGGCGACGTTCGAACAGTGCGTTGTTGGGCGCCAGAAAATCCTGAGTGCCGTTCAGCGCCTCGACGGCGGCATATTGGCTGACCGAGCAGGGGTTGGAGGTGGACTGTGACTGGACCTTGCGGATCGCCTTGATCAGCATTTCAGGCCCGGCGGCATAGCCGATCCGCCAGCCCGTCATGGCATAGGCCTTGGACACACCGTTGACGGTGAGGGTGCGGTCATAAAGGGCGGGTTCGACCTGTGCGGGGGTGCAGAATTTGAAGTTTCCGTAGGCCAGATGTTCGTACATGTCATCGGTCATGACCCAGACGTGGGGATGGCGCAGCAGCACATCGGTCAGGGCCTTCAGCTCGTCCCAGCTATAGCCGGCCCCGGTGGGGTTGGACGGAGAGTTGAACAGGAACCATTTGGTCCTTGACGTGATCGCGGCCTCGAGCTGGGCGGCGGTGATTTTGAAGTTGGCCGCGAGCGTGGCTTCGATGATGACGGGTTCGCCACCGGCGAGCAGGACCATATCGGGGTAGCTGACCCAGTAGGGGGCGGGAATGATCACCTCGTCTCCGGGGTTCAGGGTGGCCATGAAGGCGTTATACAGGACCTGTTTGCCGCCCGTGCCGACGGTGACCTGAGCCTCGGTGTAGGTCAGCGCGTTGTCGCGGGCGAATTTGGCGCAGATCGCCTGTTTCAGCTCTGGGATACCATCGACGGCGGTGTATTTGGTCTTGCCTGCGGCGATGGCGGCGACGGCGGCGTCTTTGATGTTCTGGGGGGTGTCGAAATCCGGCTCTCCTGCGCCGAGGCCGATGATGTCACGCCCGGCGGCCTTGAGTTCGGCGGCTTTGGTGGTCACGGCGATCGTGGGAGATGGTTTGACGCGGTCGAGTGTCGCAGAGAGAAAAGTCATGTCAGTGATCCGGTGGTAAAAGGGTGCCTGATATGACATAGGATGCAGGCACGACAGATGGCAAGCGGCAAGGATGACGTAATGACAGACGATGCAGGTTGGTTCAGTGAAGATGCAGCAACATTTGGGGACCGGCTGGCCGGTGCGCGCGAGGGTGCGGGGCTGACCCAAGAGCTGTTGGCGCAAAAGCTGGGTGTGAAGGCGGCGACGCTGGCCGCATGGGAAAACGATATCAAAGAGCCGCGCGCGAACCGGTTGCAGATGTTGGCGGGGATGTTGGGCGTCTCGCTGAGTTGGCTGTTGACGGGCGCGGGCGACGGGCCTGATGCGCCTGCCGATGCTGCACCGATGTCCGATGATGTGTTGGCGCTGTTGACCGAGTTGCGCGCGCTGCGCGGGCAAATCACGCGGTCGGGTGAAAAACTGGGGCAGTTGGAAAAGCGGCTGCGGGCTGCGCTGAAGGAAAACATATGACGGAAACGCCGGACGCACGGGTCAAGCGGCTGCACATGCGGTCGATGCGGCGCGGCATCAAGGAGATGGACCTGATCCTGTCGGCCTTTGCCGGGGCGCATCTGGCGCAGATGTCGGATGCGATGCTGACGCTTTATGATGCGCTGTTGGCCGAGAATGATCATGATATTTACGGCTGGGTGAATGGCCAGTTTGCAGTGCCTGCCCCCTATGCCGATCTGGTCGCACAGATTGCGGCCGGCGCCCATGGCGTCACCCGCCCAGCGTGATTTGCGGCCAAATACGTTAAATTTTATCGTTTAACTGATTTTTCTTTGTTTCGTCTTATGCCGATTGTGGGCAGAAGACGGAGTAAGAAAATGAGTATTCACACTGATCTGGACGTCACCAGAAAAGATGGCATGTCAGCGGCGCGCAGTGCGGCGTTCATGGCATCGTATTTGGATGCGCTGACCTTGGTAGAGCGGCTGCACCGGCTGTTGCTGGATGTGATCAAAGACGAATTCGAGCGGGTCGGCGTGTTGGAGATCAACGCGGTTCAGGCGCTGTTGCTGTTCAATGTCGGTGACAATGAGGTGACGGCCGGTGAGCTGAAAACGCGCGGCTATTATCAGGGATCGAACGTGTCCTATAATCTGAAGAAGCTGGTCGACATGGGCTATATGCATCACGAACGCAGCGAGATTGATCGCCGGTCCGTGCGGGTGCGCCTGACCGAAAAAGGCCGTGGGGTGCGCGTGGTCGTGTCCAAGCTGTTCGCCGCCCATTCCGAGGGGCTGGTGGATCGCGGGGTGCTGGATCAGACCGGGATCGAGGATATCGCCACGGCATTGCGCCGGGTGGAAAGATATTGGACGGAGCAGATCCGCTATATCTATTGACGCATTTCGGTGCGGCAACTTGTGTGTAACGAGGGATTTGTTCGGCGATCTGGTGCCGCGGGGTGCCAGCCCGGGTTCAAGTATTTTGAACGGGGTTTCCGGCATCGGACTGCTGCGGGGCATGGCGGCGCGGACTGGCTGTACGCATCGGGGCGGTCTGGGCGGATGCGTGGTGCCATTACTGCGGGGGTGCTGCGTGGCCGATGGCGATGCTTTGCAGTTCGCGCAGCAGTTTGCGTTCCATGGCCGCCGCGTAGTCATCAAACCCAAGCGCCGATTCGACAAAGGCACCGGGCCCGCGCAGCACGTAATTGCGGTAGTAGGACGACAGCGCCTTGATGTCGGCCACGCGTTCATCGTCGCCGCGCTGGTCCCCGGATCCGATGACCAACCCGTTGACGATCACGCCGCCGGGCAGCAGATCGTGACCGATGTCCTGCGGGCGCGGGCCGGTGTTGGCGGGGCCGTCGCCGGCCAGATCAAGGGTGCGTTTCCAACAGTCGGTTTGATCCGCCAGAAGCGCAAAACCAGCCAGCATCGCGGACCCGATGGCGGTGGTCGGCGCGGCGCGACCCCTTTGGTGCGCGCGCAGGGTGGTGGTGGCGCGGGCCAGATCATCAGGGGCGGTCAGGGGGGTCCATGGCAGGATAATGGACTGGTCCTCGGGGCCGCTCCATTCATAGACGGTGATGCGGATGGGGGCGTCGGGCTGGGCGAAAAGCACCTGTTGCACCGCGTCGCTGGTCAGGGCCGCCGCCAGCCCATCAAGCTGGAGGCGGTATTCGGCGGCATCGACCGACCCAGATACATCAAGCCCAAGGGCAAGGGCCTGCCGACACCCCGCTGCGGCGCCCTGTGGAAGCAGGGCGCATAGGATCAGGGCGCGGATCATCCGTTGGGGTCCGGTGGCATATGGGTTTGGCCGATGATCTGCGCCGACAGTTCGCGGATCAGTTTGCGCCGCATCGCGGCTTCGTAATCGGTGAAACCATTGGTGATTTCGATGAACGCACCGGGCCCTTTGATCACCTGATCGCGGTAAAAGGGGATCAGTTCGGTCTCGGCTTCGAATTCGGCGGCGTTGATGACCAGACCGTTGACGGTCACGTGGTCCAGCGGGAAGGCGGCGTAAGCGTCGGCGGGGCCGAAGCCATCGTTGTTTTCGCCATCGCCTGCCATGTCGATCGTGTGGAACAGGCAGGCGGGCGCGTCGCGCAGGCGTGTCGCGGCGTGCCCCAATGCGTGCCCCATGGCGGTAGGAAAGTCGTTGTGGCTGCGTTTGCTGGTCGCGATGGTTTCGGCGACCCCCAGCAGATCGGCAGGGCCGCTGATCAGGGTCCAGTCAATCAGGTCCTGCTGGTTGTAGCGCCCGCTCCATTCAAAGACGAACAGCGCAACGGGATCGGGGCTGGCGAAAAATGCGGCCTGCACATCGGGGGCGATCAGCGCCGCCGCAAGGCCGCCGCGCTGCAGCATGTCTTCGTCGGCATCAACCGACGATGACACATCCATTGCCAAGACAAGCGCCAGGCGGCAGGCGTGGCCCGGACCCGCCGCAAGGCAAAGCCCGGTGATGAGGGCGCCCCTTACCAATGGCCGGTGTTTTGCATGCTGGCCCAAGGTTCGGCAGGGGGCAGGTTGTCACCTTCCTGCAAAAGCTCGATCGAGATGTTGTCGGGTGAGCGCACGAAAGCCATATGACCGTCGCGCGGGGGCCGGTTGATGGTCACGCCGTTATCCATAAGGTGCTGGCATAGTTCATAAATATTCGACGTGCGGTAGGCGAGGTGGCCAAAGTGCCGCCCATCGGACGGCAGCCCGTCGTCGCCGTCCCAGTTGTAGGTCAGTTCAACGGGGCATTCCTCTTGTCCGGGAGGGGCCATGAAAACCAGCGTGAACCGCCCGCCGTCGTTGTCGTAGCGGCGGGTTTCCCTGAGGCCGAGCAGTTCGTAAAAGGCCATGGATTTTTCGAGATCTTTGACGCGCACCATAGTGTGCAGATATTTGAGCGACATATCACGGTTCCTTTGCAAGTTGCATTGGTCCCGAGCTTAACGGGTGTCCTGCGGCTATGAAATGCGAAACTGCCCTGCGGTGCGCCCGATCCGTCAGCCGGCCCACAGGCGATGACGTCCGAGACCGGTAGCCGGACGGGCATTTTGTGGCCGCCGCGCGCTGTCGGGAATTGGCCGCAACATATGCGTTGCCGGGGGGCCGATCACCGGCACACATCTGGGGGGCAGCAATTGTACCGGTATCACGGTCAAGGCGACCAATCCCGATGTGAGCGCGGTGACGGCTACGGCAACGTCCGCCGATGGTTGACCGCTGAGGGGCTATACCTTCTTTACGTGGATACAACGACGTAAGGCATTTTGCGCGGCCCCGGCCCTGGGGGGGGCATTTTTGCAGCTGCGCGATGTCAGGGTGTGCGGCTGTGAAGCTCCATCGTGACGGTTCCGGTCCGGTTGAGTTTGTTCCATTGGCTTGTGCCACCCACAAGGGCGCGGAAGATGGCGCGCATGGAGGAGATATAAAGCAACTGGCGAAAGCCAAAGCGCAACAGCGGGATATAGAGCAGCAAGCGCCACTCCCATTTCTTTTCGAAATAGAAGACCGACAGCAGGTTGAACACGTCGACAAGTGTCAGCGCCAGATATGTGGCAATTGCGATGGTTGAAAGATTGCCAATCACCGCCGTGCCGTTCATCAGCAAGTCCGATCCAAACTGGAACAGCGTGATCACCAGAATGATGTCGATCACGGGATAAAGCAGACTGCCGATCAGTTGCAGCAACAGCGCATCGGTGATCGACACAAGCCCCACCACCTTGCCCTCGAGTACGGAGCGCCGATGCTTCCAGGCGACCTGCAACATGCCATATGACCACCTGAACCGTTGTTTCATCAGATCTTTGAGCGTTTCCGGGGCTTCGGTATAGGACCGCGCATCTTCTTGATACATGACCTTGTAACCGGCGCGGTGGATCGCGACGGTCAAATCGGCATCTTCGGTAATCGTCTCGCCTGAAACGTAGTTCGCTTTTTCGACAGCCGCTCTGCGCCATGCGCCGATGGCACCGGGCACCACCAGAATGCCGCCGAACGTCTCGTAGGCGCGGCGCACGAGAATCTGACTGATCTTGTATTCAATGGCCTGAAGAACGGTCAGTACATTGCCCGCATTGCCCACTTCGACCGTGCCCGCAACCGCGCCGACGCGTGGGTCCTGAAACGGTTGCACAATCATGCTGATGGCATCGGGATGCAAAAGCGTGTCAGCATCGACAATGATAAAGATCGGCGCTGACGACCGGGAAATCGCGAGGTCTTCGGCGTGCCATTTCCCGTGGTTTTCCTCGCGCAGGAGATTTACCTTTTCGTGGTGTTTCTGGAGGGTCTCTATGATCGCGACCGTATTGTCGGTCGATCCATCATCGACGACGGTGATTTCGAAGTTATCATAGTGTGACGCAAGGATGGATGTGATCGTCCGCGCGATCACCTTTTCTTCGTTATAGGCAGGCACGATGATGTTCACCGCTGGCCGGAAGGCGGGGTCAATCCCGGTCCGTGGCCGACGCAAGAGCGCCAGCACGAGGTAAATCGGCGCGCGGATCGTCACGATCAATGCCAGCAGCAGGATGTAGCCCTGCACGCCGATCCATGACAGCCCCAGAAACCCATAGGTAAAACGGTCGCGGGCGGGCGGCAGCGTGTTGGCGGGGGGCATGATCGTGACTGTGTCAAGACCGCCGATTTCGCGCACCGAACGAAAGGCAAATCCATCCCTGTCCAACGCCGCAAGAATGGTGGGGAGTGCCGCGACGACATCGGCGGCATTCTGGGGCGAGAAATCAAAGCTGAGAATATTGATATCGCGCGCAAGTGCCGCAGCCCTGACGTCCGACACCAGCCGCGTCGTGTCGATTTTGCCGAACGCCGCGGGAAGGCTGGCAAAGACCGGAATATATCCGCGCGCCAGAAGCGATTTCAACTGGTTCAATTCTGTCTCGCGCACGGGCAGCGGCCCGTTCAACGCAGGCGTACGGACGAGAATTGCCCCTATCCCCAGTTCTCCGGCCAGAATGCTTTGGGCCATGTTGTCGGTAATGCGCGACCAGATTTGCGTCGGCCACGATCTGCTTGTCTGCTGGGGTGAGGTTGTCCCGATCTGGTGGCCATGCGCCAGCACCTGTGCAAGCTGATCACGCGACAAAAGCAAATCAGACGCGCTGGCAAAGAAGGTCGTTTCGATGCCGTAGTCCGCGAGCAAGGTGAAAAGCTTTTGGGTGCTGGTCCTGTCGCCCAGACCGTTAAAGCTGAGAGCCAATGTTCCCGGACCGCCTGCGCCGAAGAAGGAAAAGGTCACCGGCTGCGGGATGCTTTGATACGTCTGGCCAACGATCCGGCCATCGCGCGCGTCGCGGTCTGTCTGTCTTAGCCCATCGGTCTGCGGGGCGGTCAGACGCGCAAAAGGGCCGTTGCCCGAGACGATCAGTTGATTGTCAAAGCGCAGCGGCCCGTCGATACCTGAATTGCCAGCGCGTGACTGATCCGCCGCGGTCAACTGGGTCCAGATTGACGGGTCTTCGTAACCCAGCGGCCAGACCGCCACCTGCTGTCCCGCGACCGCCAATGCGCGCTGACTGGCAAAGGAGATACCATCGAGCAACCAGATCTGGTTGATCCGCCTGCTTGCATCCAGATAGCGGATGTTGGTGTTTCCGGCGTCTGGCTGAAAGGTTATCGCACCCTGATGGATTGCGGCACGCTGCATCGCCATCGCGAAGGGGATACGCTCTGACTGGCGCTGGCCGCTGCGCCATGCCGTGCCAAACCCCCCGATTGCGAGGATGCTTTTTTCGGCGGGGACGAGGGCATTGAACCGTGGGATGTCATTTTCGGATCGGGTTTGCGAGGCTGTTGGCGAGGTTGGCCCGGGTTGCGGGTCGAACGTTATGGCGACGGCCCGATCGACGTCTTGCACCAAGGCCGCGTCCGTCCAAAATGCCGCGCCCGCTGTGCCGATAAGGCAGGTTTCCAGCCCCGACCCGGTCAATCCGGCCCGAAGGGCGTTCAGCACGCGGCGCAGGACAACATGTGGCGTATTGGGATAGTCCGTGAGGTCCAGACAGACCCCGCCATCGCGGACCGGTGGCGCAAGGGTTTGCAGGCTTTGCAGAAAAGGCTGGCTGGCCAGTATCGTTTCAACCGTATCGCGGCCCAATCCTGCCGAGGGGCGAATGATCGGATAGCCTGCGGGGACTCTTTGCCACAAGAACGGGTCGCGGAGGTCATCCAGCGGAAAGGCCCCGGCATCGCTGCCGCGCAGCATGATTTACGGACCGACGGCACCAAATGTGTAGGCGTCGTAAAGGACGCTATCCAAATTTCGGCAGTTGGCCCGAAGACCTGACAATGCGGTTGGATCATTGAAGGGAAGATACCCCGCCACGCCGACAGACCGGAAGGAACGCGGCAACAAGCGCAGGCCGCAATCTGACCCGGTTGCCGATGCCATCACCAGCAGGCGGGCGGTGCCGATTGCGTTCAAATCATCCCGTGCGACGGCCAGCGGCAGGATTTCAGCAGCTTGTGCTGACGGCGCGGGCAGGGTGTAGGTGCGGTAGAGAAAATCGGTGGTCCAGACGGTGATCACGGAAAATATCAGCAAAACCGCAAGGCCCAGACGCCGCGCACGTTGGCCGGACAAGTCCTCAAAAACTCTTTGAGGATCGGGCAATCGGAAAACTTCTGTTTTCTCCAGCTTGTTCAACTTTCGCCCCGCGCACTCATCACATACCTGCCAAGACAGGACCACTACAAATCCCATGTTACCATAAGATGCGGGTTTGCAGCTAGCGAAAGCTGGATTTTAGGCAATGTATCGGGTAGCATAGCTGGATAATCGAGAAATTATTCAAGATTGAAAATGATCAGTCGCCGCACCGTGATCATGGCAACGACCGCACTACCGTTCGTGCATTTGCCTGTGCGCGCATGGGCTGATGACGCGTCGCAAAAATCACTGTTCCTGCTCTTGGATGCAACGGCGCAAGACCTGCGGATCAATGATATTCGGCCTGTTGTCAGCGCCTTTGTCGCTGCCGGGATATCGGTTTCCGTCGTGTTGCCTGCCCTGTCAGACGCGGGGCCATCGGCGGCGCGGTCTGACGCAATTTACAGGTTTGCCGCCGAACGCGCGCTGGCAGAGCCGGGGCTTGTGGACATTGTCGTGGGCCTGCCGGAAATAACGGCCACGCGACGCTATGAGGTTTTGCGTGCCCTGACCGAGGCGCGGCGCGGAATGGTGGGCATCTGGGGTATGCCCGCGCCGCCGGTCATTGCCACATGGCAGCCCGCGACATATCCCAAGGTCGATCCCTATGCGATGCGATCAGCGGGCTTTCGGGTGCGATTTACCTTGCCCGAAACAGGCGGCGCGTCAGGTCTTGTGCCGCAAAGTTCCATCGCAGCACCGGATTGGGGGCAACTTGAACTTGCAGGTGGTGCGGCGGTGACGCTGGGTGCCGATGCCGGTAAGATACTGGGCGACATGGATGCCGCCGTCGGTGATCAGGTTCTTATGATTTCGCTGCGCCCCGGCGATACGGTTCCACAGGCCGCGCGTTGGATTGACCATCTGCAACAGGCTGTTTGGGACGGGCGGATTTTCACGACGAGATCATCGGATTACATCCTTCAGGTCAGGCCGGGCGCGTCAAAGCTGATCGGACTGCTGATGGACGCGCGTGGCCATGCGGCGCAGACCGCGTCAATGGCCGCCTTCATGCAGGACCTTGACCGAAGCAATTTTGCCTTTGGGCGGCTGGCGGATGGGTCAGCCGCGATCAAGGGCGATTGTATCCCCATTGCAGACGACGGGCCGGATGCGCCAAGCGATTGCGTGCTGTTGTCGGACGACACGGCGCTTGCGGGCGACAGTCTTGGGCGGATCGTTTTGCAGCCTTCGCATTTGGCAACCGGCTGGAGCGGCCCGGATGAGAACGGCAGGTTCGTCGTGCCGCTGGCCCGGTTCCATCCGGCGCAGTTTCTGCGGTCTCTGGACGCCGATCCAATGACGGACGCGGTTGTGCTGGTTTCCGCAGACGATGTTGCCACACCGCTGCAGCGGCAATCGCTGCTGGCGCAGTTTCAATTGGCGCGGCAGGACGGTTTGGCGCAATTCCATGGCGTGACGGATTATGTGGATGCACATTTGGCACCTGACGAGATCCTTGCGCGATATTGGTCAGACCGGCGTCGCAAGACCCAAGGCATGTCCGCGCCGACGGTCATGGGCACGGGCGACCGCGCGGCGTATCTGGATGATGCGGCATGGGCGTGGCGCTATCTTGATGAAACCGCGCATCGTGCAACGGGAGTTTGCGCGGGCACACGGCAGGGCGGGGCCAGTGTCACGCTGAACCGAGACGTGACGTTTTGGGATGTGGCAAGCCAGATTCAGGGGACTATTGCCGCCCAAGAACTGGGGCTTGTGGCAAGAGAAGACGCGCAGGGGCGCATCGGTCTGGTCCTTGGGAATTTGCCGACCACCGCGATCGAAGGGCTGTCCTTGCCCACGGCCCTGTTCGATTCCGGGACGCTTGCGATCGTGAATGCGGGGTTTGATTCCTGCGACGTGGGGCGGTTTCTTTTGTCGTTGAAATGTGCGGTTGATGCGGGGTTGCTGACACCTGATCAGGCGAAAACGGTCGTGGGCCGATGGGATTTGCCGGCAACGATCAAGGATGGGCGGGCCTTTGGGTATGCCAGCGGCCAATGGCGGGATGTGACCCTGTCGCATTGCACGGCCTACGCACGACAGGGCTATGCCGCGTGGGGAATGCCGATGACGGACCCGATGCCCGCCGTCGATGAAAAAAGCACCGCAGATCATTATCTGCGCTTGCTATATATGGCCGACGATGTGGGCCATTATGGCACGGAACCGTACCTGTTGGAGGCGATAGAGGGGCGTCTGAGCGCGCAATCGCGTTATCTGGCCGATATCTTGTTCGATGCGCAGCTGAGCTGGTTTGAGGACACCGGGCGTTTCAAATGCATTTCCGAGGCCCCGCTCAACTTTGCGCCATGGTTCAGTTTTCAGGGGCTTCGGCTTGGCCGGGAAGGGGAGAGTGCCTGGGTCGTTTCAAGCCGGAGCCGCGATCCACGGCATTCCAGCCCGGCGTTCCTGAGACGCGCCGCCGTGATCAGCGCCAAATCGGCCTATTTATGGTCGGCGGTCTATCCGCATGCCTATTCTGACACACTTGTCGGCGTGATCCGTGAAAACGGACGGTCGGACGGTGGTGGCTTCTGCGTCGGGCTGTTCGAAAGCGACTTGTCTGCGATGCGTGACTACAGTGACTTGAATACCAACGGCATTATTTTGCAGGCCATCGCCCATAAATTCCGCGACCGATCCTGAATGCGCGGTCAGTTGTTGAGCGCAACCACCTGCGGATCGCCGGGGCCGAAAGGGATATCATAGCCGTTCAGTTTTTCGATATAATTGGACAGGGGCATGCCATAAGGATCGCGCAGATCTGCCCGCCCATCCGATTTGATGTATTGCGCCAGCGATCCCGCACCCAGCAGATGCGCCGCGGCGAGCATGCCGCTTGGCGTCAGTTCCATCGCGCCGACTTCGGTCCAGGCATAGCTGTCGATCTGCTGATCCTCGATGTAGCCCCACATGACATGCATCCATTCCACGGCCGCATCATCCTGGACCGCCGGGGCGTTGAGAAACTGGTTGGTCGAGTTGATCCCGTTTTTGCCGGTCCAGCCACCACTGAAGTTGTTGTCATATGGGTCGCGGTCGCGGCTGACGTAGCCGAGGTCAATCAGTGCCGCCTCGCCAAATTGATAGGCGCCGATGAAATTGAGTGAATTGACGATTTGATAGTCCCCGCCGGATTCCATCATTTTCAAGGCGATAAGAAATGCGCCAAAATTTGACATAGACATAGTCCTCTCGGGCCCGCGACAAGCGGACGAGCAAAGGTAGTGCGACGCCAAGACGGAAAATCCAGATCGGATTCCCGTGCGGACGCCAATGAAGTTGCCGGAGCCTGCTCGGTTTGTTTGTCTTTGTTGTGATCGATTTTAGGACCGTATTGGCCAATTGCGGCCACATTAAGAACGCATGACCGATCTTGGGTCAACAAGGCAGCGCATCACCACACATGGGGTCATTTGCGCGAAACCCCGCCTATGCGGGCAATTCTTTGCCAATGTTCTTCTGAAATTGACGCAAATCATGGCAACAGACGGTGCCTGACTTGCAAGGCGACTTGCCGACGCAGACGCTTGCCCTGAATAACTGTGCTTTTTCTTGAAAATGGAGGCCGTCGCTCATAGCGTAAGGCATATTCGTTTCATGGGTCGATGGGCGGGGCCAGTGAAGCCCGCCGCGACCGGATTTGAGAAGTAGCCGCTTATGTTGTTTGTTATGCGCCAGTTACCTGCCCAGCGAACCGGCTTGTCGGTAAAGGATGGCGCATTCGGGGCCTGCAACGCGGGCGCATGCGCCGAACCACACAGCGGCGCAGCGAACAGATGCCGTGTCTTGCGTGGCCGCGCGGTGCGATTCGGGCAAGGGCACAGGTTTTTGGGTAACATCGCAAGACTGCGGGCTGCGGTGCCGCCGCGCATACCCGCAAAACGGCCAAACGCAGGCGCCCGAGGATGAACAATCACGCCGCAAGAAGATACCTGCTTGCAGTTGCGGCCATTGCAGCGATTGGATTGGGTCTTGTGGTTCTGGGACCGCACTTGCGTATCGGCACGGAAGGTTCACCGGCGCCGAAACGCGGTATCGTCACCATCACCTTTGACGACGCGGGCCTGTCGCAATACGACGTCGGTTTGCGGGTGGCGCGGGCCGAGGGCGTTGTCGGGACATTGTTTGTGCCAACCGGGCTGGTCACGGACGCGAATGAACCGTCCTGGGTGATGAGCTGGGATCAAATACGTGATTTCCGCGATGCCGGCTGGGAGATCGGTGCCCATGGTGCCCACCATCTGCCCATGACCCAACTTGGCCCCACGACGATGGAAAGCGAGCTGACCGATCCAATCGACGATATCGGTGCGCAAATCGGCGTGCCCCCTGTGTCGTTTTCGTCACCGTTCGGAGACTTCAACGATACGACGATCACAAGGATCATGGCATACTACGATTATCAACTTTCCTGGAAAGGCCACGGTGGCCGCAATCCCATCCCTGACATCGACCCGCGCTATATAGGGCGATTGGAAGTGATCCCGGCGATGAGTTCTGCCGAAGTCTGCGGCGAAATGGTGCGCGCCGCCGAGACGGGGACATGGCTGGTCTTGCTGTTTCACACCATCGTCGCAGGCGAGCCCGTCGCCTATGAGGTGTCCGAGGCGGTCTATACCGAAGTTGTCACCTGTCTGGGGCTGCTCACGCGCAGGGGCGTGGTCGAAAACATGACAGTCCGCGATGCGATGGCCCTGATCACCGCGCAAGAAAGGATGCCCACGCAATAGTGGCCATCCTGGGCATGCTTTTGTATGGCTGTCCGGGCCGCAGCGTGCGCAAGTTCCGGCCTGCCGCCGATGTCGGCATTGCCAAATAGGAACGTATCCAGACCATTCACGAAAGCGCGGTTGATTTTTATCCGCCGCAGCGCAGGTCAACCAAGTTTCAGGGAGAATTCCGTCGTGCATGAAGATTTTCAGATTGTTGGACAAAGTGACTATCATGCAATTCACCAATGGCAGTCCCTAGGGGAATTGAACCCCTCTTTTCAGGTTGAAAACCTGACGTCCTAACCGATAGACGAAGGGACCGCACTTGGTGTGGAGGTTTTAGGGAAAGCGCGGGCGGCGCGCAAGAGGGTATTTGTCGTTTTTTTGGCTTTTGTTCAGTGCGCGGGTGCGGCGTCTTCCAGGCGCAGTTGTACGGACTGCCGCCCTTGCCAGATATTGATTTCCAACCGCCCGGCAAGGTGGAACCGCGCGCCGTTGTGGCCCATCAGCATGGGCCCCAACGGGCCGTCCATTGCCCCAAAGCTGATGGCGTCGATCCGGGCACCCAAGCCGTCGCCAAAGCTTATTTTCAGGTGATTTGCGCCAACTTGCTTGGCAAACAGGATCTGGCAATCGGGAAAGGCAAAGCGCGGGGCAGGGGCACCGGCACCGAAGGGACCCGCATTTTCGATCTGATCAATCAGTTCAACGGTGGCGGCGCCGGGCATCAGGATGCCGTCAAGCCGCAGGTCCGCAGGGCCGATGTCACCCGCGCCTTGTTTGGCGAGTAAATCACCAAGGCGTTGCATCGCGGCATCAAGCTGGTCGCGTGCAACGGTCAGGCCTGCGGCCATCTTGTGCCCGCCGCCTTTGATCAGGAGCCCTTCGGCGGCGGTACGCTGAATTGCGGCACCCAGATCGATTCCCGAAACGGAGCGACCAGAGCCTTTGCCCTCGGGGCCGTCCAGACCGATCACAACGGCGGGGCGGTTGGTGGCTTCTTTCAGACGGGCCGCGACGATGCCGACAACGCCGGGGTGCCAGCCTTCGCCAGCCGCCCAGACCAGTGGGCCATCAAGGCCGCGTTCGGTGGCCTGTTCAAAGGCAAGGTCGCGCACCTGTGCTTCGACCTCGCGGCGTTCGGTGTTGAGTTGATCGAGGCGCGCGGCAAGCGCTGTGGCCTCGTGGCGGTCGATGGTGGCAAGCAGGCGCGCGCCCAGATCGGCCTTGCCGATGCGCCCGCCTGCGTTGACGCGCGGACCCAGCAGAAACCCGAGGTGATAGCTGGTGGGCGTCGCATCAAGCCCTGCGACATCGGCCAATGCGGTCAGGCCGATGCGCTGGCGGCGGGCCATGACGGTCAGGCCTTGCCGGACAAAGGCCCGGTTGACGCCGATCAGCGGCGCGACATCGGCAACGGTGGCCAGCGCGACAAGGTCCAGCATTGCCATCATGTCGGGGCCTTTTTCGCCCTTGGCGCGCAGTTGGCGGTTCGATTCGACCAGCATCAAGAACACGACGCCCGCAGCGCACAGGTGGCCCAGATCGCCGCTTTCGTCCTGCCGGTTGGGGTTCACAACGGCGAGGGCACCGGGCAGGGTTTCGCCGCCGAGGTGGTGATCCAGCACCACGACGTCGGCGCCTTTGGCGGCTGCAATGGGGCCGTGCGACAAGGTGCCACAGTCGACGCAGATGATCAGGTCGTGATCCCTGGCCAGCATTTCCATGGCTTCGTCATTGGGGCCGTAGCCTTCGTCGATGCGGTCGGGGATGTAGAGCGTGGACGGCAGGCCCATATCCCGCAGCCACGTGATAATGAGGGCCGCAGAGGTGCCGCCATCGACGTCATAATCGGCAAAGATCGCAATCTTTTCGCGGGTCGCGACCGCGTGCAGGAACCGCGCGGCGGCTTTTTCCATGTCGCGCATCGCATGGGGGTCAGGCAGCAGATCGCGCAGGGTCGGCGCAAGGAAGGTGGTCGCGTCTTCGGCACCGATGCCGCGCCGCACCAAGGTCCGGCAGAGTGGCGCCGGCAGGCCGGTGGCTTGGGTCATCGCCTCTGAGAGGCGGTCCTCTTCGACAGACGGACCGATCCAGCGCCGCCCCGTTGCAGAGGCGGCGACATTGAGAAAAGCGGGTTTATCTGGTGTGTTTATCATCAACTGCTACGATATGCGCGATCGGCGCAGTTGACCACGGCCATTAGCCCGTCGGGTTGCGATAACGCATGCGCCGGACGGATCCGGTCTTGGAGCGCATCAGGATCGTTTCAGCGGTCACGAACCCGACCTCGCGTTTGATCCCCGGCACCAGCGACCCGTCGGTGACGCCTGTCGCGGCGAAAATCACGTCGCCGGTGACCATATCGTCGCGGGTATAGACCCGGTCGAAATTGGTGATGCCGGCCTTTGTCGCGCGCGCGCGTTCATCATCATTGCGGAACATCAGGCGGCCGAAAATCTGCCCGCCCATGCATTTCAGCGCGGCGGCCGCGAGAACGCCCTCTGGTGCGCCTCCAGAGCCCATATACATGTCGATGCCCGTCGTGATGGGTTCGGCGCAATGCATCACGCCCGCCACATCGCCGTCGGTAATCAGGCGGATGGCAGCGCCAGTGCTGCGGATTTCGGCGATCATGTCTTCGTGCCTTGGACGTTCAAGGACGCAAACGGTGATGTCGTTGGTTGAACAGCCCTTGGCGGCGGCCAGCACCGAGACCCGTTCGGCCGGCGACATATCAAGGGTGACGACGCCGGTACGAAAGCCCGGCCCGACGGCGAGCTTGTCCATATAGACGTCGGGCGCGTGCAGCATGGACCCGCGTGGACCCATGGCAATAACGGCAAGCGCGTTGGGCATGTCCTTGGCCGTAAGTGTCGTGCCTTCGAGTGGATCAAGGGCGATGTCCACGCCGGGGCCGTTGCCGGTGCCGACTTCTTCGCCGATGAACAGCATTGGGGCTTCGTCACGTTCACCTTCGCCGATCACGACGACACCGGCGATGTCGAGCTTGTTCAGCTGGGTCCGCATCGCGTCTACGGCGGCCTGATCGGCGGCTTTTTCGTCACCGCGCCCAATGAGGGACGCGCAGGCAATCGCGGCGGCTTCTGACACGCGGGCAAGCCCGAGCGACAGCATACGGTCGTTGAAATCGGCAGGATTTAGCATCGGGTCGTCCTTTGATGGCGTGGAGCCCGTAAAGCCTGTCTGGGGTGCGTGGACAAGCCTGTTTGCGCTAAACGCCGGTCAGGCAGAATTTTCGGGAACATTCCGGTTCCCGACAGTCTGGAATGTTGCGGCGCCGTCAGACGGCTTCAATGCGAATCGCGACGGGGGTGCCGGATACGACGCCAGTGGCTTTGAAATCAGCCAGCGCCGCGTCCAGTGCGGTTCGTGTTGTCTTGTGCGTCACGATCAAGACGGGGGCTGTGATATCATGATGGTCATACTGGCGCATCCGGTCGATCGAAATCCCCGCCTCGCCCAAAGCATGGGCCACTTTCGCCAAGGCACCGGGTTTATCGAGAAGCAGCATCCGCAGGTAATAGGGGGCGGCGACGGCGGCGCGCGCCGCGCGTGCTTTTCGCAGTGTCCTGGCGGGCTGGCCAAAGGTTGAAATCCGCGCGCCACGTGCGATATCCATCACGTCGCCCATCACGGCACTGGCGGTCGGCCCCTCGCCGGCGCCGGGGCCGCGCAGCACGATCTGACCCACAGAATCACCTTCGAGCACAACCATGTTGGTGCCGCCCTGAAGTTGCCCGAGCGGCGACGTGTCGGGAACCAGACAGGGTGACATGCGTTGTTCCAGCCCCCGCCCGGTCATCTGCGCCACGCCAAGCAGTTTGATCTTGTAGCCCATATCGGCGGCCTGATGGATGTCTTCGATGGTGATGGACCCGATGCCCTCCAATTCGACGGCATCGAAATCAACCTGAGTGGCAAAGGCGATGGCAGAGAGCAGCGCCAGTTTATGACCGGCGTCAATGCCGCCCACATCCAATTCGGGGTCTGCTTCGAGATAGCCAAGCTGGTTGGCCTCGTCGAATACCGCATCATAGCTGAGCCCGGCGTCCTCCATCCGGGTCAGGATGTAGTTGCAACTGCCATTCATCACGCCAATGACACGGGTGATTGCATTTCCGGCAAGACCTTCGGTCAGCGCCTTGACCACGGGGATGCCACCGGCGACCGCAGCTTCGAACCGGATCACGAGGCCCGCCTCTTCGGCCATTTCAGCAAGGGCCTGACCGTGGATGGCCATCAGGGCCTTGTTCGCTGTCACCACGTCCTTGCCCGCTTTTATGGCGGCCTCGGTCGCGTGTTTGGCGGGGCCGTCGTGGCCACCCATGACTTCGATAAAGACATCGACGTCCGGGCGTTGGGCAAGGGTCACGGGATCGTCTTCCCAAGCATAACCGGAAAGATCGACCCCGCGGTTCTTGCTGCGCGAACGGGCCGACACGGCGCTGATCACGATGGGCCGGCCCGCACGGGTTTCGAGCAATGCACCGTGTTTTTGCACGATCCGTACAATGCCGATTCCGACGGTGCCAAGACCCGCAATTCCAAGGCGCAGTGGTTCAGTCATCGGCTTATATCCATCGGTTGGGGTATTTGAAAAACGTACTAGCGAATAGAACCACTTACTGCAACGCGGCGATGTCAGTCTGGCGCAGGCGGGCGGCGCGTGCCTGTAAGGCGGCGATGCGGCGGGCCAGTACCGTGTCATTTGTGGCCGTGTCGGTGGTTTGCTGCAAAAGCGGTGAGAGCGCCGTCAATTGCGGGTAGGGCGCATTGCGCGCCGTTGCGCTGACGGACCCTTCCAGGGCGGGAAACGGGGCGCAGGCGCCACAGCAGATCAGGAAAAGGGCGATGCGCATGATAGTCCCGGCGTTCACAGTGTTGCAGCAGGGTATCCGCTGCGCCCCGGTGAGGGCAAGACGTGCATCAAGGCTTTTCAACTGAACATCTGTTCAGTTAGATGCAGGGTATGGCGCGCAAGCAAGGTTCACATTCCGATATCACCGGCCCAAGGGTGCTTGAAACGGCGCTGCGCCTGATTGCGCAGCATGGGTTTGCAGCGGTGTCGATGCGCCAGATTGCGGCGGAGGTCGGTGTGCAGGCGGGCGCGCTGTATAATTACACACCTGATAAACAAAGCCTTTTGTTCGATTTGATGCGCAGCCACATGGCCGATTTGCTGAATGCGTTGGCCGCGGCTGACCTGCAGGGTGATGCGCTGGCACGGCTTGAAGGGTTCACCCGCTTCCATATCCGGTTTCATTTGCCGCGATCAGATCAGGTTTTTGTGTCTTATATGGAGCTGCGCAATCTCGCGCCCGAGAATTTCGCCGCGATTGAGGCGATGCGCCGCGATTACGAGGATGTGCTTGAGGATATTTTGCGTGCCGGCGAGGCCGAGGGGATATTTGCGGTCCCGGACACCCGTGTCGCCACGATGGCCCTGATCGCGATGCTGACGGGACTGAGCCATTGGTACCGCGAGGGCGGGCGGCTGGCGATGAATAAGATTGAGGCGATCTATTGGGATTTGGTGCGAAAGGCCGTCTCTGTCTAGGCATTCGCGCGTAGCTGGGATAGGCCGGGTTCATCACATGTAAGAGGGCAGGGATGTTTAACGCGGATGAAAATGGGGTCTATGCCCGGGTGCAAGCGTCGTCGGCGCGCAGGTTTTTTGCCTATGGCGTGCTTTTTTCGCTGGGGGCGCTGCTGATTTATGCGCCATTGGCAAAGCCACCTGCGTTGCCGTGGCTGGTGTTCATGCTTGGATTCGGTGGGTTGGTGTTGTGGCTGGCCGAGCAATTGCGCCGGGGCACCCGCGTGTCAATTGAATTAACCGAGACCGAAGTCCGCGACAGCACTGGCCGGGTTCTGGCACGGCTTGACGATGTGCGCAGTGTAGAGCGCGGCGCGCTTGCCATGAAGCCATCAAATGGGTTCACACTGGTTTTGAAGAGTAAAAAGCCCCGTGCCTGGGCGCCGGGGCTTTGGTGGCGTCTGGGCAACCGGGTTGGTGTTGGCGGCGTCACGTCGGCGGGCGAAGCGAAATTCATGGCGGAACAAATCGCCTTTCGTATCGCCACACGCGACGACTAGCAGATTTCGTCGCCGTTTGATGGGTCTGCCGGCGATGGATCAAAGCAAATTGTGCTCGTGAAGCGTGGGGTGATGACGGTGAACGACTGGAATTCGAGATCGTCCAGTCTTGTCCCGGTAAAAGGCCCCATGCCGATTGAGAAAGGCGCGCTGTATTGGATCCGGGTCTCTACCAGAATCGCCTTGTCGCCGTTTGCCATCAGAGGCAGCCTGTCGCGCAGACCTTCAAGGTCTGTGTTGGTCAGTTTTGATCCCATGCCACGATGACGTGACCAGACCACCATGTATTTGTCGGTTGATGCACGGTATTCGTAGACGGTTGCGCGGAAATCGGGGTCACTGTCCGATGATGTCAGGACGCGCAGCACATTACGTATCCCGACGAGATACTCCCAGCCGATCGGCGTTTGTTCACGGCTGATCATGTCTGCGATGGTCAAACCGGCGCGCGTGCTGATTGATTCCGCCCGAAACACATCAAAGTACACAAGGGTCGAGAGCAGTGCCCAAACCAGCATCGGCACGACCAGCAGCAGCTCAACAGACATGTTGCCTGCGTCATCTTCGTGAAAGTCACGCAGTAATTTCGCGATTTTGGTCATTGCGCAAATGGCTCCACAACAAATGCCGAGGTTGCGACCAGCGCATAGGACCCCTGTGCGGCGCTGCTTGTATTGCTATCGGCAATGGCCTTGCCAATACCAGAGGTTGGCAGCATCGGATCGAACCGGGCGCAGACGCGCAGGATCAAGAGTTCATTATTGGATCCGTTCGTAAATTCGATCACAGGCTGCACGGCGGCACCCCGATCGATGCATTTCACGACAGGATCGACCGCAGCCCAGTTGCGTGGGTTGCGCCGCACCATTTCGAGTTCAAGCTGACTGGTGCAATTGGGGATAATGCCGGCCACATCGCAAATCCGCTCGCGGAGCGTTTCGCGGGTGGGGTTCGGCATCCGTCCGATCCGCACATCCCGTACGGCAATATCGACTCCGCGCTCTAACATGACATGGCGCGCAGAGATCATGCCGTTTTCGTAGGTCATCAGGAAGAACATGAAAAAAACCGGAAACACGATCACGAATTCAAGCGTGGCCGTGCCGTCCTCGGACGCCCGAAACCGTCGGAGCAAGGTTTTGAGTGTTGCGAATGCGCGTGTCAAAGGCTCAACCTCAGGTCCGTAATCTGTTCGGCGATATTGGCGAAAATATCGTTGAGCGCGGCACCTTCGGTTTCAAAGTAATGCGCGGATGATGAGGCACAGTCGCGCATTTCATCTTCACCATGGGATGTGGCACCCATCGCAATCGCAAAAATTGTGATATTCTGGGCTTTGGCGGCGTCACACAAGCTTTGCATCATGGTGTCTGCCTGCCACGCAGTATAGCCATTGTAGGTCAATGAATTGAGCGAAATCCGCCGCGATCGAGGGGACAGGTGATAATACCAGTATCTTTGGTTATAGGTTCTCCAGCGCAGCTGTTCTTCTGCTGTGTCGTAGTATTTCGTTTTGAGCCGCCGCCCTGCGACGTTTTCACCATCGGTCATCAGGACCATGTATTTCACGGTATCCAATGCCGAGCTGGCTGTCGGGTAATCCGACGGGCGCAGACCCGCAAACGCGGGGTCGATGCTTGGCATTCCAGCGATCAAAGGGCGCATTGATGGGTCAAGCAGCGACAGGCCCCATTTCAGGCCAAGATGGATCGCGGTGTAGGTCCGGGGGCTGTATTGGTTGATGGCTGCCTTCAGAACATCCGCATCCTGGCTTAACGGAATGATGCCTTCGAAGCTTTCTTTTGGACAGCTTGGTTCACGCACCGTGCCGTCGCCGGAGCTTGAATAATAGTCAAATGTTTCAACTTGCCGATAGGTCCGGGAAATGTCGAATTCGGTGGTGTTGAATTCGGACGGCAGGAAGTCGACGCAACGGGACGGATTTAATCCGGCGGTCACTGCGGGGTCCACAGGATCACTGCCCGACACGGTCATCGGAATAGGTTCGGTGGTCAACGCAGCAAACAGTTCATCACCAATGCTGACGTTTGCCGAATAGGCCACCAATGATATGGAAATCTGATCTTCGTATTCCGGCTTGAGCAGCTCATCGATAAAATTGGTCGCAGCGGTGCGCAGCAGTCGATACCTGTAATTTCTGGCGCTGCTGACCCAGCTGCCCATCGAACCGGAGATATCCAGGACCAGGGATATTTCGATATTACCTGTCCCCTCGATCGCGGCGGATTTCGCGGGGGCTTCCAAAGTGTCGATACCGACGAGTTTGAGGTAGAAAGTGTTCAAAGCCAACTCTGACCGCACCTCTACAGAGCGCGAGCCGACCTGCGTGCCGATGATCGGTTCGCCGATGATGGCACCGTCAAATCCGGCCTTGTCGAAATAGTCGATCACGACGGCTTTGGCATCTAGGCTTTGGTCAAGTTCGGCGGCGGCCAGCACGGCCCGGTCCGACACGCTTTGCAACAAAGCGCGCCGCGATTCGAAGCGCATGAAATCAACGGCCATACCGCCGAGCACCAGCATGAGGACCAATAGCAACAAGGCCATGATCAAGATACTGCCTTCCTCATTGCGCGCAAACTTGCCCAGAAACGTCGTCGGGGCCGGTTTCACATCGGAAGCGATTGCAGTTCTAACAATCTTGCGTGGTCTGAACATCATGTTATCCCTCGTGGCAGCGCAGCGCGTAATCATACCGCCAAAGCGGTACTCACACATCCCCAAACCACATCAAAGCACACCACTGTGGCAAAATTGGGGCGAAATCATCGCCGTAAGGCTGATTCAATCGCGCAAAATGTGACATTCCGAATGAAATTACAAAATTGCCCAACCGTTGGAAACAATGCGGCGGGGTGCGATTGTGCTGCGAAAAGTCAGGGGCGCGGGAAATCTTCCTTTTTTCTAAACTGCCCATTTTTTAGACGCCTTTAAGAGAATCATCGCTATGTTGCGCGAAGGGCCATTTGAGACCCGTCACTACCGGCAAAGCCGGAGCAGGAAGGAAGAATTATGACTGCGCACCAGTCCCCCATTGAACCTAGTTTCCGCCAATCCGTTGATATGATGTTCAACAGGGCCGTGGCCCTGATGGACCTTAGTCCGGGTCTTGAGGAAAAAATCAGGGTTTGCAATGCCACGTATACCGTCCGTTTCGGTGTCCGCCTGCGCGGCGCGCTGCATACGTTTACCGGGTATCGGTCTGTGCATTCCGAGCATATGGAACCTGTCAAAGGCGGTATCCGCTTTGCGCTGAGCGTCAATCAGGACGAGGTCGAGGCGCTGGCGGCGTTGATGACGTATAAATGCGCCTTGGTCGAAGCCCCGTTTGGCGGCTCCAAGGGTGGTCTTTGCATCGACCCGCGCGCATGGAACGAACACGAGCTTGAGTTGATCACGCGCCGCTTTGCCTATGAGCTGATCAAACGTGACCTGATCAACCCTGCGCAAAACGTCCCCGCACCCGACATGGGCACCGGCGAGCGCGAGATGGCCTGGATCGCCGACCAGTACAAGCGCATGAACACGACAGATATCAACGGCGCTGCCTGCGTCACGGGCAAGCCGTTGAATGCGGGCGGTATCGCGGGCCGGATCGAGGCGACAGGCCGTGGCGTGCAATATGCGCTGCAAGAGTTTTTCCGCTATCCCGAAGACGTGGCGATTGCCAATCTGTCGGGCACGCTCAAGGGAAAGCGCGTCATTGTGCAAGGTCTGGGCAACGTGGGGTATCACGCCGCCAAGTTCCTGTCAGAGGAAGACGGCGCGATCGTCACGGGGATCATCGAACGCGACGGTGCATTGCACGACGAGGCCGGTCTGGATGTCGAAGCCGTGCATGCCTGGATCGCGAAACACGGCGGCGTGACGGGTTACCCCGCTGCCAATCACCACACCGATGGTGCGGCGTTGCTGGAAGCTGAATGCGATATCCTGATCCCGGCGGCGCTTGAGGGGGTGATCAACCTGTCGAATGCGGACCGGATCAAAGCCCCCCTGATCGTCGAGGCCGCCAACGGTCCGATTACAGCCGGTGCCGATGATATTCTGCGCGAAAAGGGCTGTGTGATCATCCCTGATATGTATGCCAACGCCGGCGGTGTGACCGTGTCCTACTTTGAGTGGGTCAAGAACCTGTCGCATATCCGCTTTGGCCGGATGCAGCGGCGGGCCGAAGAAAGCCGTCACCAGCTTGTCGTGGACGAGTTGGAGCGGCTGTCGGCGGATAAGGGACTTGGGTGGGAGCTGAGCCCCAACTTCAAGGAACGCTATCTGCGTGGCGCGGGCGAGCTGGAGCTGGTCCGGTCCGGTCTGGATGACACGATGCGCGCGGCCTATCAGGCGATGCGTGCGGTGTGGCATGGCCGTGACGATGTGAAGGACCTGCGCACGGCGGCCTATTTGGTGTCGATCCGCAAAGTGGCTGACAGCTATCGGGCCAAAGGGCTTTAGGCCCTCAAGCGCAAGGCGTATGCCTTGCACATCTGCGTACGCGCGATCAGGGGGAACTTTGGTCGGGCGTATGTTGGGTTGTCTTGGCAGCCCGATGCAGCAGGTGAACACGATTGGCACAGCTTGCCCCGCCGTGCGCGGTGCCAAGAGCGGATACGCCCCATGTCCCGGCGCGCGTTTCATATAACAGAGATCGGAATTGATACGACCTGTCGCCCATCGCCTCTGCTGCGTCGAAAAGAGGACATGCAGTGAAAGCCAACCCTTGCTAGTCTTGTCCTGCAGGCAAGGGGACGTTGCATGGGATATTCCGGTTTCCGGGTCATCAAAGAGGGGCTTTTCGGCCAACGGGGTTGGAAACCTGTCTGGCGTGATCCCGAACCCAAAGCTGCATATGATGCTGTGATCATCGGCGGCGGGGGGCACGGTCTTTCTACCGCTTACTATTTGGCCAAGGAGCATGGGCTGACCAATATCGCGGTGCTGGAAAAAGGGTATATCGGCGGCGGCAATGTGGGCCGGAATACCACCATTGTGCGCGCCAATTATTTCCTGCCCGGCAATGCCGAGTTTTATTCCCATTCCCTGAAGTTATGGGAGGGGATGGCGCAGGACCTGAACTATAACGTCATGCATTCGCAGCGCGGGCTGATCAATCTGTTTCATTCCGATGGCCAGCGTGATGCCTTCGTGCGGCGCGGCAACGCGATGATCAATCAAGGCGATGATGCCGTTTTGCTGGACCGCGAAGGCGTGCGCCGCCATTTGCCCTATCTTGATTTCGACAACGTCCGTTTTCCGATTTATGGCGGGTTGCTGCATCCGCGGGGCGGCACCGCCCGGCACGATGCGGTGGCATGGGGCTATGCGCGTGGCGCGGATCAGCGCGGCGTTGATATCATCCAGAATTGCGAAGTCACCGGCATTGATATCGAGGGCGGCGTCGTCAAGGGCGTGCAGACGACGCGCGGGGTAATCCGGGCCAAGAAGGTTGGGATTGTCGTGGCCGGTCGGTCCGGGCAGGTCGCCGCGATGGCGGGAATGCGCCTGCCGATCGAAAGCCATGTGTTGCAGGCCTTTGTCACCGAAGGGCTGAAGCCGATCATTGATCATGTCGTCAGTTTTGGCATGGGCCATTTTTACATCAGCCAGTCCGACAAGGGCGGGCTGGTTTTTGGTGGCGATCTGGATTTTTACAGCTCTTACGCCGCGCGGGGGAACCTGCCGATGAAGGAGCATGTGATGGATGCGGCGATGACGCTGATGCCGGTGATCGGCAAGGCGCGCGTCTTGCGGTCATGGGGCGGGATCATGGATATGACGCCTGATGGGTCGCCGATTATTGACAAGACCCCGACCGAGGGGCTTTTTGTGGATTGCGGCTGGTGTTACGGCGGGTTCAAGGCGGTGCCGGGGTCCGGTTTCAGCTTTGCGCATCTGATGGCGACGGGGCAGCACCATGAACCCGCAGCCAAGTTCCGGCTGGACAGGTTCCGCACCGGCGTGGGCCTGATGGACGAAGAGGGCACCGGCTCTCAGCATAATTTGCATTAGGGGATAGGGATGCGGATCAATTGCCCCAACTGCGGGACGCGCGACCGGCGCGAGTTTTATTATCAGGGTGATGCACTGGCGCTGGATCGTCCCGCACCTGATGCGGGACCTCTTGTGTGGGATGATTATTTGCACAATCGGAAAAATCCGGCGGGCGAAACCCGCGATCTTTGGTTCCACGAGGCGGGCTGCGGCGCATGGCTGGTGGTGGAACGCAACACGCTGACCCATGCCATCCACAGCGCGACCCTTGCTGAAACGGCCATCCGATGAGGCTGCGTGACCCCGCAAACACCGTCAGTTTCACCTTTGACGGGCAGCGTCTTGGGGGGGTTGCCGGAGAGCCTGTGGCGGCGGCGCTGCTGGCCAATGGTATAAAGCTGGTCGCGCGGTCGTTCAAATACCACCGCCCACGCGGCATCATGTCTGCGGGATCCGAAGAGCAGAACGCACTGGTCACCATCGGGCGCGGGGCGCAAACCGAACCCAATGTGCGGGCCACGACACTGGAGGTATCCGACGGGTTGGAGGTGTTCAGTCAAAACGCCTGGCCAAGCCTGAAGCATGATCTGATGGCTGTGAACGATCTGATTTCGCCGTTTCTGGGGGCGGGGTTTTATTACAAGACGTTCATGTGGCCCCGCGCGTTCTGGGAAAAGGTCTATGAACCGATCATTCGCCGTGCCGCTGGCCTTGGCGGCCTGAGCGGTCTGCGCAATGAGGACCGCTATGAAAAGGCGTTCGCATTTTGTGATGTGCTCGTGATTGGTGCGGGGCCTGCGGGGGTGATGGCGGCCTTGACCGCGGGCCGGGCGGGGGCGGATGTGATCCTTGCCGATGAAGATACCGCGATGGGCGGGCGTCTGCTGCGCGAGGTGGAACAGATTGACGGCAGGCCTGCGGTGGATTGGGTTGCCGATGCTCTTGGTGAGCTTCAGGCGATGGAAAACGTCCGTCTTATGACCCGGACGACGGTGACGGGTGCGTATGATCAGGGCACTTTTGGCGCATTGGAACGCGTGGCCGGGCCGCGCGCGCCGGACAAGCCGCTGGAGTGTTTCTGGCGCATTGTCGCGCAGCGGTCGATTTTATGTGCCGGTGCGTTGGAACGCCCGATTGCGTTCCCCAACAATGACCGGCCCGGGATCATGATGGCCAGCGCGGTACGCGCCTATGTCAACCGCTGGGGCGTGGCGCCCGGCAAGTCGGTTACCGTTTTCGCTAACAATGATGACGCCCACCGCACCGCACGCGATCTGGTCGCGGCGGGGGTCAAGGTTGCGGCAGTGATCGACAGCCGCGAAGAGGTGGCCATTGCCGGCGATTACCCGATCTTTGTGGGCGGTCAGGTGACCGCAACAAAGGGCCGTTACGCGCTTGAAACGATTACGGTTTCGCATGCCGGCGGTGTTCGCGAGATACGCACTGATTGCCTTGCGATGTCGGGTGGCTGGAATCCGACCGTGCATCTGACCTGCCACATGAACGGGCGGCCCGCATGGCGCGAGGATATCGCGTCATTCGTGCCGACGCCGGATAGTATTCCGGGGATGGTGACGGCAGGGGCCTGCAATGGCAGTTTCAGCACGGCCGCCTGTCTGGCCGAAGGGGCCGCGGTTGCCGTGCAGGTCGCGCGCGGTCTGGGGCGCCAGGCAGAGGCGGCGGTTCCGGTCGCTGACGACAGTGCCTATGTGATCACGCCCCTGTGGGCCGTTCCGGGCAAGGGCCGCAAGTGGATTGATTTCCAGAACGATGTGCATGTGAAAGATATCAAGTTGGCCGCCCAGGAGAATTTCCGGTCGGTCGAGCATATGAAGCGCTATACCACCCAGGGGATGGCACCGGATCAGGGAAAGTCATCCAATGTTGTGGCGCTTGCCGTGTTGGCAGATGCGACCGGGCGCGGGATACCACAGACCGGGACCACGACGTTCCGCCCGCCCTATGTGCCCGTGTCGATTGCCGCGATGGGGGCCGGATCGCAGGGCAAAGGCTTTGCGCCCGAACGGCTGACCACATCGCATCAGGTCAGTGTCGCGCGCGGTGCCCCCATGATTGAGGCGGGGCTGTGGTATCGGCCCAGCTATTTCCCGCTGCCCGGCGAGACGACATGGCGGCAATCATGTGACCGCGAGGTGGGTTTCGTGCGCAATGCCGTGGGGGTCTGCGATGTCTCCACGCTGGGCAAGATTGACATTCAGGGGCCGGATGCGGCGGCGCTCCTGGATTTTGTTTACGCCAACATGTTTTCGACGCTGAGGGTCGGCCGTGTCCGCTATGGGCTGATGCTGCGCGAGGATGGTCATGTGCTGGATGATGGCACGACCGCGCGCTTGGCAGAGGGCCATTTCGTGATGACGACCACGACTGCGGCGGCGGGCCTTGTGATGCGGCATCTGGCATTCGTCCTGCAGGCTTTGCGGCCTGATCTGGATGCGCGGGTGATGTCCGTCACGGAACAATGGGCGCAGTTTGCGGTGGCGGGCCCAAGGGCGCGTGAATTGTTGAATTCCATTCTGGATCAAGAGATCGGCAATGATACGTGGCCGTTCATGGCCTGCGGTGCGGTGTCGGTTGCCGGGGTGCAGGGGCGGCTTTTCCGCGTCTCATTCTCGGGCGAGCATGCGTATGAGATCGCCGTGCCGGCCCGGCGTGGCGAGAGCCTGTTTCGGATGCTGGTCACGCAGGCCGAGATGTTGGGTGGCGGTCCTTATGGGATGGAGGCGCTGAATGTGCTGCGGATCGAAAAGGGCTTTATCACCCATGCGGAAATCCACGGACGCACGACGGCCTTTGATATCGGCATGGACCGCATGGTGAGCCTGAAGAAAGATTGCATCGGTCAGGCGGCATCGCGCAGGCCGGGGTTGCGGGACGATAGCCGCGCGCAGTTGGTGGGGCTGCGGCCGCTGGATGCGGCAGAGGCGCTGACGGCGGGTGCGCATCTGTTTGCCAAAGACGCGAAAGCGGTCCGCGTGAATGATCTCGGATATGTGACATCGGTGTGCTATTCGCCGACGTTGCAGACGTATTTGGGCATGGCGTTTCTGCGCGGCGGGCCAGCGCGGCTTGGCGAGGTGATCCGCGTCGTCGATCATCTGCGCGGGATTGATGCGGTGGCCGAGGTGTGTGATCCGGTTTTCCTTGACCCAGAGGGAGGGCGTGCACGTGGTTAATTTGCTTGCGGTGCCGCCCGGTGCCGGGATTTTGCCACGATCTGCGGGTGGGGTCGCCTTGACGGAGGTGGTCGTGGACATTGCGCTGTCGGTGATGCCTTTCGCCGGACAACATGATGCTGTCGCAGCAGCCTTGCGCGATCAAATCGGGGTTGGTCTGCCGCTGGCCAATCGGTGGGTTGGCCGTGGTGAGGCAAGGGTCCAGTGGTTTGGGCATGGAACATGGTTGGTAACAGGTGCGGTCGCGCTTGAGGGTTTGGCGGCGGTCACGGATCAAAGTGATGCCTGGGGGGTCGTCCGGGTCGCGGGGGCGGGCGTGGAAGACGTGCTGGCGCGGCTGGTGCCGATGGATCTGCGGTTGGCGCGCTTTGATGTGGGGGCTGCGGCGCGCACGATGCTGGGGCATATGTCGGTGGCCGTGGCGCGGGTGGATACCCAGGCGTTTGACGTGATGGTGATGCGGTCGATGGCGGCCACGCTGGTGCATGATCTTGATGGTGCGATGCGGGGTGTCGCGGCGCGCGGATCAAATTTCTAGAAATTTGATGCCTCCGGCGGGGATATTTTCGCTTGGAAGAAGCGATTGGCCTTTGCGTCACAATAGCCGATAATGGAGGTATGAGTCTGCCTCCCGGTTTCCTTGATGAGTTGCGCACCCGGCTGTCCCTTGGGCAGGTTGTTGGGCGCAAAGTCATGTGGGACACACGCAAGTCCAATCAGGGCAAGGGCGACCTATGGGCGCCGTGCCCCTTTCATCAGGAAAAATCCGCCAGCTTTCATGTGGATGATCGTAAAGGTTTTTATTATTGCTTTGGCTGTCACGCGAAGGGCGATGCGATTTCATTTGTCCGCGAGACCGAGAATGTCAGCTTCATGGAAGCAGTGCAAATTCTGGCCGCCGAGGCCGGGATGCCCGTGCCGGAAAACGACCCTCAGGCCCAGCAGAAAGCTGATCAGCGGACCGGCCTGACGGAGGTGATGGAGCAGGCCGTGCAATGGCATCGGCTTCAGTTGCAGACTGCGGCGGCGGCGGAGGCGCGCGATTATCTGGTGCGTCGTGGCTTGAGCCCGGAGGCGCAGGCGCGTTGGGACATCGGTTTTGCGCCCGACAATGGCGGCATTTTGGCCTATTTGACGGGTAAGGGGATTGATCCCAAGTTGGTCATCGAGGCGGGGCTTGCTGCGCCAAGTGAACGGGGTGGCGCGCCATATGACCGGTTTCGTGGCCGCATTATTTTCCCGATTCGCGATGGACGGGACCGACCCATTGGGTTGGGCGGGCGCGCAATGGACCCCAATGCGCGTGCGAAATACCTGAATTCGCCCGAGACGCCGCTGTTTGACAAGGGGCGCAGCCTGTATAATCAGGGGCCTGCGCGTGGCGCTGCGGGCAAGGGTCTGCCGCTGATCGTGGCCGAAGGTTACATGGATGTGATTGCCCTGTCAGAGGCGGGGTTCGGGGCGGTCGTGGCGCCGCTTGGCACGGCGATTACCGAACATCAGCTACGCCTGTTATGGCGTATCGCGCCCGAGCCGATCATCGCGCTGGATGGCGATACGGCAGGTTTGCGGGCCGCCATGCGTGTGATTGATGTGGCGCTGCCGCTGTTGGAGGCGGGGCAATCGCTGCGATTTGCGTTGATGCCAGAGGGGCTTGACCCCGATGATCTGATCAAGACGCAGGGGGCTGGGGCCATGCAGAAGCTGCTTGATGGTGCCATTCCCATGGTGCAACTGTTGTGGCAGCGCGAAACCGAGGGCAAGAGTATCGACAGCCCCGAGCGCAAGGCTGCTTTGGACAAGGTGTTGCGCGAAAAGATCAAGTTGATTGCCGATCCGTCGATCCGAAATCACTATGGCGATGCGATCAAACAGATGCGCTGGGAGTTGTTCAGCAACCGCAGGCCTGCGGCGCGCAGGAATTTGCAAAAAGCCTGGTCGCGCAATCAAGACCCCTGGCAGCGCGATATCAGCCCGGTTGCGACCAGCAAGATGTCATTTCTGGGTGCGGGAGCGGCGGATGAAGATCATCTGCGCGAGGCGGTCATTCTGGCGACCCTGATCGCCACCCCGGCTGTTGCCCCGGAATTCGAGATGATCCTTGAACGGATGGACAGTCGTGACGCCGGACATCGCGATATTTTGGCCAGCATCTTGCGGCATCTGGGCAACCATGATTTGGGAGCCGCAGTGCGTGCCGATCTTGGTGGTGCGCCCCTTGAAAAGCTGATGGCGCAGAACCATGTCGCTATCAGCCCTGCAATTCGCCGCGGCGGTGATGTGACCGTCGCACGTTTGTGTCTGGCCGAAGAATTCGCCAAGCTGGCCGCGCGCCGGGGACATGCACGCGAAATCGAGGATGCCGTCCAGGACCTGAGTGGTGTGGCCGATGAAGGTTTGACGTGGCGTTTGGCGCAGGCTTCGGCTGCGATGGACCGGGCAGAGCGCGGCGATACCGAGGATCGGGCAGAGTATGATTTTGGCGCCAATGGGGCGCGCATGAAGAAAGACGAACGCAATGCGCTGGATGATCTGGTCGATGGAATCAACTTTGCCAAGGGGCATGAACGACCTAAGTCATGACTGGCGCAACATACTTTGAAAATAAGGCGTGATCTGCTTGCGAATCGTTCCGATGCGGGATTGATTCGACCTTAACCGAATCAGCCGAATCATATCGGCGGACAATTGACGACTTTGAAAGGGCCCCGAATGGCTGCGAAAGATACAGACGATCATAAGGATGCAGACCAGGACGGAGATATCAGCCTTGATATGAGCCAAGCCGCGGTCAAAAAGATGATCGCTGATGCACGCGAACGGGGCTACATCACCTACGATCAGTTGAACGCGGTTCTGCCGCCTGAGCAGGTATCGTCGGATCAGATCGAAGATGTGATGTCGATGTTGTCCGAAATGGGCATTCAGGTCACCGAGGACGAAGAATCCGAAGAGAGCGAAGAGCCGCAGGGTGGCACCGATGTTGCGACCATTGCGGGATCGCGCGATGTGACAATCGGCGGCGCCGAGGCTGAGAAGCTGGACCGTACCGATGACCCCGTGCGGATGTATCTGCGCGAAATGGGCTCGGTCGAGTTGCTTTCGCGCGAGGGCGAGATCGCGATTGCCAAGCGGATCGAGGCGGGCCGGAATACGATGATTCTCGGGCTGTGTGAAAGCCCGCTGACGTTTCAGGCGATCACGATCTGGCGCGACGAATTGTTGTCCGAAGACATTTTGTTGCGCGATGTGATCGACCTTGAAACCACCTTTGGCAATCAGCTGGAGGAAGACGGCGACGAACCCGTTGTTGCCCCCATTGCCGGAGTCGCGACGGCCGAAAAAACGGCGTCCGAGGAATTGGACGCAGACGGCAATCCGATCGCGAAGGACGATGAAGAAGACGATGATGAACAGGCCAATATGTCACTGGCCGCGATGGAGGCCGCACTGAAGCCGCGCGTGCTGGAAACATTGGAAATCATCGCCCGCGACTTTGGCAAGCTGTCCGACATGCAGGACGCCCGGATGTCGGCGACCCTGAATGAGGATTCGTCGTTTTCGGTCAAGGATGAAAAGAAGTACCAGAAACTGCGCTCCGAGATTGTGGAACGGGTGAATTCGATGCACCTGCACAACAACCGGATCGAGGCGCTGATTGATCAGATGTACGGGATTAACCGCCGGATCATGTCAATCGACAGCTCGATGGTAAAGCTGGCCGATCAGGCCCGGATCAACCGCCGTGAGTTTATTGACGCGTACCGGGGACGCGAATTGGACCCCAACTGGCTGGACGATATGGCCGAAAAGGCCGGGCGCGGCTGGCAGGGTCTGGTCGAAAAATCGACCGCCAAGATCGAAGAACTGCGCGGCGAGATGGCGCAGGTCGGGCAATATGTCGGTGTGGATATCACGGAATTCCGCCGGATCGTGCAGCAGGTCCAGAAGGGCGAAAAAGAAGCGCGGCAGGCCAAGAAAGAAATGGTCGAGGCGAACCTGCGGCTCGTTATTTCGATCGCGAAGAAATACACCAACCGCGGCCTGCAGTTTCTGGATTTGATTCAGGAAGGCAACATCGGCCTGATGAAGGCGGTCGATAAGTTCGAATATCGTCGCGGGTATAAGTTTAGCACCTATGCAACATGGTGGATTCGTCAGGCGATCACCCGGTCCATCGCGGATCAGGCGCGCACGATCCGGATTCCCGTCCACATGATCGAGACGATCAACAAACTGGTCCGGACGGGCCGCCAGATGCTGCACGAAATTGGCCGCGAACCGACACCCGAGGAATTGGCGGAAAAGCTGCAGATGCCATTGGAAAAGGTCCGCAAGGTGATGAAAATCGCCAAGGAGCCGATTTCGCTGGAAACGCCGATCGGCGACGAGGAAGACAGCCAGCTTGGCGATTTCATCGAAGACAAGAACGCGATCCTGCCGTTGGATTCCGCCATTCAGGAGAACCTGAAGGAAACCACGACGCGTGTGTTGGCATCGCTAACCCCGCGCGAAGAACGCGTGCTGCGGATGCGGTTCGGCATCGGCATGAACACCGACCACACGCTGGAAGAGGTCGGCCAGCAGTTTAGTGTGACCCGCGAGCGGATCCGCCAGATTGAGGCGAAAGCGCTGCGCAAGCTGAAACATCCGAGTCGGAGCAGGAAGCTGCGAAGTTTTCTCGATCAGTAACCCCGAGAAGGAAAGGCGCCCCGCAGGGCGCCTTTTTTAGTTTATACCGACCCAGATGCAGATGCGTGGGTGCCAGCCGGAGCCTAATGGATATGCGATTTCCTTGGCCGCGCGGGGCAGGTCGCCGGTTGATCTAAATGCACGGCCGCGCGCCCGGTCTTGCAACCGCGACGATTGAGAAAGATCAAATCGTGGTCATCCTGCGATCTTTAGGTTGTTCAACATGGGTCGGCGTGTCTGACCAGAGCGCAACCAAAGCGAGGACGCCATGAAATTTATGATCTGGACTGCGGGCATTGTTGCGGCCTTTGCCCTGACCGCCTGCGCGCAAGACGGGCGGTATCCGCTGTCGGGCGAGGCGTGCGCGCCCACGGACCCGGTGCTGTCGCTTGACGCCAGCAATTATATGGTGGTGCCGATGATCCGCTAAATTGCGCCATTTGCCCGGCGGGACGTGACCCCGGCGCGGTCTTTCTGGGATAACATCTGTGCCAGCTTTGATCAATTCTGGCATATTTTTGCCTGATTTTAGTAGCAATATAACTCGTGTTTGATGAGTCGGTTCTGGTGCTACGGTCAGGTGTCTTCATGTTCAGAGTATCGCGTTTGTGCGCCATAATTATTGTGGCCTTATTGGTCGCCACGGCGGCACATGCCTATGGGGCAAAACCTTTGATTGTTGTAAGACCGGGGCAGGACGTGCGGGTGGCACAGATGTGTCCGCCGCGGATCAGCCCGCAAATGGCCGCCGCTTTTGGTCTGCCAGTGCTGACGGTGCGGCCCTGTGCTGCGCGCTAAAGCGGCGCTTGACGTGCAGTTGACGCCCCGTTTCATGATCCTGACCCCGGGCCCAAACCAAAGCCGACCCTGCGCGCTGCGGTTTTTGTCCTGCATGTAGCGGTGCAATTTGCCCACTACCCAAAACCTGTACACGTTCCTATAGTGGCTGTGGATAAATGGGGCTCAGGCCCCAGCACTGGACATAAGGACCCGATATGCGTTGCCCCTTTTGCGGAAATGTTGACACGCAGGTAAAAGATTCTCGCCCGGCTGAAGACCACGTTGCAATTCGCCGGCGTCGCCTTTGCCCGGCATGTGGTGGCCGGTTTACGACATACGAGCGCGTGCAGCTGCGCGATCTGGTGGTGATCAAATCGAACGGTCGGCGCGAGGATTTTGACCGGCCCAAGTTGGAACGCTCAATCAGGATTGCGTTGCAGAAACGCCCGGTGGAGCCGGAACGGATGGACCAGATGATCAGTGGCATCGTGCGCCGGTTGGAAAGTCTGGGCGAAACCGACATCCCGTCGGGCACCATTGGTGAGATCGTCATGGAAAGCCTGGCACGGATTGATACGGTCGCCTACGTGCGGTTTGCGAGCGTCTACAAGAATTTCCAGGCTGCGGATGATTTCGATAAATTTGTCAGTGAATTACGCCCCGGCGCCGCCGCAGAAGACGAGTGAGCGCAGCAGCTGACGCCCGTTTCATGGCGCTGGCCCTGACCTTGGGGCGGCGCGGCATGGGGCGCGTGTGGCCCAATCCGGCGGTTGGCTGCGTGATCGTCAAGGATGGCGTGATTGTCGGGCGCGGGCAGACCGCTGACGGCGGGCGCCCCCATGCCGAGACTTTGGCGCTGGCGCAGGCCGGACCTGCCGCGCGCGGTGCCACCGCCTATGTCACGCTGGAGCCTTGCGCCCATCACGGCAGGACGCCGCCCTGTGCCACGGCGCTGATCGCGGCCAAGGTAGCGCGCGTCGTGATTGCGGCGGGCGACCCTGACCCGCGGGTGGCCGGGCGTGGTATCACGATGTTGCGCGACGCCGGGATTGATGTGGATACCAATGTGCTGGGCGATGCGGCGGCGCGGGACCATGCCGGATTTCTGCTGCGGGTCACGCAGAACCGCCCGTTTGTCACGCTCAAGCTGGCCGGAACGCTGGATGGGCGTATCGCCACGGCGGCGGGTGAAAGCCAATGGATTACCGGGCCTGATGCGCGCCGCGCGGTCCATATGATGCGTGCGCGCCACGATGCGGTGCTGGTTGGGGCCGGGACCGTGCGGGCCGATGATCCGGCGCTGACGGTGCGCGGCATGGGGCTGACCCGGCAGCCCGTGCGCGTGGTGATGTCGCGCGCGATGAAAATTCCTGCGACGGGGCAGTTGGCCAATAGCGCCCGCGAAACGCCTGTATGGCTTTGCCATGGGCAGGGTGCGAACGTCACGGCGTGGACGCTGAAGGGGGCTGTCAGCCTGCCCTGTACGGTCACTGCCGGGCAGGTCGATCCGGTTGCGGCCATGCAGGTGCTGGCCGCGCAAGGCATCACGCGGGTATTTTGCGAGGGTGGTGGCATGGTTGCCGCGTCGTTGCTTTCAGCGGGGCTGGTTGATGCGCTGGTCGTGTTTACGGCGGGCATTGTCATCGGTGCAGAGGGCACACCGGCCCTGTCGGCGATGGGGATCGACAGGCTGGCCGCTGCGCCGCGATTTGAATTGGATCAGGTGCGCGCGGTCGGCGGCGACATCATGCACCGTTGGGTCCGCGTCTAGCGCCACAGTGACGCATAGCTGGCCAAGAGACCCTGCAGCTTGGCAAGGCTGCGGTTCATCGGTCCGGGGCTGGGGATGTCATTGTTTTCGAGCCGGTCAACGATGACTTCGACCGGGCAAGCCAGCCCGGTTACCGGATCGAAATAGCGCGGATAAGCGATGAGCGTGGCATGGACCAATGCGACCAGATCAACCTGCGCCGTGCGGCGTGTGATCGGCATGGCCCGGTCATCGGTCAAGCCCCATCCGGCATAGAACGGCATCCCCAGACAGGTCACTTGCTTGCCGCGCAGCAAGGCTTCGAACCCCAGCAGCGACGTCATTGTCCACACCTCATCGACGGCAGTCAGCGCGGCAATCGGATCTGATCGGGTCAGGACCACGTCTGCGACCTGATCTGCGTCGGGCACCGCACCGGGGCGCAACCCGGCCTCGATGTCGGGATGGGGTTTGTAAATGATCACAGCCGCGGGGTTGGCCGCACGGACCATGCCAAGCAAGGCGCGGTTGGTCGTGATATCTGCGGTTCCCAACCGGATTGACGCATCATCTTCGACTTGGCCGGGCACCAGAATACGGCGGCCTTTGGGCAGGTCAGGCAGGGGGTGGGCGTGCCGCAGATTGTACTTGGACAGCCCTGCATCGGTGATCCGGTCGATCAAGGCGGCTGCGCGCGTGCGTTGCGTATCGTCAAGGTCGGGGGCTGCATTGATCAGGTTTTCCAGCCGACTGGGCCGCGTCGCGTCATAGTAGATGCCAATGTCATCCAGCACCAAGCTGAGCGGCGCAACCAGATCGGCCCCCAACCCGCGCGAGCGCACAAAGCCATCTTCGACCAGCACCGCATCGGCGTGGCCTGTGTTTGCCCAGCACATCAGACGCCGTTGCGTGGCCTTTGCCTTGGCGAAGGCGGGTGGACCATCTGCAAACTGGACGCGTTTGGTTCCGCCGAAGATCTTTTGCAGCGGCCCGCGTTTCCAAAGCCGCATATCTGCCGCGACCCAGCCGCGATGATCGTCGCGCCATGCGCCGCTGAGTGCGGTCAGGGTCGCGGCCGCCTCCTCGAAGGTGCAGAGGCGATCGTGATAGGGGTCGTACCAGGTTGGATAAAGCAACATCGCGCCCGCAAATAACTGCGCGCGCGTCAGATTGCGCTGGCGGCGCTGCAACGGCGTGCGATCATCCGTCAGCCCCCATCCCATATAAAAGGGCTGGCCAAAGACGACCGGTTTGTGCCCGGCCAGAATTGCTTCGAACCCCAGTTGTGAACTGACGGTGTAGACTGCAATCGCCCCCTCCAGCAACGCCCAGGGTGACAGCGGCGCATCGCAAATGCTGATCCGGTCGGTTGCATCCTGGGGTTTGAAATACCCCGCACGGTGGCCTGCTGTGGTTTCGGGATGCGTCTTGATCACGATGGGCGCACCGGGGTGTTCGGTCTGGGCGTAGAACAGCATTTCGAGGAAGGTATTGCTGTCGGCCCCGCTGGCCTTGATGGATGCGTCTTTGCGGGTCTGATCAATCACCAGAACATAGCCCGGCGCGGGCGCGGGCAGTGCGGGGTCAAAGGCATTGTATTTTGACAAATGCGCGGTCTTCAGCGCGGCAATGCCCGCACGCGCACGGTTCAGCAGCGCCGTATCATCAAGCAGGTTTTCAGCCAGCAGTACTTCCAGGTCAGAGGGCGTGCGCGGGTCGAAATGCACGCCGCGCCGGTCGATGTTCAGCCCGATTGGCACATCGCCGGCGCGCCCCAGATTGACCGATCGCAAAAATGCGTCCTCTATTCGCACCACAGGGGCCGCGCGCCGTTCGGCAACGGTTTCACCGCGCGGCGCGGTCGGGCTGTGCCCCCAGACGCCGACCAGATCACCGGCGCCGGGCGCACCAAGCCGGATGTCATACCCCGCCAGATCAAGGATGCGCCTGACCCGGCCTTGGGTCAGAAAGCCGCCATTGTAGACATAAAGGTTTTGTCGCGCCTGATCCGCCACGCGGTGTCCTTTTCAGTGGTTGCGCGAAACGCTAGGGCAAGGGTGCGGGGTTGGCCAGACCTGCCGTCTCAGTTCACCGCTTTCAAGCGAGGATGCGGCTGCGGTTCCGTCCGCTGCAACGCATCATATGGGTCTGCGCCGGACAGTAATTTGTCCACCAGATGGCGCAGCAATTGCTGGCGCCCTTTGGATGCGTAAAAACTGCCGGGCACTTGGCTGGTCTCCAGCAAGAACCGACGATAGTCACGATAGGCGCGCCGGTTGGGGTAGCTTGGATTGGCAAAGAACTCTGGCAGTGGCTGATCGGATACGAACTCTGGCTGGTCATAGACGGCGGTGCCAAACACTTTGAGCGGGATGCCGCGCCAAAGCACCTGTTGGGCCGCCGTTGAATTGACCGTCACGGCGGTGCGGGCATCGTCGAGCAACTGTGCCAGTTTGCCGCCACGCACATAATGGACCCGCGCGGCGATGCCGTGCCGCGCGGCGATTTCCCTGATCATGCAACGCAGTGGCGACTGCCCGTTTTCCAGCGGATGCGCCTTGAAAATCAAGTGGTGATGACGCGGCGCGCCTTTGGCAAAACCGACGATGACAAGGTCCAGAAACTGGCCGATATCGTCAAATGGCGAATGGACCTGAAAGCTGGCGTCATGCTCTAGCTGCAGCAGTGCCAGATGGTAGGGGTGTCCGCTGGCCCTGATGCGCCGTGTCGCCCAACGGCGCTGCAGCGCGAACATCGGCATCAGAAGCAACCGTTTGGTGTAAAGCGCCGCCTCGCGGCCTATGGGCAGCGCGCGGTGGGTGCGAAACGCCGGGTATCGCCGGTTCAGGAACATGACGTACCAATGATACAGGGCACCGTAAAAGATATGCTGGCGCATGTCGCCCCAATGGGCGGATGGGGTCGGCATCTCGGTCTCGGACCGTGCGAGGCGGTTTTGCATGTCGGTCACCGACAGCCCCATCAGGCGCGAATTGCCATTGCTGCCGCCGCGTTCGTAGGTCACCCAATAGGGGCGCATGTAGCCTTCTTCGAACACATGGACCCGCAGACCGGCGGCCTGTGCCTGCCGCGCGGCCTGTGCATGAATTGGGCGCGTATCCCCATAAAGAACGATGTCGGTGATGTGGCGGTCGCGCAGCAGGGTGGCGAGGGTGGCCGGCCAGTCCGCCAGCGCCGCGCGAAACGGAATATAACCCGGTTCGCGCCACCAAAAGGCGGCGTCACCGGCGTTGAACCCGACCCGCCAGACGGTCGCCCCGGTGGCCCGCAGCATGCTGCCAAGCTGGCGGAAAAACGGCCCATGCGGTCCTTGCAGGAACAGAAAGTTGCGGTCGGGTGTTGGCGTCATGATCCGGTTCTAGGTAACAAGTGTGCAGGTTTGGTTAGCAATGTTCTGTGACCGGATTGCGGCGCGCTGACAAGGATGTTGTCTTGCCCGTTGCGGGCCAAGCCGCTAGGTCATGGGAAAGCGAAAGGGTTGCGACATGTTTACAGGGATTGTCACGGATATCGGCCACGTGCTGGCGCTTGAGCAGCGCGGCGATCTGCGGGCGCGGATCGGCACGGGCTATGATGTGGGTGGCATTGATATCGGTGCATCCATCGCTTGTGAGGGTGTGTGTTTGACCGTAATCGCGCTGGGGCGTGAGCCGCAGAACTGGTTCGATGTCGAAATTTCAGCCGAGACGGTAGCGGCCAGCAATGTGAGCGGCTGGCGCGTCGGCACACCGCTGAACCTTGAGCGGGCGCTGAAGGTCGGTGATGAGCTGGGCGGTCATATCGTTTCGGGCCATGTGGATGGCGTTGCCGAGGTCGTGGCGGTGCATGATGAGGGCGACAGCACGCGCGTGACGTTTCGCGCGCCTGACGATCTTGCCCGTTTTATTGCGCCAAAAGGATCTGTTGCGCTGAACGGGACGTCGCTGACTGTGAATGCGGTCGATGGGCGCGAATTTGGCGTCAATTTCATCCCCCATACGAAGGCCGCGACGACCTGGGGCGCGGTGGCCGTGAGCGACCGTGTCAATCTTGAGATCGACACGATGGCGCGGTACGTGGCACGCCTGCGTGATTATGGATGACGCAGGGTGGGTCAAGACCCACCGCCCTTTTCAAATCCAGGGCGCTGGGCTATCTGCCTTGCAACAAGCTATCGGGGACGTTCATGACGCAGAATTTCGAAACGCCCGGTCCGGTCGAACGCGACTGGTCCGACGCCATCAGCAAGATCGAAGATATCATCGAAGATGCGCGCAATGGCCGGATGTTCATCCTCGTCGATCATGAGGATCGCGAGAACGAAGGTGATCTTGTCATTCCTGCACAAATGGCGACGCCCGATGCGATCAATTTCATGGCCAAGCACGGGCGTGGCCTGATTTGCCTGACGCTGCCCAGCGAACGGATTGACGCGCTGGGTCTGCCGTTGATGGCTTCGCACAACTCATCGCGGCACGAAACGGCCTTTACCGTTAGCATCGAGGCCCGCGAAGGGGTCAGTACCGGCATCTCTGCGCATGACCGCGCCCGCACCGTGGCCGTCGCGATTGATGCCAGCAAAGGGGCCAGCGATATCGCCACCCCCGGCCACGTCTTTCCGCTGCGCGCGCGCGATGGCGGCGTGTTGGTGCGGGCAGGCCACACCGAGGCCGCCGTCGATATCAGCCGGCTTGCGGGGCTTAACCCGTCCGGTGTGATCTGCGAAATCATGAAGGAAGACGGCGAAATGGCGCGTCTGCCTGATTTAATCGCCTTTGCCCAGATGCATGGCCTGAAGATCGGCACGATCAGTGACCTGATTGCGTATCGTCGCCGCCACGACAACCTGGTGCGGGTGCGTGACACCCGCATGATCGTTTCGGAATTCGGCGGCACCTGGGAGCTGCGTATCTATACCGACGAAACCCAGGGTGCGGAACACATCGCGCTGATCAAAGGCGACATTACAACGCCGGAACCCGTACTGGTCCGCATGCATGCGATGGATCCGCTGCTTGATGTGGTGGGCGCTGGTGCGGCCGGACGGCGTAATGAATTTGGCGATGCGATGGCGATGATCGCTGCCGAGGGGCGCGGCGCGCTTGTGCTGTTGCGTGATGTGCATATGAAGCTGGATACAACCGAAGACGTATCGCCGCAGACCCTGCGCCAATACGGTCTTGGCGCGCAAATTCTGAGCTCTTTGGGCCTGCATGCCATCGTGCTCTTGACCAATTCGCCCAAACCCAAGGTCGTGGGTCTTGATGCATATGGTCTTGAGATTGTCGGGACGCGCAAAATTTCGGAGATTGGATAATGGCCGGACCGTCGCATCACATCATGGCGCTGCCAACATTCGACAAGCCGGTGAAAATTCTGATCGTCGCCTCGCCGTATTACAAGGATGTGTCGGACGATCAGATTGCGGGTGCCAAAGCCGAGATCGAAAAGGTCGGTGCCACGTGGGATTTGGTCGCAGTTCCCGGCGCGCTGGAAATCCCGACTGCGATTGGCATCGCGGAACGGATGAGTGATTTTGACGGCTATGTCGCCCTTGGCTGTGTTATTCGTGGTGAGACGACACATTATGACACGGTGTGCAATGACAGCTCGCGGGCGCTGCAACTTTTGGGATTGCAGGGGCTTTGTATCGGGAATGGCATCTTGACGGTCGAGAATTACGATCAGGCCGTCGTCCGTGCCGATCCGGCAAAAATGAACAAAGGTGGCGGTGCGGCTGCTGCGGCCTTGCACCTGATTGCGCTGGCCCGTAAGTGGGGCAACGCCGACAAGGGTGTCGGCTTCACACGGGAAATAAGGCTGGCTGGTGACACGGACAGCAAGACAAAAGCATGACAATTTCAAACAACCAACGCCGTAAAATGAAATCCGCAGCCCGGCTCTATGCCGTGCAGGCGCTGTTCCAGATGGAAGCCACCGGGCAGACCGTTGATGCCGTCATAGGCGAGTTTGAAGATCATCGCTTTGGCGCGACCTACGATGATATGGAAATGGCCGAAGGCGACAGCGAGACGTTTCGTCTGTTGATGGAAAAAGCCGTGGATAATCAGGCCAGTATTGACCAGATGACCGACCGCGCGCTGGTTGCCAAATGGCCAATCGCACGGATCGACCCGACATGGCGCGCCTTGTTTCGGGCGGCCGGGGCCGAATTGGTCGAAAAGCAGACCCCACCGAAAGTGGTGATAAGCGAATTCGTCAGTGTCGCCGAAGCGTTTTCGAGCGATGGTAAAGAGCCCAAGTTCGTGAATGCCGTGTTGGATCACATGGCGCGTGAAGCCCAGCCAGAGAAATTCTGACCGCCCATTGGACACCGCCCATTGAACTCGGCCATCCGACGACACACGTCAGATGAAAGGAGTTTTGCAATGACGGACAAACGAATGCGCCCCGATGTGATGGACGCTGTGCGGCAGTTTCATGAATATTTCCGCAATGTCGGCATCGTCTTGATCGTCCTTGGCGTGCTGGCCATCGTGTTCCCGCTGTTCTTCAGCATCGCGGCCAAGACGTTGCTGGGCTGGGTCTTCCTGCTGACCGGTGCGGCGCTTTTGTATCATGCCTTTCAGGCAAGGGGCTGGCGCTCTGCGATGTTGAGCGGTGTGATTGCCGTTCTACATCTTGCGCTGGGGGTCTATCTGGCGTTTTTCGCGCTGACTGGCCTGGTCGGCCTGACATTTTTGGTCGGCGTTGTGTTCTTGCTACAGGGCGGATTGGAAAGTGTCATTGCGCTGCAACATCGCCCCGGTCGGGGGTGGGGTTGGCTGGCGCTGAACGGGGCCGTGACGCTTTTGTTGGGTATCTTGCTGATTGCCGGGCTGCCGGGCACGGCGCTTTGGGCGATTGGGGTGATTTTAGGGATCAATTTCCTGATGTCGGGTATTGGATTTGTCGCACTTGCAAGCGCGGCATCCGGCCAATAGCGCGGCGTCTGGGGGGAGTGGCGGGAACCGCGGCAGCCGTAAAGGCAACTAATCCCGAGGACCTGTATGTACAGGTGGGCGCCAGGTAATCAGACCAAGATCTGAACAGAGCCAGCCCCCTCGGATTTGCTTAAGGCCACTGGATTTGTACCCATACTTACGAGGAGCGCAGAAACCCGCCACAACAATAGGTAGGTAGCAATGGCGCAGAGAGCAAGTGGTGCTGTAGCTTATTCTTCGATATCGGCTCGGATCAGCCAGCCATTGGGACCGACCATCTTGATCGGTGCATATGCCAAGAGCGCGCGTTCTGCCATGCCAACCGTGACAAGCGCCATGCAGACCTCGAAAAAAGTGATATCAGTGAAAATCGACATTGGGTGGCTCCTTGCGTTCTTCTCACCTTTGCTTCTGTCAGCTAATCCCGACCAAATCGTGACCGTCAGATGAATTTTCCCCAGCCTCTGCACGTAAGGCGCCCCAATCGCGTCACATTCCTGATCCATTTCGATGAACGGGATTTCGGCGGATTTCCGCTTGGGCGCTGATAGGAAACGGAAATTCATGCTTTGATAAGATGAACGACCGGATATTTGCGGCGCGCAACACGGCACCAAGCTGCGCTTGACCGATGTTTACGGTTTGTTCATATTCACGGCATGTCTGATGATGATTTTCCGTTTGCCATGCTGCCCGGCCAATTGCTTGCCCGTGGGGTCAGCCGACATCTGCGCGGCCATGATTTTGTGAGCGTCGAAGAGCTGGTGCCGGCATCGGGGTTACGGGTTGATGTTATGGCGCTGGGCCCCAAGGGCGAGGTGTGGATCGTCGAATGCAAATCAAGCCGGGCTGATTTTCAATCGGACCATAAATGGCAGGGCTATCTGGCGTGGTGTGACCGGTTTTTCTGGGCCGTGGACACCAATTTCCCGACCGAACTGCTGCCCGACGACACCGGGCTGATCATCGCCGATGAGTATGACGCAGAGATTGTGCGCTTTGGGCCGCTGACCAAACTGGCACCGGCCCGCCGTAAGGTCATGGTGCAAAAATTCGCGCGCCATGCCGCCGTGCGGGCACAGGCGGCGCGCGACCCCGGGTTTACCGGCGTTTTTTGACCGAGCGGGCGGCAATTATGGCGGCCCGGATTTCTTCGGCGATCTCTTCCGCTTCTTCGGGCTCAAAATCCATCGGGATCTCAACGCCGTTGGCTTCGATGAAAATCCGCACCATGCCAAGGTCGGTCGGACCGATCTGCATGTTGGCTTCGATGTCGCGTTCGTTGTTGATACCCATGGTGATCCCCTTGATCTGTTCTGGTTTTCCTAGCCCGATCGCCCAAGGCTTGGCAATAGTTTCACCGCAATCAAACCGCTGAACAGGTCTTGCAATCATAAGCGCAGGGCGCTAAATCACCCTCGATGCCGCCTTAGCTCAGTTGGTTAGAGCACTGGTTTGTGGAACCAGGGGTCCCCCGTTCAAGCCGGGGAGGCGGTACCATCCCTCCCATGCCGCACGGAGACGAACATGGGTGAAGCCCTTATAGAATTTGACATCGGACCAAACCCGCCGCCCCGTCTGGACAAGGCGCTGGGGCGTGATGTGCCTGATGATGCCGCACTTAGCCGGTCGCGGTTGGCCAGATTGATCACGCAGGGCGCTGTCGCTGTGGACGGTATCGTGATCACCGACCCGCGTTTCCGGGTTGTCGAAGGTGCGGCGGTGGCCGTGACTGTCGCTGTGGCCGAGGAAAGCCATATTGGCGCAGAAGACATTCCGCTTGATGTTGTGTTTGAAGATGATGATCTGATTGTTATCAACAAACCTGCGGGCATGGTTGTGCATCCCGCACCCGGTACGCCCGGCGGCACGCTGGTGAATGCGTTGATCCACCACTGCGGCGAAACGCTGTCCGGTGTCGGCGGGATGAAGCGGCCCGGCATTGTGCACCGGATCGACAAGGAAACCACCGGCCTGCTGGTTGCGGCGAAAACGGACCGCGCGCATCATCACCTTGCCGATCAATTCGCCGCCCACACGGTCGAGCGACGCTATCTTGCGATATGCTATGGCGTGCCTGACGCCAACGACCCGCGTCTGCGCGGCATCAAAGGGACGTCGTTCGAGCCGGGCAATATCTTGAAGGTGCAGACCATGTTGGGGCGCCACAAGACCGACCGGCAACGGCAGGCGGTGTCGTTTAATGCCGGGCGCCATGCGATCACGCGGTCCCGGATTGTCGAACCTTTGGGCAATCCGTCCTGTGCTGCGTTGATTGAATGTTGGCTTGAAACGGGCCGCACCCATCAGATCAGGGTGCATATGGCCCATTGCGGACATTCGCTTGTTGGTGATCCTGTTTATGGCGGGCGGCGTAAATTGTCGCCCAAAGCTGTGACCGAGGCGGGCGCCGCAGCGGTTGCCGTATTCCCACGACAGGCGTTGCACGCGGCAACACTTGGTTTTGAGCATCCGGTCTCGGGCGAGTTTCTTGAGTTTGAGGCGGAATTGCCCGCTGATATGCGCGCATTACTGCGCGTTCTTGGCTGGCAGGGCTGAAATATTTGATCCCATGTGCGTGAATGCACGCAGATGGGCCTCGCCAAGCTGAACTGATCGGTTCATAAATCAGGAACGAAATGCGCTTGGCCGTTCTTGAAACGCGGTGGGTGTGTTACTATCTTCATGTTAAGCCTTTAAACATTAGGAGGGCAACGACAGTGAGTAACTTTAAGAATCTCCCGGCGCCATCGCCGGAACAAGGTCTGAACCGCTACATGCAGGAAATTCGCAAATTTCCGATGCTGGAGCCGGAAGAGGAATATATGCTGGCCAAACGCTGGGTGGACCATGAGGACACCGAAGCGGCGCATAAAATGGTCACGTCGCATCTGCGGCTGGCCGCAAAAATCGCCATGGGCTATCGCGGCTATGGTTTGCCACAGGCCGAGGTGATCTCGGAGGCGAATGTTGGCCTGATGCAGGCGGTGAAGCGGTTTGACCCTGAAAAGGGCTTTCGTCTGGCGACCTATGCCATGTGGTGGATTCGTGCGTCGATTCAGGAATACATCCTGCGGTCGTGGTCGCTGGTGAAATTGGGCACGACGTCTGCGCAAAAGAAGCTGTTTTTCAATCTGCGCAAGGCGAAATCCCGTATCGGTGCGTTGGAAGACGGTGATCTGCGGCCTGAAAACGTCGCACGGATCGCAACCGATCTGGGCGTGACCGAGGCGGAAGTCGTTTCCATGAACCGGCGGTTGTCGGGTGGCGATGCATCGTTGAACGCGACCGTAGGATCGGACGGCGAAGGGACGACGCAGTGGCAGGATTGGCTTGAGGATGACAGCGCCAACACCGCGGCCGATTATGAAGCACATGACGAGCTGGATGCGCGGCGGGCGCTGCTGGCCGAGGCGATGCAAGTCCTTAATGATCGCGAAAAGGATATTCTGGTCCAGCGCCGTCTGGCTGATGAAACCATTACGCTGGAAGACCTGAGCGGCCAATATGATGTGAGCCGCGAACGTATCCGCCAGATCGAGGTGCGCGCCTTTGAAAAACTGCAAGCGAGGATGCAGGAGCTGGCGCGCAAAAAAGGGATGCTTGCGGACGCGTAATGCGTCCCGCGTGATTGTACTGAATATCCCCGTCGGAGCCTCCGGCGGGGATATTTTTTGCTCGGAAGAAGGGCAGAGTGGTTTCCCTTGGCCCGGCGTTTGCGCTAACATGCCGGTGTTTGAAGGAGCATCACATGACACCGATCCGATGGGGCATCCTGGGGGCCGCGCAGTTTGCACGCGACCATATGGCCCCGGCCATTCACGCGGCGCATGGCGCGGAGTTGACGGCGCTTGCGACATCTGACCCGGCAAAGGCTGCAGGGTTTCAGGCCTTTGCACCGGAGATGCGGGTGCATGATAGTTATGACGCATTGCTGGCCGACCCGGAAATTGATGCGGTTTATGTTCCGCTGCCGAATCATTTGCATGTGGCGTGGACGATCAAGGCGTTGGAGGCGGGAAAGCATGTTTTGTGCGAAAAGCCGATTGCGCTGCGGGCGGATGCGTTTGATGCGTTGATTGCGGCCCGCGACAAGGCGGGCAGGCTGGCAGCCGAGGCGTTCATGATCGTGCATCATCCGCAATTCATCCGCGCGAAAGAGCTGGTGCAGGGCGGTGCGATTGGCACAGTGGCGCATGTGGATGCGACATTCACCTATGATAACGCGGGTGCCGTTGGGAATATTCGCAACCGGCCCGAAACCGGCGGCGGCGGATTGCGCGATATCGGCGTCTATACGTTTGGGTCAGCCCGCTATGTGACGGGTCAGGATGCGGTGGCTGTGCCATATGCCAAGCTGCGCTATGAAAATGGGGTCGATGTTTTTGCGCAAGTCGGGGCGCAGTTTCCGGGGTTCAGCTATTCGGCGATTGTTTCAATGCGGATGTTCCCGCGCCAGCAGATTACGTTCCATGGTGACAAGGGCGTCCTGCGTCTGACCTGCCCCTATAACGCCAATCTGTTCGATGTGGCCCAGCTCACCTTGGAAACGGACGAGCGCACGGTGGTGACAGAGCGGTGGCCGGCTGCCAATCATTATGTGCTGCAGGTCGAAAACTTTGGCAATGCGGTGCGCAATGGGACACCCTACGCGTGTCCGTTGGAGTTTTCGCGTGGTACGCAAGAGATGATGGATATGGTATTTGCCGCCGGTGGCCCGGCGGATTAGGAGACGACGATGGCACAAGATAACGAAACAACGCCCAACGCGGATGCGCCGCCCGATTTCGAAAGCATGTGGCTGCGGCTGATCCATATGCTGATCATCGGGGTGTTGTTGAGCATGGCAAGCACGCTGCTGGGGATCATGACCGTTGCCCAGTTCCTGATTATGTTGCTGAACAAGCGCGAACCCAATGAAAGTCTGGCCGAGTTTGGCACGACCATGGGGGTCTGGATGGCCAAGGCAGCCCGCTATCAGACGGGTGCCAGCGAGGTGAAGCCGTGGCCGTGGACCGAGCTGGATTAGACGCCAAGATCTAGTTTCAGGATATGTTGCGGGCCTGCGGGGCCGTGCTGCCATTGCTGAGCGGTGTCATGAAACCCGCCATCAAGGTAGACCTTGCGCGCGACCGGGTTGCGCAGGTTGACGGTCAGGTAGATCGCATTGGCGTCGCGGTAGTGATCGCGCAGATAGGCCTGCAGCAAACGCAGCGTTGCCGTGGCAATCCCGCGCCCCTGTAGCGTTTGATCGACCAGAAATGTCCGCAGGCCAAAGGTGGCCGGATCTGCAAACGGGTAGTGGGTATGATAAGCGCGATCAATCCGGAACATGCCAGCGACCTGATCGCCATAGCGCATCACATGTATGTCTATCGCGGGATCATTCAGATATATGAATGCTGCGGGCTGGCCCGAGAAAACCACCTGATCGGGGGCCACCGTCACCTGCCGCAGCGAATGGGCCAAGGCAGGTGACAGGGGTGTCAGGCTGACCGGTATGGTCAATCCTCCATCGCTTCCAGTTCATCAATGAAGCCTTCGATCATCGACAGACCCTTGTCCCAGAATTTGGGGTCTGACGCGTCCAGACCAAAGGGGGCAAGAAGTTCTTTGTGGTGTTTGGACCCACCCGCGCGCAACATGTCAAAGTACTTTGCGCGGAAATCCGGATCGCCTTCTTCGTAGACGGCATAAAGCGCGTTCACCAGACCGTCGCCAAATGCATAGGCATAGACGTAGAACGGCGAGTGGACAAAGTGTGGAATATAGGCCCAGAAGGTTTCATATCCGTCTGCAAAATCAAACACATCGCCCAGCGATTCCGCCTGCACCGACATCCATAGTGCGTTGATGTCATCGGGCGTCAGCTCACCTTCGCCACGGGCGGCGTGGAGTTTACATTCAAAGTCGTAAAACGCGATTTGGCGCACGACCGTGTTGATCATGTCTTCGACTTTGCCGGCCAGCAGGACCTTGCGTTCTTGTTTGGTTTTGGCCCCTCCAAGCAGTTTGCGGAAGGTCAGCATTTCCCCAAAGACCGACGCCGTTTCGGCCAGTGTCAGCGGGGTCGAGCTGAGCAGTTCGCCCTGTTCAGCGGCAAGAACCTGATGCACGCCGTGGCCCAATTCATGCGCCAGCGTCATGACGTCACGCGGTTTGCCAAGGTAGTTCAGCATCACGTAGGGGTGCACGGGCGTGACGGTCGGGTGGGCAAAGGCACCGGGAGCCTTGCCGGGTTTCACGGCGGCGTCAATCCAGCCCTTGGTAAAGAACGGCTTGGCAATCGCGGCCATCTCGGGGTCGAAATCGGCATAGGCAGACAGGACGGTATCTGTCGCCTCTTCCCAACCGACGGTGCGGGTGATTTCCATTGGCAGTGGCGCGTTGCGGTCCCAGACCTGCATCCGGTCAAGGCCTAACCATTTGGCTTTCAGGGCATAATAACGGTGCGACAGGCGGGGGTAGGCGGCAACGACGGCGTTGCGCAATGCCTCGACCACCTCTGGCTCGACATGGTTTGCCAGATGTCGGCCGGTTTGCGGGGTCGGCATTTTGCGCCAGCGATCTTCGATCTCCTTTTCTTTGGCCAGCGTGTTATGGACGCGGGCAAAGAGCTTGATTTTGTTTTGAAAAACCTCAGCGAGCGCACGGGTCGCGGACTCGCGCGTGGATCTGTCCTGTTCGGTCAGCAGGTTCAGCGTTGCTTCAAGGCCAAGTGTGTCGCCATCCACCTCGAATTCCAGACCCGCCATGGTTTCGTCAAACAGGCGGTTCCACGCGGCGGCACCCACTGTGGATTGGTCGTGTAGGAACTTTTCCAACTCGTCTGATAATTGGTGCGGCTTCATCGCGCGCATCCGGTCAAAGACCGGTTTATAGCGGGCAAGATCGGCATTGGCGGCCAGCAGACCGGCAAGGTGTGTATCGTCCAACCGGTTGAATTCCAGCCCATAAAACACCAGCGGCGTGGTGAAGTCGGTGACTTCATCCTGACAGTCTGCCATGAATTTGGCGCGCTCGCTGTCGGTCGTCATCTGATAGTAGCGCAAGCCGGCATAGGACATGATGCGCCCGGCGATCACGTCGATTTGTTCATAGCGCAGCACAGCGCCCAAAAGACCTGCGGCATCCAATGTCGCAAGTTTGCCTTCATAGGTTTTGGCAAAGTCGACACATTCCGTTTCCAGCCACGTCAGATCGCGCGCCAGTTCCGCGCAGTCCGTGCTGGCGTAAAGGTCTGTCAGGTCCCATTCGGGCAGATTGCCAAGGCTTTTGCCGCCGCTTGTGGTGACGTCGAAAACGGGTTGGGGGAAGTGCATTTGTTACCTCTAATCATCTGTTTCACATAGCATAGGTATTGGAATGGCAGGTTGAAAGGCTTGACCCGTGCGTCAGCCGAATGTGGCCAGCATTTCTTGCAGATCGGCCAAGGTATTCGCTTCGTGCACGGGTTTGTCGCGGCGCCAGCGCAACATACGCGGGAAACGCAGGGCAACGCCGGATTTATGCCGCGGACTTGGCTGGAGCCCCTCGAACGCGATTTCAAAGACATGCACGGGCGGGACCTGCCGGACGGGGCCGAATCGCTGCAATGTGTTCTTGCGGACCCAGGCGGTGATTTCGCGAAACTCTGCATCGGTCAGTCCGGAATAAGCCTTTGTAAATGGGACAAAGTTTTCACCGTCACGCACGGCGAACGTGTAGTCGGTGAACAGATTGGCCCGTCTGCCGTGACCGGCCTGGGCATAGATCAGCACGGCGTCGATGGTCAGCGGGTCGATCTTCCATTTCCACCAATCGCCCCGTTTGCGGCCCGCAAGATATGGGCTTTTCCGGCGCTTCAACATCAGGCCTTCGGCGCCGACCGCGCGCGACTGGGCGCGGGCATTGCGCAGGTCGTCCCAATTGGCAAAGGCGAGCGACGCCGACAGGCGAAGGGGCGCACCTTCGGGCGATTGATCCGTCAGCGTTTTCAAGAGCTTGCGCCGGTCAGTGAAGGGTAGCGCGCGGATGTCCTGACCATCGTGTTCCAGAATATCATAGGCCATCAGGATTGCGGGCGCATCGACCAGCAGCTTTCCGGGCACTGTCTTGCGCCCGATCCGTTTTTGCAGGGCATTGAAAGACAGTGGTTTTTCGTCCTTGTAGGCAAGGATTTCACCGTCGATCACGGTCCCGTCGGGCAGGTCATCCCGGAGCCGCGCGAGTTCGGGAAAACGGTCTGTCATCAGGTCTTCGCCACGGGACCACAGGTGCTGTTCGCCCCCCCGGATGATCAGCTGGCCCCGGATACCATCCCATTTCCGTTCGGCATTCCAGTCATCCGGCTGGCCCAGGTCATCAAGGCTATCCAGTTGATATGCCAAATAAAAAGGGTAGGGGCGCGACAGGTCTGCGGTGGGATCATCGGCCACGATCAGGCTGTCCCAGGTGGCCGTGTCGGGGGTCCAGTTGCCCATCAATTTATGGGCCAATCGCGGCTCGGGCTGGCCGGTGGATTGGGCAAGGGCACGGGTGATCAGCTTGGCGCTGACGCCGATGCGGAAACCGCCGGTCAGCAGCTTGGTGAACAAGAAACGCTGGGTCGTGGGCAGGCTGTCCCATGCTTGCAGAATACCGGTTTTTCGCGCCGCATCGTCCAGTGTTGAAAGATATTTTATGTAATTAATCCAATGGGAAAGCGGGATTTCTGTGGTTTGGGTCGGGGGCGGCAGGACCAGCGCGATCGTCTCAGCCAAGTCACCGACGATGCTGTAGCTTTCCGCGAACAGCCAATCGGGCAGGTTTGCCACCTCGGCGGCCCATTCGCGCAGGCGTGTGGCGGTGATGGTTCGCTTGGGGCGGCGGCCCGTAAAAAGCGCGATCGTCCAGAGCCGGTCATCAAGCGGCGCAGTGCCGAAATAGTCAGCGAGGGCGGCAATCTTGACGGTCGTTTTCGTGCTTTCGTCGATGTGGGCAAAGAGGGCGGCGAAGTCTTTCATTCTTCGATTTCCTTTGGGTTATCAAAGCCTTCACCCTGATAGTCGGTGCTGCCGACATGGGCGTCATAACCCTGTTCGCACAGCCAGCGCCGGAAGGTTGCGGTGTAGCCGTGTGTGGCAAATATTTTGGTCGCGCCGGTGGCTTTTATGGCCATGTTCAGGCCGTCCCAGTCGGCGTGATCCGAGACGATGAAACCCCGGTCGGCAGCACGTCTGCGCCGCACGCCGCGCAGAGCCATCCAGCCGCTGGCGAACGCAGTGGAGGCGGGGCCAAAGCGGCGCGCCCATGTGCTGTCGACGGCGCTTGGGGTTGCTAAAACCAAGGCGCCGGGGTGATTTTTGGCGTTTGTCTCCGCAGTGACACGAATTGTTTGAGGCAGAGTAACACCTTGATTTCGAATAACTTCGTTGGTGTTTTCAATGGCGGCGTGGGTCAGGATCGGGCCGATGTCGGGGTTCAGAAGGCGCAGCAGGCGTTGCGCCTTGCCCAAGGCGTAGGTACCAAGGATCGACGTGCGCCCGGCGGCGGCATTGGCCGCCCACCAATCATTGATCTGACCTGTCAGAATCGCTTGGGGGGTCCATGAAAAGACCGGCAGGCCAAAGGTGCATTCGGTAATAAAGGCATGACATTTAACGGGTGCGAACGGCGTGGAAAGACCATCGGCGACCGTCTTGTAATCGCCCGACACGACCCAGACCTGACCTTTGACTTCGACCCGGATCTGCGCCGAACCGGGGACGTGGCCGGCGGGATGGAACGACACACGCGCGTCGCCAATTTGCGTTTCACTTCCGTATGTTACGGTATCTACGCGGATATTGCCAAGTCGGTGTTTCATCACCGGAGCGGTGCCATCGGTGGCCAAATACGACCCCATGCCGGGGCGGGCGTGGTCGCTGTGGGCATGGGTGATCAATGCGCGGTCAACCGGGCGCCATGGGTCGATGTAGAAATCGCCTGCGGGGCAGTAGATGCCGCGATCTGTGAAGGTCAGAATATCGGTCATGGCGGTAATGATAGCGTGGTCTGCGGCGGGGTCACGCAACGCGCGGTGGGTCCGCCCTGGACTGCCGCGCCGCAGGGCGGAAATCATCTGTTAATGCGGGGGCTTTCGCGGCAAATGGCGATAAGGAACCCGTGTGAAAGCCGTACAGACCCTGTACGTACGTTTCGCCGTCATATGGCCCGTGAACGCGGCGTGCGGTGGATATGTGAACCGGTCGTTAAGGTTTGTGCGCTACCGATGGGCGTCAAAATAGGCGACCGTTTCATCGAGCAGCAAGGTGCGGACGGCAGGCGTATCCATCAGCATCTCGTGCAGGCCGCTGTCGATCACGCGCAGCGTGCCGGCGGGCCAGTTGGCCATGCGGTTGCGGATGCGCCGGGGATCGACAATCGCCTCTTGGCCACCCAGAAAGGTCAGGCAGGGGACGTGCGGCGTGGGCCGCAGGCTCAGCCGCTGCATTTCACGCAAGGATGTGTTCAGCCAGCGCAGCGAAGGGCCGCCAAGACCCAAATCAGGATGCGCATTCAATTGGGCGCGCATAACGTCGAACATCGGTTGATCCGTGGTCAGCATATTGGCGGCAAAATCAGTGCGCAGCACATAGGATTGTTCCGATTGCCCCGGCGCAAGCGCCTGATCAAAGCCCAGGGTTCGGCTGAGCGACGACAGGCCCCATGCGAATGGACGCAGGTGGGCGGACATCAAGATACCCCACATCGGCGCCGAAAACATGGCCGCCTGAATGTCGATCCCGTGCATCAGTGATCGCAGGCCGATGCAGCCGCCCATCGAATGGCCGATCATGAAATACGGTTTGGGCAGACCAAGTGCGGCAAGGTGGGTCATGACGACGGACACGTCATTTTGATAATCGGCGAAACGGCTGACATGGCCGATGGCGCGGTTCGGCGTCAAGCGATCCGCGATCCCTTGCCCGCGCCAGTCGATGGCGAGGGTGGCATAGCCGCGATCATGCAGCCCCTGCGCGGTCGGGCCATATTTTTCGACATATTCGGTGCGACCGGGAAAGATGACCACCGTGCCTTTGGCATCGGCCCGGTTCCAGTGACCCACGCGGATGCGCACTCCATCGGCGGTTTTCAGCCAATGGGCGGCGCCACCAACCGGCCCCTGCACGATATCGTCAAAAAATGGTGCGGTTTCCATGTCTTAGGATAGGACGCCGGCCAGCTTCATGGCTTGGCCCATGTCACCTTCGACGGAAAGCTTGCCAGTCATGAACGCGGTGGTCGGGTTCATCTCTCCGTCCAGGATCGCCTTGAAGGTTTCGGTGCTGGCGGTCAGGGACACGTCTGCGTCTTCGTCGCCGGCGTGGGCGCCATTTGCATCAATGATGATCGCGCCTTCGTCTTCGATTATAAACTTTGCGCTTCCGTCAAACCCGACGCCGTTCATTTTGGCATTCAGGGCGGCGACGGCTTCGTTTACGACTTCGCTCATGTATTTTGTCCTTCTTTATTAAAGTGGCGGCAAGGCCACTGGTGCTGGCCGCGCAGTGCGCTACATTAGGGTTATGAGCAAGCAGACACATCGCTTCAAATGTATCGTTACGGCACTTGTGCTGGTAGTAGGGGTTTCCTTACCTGCTTTTGCGCAACAAGCCACGCTGGACACGCTTTATCAAGAGCTGCTTGAGGCGGATGAGGCGAGTTATCCGCGCATCGAAAGCCGTATCGTCGCCCAGTGGGAAAAGAGCGGGTCGCCCGCGATGGATTTGTTGTTGCGCCGGGGCCAGGATGCCCTGGATGAGGGCGCGGCAGATATCGCGGTTGAACATTTCTCGGCGCTGGTAGATCACGCGCCGGAGTTCACCCAAGCCTATTACGGACGCGCGACGGCCTATTATGCGTTGGGGCTTGTTGGCCCCGCTTTGGATGATATCAGCACGGCGTTGCGTCAAAACCCGCGGCATTTCGAGGCGATCCGCGCCTTGGCTTTGCTGATGGAAGAGTTGCAGCGCCCCGATGATGCGCTGTCGCTTTATCGGATGATCCTCGCGATCAACCCGCAGTCGGCGGAAACGCAAGATGCGGTGAATAATCTGCTGTCACAGCGCGCGGGTCAGGCGCTTTAGCGTCTTGGCCCCAATCGGGGAATGATATGAAGCCTTCCCGGATTACGGCCGTTCTTGGCCCGACGAACACCGGCAAAACGCATTACGCGATCACGCGGATGCTGTCGTACCGCACGGGCGTGATCGGCCTGCCGCTGCGCCTGTTGGCGCGCGAGGTATATGACCGGATTGTTGCCATTCGCGGGCCGGGGGTCGTGGCGCTGATCACGGGGGAAGAACGAATCGTGCCGCCGCGCGCCGCGTTCTGGGTCTGCACGGTCGAGGCGATGCCCGAGGGGATGGGCTGTGATTTTCTGGCGGTGGATGAAATTCAGCTTTGCGCCGATCCAGAGCGCGGGCATGTGTTTACCGACCGTTTGATGCACGCGCGCGGCCTGCACGAGACGCTGTTTCTGGGGGCCGAGACGATGCGCGGCGCGATTGCGACGCTGATACCCGATGCGCAGTTCATGCGCCGGGAGCGGATGTCGCAGCTTAGCTATTCAGGTTCGAAAAAGATAAGCAGGATGCCCGCGCGGGCCGCTATCGTGGGATTTTCGGTTGAAAATGTCTATGCCATCGCAGAGCTGCTGCGCCGTACAAAGGGCGGTGCCGCGGTGGTGATGGGCGCGCTGTCGCCGCGCACCCGCAACGCGCAGGTCGAGATGTATCAAAATGGCGATGTCGATTATCTGGTGGCGACGGATGCGATTGGCATGGGCCTTAATCTGGACATTTCGCATGTCGCGTTTTCATCGCTGACCAAATTTGACGGTCGCCGGATGCGCCATTTGCAGCCCGATGAATTGGCGCAGATCGCGGGCCGCGCCGGGCGCTATATGGAAAACGGGACGTTTGGCGTCACCGGCGAGGCACCGCCGTTGGATGATGCGGTGGCCGAGGCGATCTGCAACCATCAGTTCCGGCCCGTGGCCAAGTTGCAGTGGCGCAACAGCCGGTTACAGTTCGGGTCGGTCAAGCGGCTGATCCAGACATTGGAAACGCGCACCGACGACCCATGGCTGACCCGCGTGCGCGAGAGCGATGACCTTGCCGCGCTCAAGGCGCTGTCCGCCGATGCGGAGGTCGCGGCGCGGGCCACGGACGGCCCATCGGTCAAATTGCTGTGGGACGTTTGCCGAATTCCCGATTTTCGTGGTATAAGCAAAGGTGAGCATGCCAGCCTGCTGACGCAGATTTTCAATGACCTGCACCAGCTTGGGCATGTTTCGGCCAATTGGTTCGGATTGCAGGTGCGCCGTATTGACCGCATTGATGGGGACATTGATACGCTGTCAAAAAGGCTCGCTTACATCCGCACGTGGACGTATGTTGCGCAGCGCAACGGGTGGTTGATTGACGAATCTCATTGGCGTGATGAGACGCGCGCTGTAGAAGACCGATTATCGGATGCGCTACATGGCGCGTTGACACAAAGATTTGTGGACCGGCGGACAAGCATTCTGCTTCGCCGGCTCAAACAGAAGGAGAGCCTTTTGGCTGACGTGAACGAAAAGGGTGAAGTGACTGTCGAGGGCGAATTCGTCGGACGGTTAGAAGGGTTTCGCTTCCGTATGGATAAAGCGGGCAGTCCGGACGAGGCCAAGACATTGCGTCAGGCCTCATTTCAGGCGTTGGTGCCGCAGTTCCATCTGCGCGCCGATCGGTTTTATAACGCGCCCGATCCCGAGATTGATTTTACCGAACAAGGTGGCCTGATGTGGGGCGATCAGGCGGTTGGCAAACTGGTTGCCGGGTCTGATCCGTTCAAGCCGGGCATCGAGGCGTTTGTCGACGAAGAGGCCGGCCCCGATGTGACAGCCAAGGTGCAACGGCGTCTGCAACATTTCATCGACCGCAAGGTCGCGGCGGGGTTCGAGCCGCTTTTGGCGCTGAAGAATGATGAGACGCTGACAGGTGCCGCCAAGGGCTTTGCGTTTCGGATGGCCGAAAGTTTTGGCATCCTGCCGCGTGGCGATGTGGCTGACGAGGTCAAGGCGCTGGATCAAGAGGCGCGCGGCGCATTGCGCAAGCATGGCATCCGCTTTGGTCAGTTCACGATCTTTTTGCCTCTGGTGCTCAAGCCTGCGCCGACCCGGTTGCGGCTGGTGCTTTGGTCGTTGGCCAAAGGCTTGCAGGAATTCCCCGAAAGCCCGCCCCCCGGTCTGGTAACGGTGCCCGCCGCCAAAGATGCGGTGCCGGGCTATTATGCCATGGCGGGCTACCGTGCTGCCGGTGATCGTGCGATCCGGATTGATATGCTGGAACGGCTGGCCGACATGCTGCGCGACAAAGACAGCCGTGGTGGTTTTGAAGCGAACGCAGATATGCTGTCGATCACGGGCATGACGCTGGATCAGTTCGCCGATCTAATGGCCGGTCTGGGCTATAAGGCTGAAAAGGCCGAGCGGGCAAAGATCAAAGCGGCCCGTCCGCCAGCCGAGACACCGCCCCCGGCCCCCGAAGAAATGCCCGATGACGCGCCGTCTGAAACACCTGCGGAAGCGCCGCAGGAAACGCCGGCCGATCCGCCGTCTGAAACGCCCGTCGATGTGCCGCAGGAAATACCCGACACACCCGAGATGGAGGCGTATTACACCTTTACCTGGGGTGGGCGTGCGCCCCGCGCGGCGCGGCCCGCAGTGTCGGATAAACCCCGCAGCAAGGGCAAGCCAAAGCCGCGCGGCAAGCCGCAACAGCGTGGTGATGACAAGCCGCAGACCTTTGCGGCCAAGCCCAAGCGTGAAAAGCAGATTGATCCCGATAACCCATTCGCCGCCGCGTTGGCGGGGTTCAACAAGGGTTGACCGACGCCCCCCGGCAAACGATTCGGCTGGATAAATGGCTGTGGCAGGCGCGGTTTTTCAAATCGCGCAGCCTGGCCGCCGGGGTGGTGTCTGCGGGCAAGGTCCGGATGAATGGCCAATTGGTCAGCAAACCGGCCCGCGCGGTCGGCGCTGGTGACGTTTTGACGTTCGTGCAGGCGACCGAAACCAAGGTCGTGCGGATCATTGCGTGCGGCGTGCGGCGCGGCCCGGCACCCGAGGCGCAGACGTTATACGCGGATATGTCACCTGTGGTGGAACGCCGTCCCTATAATCCGGGGTCTGACAGGAAAGGCCGCCCGACAAAGAAGGATCGGCGGGATATGATGACGCACCGTGCGGGCGACGGGTCTTTCGACCTTGAATGACGCTGGCGTCTATTCTAGCAAGTCAGGCGAAGTCCCTTCGAAAGACGCCTTATGACCTATATCGTCAACGACAATTGTATCGCCTGTAAATACACCGACTGCGTCGAGGTATGCCCTGTGGATTGTTTCTACGAGGGTGAAAACATGCTGGTGATCCATCCCGACGAATGTATCGACTGCGGCGTCTGCGAACCTGAATGCCCCGCCGATGCAATCCGCCCGGACACCGAGCCGGACATGGAGAAGTGGGTTGAATTCAACCGCAAGTATTCCGAAATGTGGCCTGTGATCATCACCAAGAAAGACCCGCTGCCCACGGCAGAGGAGATGGACGGCAAGGACGGCAAGATGGAGCTGTTTTCCGAAGCCGCAGGCGAGGGCGGCTGATTCGCGGCTCCGCCCTGCGCCACGGGGGCGAAACGCCTGTTTTTATGGGATTATGGCGTATGTTGCGCCATGCTTCCAGAACGACCAGTTTTGTGGTATGGTGACGCCAATGCCGCGAATAAATTGATCCATTGTGCCGACCCGAGTTTTCCGACGGAGACATCATGTCACCGGCGGTTTTTGTGTCGGGTATATGTGTGGGTCGCCATGGAAGGACCATCATGAGCAAGAAGAAAAACGATTTTAGCCCCAACGAGTTTGTTGTGTATCCAGCACACGGCGTTGGCAAGATAATCTCGATTGAGAAGCAAGAAGTCGCCGGGTTCGAGCTGGAGCTTTTTGTGATCTCGTTTGAGAAGGACAAAATGACCCTGCGCGTCCCGACGCATAAGGCCACGGATGTAGGCATGCGCGCGCTGGCGACACCCGATGTGGTGGCCCATGCGATGAAGACGCTGCGTGGCAAGGCCAAGGTCAAAAAGGCCATGTGGTCGCGCCGGGCGCAAGAGTACGAGCAAAAGATCAACTCGGGCGATCTGATCGCCATTGCCGAGGTGGTCCGCGACCTCCACCGTCAGAATGACCAGCGCGAGCAGAGCTATTCCGAGCGGCAGCTTTACGAGGCCGCGTTGGAGCGTCTGACCCGTGAATTCGCCGCCGTTTCCGGCGATGGCGAGACCGCCGCAGGTCACGAGATCACATCTGTTCTGATCGGCCGCGCTGCGTAGGCACTGCGTCTGAACGTCCAATGAAAGCCGCGCCTGAAAGGGTGCGGTTTTTTGTTTTGGACGATCATCTACATGTCTGGTGGCCATTGGGAAGGTCGTGCCCTTGGGTGATGTGCCGTCAGATTAGCCGCGCCTGACGTGGCCGGATTGAGGCATGTCAATTCGCCAGCGCCGCCTGTGGGCTACCCTCGGAGGCAAGTTAACCAAGTGAGGGAGGACCATGTGATGCGCAGGATCAGTCCGGCATTCATCGCGGCCATGACAGTCATGGCCTCAGCAACGGCGGCCCAATCGCAGGGCATGTCGTTCGGCGAGTTCGAGTATCAAAACAGCTGTGTTGCGTGCCACGGCGCATCGGGTAAAGGCGACGGTCCGGTGACCGATTTCCTGTCCGGCGCGGTCCCCCCGGACCTGACCGTTCTGCAACAGAATAACGGCGGCGTGTTCCCGGTGGCTGCGGTATACGACATCATCGTCGGCACCGACACGGCAAGCGCGCACGGCACCAGAGATATGCCAATCTGGGGCAACCGTTTTCGCCAAAGGGTAACGGAGTCGGATGATGGGAACTTTTCACCGCTGGCCACGGAGCGCTATGTCAATGCGCGTGTGCTGGCGTTGACGGAATATCTGGCCAGCATCCAAGTGCCATAATCCGCCGCAGATGGCGCTTTAGCTGCGGTCTTGGCCGATGGCCATTTCGGGCAAGACCTGCGCGAGTTTGTTGATCACCAGGGCGTTCCATGTGTCGTTCCCGTGCAGCACATCATCCGCCGCAAAATCCGCGCGCAGCGTGCCGGTTTCGTCGCATGTATCGCCATGCGTGTCTAGGACGGTGACACCCATCCGCGTCATTTCGGCGTGCATATAGCCGTCATAGGCCAGCCACGGCGCCGGGTGTTCATCCGGTATCCGCGCGGGCGCAGGCACAAAGACCACCGTGCGGCCTGATGTCACGAGGTGGCGGTGGAAATCAAGGTAGGGGGCGCAAAAAGAGCCAAGCAACGCGCGCAGCATTTTCCCCGAATATTGCGGCGCGGCCTGATCTTGGGTGCGAAAGCCAGCGGCATGCGTGCGGTAAAAGCGATGCGTCGCCGATCCCAGCGTGGACACGATTGGCCCCCGACCCGCGATGATCGCCTGTAGCTGGGTGTCCAGCCGCGCGCGGGCGTTCAACATCGCATCGCGGCGCGGCCCGTCAAGGCGCGGAAAGATCGACAGCAGGTCGCCTTGGGCGATGTGCAGCCGGTCATCGGCGATGGTGCAGAACTGTCCGGCGAAATGCTTGGACGGCGCAACCATACTGGCGGCAAAGCGCAGGCGCGGGGCCAGATATTGGCGCAGGATATTGGCATGGGAATCGCCAATCAGCGCCACATCAATCACAGGTGGCAACGCGCGCGGTTGCCCCATGTCACAGCGCCCGCCAGCCGATGTCAGACCGATAGAACCCGCCCGGCCAATCGACCGTCTGGGCCATGGCATAGGCTTTTTCGTGGGCTTCTTCCAAGGTCGCGCCACGGGCCGTCATCCCAAGAACGCGGCCGCCGGTGGCGATGATCTGCCCGTCCTTTTCCGCCGTGCCTGCGTGGAACACCATGTGAAAGCTATTTTCGGGTTGCTGGTGCAGGCCATTGATCACGGACCCGTTTGTGTAGGCACCGGGATAGCCGTTGGCGGCCATCACGATGGTCAGCGCGTGGTCATCGGCCCAGTTCACCTGCACCTCATCCAGCCGCTGTTCGGCGCAGGCCTGTAGCAGGTCGAGGATTTGCCCGCCCAGCCGCATCATCAGAACCTGACATTCGGGATCGCCAAAGCGGACGTTATATTCAACCAGCCGGGGTTGCCCGTTCTTGATCATCAGGCCGGTGAACAGCACCCCCTGAAACGGCGTGCCGCGACGGGCCATTTCATCCATCGTCGGCTGGACGATTTCAGTGATCGCCTTTTGGGTGATCGCATCGGTCATCACGGGGGCCGGGGAATAGGCGCCCATGCCGCCGGTGTTCGGCCCGGTGTCGCCATCGAAGGCGCGTTTGTGATCCTGGGCGGTGCCGATGGGCAGCACGGTTTTCCCGTCGCAAAGCAGAAAGAACGATGCTTCTTCGCCCTCCATGAATTCTTCGATCACCACCTCGGCACCCGCGTCGCCAAAGCTGCCGTCGAACATGTCGTCGATGGCGGCAAGCGCTTCGTCCAGTGTCATTGCGACGATGACGCCTTTGCCTGCGGCCAGACCGTCGGCCTTGACCACGATGGGCGCGCCCTGTGCGCGGATATAGGCGCGCGCGGCCTCGGCATCGGTGAAATGCGCGTAGCCTGCGGTGGGCGCATTCGCGGCGGCGCACAGTGCCTTGGTAAAGGATTTCGAGGCCTCGAGCTGGGCTGCGGCAGCCGAGGGGCCAAACACCAGCAGGCCTGCCGCGCGCAAACGGTCCGCGACACCGGCGGCAAGCGGGGCTTCGGGGCCGATGATCACGAAATCAACCGCGTTTTCTTCGGCGAATGTGGCGACGGCATCGCCATCGAGGATATTGATGTCCGCACATTCGGCGATGGCCGCAATGCCTGCGTTACCGGGTGCGACGATCAGCCGGTCGCATTTCGGGTTCTGTTTGATGGCCCATGCAAGGCTATGTTCACGCCCACCGCTGCCTAAGATCAAAATGTTCATCACGTCCCCGCTTGGCCTTTGGTTGGGGGCGTTCTAAGGTTGCACGCGATAGACCACAAGGGCAGTCCATGGACCTTTTTGACGACGCTACCCCCGTTGACAACACGCCGGAATTTACCGTGTCCGAGATTTCAGGCGCGGTGAAGAAGGCGATTGAGGGCGGATTTTCCCATGTCCGGGTGCGCGGCGAGGTGGGCCGCGTGTCGCGCCCGGGTTCGGGGCATCTGTATCTGGACCTGAAAGATGACCGATCTGTCCTGTCGGCGGTGATCTGGAAAGGCCGTGCGCAGGGGCTGGCGCATCGGCCCGAAGAGGGGATGGAGGTGATTGCCACGGGCAAGCTGACCACATTCCCCGGTCAGTCGAAATATCAGATGGTGATCGAGGATATCGTGCCTGCGGGTGCGGGCGCGCTGATGGCGATGCTGGAAAAGCGCAAGGCCGCGCTGGCCGCCGAGGGGCTTTTTGCCCCCGAGCGCAAAAAGCCGCTGCCGTATCTGCCCGAGATTATCGGCGTCATCACGTCGCCTTCGGGGGCTGTGATCCGCGATATCCTGCACCGGCTGCGGGATCGGTTCCCGCGCAAGGTTCTGGTCTGGCCCGTGGCCGTGCAGGGGCAGAAATGTGCGCCCGACGTGGCCGCCGCGATTGCCGGGTTTAACCGGCTGACACCCGGCGGGGCGTTGCCGCGCCCGGATTTGTTGATCGTGGCGCGCGGCGGTGGATCGCTCGAGGATCTGTGGGGGTTCAACGAAGAGATTGTCGCGCGCGCGGCGGCCGCGTCGGAGATTCCGCTGATATCGGCGGTGGGCCACGAGACGGACACCACGCTGATTGATTTCGTGTCCGATATGCGCGCGCCGACGCCCACGGCTGCGGCAGAGCTGGCCGTGCCGGTGCGGATGGAATTGCTGGCTTGGGTGGACCAGCAGGGCGCACGGTTAAGCCGGGCCTTGTCGACCGGGGTGCAGCAGCGCCGGCAGCGCGTGCGCGATTTGGGTCGCGCCCTGCCACAGGTCGAGACATTGGTCGAAGGCCCCCGGCAACGGCTGGATTATCTGGGCGAACGGTTGCCGGTTGCGTTGCGCACGGCGGCGGCGCGCAAGCAATTGCAACTGTCCGAGGCGGCGTTGCGTCCGGGGATATTGTCACGCCGCGTGGCCGAGGATCGGCGGCGGTTGGACGCTTTGGCGGGCCGTCTGGTGCCTGCATTGCAACGCAGGTCACGCGATGGTGCTGCGGCGCTGGAACGGGCGGGCCGGGGGTTGCGCGCGGAGGTCTTGCAGGACCGGGTCGCCCGGCAGAGCGAGCGGTTGGACGTCTTGTTGCGCCGTCTGTCAGATCGCGCGTCGCGCCAGCAGGCCGAACGGGTGGCCAGGCTTGACGCGCTTGATCGGCTGCACGAGACCTTGGGCTATGTCGAAACGCTCAAACGGGGCTATGCGGTGGTGCGTGGCGATGGTGCCGTGGTCACCTGTGTCGCTGCGGCTGAAAACGCCGCCCGGCTCGAGATCGAATTTGCCGATGGCCGCGTGTCGGTGAAATAGCGCGGCCCGCCTATGACGACAGGTCGTTGCAGATCAACGGGTCTTCGCGGTCGGGGATTTCGTAGATGACGGTGTTATTTGGCCGGGTCATATAGACGCCGCGCATCCCGTCTGGGTCATTGAACATCACCCAGCATTTATGTTCGGGGTCGCCGTCGTAGCGAAAGCAGATGCTGCCTTTGCTTTCGAACCAAATGCCATATTTGCAGGTCCCATCAAAGGCCGACCACATCACGCGGCGTCCGGGCAGATACCGTTCGATGCCGTAGGATGGGTTTTGTGATGTGCCGAATGTGATTGTGCGCCCGCTGACATGGGCGTCAAATTCCGCCGCGCTCATGATGTCCTGGGCGGTGGCGGGGGTGGCCAGTGCCAGGCAAACAAGCAAACTACGCATCACGCCACCGGGCCGCGCAGGGGTCCATGATCCGCCGCCACAGGGGCGGGATCAGCGCGATACCGGCCATCAGCGGCAGGGGTCTTGGCAGCATCGGGGCGTCCTTTGGCAGGGTCAGCGCGGGATAGGGCCGTGCGGGGTGGGCGTGATGGTCGGAATGTCGGGTCGCGTTCAGCAGCAGCGCAGATGAAAACCAATGCGGGCTGTTCCAGCTGTGTCGGGGGCCGACGGGGTGCGGTTTGCCGTCTGCGCCCGTGCCGCGCATCAGACCGTAATGCTGGACGTAATCGGACAGCAGCAGTTGCATCTGCGCGTAACCCGCAAGCGCGACATACGCGATCAGGGCGCGCCTGCCACCGGTCATGTATGCGCCCAGCAGCAACAAAGCCGCACCGCCGATGTAGATCACATAGGGGGTATGCCATGCGGCACGCTTGATGCGGCGCAGGCGCGCGGCCTCGGCGGTGTAGCCCTTGCGGAACGAACCGACCCACGCCCGCAGCGCAAAGCGATAAAAGCTTTCGCCGCGCCGCGATGTATTGGGGTCTGCCGGGGTGGCGACATGGCGGTGATGCACCAGCACATGCGCCGAGGTGTGATGCCCGAACAGCAATGTAATATAGACCCACATCCCCAGCCGGTGCAGCGGTCGGGCCCCCCGGTGGATCAGTTCATGGGCATTGGCGTTGCTGACCTGCCCGAAAAACAACCCCGCTGCAAAGAAAAGGCCGGTTTTTTCCACGGGCGTCAGGGCGTGCCCCGCCAATGCGGCCACGGACAACACCAGCAGACCAAAGTGGGCGATGGCCAATGTCACGGCAAGCGTGTCGCCTGACGGGAATGCGCTGTCGGGCGGGATGTGCCGGACCATCCGGTCCAGCGCGCCGGTGAACGCGGTCAGGTATAGAACGGCAAGCGCGATCCAGACGCCGCCCTGCACTGCGCCCACGGCGATCAGGCCCACAGGCGCGAGCGTTGCGATCGTGAAAAGGCGCATTTGGGTCGTCATGTTTCGGATAGTTAACACGGGTTTCCCGGTTGGGCAGGATTAAATGCACCAAGGAACGGTTTGGTGGCTTATGGGGTCGCTTTTGCGTGGTTCGGGGCGGGCGGCGGCGGTATGTTGCCCGTGATTTGGCATGGGAATGGCGTGATGGCACTTGATACGCGCAAAGGCGTTTGGAAAACCGGCAAGGGCAAGGGGCGCCATACGCCCAAAGGGCGTCAGCTGGATGATGTCGCTTGGGAACAGGTCAAGGCGCTTTTGGGCGACAGACCGCGCCGCCGTGATTTGTTGATCGAGTTTCTGCATTTGGTGCAGGATCAGTTCGGCTGCCTGTCCGCCGCGCATCTGCGTGCATTGGCCGAAGAAATGCGCATGTCACAGGCCGAGGTTTATGAAGTCGCAACCTTTTACGCGCATTTTGACGTGGTAAAAGAAGGAGAGCCGGTGCCGCCCGCGCTGACAATACGGGTATGCGATTCGTTGTCGTGCGAACTGGCGGGCGCACAGCAGTTGCAGGCGGCGCTGACCGATGGGATGGACCCCGCAAAAGTCCGTGTCGTGCGCGCGCCGTGCATGGGGCGGTGTGATACGGCACCGGTGGTCGAATTGGGCCATAACCACGTTGATCACGCGACTTTGACAAAGGTCGCAGCGGCGATTGCGGCGGGGGATACCCACGCGCATGTGCCGGACTACCAAGCGTTTGCTGCCTATGCGGCGACGGGCGGCTACGACACGCTGAAATCGCTGCGCGCGACTGGTGATTGGGCGGCGGTGCAGGACACGGTTCTGGCATCGGGTCTGCGCGGGCTTGGCGGTGCCGGGTTTCCGTCGGGCAAGAAATGGGGCTTTGTCCGCGGCAATGCAGGCCCGCGTTATCTGGCCGTAAACGGGGACGAGGGCGAGCCGGGGACGTTCAAGGACCGCTATCATCTGGAACGCACGCCGCATCTGTTCCTTGAGGGGATGCTGATTGCCGCATGGGCGGTCGCGGCCGAGACGTGTTTTATCTACATGCGCGACGAATACCCGGCGGTATTGGAGATTTTGCGCCGCGAAATCCGCGCCTTGGAAGATGCGGGGATCGTCGCCGCAGGTTATATTGATCTGCGGCGCGGTGCGGGAGCCTATATCTGCGGCGAGGAATCCGCGATGATCGAAAGCATTGAGGGCAAACGCGGTATTCCGCGTCATCGCCCGCCTTTCGTCGCGCAAGTGGGTATTTTTGGCCGACCGACGCTGGTGCATAACGTGGAAACGCTGCTGTGGGTTGCGCGGGTGTGCCGCGAGGGGCCAGAGGTTCTGAATGCCGCCGAAAAGAACGGGCGCAGGGGGCTGCGGTCCTATTCGGTGTCGGGCCGGGTGGCGCAGCCGGGGGTGTATTTGCTGCCTGCGGGGTCCACGATTTTGGACGTGATCGCGGCGGCTGGCGGCATGGCGGCAGGCCATGTGTTCAAGGCCTATCAACCCGGCGGGCCGTCATCGGGGCTGTTGCCGGCGTCAATTCACGATGTGCCGCTGGATTTTGACACCTTGCAGCCGCTGGGCACATTCATCGGGTCGGCGGCTGTGGTTGTGCTGTCGGACAAGGACCGCGCGCGCGATGCGGCGTTGAATATGCTGCGTTTCTTTGAAGACGAATCGTGCGGGCAATGCACGCCGTGCCGTGTTGGCTGCGAAAAGGCGGTAAAGCTGATGCAGGCAAAGACCTGGGATCGACCGTTGCTGGATGATCTGTGCACCGCGATGGCCGATGCCAGCATTTGCGGTCTGGGGCAGGCGGCGCCGAACCCGATCAAGCTGGTGATGCAGCATTTCAGCGATGAAATCTGACTGGGCTTTTCAATTGGTCTGACAGGGATTAGGTCATTTGAGGTAATGATCCAAAGGCGCGCCGATGTCGTTTTTCAAAAAGCTCAAGGACCGGATGCTGCGGTCGTCCTCGAAAATCGACGAGGGTCTGGACGCGATCATCGGCGATGGGGTGGCGCAGGACGCACCGCCCCAAGAGACGCAGGCGCCGGTCGTGGTGCAGGACGCAGCCCCGGTTTCCGCGCCGCCGCCAGAGGCCGTGGAAGATACGCAACCTGTTGAAAAGAAGGGTATTATAGGCCGTCTTTTTGGGGGTGCCGATGATGCCGATGTTGTCCGCCGTGCGCTGGACGATGCCATGCTGGAGCAGTTGGAAGAGCTGTTGATCAGCGCCGACATGGGCGTGGATACCGCGTTGCGCGTCACTGCGAATATGGCCGAAGGCCGACTGGGCAAGAAGCTGTCAGTGAACGAGATCAAGCAGTTACTGGCCGATGAGGTCACCCGGATCATGGAGCCGGTGGCACGGCCCATGCCGCTTTATGCCAAGAAACCGCAGGTGGTTCTGGTCGTGGGGGTGAATGGGTCGGGCAAGACCACGACGATCGGCAAACTGGCCAGTCAGTTCCGCGCGGCAGGTAAAAATGTGGTGATTGCGGCGGGCGACACGTTCCGTGCGGCGGCGGTCGAACAGTTGCAGGTCTGGGGCGAACGGGCCGGGGTGCCGGTTCTGACGGCCCCCGAAGGGTCGGACCCGGCCAGCCTTGCGTTTGACGCAATGACGCAGGCACAGGCCGATGGCGCGGATCTGTTGATGATCGACACCGCGGGCCGGTTGCAGAACCGTGCCGATCTGATGGAAGAACTGACCAAGATCGTGCGCGTGATCCGCAAGAAGGACCCCGACGCCCCGCATAACACGCTGTTGGTTCTGGACGCGACGACGGGACAAAACGCGCTGCAACAGGTGAAGGTGTTTCAGGAACTTGCCGATGTGTCCGGCCTTGTGATGACGAAGCTGGACGGCACGGCCAAGGGCGGAGTGCTGGTGGCGTTGGCCGATAAATTTGGCCTGCCGATCCATGCGATTGGTGTGGGCGAACAGATCGACGATCTGGCGCCATTTGATCCCGAGGAATTCGCAGCCGCGCTTGTCGGGTTGGAGAATTGAACGCTTGTCTGACCTGCGCATATGGCGCGGTTGACTGATGGGGGAATGGATTGTGTCAATTGCCGGCACGCCCGAGGGGGCGCGTCTGGCCACGATGCTGGCGTTGATGTCGGCCTTGGCACATGCGGTATTTGGCGCGCTGCAGAAGGGGCGCTATGACCCGTGGCTGACGCGCGGGGCGATTGACGGCTGGCTGGCGATTTTGTCGGCGCCGATTGCGTTGTTTGTGGTGCCTTGGCCAAATCTGACGACGGCCCTGATCCTTGTGGGCGCGATTGCGGTGCATTTCGCCTATAAGGTCACGATGGCGATGGCCTATGAAAAGGCTGCGTATACAGTGGTTTACCCGGTGGTCCGTGGCACTGGGCCGCTGGTGACGGTGATCGCGGCAACGGTGTTTTTCGGCGAGCATTTCACCCCTGTGCAATGGCTGGGGGTCGCCTGCCTGTCGGGGGGGATTTTGATGTTGGCGCTGCGTAACCTGTCGGAAGAGGTGATTGACCTGCCTGCCCTGAAACTGGGGTTGATGTGGGCGGTGGCGGGTGGTGTGCTGGTCGCGCTATATACGACATATGACGCCTATGGTATTCGGCAGTCGCCGGACCCGTTCACATTTCTGGCCTGGTTTTTCGTTGTCACGGCTTTGGATTTCCCGATTCTGGCGGTGTTACGCTATCGCCGGATGGTTACCCCGCCGGTGCTGGCGCCGCTGATGTGGCGGGGCATCGCGGGGGCGTTGATTGCATGGGTCAGCTTTGGCGGGGTGATGTTGGCCACGCGGCTGGACAAGGTGGGCGAAGCGGCGGTATTGCGCGAAACCTCGACCGTGTTTGCGGCGCTGATCGGCTGGTTTATCCTGGGCGAAAAAGTGGGTCCGCGCCGTTTGTTTTTGATGGCACTGGTTGCGCTGGGCGCCGTGATTGTGGAAATGGGGGGCTAGGGGGACAGTCATGGCTGAAAAAACGATTAATCCGGTGCTGAAACAGGTGCTTGAATTAGGCCCGACAGTGGCGTTCTTCCTGATCTATATGCGGATCAAAGGGGACACGTTCACCATTTCCGGGACCGATTACAGCGGATTCATCGTCGCGGCTTTGGTCTTTGTGCCGATCCTGCTGGTGGCGATGGGGCTGCTGTGGCTGCTGACCGGCAAGCTGAGCCGGATGCAGATGTTTACCGCGTTCATGGTCATCTTCTTTGGTGGCCTGACGGCGTATTTCAATGATGAGCGGTTTTTTAAGGCAAAAACCACGATTGTTTATGGGTTCATGGCGGCTTTGCTTGGTATCGGGTTGTTGCGTGGACAAAGCTATCTGCGGCTGGTGATGGAAGAATTTTTGCCGATGCAGCCAGAGGGGTGGATGATTTTCACCCGCCGCCTGACGGGTATGTTTGCCGCGCTGGCCGTCGCAAACGAGGTGATTTGGCGCACGCAATCGACGGATCTGTGGGTCAAGCTTGAGACGTTCGCGTTTCCTGTGGTGCTGTTCGTCTTTTTGTGGGTGCAGATAGCCGGGCTTCAGCGGTATCTGATTGAGGACCCTGAAACCCCCGAGGACTAGCGCATTTCCGCAAAGCCAAAGCCGACGCCGCGATTGTCCGTTTTGCGGCCGTCACGGCGATAGCGCAGCGTATCGACCTGATCGTTGGTGATCTGTGGCCGAAAGACGATGCCTGCACGCCCGCCTGCGACCCATTGCACCACGGCATCCACCCGCAAGCTCAGGATATTGAGCTGCAGTTTGTCGCCGCGTCGGGCACCACACAGACCTTCGATCCGGGCCCCTGTATTATTGACGTCGACCACCTGGGCCTTTTCCGGTCCGGTGGCGGTGCGCAGCTCAATCGGGTACTGCGTATTATATCTATGTTGCCGATGGTGCATGGCGTGACCTCACTCAGAAAAACAAGCGATTCCTACGCCTCCGAGGCTAACAATTCGTTACGACGGTTTTTGAAACAGAATATTTTGAGCGCCTTGATTCTTGCGGAAATCGCCCCGCTTTTCGGCAGCGAGGGCGCGCCCGCGCTGCACGCCGGGCCGTGCGCCCATCATGTCCAGCCAGCGCGCCATGTGGGGTTTGTCGTCCAGCGTTTGCTGCTGCCCTTCCCAGAGCGAGGCCCAGCCCCAGATCGCCATATCTGCAATCGAATAAAAATCGCCCGCGACGCATTCATGCAGCGCAAGCTGCCGGTCAAGCACCCCATAAAGGCGCGCCGTTTCATTGCGGTAGCGGTCCTTGGCGTAGGGCAAATCGTTGGGCGGGTCCATCGCCGGGGCATATTTCAGGAAGTGGTGCGCCTGACCTGCCATCGGGCCAAGGCCGCCCATCTGCCACATCAGCCATTCGTCCACCCGGATGTGGTCGCGTGCGGTCGTGCCATGGAACTGGCCGGTCTTGCGGGCCAGATATTGCAGGATCGCACCGGATTCGAAGATCGAAATCGGGGCGCCATCGGGGCCGTCGGGATCAATGATCGCAGGCATCCGGTTGTTGGGCGCAATTTTCAGGAAGTCCGGCTTGAACTGATCGCCCGCGCCGATATCCACCAGATGCAACGTGTACGGCAGCCCCATTTCCTCGAGTGCGATCGAGATTTTCCAGCCATTCGGGGTGGGCCAGAAATACAGGTCAATGGGCGCGGTCATAGGCAGTCCTTCGGCAATGTCCCCGGCCAGAATGGCATGCTGTGGCGAAAGGACAAGGGCTGTATTGGGCGCAGGATCGTTGCCGGCGGCATCTTCTTGACGTGCGCATGGCGCGGGCTTATGCACATAGTCGTGGCGATTTGTTACCGGATTGCGGGCCACGTTAAATATGCCGCTAAAGAGGGTTGCGGGTTTGTAGACCCCGATACCTTTTCCCGGTGTCGGGGTTTTTTTATTGCGCAATCGCGCGGGGACTAAAGATGAAAACGTGGAAGAAACGCACCAAGGCGGTGCATGCCGGTATCCGGCGCAGCCAATATGGCGAGGTGTCCGAGGCGATCTTTATGACGCAGGGCTTTGTTTATGACACCGCAGAAGCGGCAGAGCAGCGGTTTGTCGAATCGGGCGCGGATGAATTCATCTATGCCCGCTACGGCAACCCCACCGTGGCGATGTTCGAAGACCGGATCGCCGCGCTGGAAGGGGCCGAGGACGGCTTTGCCACGGCCTCTGGCATGGCGGCGGTCAATGGCGCGCTGACGTCGATGCTGCGGGCGGGCGATCATGTGGTGTCGGCGCGGGCACTGTTCGGGTCCTGTCTTTATATCCTCGAGGAAATCCTGAGCCGCTATGGCGTTGAGGTGACGTTTGTGGATGGCACCGACCTGACCGCATGGGAGGCGGCAATTCGGCCAGATACCAAGGCCGTATTCTTTGAAAGCGTGTCAAACCCGACCTTGGAAGTGATTGATATATCGACCGTTGCGATGTTGGCGCATGCGGTGAACGCGGTTGTGGTTGTCGATAATGTATTTGCGACGCCCGTCTTTTCGAACGCAATCGCGCAGGGCGCCGATGTGGTCGTGTATTCGGCCACCAAACATATCGACGGGCAGGGGCGCGCATTGGGCGGGGTGATCCTGGGTACCCGCGATTTCATTCGTGGCACGGTCGAACCCTATATGAAGCACACCGGCGGGTCGATGTCGCCATTCACCGCTTGGCTGATGCTGAAGGGGCTGGAGACGATGGACCTGCGGGTGCGCGCGCAGACGGCGACCGCGCTACGGTTGGCGCAGTTGCTTGAATCGGATGGCAATCTGGCGCAGGTGATTTATCCGGGGCTGGACAGCCACCGCCAAGCGGCGCTGGCCCGGGCGCAGATGGGCGCAGGCGGCACCGTGCTGGCGATTGATGCAGGGTCGCAGGCTGCGGCGTTTGGATTGCTGAACGCGCTGGAGATTTTCACGATCTCGAATAATCTGGGCGATGCGAAATCCATTGCGACGCATCCTGCCACGACGACGCATCAGCGGTTGCCTGATGCGACCAAGGCAAGGTTGGGGATCACGCCCGGCCTGATCAGGTTGAGTGTCGGGCTGGAGGACACGGATGATCTGCTGGCTGATCTGCGCGGGGCCATCGACGCGGCCTGCAGCCAGCGCTGAGCATTGAGACCGCCGCAGGCCGGGCTTGCGGCGGAGCCTCCGGCGGGGATATTTCTTGCTCGGAAGAAGGGCAAGGGGCGACCATGTGGGATTGGCCGTTCTGCCGAACCGGTGGCGCGGCGCGCCGTGGCTTTGTGCCGGGAAACGGGTTAATGTGGCATGTCCGAGCCAGTAAAAGGTGGCTGTCATGACTGATCCGCACGCCGATTTATTACGTATCTATGAAGATATCGTTGGAAAACCTGACGATGCGCCCCATCTTGGGGTTGCAGACGTAGTGCAAAGGGATCGCCAGATGAATATCCATTCCCCCGATATGGACCGAAAGCCGACCCGCGCCGAGGCCGAGGCCGCGCTGGCATTGCTGCGCCGCTGGGCCGTCGATGTGACCGCAGAGGAAGTCGCAACGCTTGATCCGCTTGTTTCGCGGTTGATCCCGGGGCAAGAGGTGTCGAATTATCCTGCCCTCGCGCGGGCCTACCCCGATGCGTTCGAGGTGGATGACGCCTATAAGGCGACGATGCCGGATCTGCAAAATGGTCCATCCAGCCTGATCCGTGGTGTCAAACAGCAAATTCAGCATGTGGGCATTTCCAACTTTCGCCTGCCGATCCGGTTTCACACCCGTGACAACGGCGATCTGACGCTTGAAACCTCGGTCACCGGCACCGTGTCGCTGGAGGCCGAGAAGAAGGGCATCAACATGTCCCGGATCATGCGGACGTTTTACAAGCATGCCGAAGAGACATTCAGCTTCGAGGTGATCGAGCGGGCGCTCGATGCGTATAAATCCGATCTGGACAGTTTCGACGCCCGTATTCAGATGCGTTTCAGCTTTCCGATGAAGGTCGAAAGCCTGCGGTCGGGCCTGTCGGGCTATCAGTATTACAACGTCGCACTTGAGCTGGTGGAAAGCGCCGGCGTGCGCAAGAAGATCGTGCATCTGGACTATGTCTATTCATCGACGTGCCCCTGTTCGCTGGAGTTGTCGGAACATGCCCGCCAGTTCCGGGGGCAGTTGGCGACCCCGCATTCGCAGCGCTCTGTCGCACGGATTTCTGTGTTGGTCGAGGACGGCGCCGGTTGTTTGTGGTTCGAAGACCTGATCGACCGTGCCCGCACAGCCGTACCCACCGAGACGCAAGTCATGGTCAAACGCGAGGATGAGCAGGCATTTGCAGAGCTGAACGCGGCTAATCCGATCTTTGTCGAAGATGCGGCCCGCCTTTTTACCCAGCAATTGCAGCGCGATCCGCGCATTTCAGATTTCCGCGTGATTGCCAGCCATCAGGAAAGCCTGCACAGCCATGATGCGGTGTCGGTGCTGACCGAGGGGGCCACTTTTTCCGCCGAAAGCCTTGATCCACAGCTGTTTGCGTCATTGTTCCACGTTGGATGACCGTAAGGTGGGTTTTAACCCACCCCACGCGGTGACATGGCTAATTGGGGGTGCGGCGCTAAATCGGCCCGGTTTCCCTTGAAGCCTTTGGCGCCCAACACTAAGACTCTATCAGGAATTTAGAAGTAGGACGTTACCGTCCAACAATGAGGCAATAAATATGCAAGACCCCGTCCAAACCTATATGAACCTTGTCCCCATGGTCGTTGAACAGACCGCAAGGGGGGAACGCGCCTATGATATTTTCTCGCGCTTGTTGAAAGAACGGATCATTTTTCTCAGTGGCCCGGTCCACGACGGGATGAGCCAACTGGTCGTTGCGCAATTGCTCCACCTCGAATCCGAGAATCCGAAAAAAGAGATCAGCATGTACATCAACAGCCCCGGTGGCGTGGTGACATCTGGTTTGTCGATTTATGACACCATGCAGTACATCAAGCCCAAGGTCAGCACGCTGGTGATTGGGCAGGCGGCGTCGATGGGGTCGCTGCTGTTGACCGCCGGTCATCCCGGCATGCGCTTTTCGTTGCCCAACAGCCGGGTCATGGTCCACCAGCCGTCAGGTGGCTATCAGGGACAGGCGACGGATATCATGATCCACGCCCAGGAGACCCAGAAGCTGAAAGACCGTCTGAACGAGATTTACGTCACGCATACCGGTCAGACGTTGAAAAAAGTTGAGACGGCGCTGGAGCGTGATAACTTCATGTCACCCCAAGAAGCCAAGGACTGGGGTCTGATTGACGAGATCGTTGTGAACCGTGAAAAATCGCAAGAGTAAACCCTGATTAACGTCCCGTGCGCATGGTCATTTTGACATTGTGGACCTTGGCGGGCTGTCCTAGTGTTACAGACGGGGACAGCCCGAAACATGTTTGAAAGGCCAGTGGGCCAAGAGGTTTGAGATGGCAACTACATCCGGTAACGACAGCAAAAACACACTTTACTGCAGCTTTTGCGGCAAAAGCCAGCATGAGGTGCGCAAGCTGATTGCCGGGCCGACCGTTTTCATCTGTGATGAATGTGTTGAGCTGTGCATGGATATTATCCGCGAAGAGACGAAATCGGCGGGCCTGAAAGCCGGCGATGGCGTGCCCACGCCGACTGAGATTTGTCAGGTGCTGGATGACTATGTGATTGGCCAGGTGCACGCAAAGCGGGTGCTGTCCGTGGCTGTTCACAACCATTACAAGCGCCTGAACCACGCCGGGAAATCCGATGTCGAGTTGTCCAAATCCAACATCATGCTGATCGGCCCGACGGGCTGCGGCAAGACACTTTTGGCGCAGACTCTGGCGCGGATTCTGGACGTGCCGTTCACGATGGCCGATGCGACGACCCTGACCGAGGCCGGTTATGTCGGCGAAGATGTTGAAAACATCATTCTGAAGCTGTTGCAGGCGTCTGAATACAATGTCGAACGTGCGCAGCGCGGCATCGTCTATATTGACGAAGTTGATAAAATTACCCGCAAGTCGGACAATCCGTCGATCACCCGCGATGTATCGGGCGAGGGCGTGCAGCAGGCGCTTTTGAAGATCATGGAAGGCACTGTGGCGTCGGTTCCGCCGCAGGGGGGCCGTAAGCATCCGCAGCAGGAATTCCTGCAGGTGGACACGACCAACATTCTCTTCATCTGCGGCGGCGCATTCGCAGGTCTGGACAAGATCATCGCGCGGCGCAGCAAAGGGTCCGGTATGGGCTTTGGCGCGGATGTCAAAGATGTCGATGAACGCGGCGTCGGCGAGGTGTTTCAGGATCTGGAGCCCGAAGACCTGCTGAAATTTGGTTTGATCCCGGAATTCGTTGGCCGCCTGCCCGTGATCGCGACATTGACCGATCTGGACGAAGACGCGCTGATCACCATCCTGACCAAGCCCAAGAACGCATTGGTCAAGCAGTACCAGCGCCTGTTCGAACTGGAAGACACCAAGCTGACATTCACCGAAGATGCGCTTGCCGCGATTGCCAAGCGTGCGATCAACCGCAAGACCGGTGCGCGTGGCCTGCGGTCGATCATGGAAGATATCCTTCTCGACACGATGTTCGACCTGCCGGGCATGGATACCGTGACAGAGGTTGTGGTCAACGAAGAGGCGGTCACATCCAATGTGGCACCGCTGATGATCCATGACGAGGGTAACAAGAAAGAATCAGCCACGGCGAGCTAGGCCGTGGCCGTGCGGCACATCTCGACGGGGTCGCCATTTGAGGCGCAAATCGGCTATAGCCGCGCCGTTGTCGCCGATGGCTGGGTTTTTGTGGCAGGTACGACGGGATATGATTACGCCACGATGACCATGCCGGACGGTATCGTGGCGCAATGCCGGAACACGCTGGCCACCATAGCTACGGCGTTGGACGCGGCTGGCAGCGGGCTAGACCATGTCGTGCGGGTCAATTACATCGTTCCAAACGCTGACGAATGGCCCGCCTGCTGGCCCTTGCTGGCTGCGGCGTTTGACGTGGCGCGGCCAGCGGCAACCATGATCTGCGCACAGCTACAGAACCCCGAAATGAAGATCGAGATCGAGGTGACTGCGCGGGTCCCTGCCTGACGCCACTGGACCTTTGCGGCCAGTTGGTGCATGACAAGGCATCGTAATCGGAGACGCGACATGGGCCTTGGTCACAACATCAAACGCATCTTTACATGGTGGGACGGCCAGACATTTGGCACCCAGCTGTGGACGTGGCGCAATGGGAAACGGGTCGGCGAGGACGCGCAGGGCAATGTGTTCTACCGTAATGCCGACGACAGCCGCCGCTGGGTCATTTTCAACGGTCAAAACGAAGCGTCCCGCGTCAGCCCCGACTGGCATGGCTGGCTGCACCATACATGGGACGAGCCGCCGACCGAACGCGCGCTGCCGCATAAGTCGTGGGAAAAGCCGCATTTGGCAAACCTGACCGGCACGCCCGACGCCTATGCCCCCGCCGGATCAATCCGCAGGTCGGCGGCCCCCGTCACGCGGTCCGATTACGAGGCGTGGACCCCTGAATAGGGTTGTGCAATGCGCCTTCTGAAACCCCTCTTATGCGCGGTTCTGCTGGCGACACCCGCCGCAGCCCAAGACGTGACGACAGCCCAAGGTGGGGTTGTGCGTGTTCTGGATAAATTGACGGGTGCGATCACCGACTTGTCGCTGCGCGCTGGCGAAGCGGGCGGGCTTGGCTATTTGGACGTCACGTTGAACCAGTGCCGATATCCCACCGCAAACCCATCTGGCGACGCCTATGCAGAGGTCGTCGTGCGTTACCGCGACGCGCCAGAGCCGGTTTTTGCCGGGTGGATACTGGCATCATCGCCGGCGCTGCATGCGATGGATCATCCGCGTTATGACGTCTGGGTGTTGCGCTGTATGACGTCCTGAGCGGGGGGTAATGCGCCGGGTGCCGTGAATGACGCCGGGGTTTGCACGGCTGCATGCAGCAGTTTGCGGTATCGGTCGCGGGGGATTTCGACCGCACCAAGGCTGGCCAGATGCGGGGTGATGAACTGCGTATCGAACAAGGTAAACCCACCGGCGCGCAGGCGATCGACCAAATAGGCCAGCGCCACTTTTGACGCATCGGTCGCGCGGCTGAACATGCTTTCCCCAAAAAATGCAGCGCCGACCGTCACGCCGTAAACGCCCCCGACCAGCGCCCCATCCTGCCAAACTTCAATGGAATGGGCGTCGCCGCGCCGGAATAGCGCGCGGTAGAGATCAAAAATAGTGTCGTTGATCCATGTTTCATCACGGTCCGCACAGCCGCGCACCACATCGTCGAAGGCGGTATCGACGGTCACGTCGAACAGTCCGCGCCGCATGGTGCGTGCCAGCCGGCGTGAAATCCGAAACCCGTCCAACGGAAATATCCCGCGCATCCGCGGGTCGACCCAGAACACCTCTGGGTCGTCGCGGCCTTCGGACATGGGAAACACGCCGGCCCGATAGGCCTGCAGCAGCAGGTCCGGGGTCAGGCGAGGTTCTGTTCGAGCCAATGCTCTAGCCAGTGGATGTTGTAATCGCCGGTTTGCACGGCCTCTTCGGCCAAAAGCGCGTGAAACAGTGGGATCGTTGTGTCAACACCATCGACAATCAACTCGCCCAATGCGCGGGCCAGCCGGGCCATCGCCTCGGGGCGGTCGCGACCGTGAACGATTAACTTGCCGATCAGGCTGTCGTAATAGGGCGGGATCCGGTAGCCATCATACAGCGCGCTGTCCATCCGCACACCCAGACCGCCGGGCGCGTGATACTGCGTGATCGTGCCGGGGCAGGGCGCAAAGTTCGGCAGTTTTTCGGCGTTAATCCGCACTTCGATCGCGTGGCCGTTGATTTTCAGGTCGTCCTGTGTGAACGACATCGGCAAACCGGACGCAACGCGCAGCTGTTCGCGGACCAGATCGACGCCAAAGATCGCCTCGGTGACGGGGTGTTCAACCTGCAACCGGGTGTTCATTTCGATAAAGTAGAATTCATCGTTTTCGAACAGGAACTCAATCGTGCCCGCGCCGATATAGTTAATCTTGGCCACGGCATCGGCACAGACTTTGCCGATTCGCGCGCGCAGTTCAGGCGTGATGCAGGGGCCGGGGGCCTCCTCCAGTACCTTCTGGTGGCGCCGCTGCAGGGAACAATCGCGTTCACCCAAATGCACCGCATTGCCTTTACCGTCGCCAAAGACCTGAATTTCGATGTGACGCGGCGTGGTCAGGTATTTCTCGATATAAACTTCGTCATTTCCAAAGGCGGCCTTGCCCTCGGCGCGGGCGGAATGGAACGCTTTTTCCATGTCAGCGGCGGTCAAGGCCACCTTCATGCCGCGCCCGCCGCCGCCAGCGGTGGCTTTGATAATGACCGGATAGCCGACTTCTGCGCCGATCCGCTGCGCATCCTTGAGCGTGGGCACACCGCCGTCAGAGCCAGGCACGCAGGGCACGCCAAGCGCCTTCATCGTGTCTTTTGCAGTGATTTTGTCGCCCATCATGCGGATATGTGCAGCGGTGGGGCCGATGAATGTCAGGTCGTGATCTTCGACCGCCTGAACGAAGGCCGCGTTTTCGGACAAAAAGCCGTAGCCGGGGTGGATCGCCTGCGCGCCGGTGATTTCACACGCCGAGATGATCGCCGGGAATGACAGATAACTTTGTGCGGACGCGGGGGGGCCGATGCAGATCGCCTCGTCCGCCATGCGCACATGCATCGCGTCACTGTCGGCTGTGGAATGCACGGCCACCGATTTCACGCCCATTTCACGGCAGGCACGGACGACACGCAGGGCAATTTCGCCCCGGTTCGCGATAAGGATTTTGTCGAACATGCTGGCCGCCTATTCGATGATCACAAGAGGGGCGCCAAATTCGACCGGCCCGCCATCTTCAACCAAGATGCGTTTCACCGTGCCGCCGCGTGGGGCGGGGATATGGTTCATCGTTTTCATGGCTTCGATGATCAGGATCGTGTCACCTTCCTTTACGACGGTGCCGACACTGACGAAGGCGGGCGCGCCGGGTTCAGCGGCCATATAAACGGTGCCGACCATGGGCGATGTGACTGCGCCGGGATGGGCGGCTGGATCGGATGATTCGGCCGCAGCGGGGGCGGCGGCGGGGGCAATGGCGGCTGGTGCCTGCACTGGTGCGGCTTGCATGACGGTCTGTGTCTGTCGGCTGACGCGGACGTTCAGGCTGTCGTTTTCGCCATAGTCCCGTTTGACCTGCAATTCGGTCAGATCGTTTTCGCGCAGCAGTTCTGCCAACGCCTGAATAAAGCTGACATCGCTTTCGTGAGAGGTTTTGTTGCTCATCGTGTCCCCGGCCCGTTGCCCATATTTTTGGCTTTCGCGCGACGTGACGCCACACGAATTCAACATGCTTATAGGGCAAGCCAGCGGAGGTGGAAAGCGGTGGTGCCTTGAAAAACAAAAGGCCTACCCCGGTGTGTCATCGGGGGCCGCTGCACCGACGTCGTCTTGGGCGTTCTTTGCATGTGCGGGGGCATCGTGGTCATAGGGCAGCATCGGTACGTCATAGGGGCGCAGGGTACGTTCCGGCGGCGCGATTTCGCCGGGATTTTCAGGAAACGCAGTGCCCGCAAGCCGCGCGGAGACCACTTGCGCGATAAATACCTTGTTGGCGGGCTGGGTCGCCGGGCCCCCTGACGCGCGTGTCGCGGGGACCTTTGTGCCAGTCACGGGCGGTTGCGCGGCCAGATGGGGAACCGCGGCAACAGCCTGGGGCGCAAGGGTGCGTGTGGTATCCATGGCAGGCTCCGAAAAGCGAGAATCTTATTGCTAAAGATTCGCTCTTCCAGCCTACCAAAACCTTAACGTCGCCCCAATACATGCCCACGTTTTGGTTCAAATTGCAGCGATCAGCCCTCAGATGGCCAAATATTGCGAGCGAAGCTGCTCGTTTTCCAGCACCTCGGCGGCGGACCCGTCAAAGACAACCGTGCCGGTGTCCAGAATGACCGCCCGGTCCGCCAGTTTCAGAGCCGCGACGGCGTTTTGTTCGACGATCACCGTCGTGATCCCCTGATCGCGGATAATGTTGAGCGTTTTCGCGATTTCCTGCACGATGACAGGCGCGAGACCCTCGTAGGGTTCGTCAAGCAGCAGCACCTTGATGTCCCGTGCAAGGGCGCGGGCGATGGCCAGCATCTGCTGTTCGCCGCCCGACAGCGTCACGCCTTCTTGTTTGCGCCGTTCGCCAAGACGGGGGAAAAGGCCGTAGATCCGGTCCAGGGACCAGCCGATGGGCGGGGCAATCTGGGCCAGCTGGAGGTTTTCCTCAACCGTCAGGCCGGGAATGATTCGCCGGTCTTCGGGGACAAGGGCGATACCCGCTGCGGCCGCCTGATGGCTTTTCATTTCGTGCAACGGCTGGTGGTCCAGCCAGATTTCCCCATGCTTGAGCGCGGGATCATCCATGCGCGCGATGGCCCGCAGGGTCGATGTCTTGCCCGCCCCGTTGCGCCCCAGCAGGGCCAGAATTTCGCCCTCGTGGATGTTGAAGCTGACGTTTTGGACGATGTAGCTTTCGCCGTAGTAGGCCTCGATCTCCCAGACGGACAGGAAGGCGGGGTGGGTCGCGGCGTTGTTGGCGTTCTTGTTGAATGGTGCGTTCATAATTCTCTCCTGCCGGGGCGATCATTCTTGCCGGAAAATGATCGGCGGGCGTTGTCAGACTTGCGCTTCACCCAGATAGGCTTCGCGAACCTTGGGGTGGCCTTTGATGTTTTCGGGGGTGTCTTCGACCAAAGGCATGCCCTGCGCCAAAACGGTAATCCGTTCCGCCAGCGAGAACACGACGTTCATATCATGCTCAATAATGGCCATTGTGATTCCGCGCTTGGCGCGGATGTCCTTGAGCAGTTGAATCGTATTTTCGGTATCGGCGCGTGCCATGCCGGCTGTCGGTTCGTCCAGCAGCAGCAATTTGGGATCTTGCACCAGACACATTGCCATTTCCAGCCGCCGTTTGTCACCGCGCGACAGGCTGGATGCGATCATGTGCCGCTTTTCAAGCATATTCACATCAGCCAGCATTTCCTCGGCCTGCTGCTGGATGCCTTTTTCGGCAAAAACGCTTTCGATGGCATGCATCCGGAATGACCCGTCGCGTTTTGCAAAGCAGGGGATCATGACGTTTTCAAACACCGTCAGGTCGCTGAAAATTTCGGGCGTCTGGAACACCCGGCTGATGCCCAACTGGTTGATCTCGTGGGGTTTGCGGCCCAGAACCGATTGCCCGTCGAACATGACCGACCCCGAGTCCGGGATCAGTTTGCCGATCAGCACGTTGAGCAGCGTGGATTTGCCAGCCCCGTTTGGCCCGATGATCGCATGCACGGTGTTTTCCGCCACGCTGAGGTTCACGTTCCCCAGCGCCTGCAGGCCACCAAAGCGTTTGTTGATGCCTTTGATTTCAAGGATACCCATGTTTTTGTCTCCTTATTCGGCAGGCTTGGTGGCGGTTTCGCCAGTGTCTTTGGACTTCTTGCGGCGCAGCAGCGCGCCAATCTTTTGACCACCCTGAACAAGGCCACCGGGCAGAAAGATCACGACCGCCATGAACAACAGGCCCAGCGTCAGGTGCCAGCCCTTGCCGATGAAGGGGTGGATGATCGTGACCAGCAGGTTGTCCAGCCAATCGGGCATGAACGCGAACCAGTTGTGCAGAATGGTGTCATTGATCTTGGACACGATGTTTTCCAGATATTTGATCAACCCGGCGCCCAGCACCGGCCCGATCAGCGTGCCGACCCCGCCCAAGATCGCCATGACGACGATTTCACCCGACGCGGTCCAGAACATCCGCTCTGCCCCGGTCAGCGGGTCCATCGCCGCCAGCAAACCACCGGCCAGACCGGCGTACATGCCCGAGATCACAAAAGCGGCCAGCATGTAGGGTTTGATGTTCAGCCCGGTATAGCTCATCCGGGTCTGGTTTGATTTGATCGCCCGCAGCATCATCCCGAACGGCGACCGGAAGATGCGGATCGACAGATAGAACGATGCGATCAACAAGATGGCGCAAAGGTAGTAGCCATTCTCGAAGATGAAGGTCCAGCCGCCGATATTCCATTCCGTGGCGCCATTCATGCGCAGGCCGAACAGATGCGGCACCGTCGGATCGCCCGCGCTCATCAGGATTTGCGGGTCGTCGTTGTAGACCTGCAGGCCGGTTTCGCCGTTGGTGATGGGGGTGAACACCGAATAGGCCAGTTGATACGACATCTGCGCAAAGGCCAGAGTCAGGATCGAGAAGTAGATGCCAGAGCGCCGCAGCGACACATAGCCGATCACGACCGAGAACAGCCCGGCAACGATCACCGACAGCAAGATCGCAGGCAGCACGTTGTAGCTGAGCAGTTTGAACATCCACACCGCCGCATACGAACCGACACCCAGAAAGGCGGCATGGCCAAAGGACAGATAGCCCGTCAGACCGAACAGGATGTTAAACCCGATCGCCAGAATGCCAAAGATCACAAAGCGTTGCATCAGCGCGGGGTAACCCGCGTTAAAGCTTTGGCCTATCGCCGATTCCGTCGGGAACGGGTTCAGCAGCATCGGTGCCGCCAAGGTCAGGATGACCACGATGACGAATAGTTTGAAGTCGCGGGAGTTGAGACCAAGCATGACTTATTCCTCCATCACGCCCTTGCGGCCCATCAGGCCACGCGGACGGGTCAGCAAAATGATAATGGCAACGAGATAAATGATGATCTGGTCGATGCCGGGGATGAGAGCTTTTACCTCGTTCATGGAGGCAAAGGATTGCAGGATGCCAAGCATGAACCCGGCAAGCACCGCGCCGGGCAGAGAGCCCATGCCGCCAACAACGACGACCACAAAGCTAAGCACCAGAAAGTCCATGCCGATGTTGTAATGGGGTGACAGGATGGGTGTGTACATCACACCCGCCAGCCCCGCGACGGCCGCCGCCATGCCAAACATCAGCGTAAAGCGTTTGTCGATGTCGATCCCCAGCAGACCCACGGTTTCCCGGTCGGCCATACCGGCCCGCACCACCATGCCGAAGGTCGTGAATTGCAGGAAGGCAAAGACCGCGCCGATGATGATCAGCGAGAAGAAGAAATAGACCAGACGCCACATCGGATAGGCGACAGCCCCCGGATCAAAGCCAAGCATGACACCAAAATCGAGGGTGCCGATGAACATCTGCGGGGCAGGGGTCTGGATCGGGTTGGCACCGTAAATCGACTTGATCAGCTCACCAATCACGATGGCGAGGCCGAAGGTGACAAGGATCTGATCCGCGTGTGGCCGCTTGTAAAAGTGTTTGATCAACCCGCGTTCCATCACATAGCCGATGAAAAACATCACGGGGATCACCAGCAAAATGGCTAGCGGCACCGACCAATCCTGAATTGCGGCACCCGTTTCGGGGCCAAACCACGCTTCGACATAGGGCGTGTTTACCTTGAGCGGGTTACCCAGAAAGTCGGTCTGCGTTTCATCGACGGTGACAAAGCTGTAGCCCAGAAACCGTTGCAGCGTCACCGCGCAGAACGCACCGATCATGAACAACGCGCCGTGGGCAAAGTTGACGACGCCCAATGTGCCAAAGATCAGCGTCAGCCCAAGGGCGATCAACGCATAGGCGGCACCTTTGTCCAGACCATTCAAAATTTGAAGAAGAAATGCGTCCATCTGTCCGCTCCTGCCTGCCGCTAAGGCGTATATTTGGGGTGTAGGGTCCGACCCAAATGACTGGGCGGGCGCGTTATCGCGTGGGGGACAGGCGGTGGCCGCCTGTCCCCTGATTTACAAACGCTTATGCGCCGGGGTTGCACGCGCCCAGATCGCCACCGGCGAACATGGGGTGATCGGGTGCATATTCCACCTGTGCGCGCGGCGTCACTTCGACGATTTCCAATGTGTCGTACTGGTTTGCCGGGTTTTCCTTGCCCTTCATGACCAAAACGTCTTTGAAACACTGGTGATCGGCGCCGCGATACAGAACCGGACCGTTGCCCATGCCGTCGAACTCGAAATCCTCAAGCGCTTCGACAACCGCACATGGGTTGAACGACCCTGCGCGCGTTACGGCATCCGCATAAAGCAGTGTCTGCACGTAGCAGGTGTGCGCGGCGTTGGATGGCGGGAAGCCATACTTTTCGCCGAACGAACGGACAAAGGCTTGTGTGCCCGCATCCTGCAACTGCCAGTTCCAGTTCATGGAACCAAACACGCCTTCAATGTTCGAACCCGCACCAGCGGCCATCAGTTCCGAATAAAGCGGAACAATGATCTTGAAGTCCTTGCCGTTGACTTGCTTGTCCTTCAGGCCAAACTGAACAGCCTGCGTCAAAGAGTTGACCATGTCCCCGCCGTAGTGGTTCAGGATCAGCGTATCTGCGCCAGAGTTCAGCACAGGCGCGATGTACGACGAGAAGTCACCGGCACCAACGGGTGTCAGCACGTTCTGGACAGTTTCCCAGCCCAGGGCCTCGGTCGATGCCTGGATCGATTCCTGCTGCGTCCAGCCCCATGTGTAGTCAGCGGTCAGGTGATAGGCACGGCGCTCGTTGCCATATTCCCTTTCCAACACGGGTGCGAGTGCCGCACCGGACATGTAGGCGTTAAAGAAGTGACGAAAGCCGTTGGCCTTCTTGTCCTTGCCGGTCGTGTCGTTGGAGTGGGTCAGACCGGCCATGAAGATCACGCCGGCTTCTTGGCACAGACCCTGAACCGCAACAGCCACACCCGAAGATGAGCCGCCGTTGATCATGATGCAGCCGTCTTTCTGGATCATCGACTGGGCCGATGCACGGGCAACGTCAGATTTTGTCTGCGTGTCGCCTGTGACGAATTCGACCCTTTTGCCCATAATACCCGTACCGTCCAGCATTTTGGACGAGAACGTATTTATCATGCCGCCGTCGCCGATGCCGTTCAGATGCTCGACGGCAAGTTGCTGCGCGCGCAGCTCGTCAAGGCCTTCTTCGGCATAGGGGCCGGTCTGTGGGACGTTAAAGCCGAATTTCACGCTGTTGCCAGTGGGTGCATTGGTGAAACCGGTGTGACCTGCCGCCGACAGATACGTCGGCAAAGCAAGACCGGCGCCCGCGATGGCCCCGGTTTTCAACACGCCACGGCGTGAGAAGTTGGATTTGGACATTACTATCCTCCCTAGAGTTTTCCTGCCGCCTGGGCCTCCTCGCCCCCACGGCACGCACTTTTCAGTACTGTGATCCACTGTGGCGAAATTGGCAAAGACAGCAACAAGTCATTGGGACTGATGGACTTCTTTGTAAATTGCTGTACAGATATCTTGTTAACTCTGTAAATCTGTTTTCCCGCACCTGCAGAAAGCGGTTGAAACTGTTGAAGGAAAATCATGTGCCAACCCGTAGGCTGACAGGCTCGCGCATTCGCGAAAAACGTCTCGATCAAGGGCTGCGGCAGGCCGCCGTCGCCGAGGCGGTGGGGATATCGCCGTCCTATCTTAATCTGATCGAACACAATCGCCGCAGAATCGCGGGCAAGCTGCTGGGTGATCTGGCCCGCGTGCTGGGCGTTGATGCCGCCTTGCTGACCGCGGGCGCCGATAACGATCTGCTGGACCAGATGCGCGATGCCGCAGCTTTGCTTGGCGATGTGGCCGAGGTCGCGCGCGTCGAAGAGCTTGCCGCGCGCTATCCGGGTTGGAGCCGCCTGATCGCCGTGCAGGCCCGTCGGTTGGAAATTCTTGAAGGGCGGGTGCAGTCGTTGACGGATCGCATGGCGCATGACCCGCAGTTGGCGGCATCTTTGCACGACGTGATCTCCTCTGTGACGGCGATCCGTTCGACCGCATCCATTTTGGTGGGGCAGGAACCGCTGGACGCCGATTGGCAGCGCCGGTTCCATGAAAATATCCACAAGGACAGCCTGCGTCTGGCCGCCAGCAGCGAGGCGCTTATTGCGTATCTCGATGCGCCGGGGCCGGATAACGACAGGCCGACGACACCGCTGGAAGAGGTCGAAACCTATCTGGCGAAAACCGGGTTTCATATCGCGGCGCTGGAAACGGCAGACCCTGACAGGGCTGCGGTTGTGGCGCAGGCGGATTTGTCGGGCGCGGCGGCCCGACATTTGCTGGACGCGATCTGTACGCTGTACGTACGCGATGCATACGCCCTGCCGCTGGCTGATTTTGATCTGGCGTGCCGCGATCTGGGCTATGATCCGGTCGCGCTCGCCCAGCGGTTCGGTGCGGGGTTCGGCAGCGTTTTGCGCCGTCTGTCGTTCCTGCCGCCGGGTGCCGGTCATCCGCCGATGGGGCTGGCGGTCTGTGATGCCTCGGGCACGTTGCGCTATCTTAAATCCGTCCCCGGTTTCACCATGCCACGTGCCGGCGGGGCCTGCCCGCTGTGGCCGATCTTCGGGGCATTCAGCCGCCCGGCGCAGCCGTTGCGGGCCGAAGTGGCATTGCCCGGACCGGTGCAGACCCGGTTCTTGTGCTACGCCATCGCAGAGCCACATCAAGGCCCCAGTTTCGACAGCGCACCTGTGTTGCAAAGCACCATGCTGGTGCTGCCGGACCCCGCCGAGGGGGCGCTGCCGCCCACGCAGGTGGGGATGTCTTGCCGAATTTGTGCGCGTCAGGACTGCGCAGCCCGCCGCGAACCGGCAATGATTGGTGTCATGGCGATGCGTGATTGATCCACGTGCTTTGACAGTCCCGACAATTGCCGTGATAGTCGCACCCAAGAAGGCACCCCGTGAGGCGGAGGCCGTTGGCAAAGGGGAGGCGATGAGATGGGCAACCGTGTCCTTCTGATCGAAGACGAGCCGAATATCATCGAGGCGATCAGTTTCATTCTGTCCCGCGATGGCTTGACCGTGCACACACATGAAGACGGGCAAACCGCGATGGCCAAGGTGCTGGCCTTGCCGCCCGATCTGATCATTCTGGATGTGATGCTGCCGGGGCGCAGCGGGTTTGATATCCTGCGCGATCTGCGGGTCAATGACGTCACCAAGGCGATCCCCGTCATGATGCTGACCGCGCGTGGTCAGGCCAAGGACCGCGAACTGGCGCTGCGGCTGGGGGCGAGCCATTTCATGACCAAACCGTTTTCCAACGCAGAGGTGCGCGACAACGTCCGCAATCTGATGGGGGCATGAACCGCGCGCCCAAGTCACCGGTGTTTCTGGAACGGGCCAGCTATCGGCAGCGCCGGCTGCGCGATGCGGCACGGCTGCTGCCGGTGCTGGGTGCCATACTTTGGATGATTCCGCTGTTATGGTCGCGCGATCAACCGGCGGCATCGACCAATGCCGATGCCCTTCTTTATACGTTTGGGGTTTGGGTGGCCCTGATCGTGCTGAGCGCGGTGCTGTCGCGTGGCCTGCGGCCCGATGACGCCACGCCGTTGGACACGCCTGACTAATGGTGTCGTTCAACATTCTGATCGCTGTCGCGCTGACCTATGTCGCAGCTTTGTTCACGGTCGCCTTCATCGCAGAGCGGCGGGCATCGGCGGGGCATGTCGGCTGGCTGCAATCACCGATCATCTACACCCTGTCGCTCAGCATCTATTGCACCGCCTGGACATTCTACGGCGCTGTCGGCTATGCCGCCCGGTCGGGGCTGGAGTTCGTGACGATCTACCTTGGCCCGACGTTGGTGATGATCGGCTGGTGGTGGGGGCTGCGCAAGCTGGTCCGCATTGGCCGGTCCCAGCGGATCACCTCGATTGCCGACCTGATTTCATCGCGCTTTGGCAAATCCACGGTGCTGGGCGTCATCGTGACCGTCATCGCCGTCGTCGCCGCGACCCCCTATATCGCACTGCAGTTGCAGTCGGTCACCTTGTCGTTTGCGGTTTTCGGACAGGCCGGGGGGCAGGACTGGCAGGACAAGGACCTGAATGCGGCGGCCATCTGGGTGGCGGTGGGGTTGGCTGTGTTTACCGTTTTGTTCGGCACCCGCAATCTTGACGCCAACGAACGCCACCATGGCATCGTCATGGCCATCGCGGTCGAGGCGGTCGTGAAACTGCTCGCGCTTTTGGCGGTCGGGGTGTTTGTGGTCTGGGGGGTTGCAGGCGGGCCCGCTGCGATGCTGGTGCGGATTGATGCGTCTGATATCACGCTGTGGCAGCAAAGTGGCGGGCGCTGGGTCAGCCTGATCTTTTTGTCCGCCGCCGCCTTTTTGTGCCTGCCGCGCATGTTTCAGGTGTTGGTCGTTGAAAACGCGGATGAGCGGCACCTGAACGTCGCAAGCTGGGCATTTCCGCTTTATCTGTTCTTGATGAGCCTGTTCGTGGTGCCCATCGCCGTGGTCGGTCTTGACCTGCTGCCACCGGGCAGCAACCCTGACCTTTTCGTGCTGACTGTCCCGCTCAGCCAAGGCCGCGAGGGGCTGGCGATGCTGTCATTTCTGGGGGGCTTTTCGTCGGCCACGTCGATGGTGATTGTGGCGACGATTGCGCTGGCCACGATGGTGTCGAACCATATTGTCGTGCCGCTATGGCTTCACTTGCAAGCGGATAAGGGCGCGGTGATGTCGGGCGATGTGCGGCATGTGATCTTGCTGGCGCGGCGGCTGTCGATTGCGGGCGTTCTGGCGCTTGGCTTTGTGTATTATCGGCTGTCGGGCGGGGGCACCGCCCTTGCGGCGATCGGTCTGGTGTCGTTCACCGGCGCGGTGCAGATCTTGCCCGCAATGCTGGGCGGTATCTTTTGGCGCGGGGCCACGCGCATTGGTGCCGCGCTGGGTCTGCTGACCGGGCTTGTGGTCTGGTTGTGGACCTTGTTCCTGCCCAGTTTCGGTCTGGACGCCGTGATCAGCCAGACGGCGATGGATGCGGGCCCGTTCGGTCTGCATTGGTTGCGACCAGAGGCGCTGTTTGGGATCATCGGCATGGACCCGTTGGTGCATGGGGTGATGTGGTCAATGCTGCTCAATAGCGGGATGTTCATTCTGGGTTCCCTGCTGAGTTTCCCGACCCCGGTCGAACGCCTGCAGGGTGCGCAATTCGTCAATGTCTTTGAACATTCGACCGCCGCGCGCGCCTGGACCACGACCTCCGCAGGCGCCGAAGATTTGCTGATCATGGCGCAGCGGATCATCGGCAGCGCCGAGGCGCAGGCGATTTTTCAGGCCGAGGCGGTGCGGCAAGGTAAATCTGGCTATCTGCCCGAAGTCACGCCAGAATTCGTCGCCCGATTAGAGAGGCAACTGGCCGGATCTGTCGGTGCGGCTACGGCGCATGCGATGGTCGGTCAATTGATCGGCGGCAGTGGGGTGTCGGTCGAAGATCTGATCGCCGTGGCCGATGAAGCGGCGCAAATTCTGGAATACTCCAGCCAGCTCGAGGCCAAATCAGCCGAACAGGCCCGCACGGCCAGCGCGCTGCGCGACGCCAATGAAAAGCTGACCGCGCTGTCGATCCAAAAAGATGCCTTTCTCAGCCAGATCAGCCACGAACTGCGCACGCCGATGACCTCGATCCGGTCGTTTTCGGAAATCCTGCGCGATGCCGATATGTCGCCACAAGAACAAGAGCGTTACGCCGGGATCATCCATGATGAGGCGATCCGCCTGACGCGGCTGCTTGATGATTTGCTTGACCTCGCCGTGCTGGAAAACGGGCAGGTCACCCTGCATCGGCAAACCGGCAATCTGGCGGGTTTGCTGGATCGTGCATTGGATGCTGCCGGCCTGCATGACGGCGCATTGGAAATCGTGCGCCAACCCGCCGCCGAGGCCGTGATGCTGACCTCTGATCTGGATCGGCTGGCGCAGGTGTTCATCAACCTGATCGCGAATGCGCGCAAATATTGCGACGCAGACCGCCCCAAGCTAAAGATTTCCGTCCGCGCCAAGGGCGATGCATATCATATTGATTTTGTAGACAACGGCAGCGGGATTTTCCCGGAAAACCAGCAGTTGATCTTTGAAAAATTCTCACGGGTGGCGGACCAGTCAAAGGCGGGTGGTGCCGGGCTTGGTCTGGCGATCTGCCGCGAAATCATGCATCGGCTGGGCGGCGATATCAGCTATTTGCCGGGTCAATATGGTGCGGCATTTCGGGTGGTCGTGCCGAAAATATGGCCGGGTCCGGGCGGGCGTTAGGACAACGGTAACGTCTGCGGCGTTAATCTGGCGCTTGACTAACCTGTGGCAGGCGCATGACCGACAGTATGCATAGTACAATTCTGCGGCGCATGGCCCGCCGACGGACCGATCCGGCAGAGGTGCCGCTGACATCGTCGCGCGCCGTGCGTTTGGCACTGACCAAGGCGGCCAACGATACCATCGGACTGGTGCTGACCGTCATGGGGATGGGCGAAGACGTGCAGCCGCTGGATGATCTGCTGGGCGGGCTTGATGACACCCTGATGTTGATCGGGTTGCAGCGCAATGGGCAGTTGGCTGGAATTCTGGCGCTGGACATGCAGATGCGGGCGGCGGTGATGGAAATGCAGACCGTGGGCCGGCTGATCGCCAAACAGGCCGAAGACCGCACGCCGACCGGCACTGACAAAACGATGTGCGACCCTGTTCTTGCGGCGTTTCTGACGGCGCTGCCGCTGGCCATGGCCGGGACAGAGCTGGATGGTTGGGTCGATGGGGCCCTGCTTGGGGATCGGATTGACAACCGGCGCGTCGCGGGGCTGGTGTTGGACGACCGCGATTATCGCACGCTGCGGCTGACCGTTGATCTGGGCGTTGCCGACCGTCAGGGCGCGTTGCTGCTAGCGCTGCCTTTGGCGACGAAAACCGCCGTACCGGCCCGTGACCCTGTCGATGACATGGATTGGGGCACGCAGTTCCGTGCCGTCGTTGCCGACGCGCCTGCGTCGCTTGAGGCGCAGTTGCATCGCTTTACCATTCCCCTGGCGCAGGCACGCGCGCTGCGGGCGGGGCAGGTGCTGCCATTGCCCGGATGCACGGTGAATTCGGTGCGGATCATGTCGCCTGATGGCCATAAGATCGCGCAGGCCAAACTGGGTCAGCTGGGTGGCATGCGCGCCGTCCGCATCGAACAGGCACCCGCGCCGCAGATGCGTGATCTGGGCGCGACTGGCCTATCCGGCATGATGGCGCTGGACGCAGCAGAGCCGCTGGGTTTTCAGGGTGATGACCCGCTGAACGCCGGTGACGCCGGTCTGATTGATGGCGCGCCTGACACGGGCGGGGGGAATGCATTTGATTCAGACAGCGGGCTGGACGTGGTGCCGATGGATATGGACGCCCTGTCGCTGACCGACTAACCCTGACCTGCGGCTGCCAAAGCGGCGAGTTGCGGACGCAAACCGCCCAGATCATAGCCCGCAGCCGCGGTGGCTGCGATGATTTGATCCGCATCCCGTTCAGTCGCTTGCGACAGCGACCAGACAATCGACGACCGTGTGCCAGATGCGCAATAGGCCAGCACCGGGCCCGCGCTCGTGTCCATTGCGTGCTTTTGCGCTGCGACAATTTCGGCATTCAGGCCCTGATGGGTCACAGGGATCACGACAAATGTCAGTCCGGCATCTCTGGCCGCGTCCGCCATGACCGCAGCGTGATGGCTTGGCGGCACCTCTGCGTCGGGGCGATTACAGATCACCGTGGTAAATCCCGCAGCTTTGATCGCGGCAATATCGCCTGGGTCGATCTGGGGTGATACGGCGTAGTCTGGGGTGATCTGGCGGATATCCATGTGGGTCTGTCCTTTGTGATGCGCTGGGCCTGTCTGCTTTTGCCGGTCTGATTGTCGGCTGGCAAGGCGTTGTTGTGCCTATGGTGCGGGATAGCGGGCCAATTCAGCCCGTGCCACCTGTCTGCGATGGACCGCGTCGGGTCCGTCAGCCAATCGCAGGGTGCGCAGATGGGTCCATTGCCGGGCAAGCGGTGTGTCTTGTGATACGCCCGCCGCGCCAAACATCTGGACCGCCATATCCGTGACACGCAAGGCGACTTCAGGTGCCACGACCTTGATCTGGCTGATCCAGGGGGCGGCGGCGCGTTTGTCGCCCTGATCCATCATCCACGCAGCTTTCAGGCACAGGAGCCGGGCCTGTTCGATGTCCATCCGCGCCTGTGCAATCAGGTCAAAGTTTTCGCCCAGTTGCGCGAGAGGTTTGCCAAACGCCTGCCGGGACACGGCGCGTTTGCACATCAGCTCCAGCGCCTTTTCGGCCTGCCCAATGGCGCGCATACAGTGGTGGATGCGTCCGGGGCCAAGCCGCCCTTGGGCAATCTCGAACCCGCGCCCGACACCCAGCAGCAGATTTTCGGCAGGCACGCGCACGTTTTCATACGCGAAATGCATATGGCCATGCGGGGCGTCGTCGTGGCCATAGACCTCCATCGCGCGCAGCTTTTTGATGCCATGGGTGTCGGCGGGCACCACGATCATCGAATGTTGCTGGTGCTTTGTCCCTTCGGTGCCGGTGCGGACCATGACGATATGAACCGCACAGCGCGGATCGCCGGCACCTGTGGCCCACCATTTCTGCCCGTTCAGCACATAGAAGTCGCCGTCCGCGTCGCAGGTCATTGCGATGTTGGTTGCGTCCGAACTGGCCACATCGGGTTCCGTCATCAAATAGGCCGACCGGATGTCGCCCGCCATCAGCGGTTTGAGCCAGCGTTCTTTCATCGTGTCGGTGCCGTAGCGGGCAAAGACCTCCATGTTGCCGGTATCGGGGGCATTGCAGTTGAATACCTCGGCGGCGAGGTGGCTCTTGCCCATTTCCTCGGCCAGATAGGCGTATTCGACGGTGTTCAGTTGCGGCCCGTCGCGGAATGTATCCCAGAAATTCCACAGGCCTCGCGCCTTGGCTTTGGTTTTCAGCCCTTCCAGGATGTCCGTCTGCCGCGGAGTAAAGGCCCAACGGTCGCCAACGGCAACTTCGCCCAGAAATGCATCGTCAAGCGGGATGATTTCATCAGTGATCATGGTCTTGACCGCCGCCAATACGGGTTTGAGCCGCTCTGTCTGTCCTAGGTCCATGCGAAGTCCCTGCCCCCTGTGCTGTGCCTATCGTGCATTGGGCGGGGCCGGTGTCAATCAATGGCTTGCACATACTGCGGGCCTTGCGCCTAATGGCGCCATGAAAGAAGCAGCAACAGGTCTTGGGATCGCCTTCGCGGATTTGGACGCGTATCTGGCGAACGCGATTGAAGGGTTCACGGCGCTGGGCGCGGTGACCAAGTTCGGCACGGGGCAATCGAACCCGACGTACAGGATCGACGCTGCAAGCGGCACCTATGTGCTGCGCAGCAAACCGTCAGGTGCGTTGCTGCCGTCGGCCCACGCAGTCGAGCGCGAGTTTCGCGTGATGCAGGCGCTTGCCGCGACGGATGTGCCGGTGCCGCAGATGCTGCATTTGGCGCAGGCCGCGACATCGCCCAGTGGGCGGGCGTTCTTTGTGATGCGCTATTTGCCGGGCCGGATTTTCTGGGACCCGGCGTTGCCCGATCTGGCACGCGGTGATCGCACGGCGATTTACGATGCGATGAATACGGCCCTTGCGGCATTGCATAACGTGGATGTGGCGGCGGTCGGGCTGTCCGACTTTGGCAAGCCCGGCAATTATTTCGCCCGGCAACTGGACCGTTGGGGCCAGCAGTACCTTGCGTCCGTAGCAAGCCCCGATCCGGCCATGGTGGCGATCATGACGTGGTTGACGACGCAAATGCCCGACGACGACGGGCAGGTGGCGCTGGTGCATGGCGATTGGCGGCTCGACAACATGATCTTCGATGCCAGCGCGCCCCGTATCGCGGGTATTCTGGATTGGGAACTGTCCACGCTGGGTCATCCGATGGCCGATCTGGCCTATCAATGCATGCAGTGGCGGCTGCCCAATCACGGTGACATGCGCGGGCTTGGGGGCATTGACCGTGCCGCGATGGGCCTGCCGACCGAGGCGGATTACGTCGCCGCCTATGCCCGCAGGCGCGGTCTGGCTGCGATAACGCATTGGCCGTTCTATCTGGTGTTCGCCTTTTTTCGGCTTGCTGCGATCTTGGCCGGGGTGGCGTCGCGTGCGGCGGCCGGGAACGCCTCGAACCCTGAAATGGCGCGTAAATATGGCGCAGCGGTGCCGGTACTGGCCGGTCTGGCGACGCAAATCATGCGGGACGGGGTCGATGGCTAAGGGCGCGACGTTCAGGATCGTCAACGATGTTGGTCTTGTGCATCTGGATGCGCCGCCGGTGAATGCCTTGGGTGCCGCGCTGTGCGCCCGGCTTTGGGATATCTTTCAGCGTGTGGCGCAGGATAAAGATATCAAGGCGGTTGTGATCCTTGCTGCGGGCCGGATGTTCAGCGCTGGCGCCGATATCAAAGAGTTAGGCAAGTCGCAGCAGGCCCCGGCCCTGTCTGACCTGTGCGATCTGATCGAAGCGTGCAAAGTGCCGGTCGTTGCCGCAATGCAGGGGGCCGCGCTGGGCGGAGGGGCCGAATTGGCGATGGCCGCGCATTATCGCATCGCGTTGCCGCAGGCCGTCATCGGTCTGCCCGAGGTGACGCTTGGCCTTGTGCCCGGTGCGGGCGGCACCCAGCGATTGCCGCGTCTGGTGGGGGCGAAAAACGCGCTGGCGATGATCATTGGCGGACGGGCGGTTGCGGCGATGCGCGCGCGCGAGATGGGTTTGATCGACCGCGTCGTGGCTGATGATTTGCCGCTGAATGCCGTTGCATTCGCCCGTCAGGTCAGCGGGGCACGCCCGACCCGTGACGGGCGTGATATGCTGTTGGATGGTGCGGGGTTTTTGCGCGCCGTTGATGATCGGCGCGGGGTCGTTGCGGCATCTGGCCGCCATGCCGCGCAGCGGGCGCTGGAGTGTATCGAAGGGGCATTGTTGCTGCCATTTGCGACCGGTCTCGCGCTTGAGGCGGACGCATTTGCCGACTGTCTGCGACATCCGCAGTCACAGGCGCTGCGCCATGTTTTTCTGGCCGAGAGGCAAATCGCGCCCGATCTGTTGCGCAAGACCGATCAGGGGCGGGTCGTGGCCGATCCGGCAGGCACTGCGGTTGTCGCGGCCTTGCGGATGGCGTGGCAGCGGGCATTGGAGGCGCTGCGCCAGCAGGGGATCAGCGAGACGATGATCGACGGCGCGCTTGTCGCACATGGATTTGGCTGCGGGCCCTACGGTGGCCGGGATGCCGTGCGCGGGCCGCAATCGGCCGATGTCCAATTTCGCATGCTGGCCGCCGTTGTCGCCGAAGGTGCGCGGCTGGTCGCGGCGGGGGCGGTCGCGCGGGCCGCTGATATTGATGCGCTGGCGGTGCATGCCTTGGGCTTTCCGCGCGGGCGGGGTGGCCCGATGAAGGCCGCGCAACTGGCCGGGTTGCTGACCCTGACAGAACAGATGAAGCTATGGGCGGCGGACGACCCGATCTGGCAGGCCCCGCCGTTTTTGCGCCACGCCGCACTGGTGAGCGGCGGGTTTGACGTGGTCACGCCCTAATTCAGGACCACACCCACGATGACCGCCATCAGGCCGATCATCGACACAAACAGCGCGATCAGGTTGACCGGCAAGATCCGCGCGATCCGGGCGCGCAATTCGTCGTCCTCCAGCTTTGCCCGCTTGGCGCGGGTGACCGCGACAATGCTGTAACCGATACCCACCAGCCCGATAATTGACAGGGCCGCGCCAATCCAAATCACTATTTCCATCGTTCCCTCCGGCGTTTGCGCTGCCCTATCGCGGGGGCCGATGCTTCGCAAGGGTTGCAGGCGCCAATGCCAAAGGCTAGGGATGGGCACGCCTGCGAGGAGAGCAATCATGAGCGATATCGTCACTGAAACATCATCCGCCATTGCCGGCGAAGAGATCCGCCAGTTTGTTGAGCGGTTTGAACGTCTTGAGGCGGAAAAGAAAGACATCGCAGACGCCCAGAAGGAAGTGATGGCCGAGGCCAAGGGCCGTGGCTACGACACCAAGGTGCTGCGCAAGATCATTGCCATTCGCAAGCGCGACGCCAATGATCTGGCCGAAGAGGAAGCCGTGCTCGAAATGTATATGTCCGCCTTGGGGATGTAACGCCTAGCTGCGCGGCATCAGCAGCGTCACACCCTCCATCGCGGTGATCTGCGCAATGTCGTCTTCGTAGTTTTCGGTCATTTCCATGATCAAAGCGGGATCAAGTTCCGCCAGTTCGATCACGTCTTCAACCTGATCTTCCAGCGCATGCTGTTCCCAGATGTCGGCGATCACGTCATTGCGCGCCGCCTCGGTTTGCGGCGGGTTTTGGCGCAACTGCTCTCGCAGTCGCCGCATGCCGCTGTCGCTGATAAGCGTCGAAAGCATGTCCAGCCCGCCGACGATTTCGGTTTGCGGGCTGACGTTCGACATCTGCCGGATCAACTGTTCCCACAGCAGCGGCGTGTCTTCATTGCACCAGACGGTCAGCGGCGTGTCAGGCGCGGCGCCTTTGATCCGGCGGACGACGTCGGACCACTGTATATCTTCAGGGTGCATCAGCCGCAGATATTCGCTGATTGACGCGGCCTTGGACCGGATAAATGCGTCTTGCAGGAACGTGGCCGGATTGCGAATGCCAAGGAACAGTTCGATATCATCGCCCGAAAACAGCCGGTGCAGCGCGCGGGTTTTGGGCCCGGCCTGTTCATAGAAGACGCCATTGCCAAAGATCCGGTTCGGCACGCAAATAAAGTTGTCATTGCTCATGACCAGACGGGTCAAGTTGTCGTTTTCGACGATGGCGTCGATCAGGATATCACGGGTGTCCGGTTCCGGTGGCGCCCCATCCAGCGCTTGAATCGTTTCACGAATGAGGCTGCGATATTTTCCCGGCCCCGGCACGGCAATGCCTTGTTGCAGCAAAACACTTGCATTTTTCAGGATCGACTTGAGCAGCCGATCTTCGTCCGTGCAGTTTGCACCGATATGAAATGCGATCTGCATCGTGTTCTGGGCCTTCCGGGTCTGCGTCTTATTATCATAGTTGGATTTCTGGACAGTTAAACCGCTTTCGGATAACCCGGCAAAGATGCCCGAGCAAACTAGTCAGATATTACCAGCGCGCCGCCTGCGACTGCGATTTGATCCCTGGTCCGCCGGGGCATTGGTGATTGCTGCCATGGTGATGGTGCCGATCATTGCGGTGGTCTGGTTCGCCCTGACCCCGACCGAGAATATCTGGCCCCATCTGATCCGCACGACCTTGCCGCGCTATCTTGGCAATACGGCATTTTTGATGATTAGCGTTGGTTTTCTGACGGCCATCATCGGGACCGGCACCGCCTGGCTGGTGGCGATGTATCGGTTTCCGGGGCGCGCCGTGTTGCAGTGGGCGTTGTTGATGCCGCTGGCCGTGCCGGCCTATGTCGGCGCCTACGCGCTGGTGGATTTTCTGGAATATGCCGGGCCCGTGCAAACCGGCCTGCGCGATATGATGGGCTGGCAAACGGCCCGCGATTATTGGTTCCCCGCGATCCGCACCCGCGAGGCTGCGGTCGTGGTGCTGAGTGTCGCGCTTTATCCGTATGTTTATATCCTTGCCCGCGCGGCGTTTCGCGAACAATCCGGCGCGGCCTATGAGGTGGCGCGAGCGTTGGGGGCAGGGGCCTTTGGGCGGTTCTGGCGCGTCGGTCTGCCGCTTGCCCGGCCTGCGATTGCGGCGGGCGTCGCTGTGGTGATGATGGAAACCGTGAATGATTTCGGCACGGTCGACTTTTTTGCGGTGCAGACACTGACGACGGGCATCTTTTCGGTCTGGCTACAGGGCGGCAACCTTGGCGGTGCGGCGCAACTGGCGACCTGTGTGCTGGCCTTGATCATCTTTCTGGTCACGCTGGAAAAGCTCAGCCGCCGCAAAAGCCGGTTTTTTGGATCGGCCCGTGGCATGCGCCCGGTGCAACCGGCGGCGTTGCAGGGCTGGCAGGGCTGGCTTGCCGCAGTGTGTTGCACATTGCCTGTGCTGGCGGGGTTTGTCCTGCCTGTCGGCGTGTTGCTGACGCATGCGTTCGATGCTGCGGCCTGGGTCACGCCGGGCCTGCGTCTGGCGATGTGGCACACGCTTCAGGTGGGTGGCATGGCGGCGGTTTTGACCGTCGTGGGCGGCGTGTTCATGGTTTACGGTGTCCGGCTGTCGGGGCGCAATCTGCCACGGCTGCTGATGCCGGTGACGGCGATTGGCTATGCCGCGCCGGGGGCGGTGCTGGGGCTTGGTATTCTGGTGCCGCTGGCCGCGTTCGACAATGCGGTTGCCGACGCTGTTGTCTGGCTGGGCCTTGCCGATCCGGGTCTGATCCTGACGGGCAGTGCCGCCGCGCTGACGCTGGCCTATGTGGTGCGCTTTTTTGCGATTGCGCAGGGCACGGCGGATGCCGCGTTTGGCCGGGTGTCGCCCAGTTTGCCGATGGCGGCGCGGGCGTTGGGGCGGTCTGCGGGGGGGACCCTGCGTGCGGTACATTTGCCGTTGATGCGTGCCTCGATCGGGTCCGCGCTGCTGCTGGTCTTCGTGGACTGCGTCAAGGAACTGCCCGCGACCTTGCTGCTGCGTCCGTTCAACTATGACACGCTGGCGACGCGCGTACACGCCAAGGCATCATTGGAAAACATCGCCGATGCCGCGCCCGCCGCGCTGATGATCACCTTGGTCGGTTTGGCCGCTGTTGCCCTGCTGGCGCGGGCCAATCGCTAGACCTCGGACCGGGGTTGCGCAGAAACAACAAGCAACCACAGATTGCTGTTGGAACGGCCAAAAACATAACACAAAGTTGATGGACCGGTTAAGCAATTGAGACAAATATAATCAGGAACGATGACATGACTTTTACCGAATCTATTAACACCTGCCTTCGCCAGAAATACGTGACATTCTCGGGGCGCGCACAGCGCTCGGAATACTGGTGGTTTTTTCTGGCGACCTTCTTGTTTTACATCGCTTTCGCCATGCTTGCGGGACTTGTCTTTGCTGTGGTGGGCGTCTCTGATCCGAATGCGTCCAACGGGATGTCCGCAGGGATGATCATCATGGTTATCCTGGGGTTGATCTTGTTCGTGGCTTTGTTTTTGCCGGGCATTTCGGTCGGGGTGCGTCGCCTGCATGATCGCAATATGTCGGGCTGGTGGTATCTGGGCGCGATGATTGCGGGCCAAATCCCGTTGGTCGGTGCCGTGGTCGGCATCGCATTTCTGGTATTGATGGCGCTGAAGGGCACCGATGGCCCGAACCGCTTTGGCCCGGACCCGCTCAAGGGCGGTGACGCGGAAATTTTCGCCTGATGCCACGTTACGACCGGCGCAGCAGATTGCGCCGGTCCTGCGTTTCTTTGTGGCTTGTCTGCTGGCTGGGCGGTGCGGCGGCAGCGCAGGATGTCACGACATTCCTTGATCCGCCGCGCGATCCTGACGGCACCTATGGCGAAGCAATGCCGCGCCGGGTGGCGGCGGACATCCGTTATGTTGATGAAACCAATGTTGATTTCCTGACGGGTGATCGCCCCGAGCGCCGTGTCGACGTGCCGCTGCGCGGTTTCGAAGGGGCGAATTACGGCACCTTCTTGATGATTGCACTTGTCGTGGCGCTGCTTTTCATTTTCGTGAAATTTGGGGCCGGGGGGATGTTGTTGCGCGCTGACCCCTCTGCCCCCAAAAAGCCGCGCAAGCGGGCCAAGGCCTGGGGGCTGACCGCCGCCGATCACACGGCGGGCGATATCATGGCGCAGGTCCGCGTGATGGCGTCCCGGCGCGAGGCGCTGATTTTTCTGCTGCGCCACTGTCTGTTGCAAGCCGCCGATGAGACACAGACCAATTTCCTGCGCGCCGATACCGAACGCGACGCGCTGGCCCGTCTGCCCACAAGCTGGCGCCGGCATGGGCAACTGCATGCGCTGATGTTCCAGACCGAACTGGTGCATTACGGCGGGCGCGACATTGCCGATGATGCGTTCGACGCGGCAATCGACCACGGTTCCCAGATCCTGATGGCGCGCCGCTGACATGACCCGGAACCAATCACCAATCCTTGTCTTGGGCGGTTTTGCGGCGGCCTTGCTTCTGCTTCTGCTTCTGCTTCTGCTTCTGCTTGTCTTCGTCGTGGGCGGCAGTGGCAGCGGCCAGATTGACGCGTCCCCGATTGGGACCGACGGGTTGCAGCTTTGGCTGGATGGCAATGCGATGCCCGCAACCAAATCGCATCGCCGTACCACGCTGACCGAACGGGATGTCGCGCTGCGCATTCTGCCGCTTTATGATACCGATCTTCAGAACGACGCAGCGGCCGTGACTGACCGGCAGGACCAGCACGCCCAGTCGACCCAGCGCGACATGGACGCCTATAATTTTGTCGAAAAGGTTTCCTATGTGCCGTCGCTGGTGATGTTGCCAAAGTGGCGGTCGGGCGTGCTCGCGCTGGACCTGCTGGATGCGCAGCTACTGATCGCGCCCGGCGTATACCCGCAACTGCTGTCGCAAATGCAGACACCGCGTTTGCAGATCACCCGCCCGGATGTAAAATTCTTGCAGACGCCGCAGGGGATCACGTTGTACCGGCCGCAATTGTTTGCGCCCAAATCTGTTCGGGGGGATTGCCGTGCCCATCTGGCCCTGCCGCAAGGCGTGCTGATCGCGCGCTGTGATCAGGGATCGGGTGTGCCCTATTACATTCTGTCCGATCCTGACTTTTTGAGTAATCACGGGCTGTCGCTGGGCCGTAATGCGGCTGTGGCGCTTGATGTCATCGCTGATCTGGTCGGCGGCGATGCCGGCACCGTCTATATCGACACCGCACCGGACCTGCTTTTGGCGCAGGATCCGACGGCCGATCGTGAAATCCGGCCACGCACGGTCAAAGAGGTCGCGCGCCTTCTCACTTATCCGTTTTCGTTGATATGGCTTGGTGCGGGGATCAGTTTCCTGATCTTGCTGTGGCGCGGACTGATCCGGTTCGGCCCGCCCCGGCGCCCCGATGAGGGCCAGATCAGCGCGTCAAAAACCGCATCGATTGCGGCCAAAGGGTATTTGCTGCGCCTTGCGGGCGATGATCGTGCGGTGCTTTTGGACTATGTGACCGAAAAGATGACCGCCCTTGGCCGCGACAGCATGGGCAAGCAGGCCCGGCTTGACCACCCCAGACTGATCGCGCGCTTGCGTACCATCGCCCCGCGCACCACACCGCAACTGGAAGCAGCGCTTGCAACGATACAGCAGGCCGGTGTCGATACATCGCCCGCCGAACTGGCGCGGCTGGCAGAGAAATTTGAAGATATTTACCGGAGATTGCGTGATGAACTTGGATATGTTTCGCGACGTCGTTGACACGGCGCGCAGTGAAATTGGCAAAGTGGTCCACGGTCAGGACGCGATTGTCACCGGCCTGCTGGTGGCGGTGTTTGCGCGTGGTCACTGCCTTCTCGAAGGGCCGCCGGGCACCGCAAAGACACTGCTGGCCAAGACATTGGCCCAGACGATGGACCTTGATTTTGGCCGCATCCAGTTCACGCCGGATCTGATGCCGGGCGATGTTTTGGGGTCCAATATCTTTAACTTTCATACGGGCGCGTTTTCGTTGACCCGTGGCCCGGTCTTTACCGATATTCTGCTGGCAGATGAGATTAACCGCGCGCCACCGAAAACCCAGTCGTCGCTGCTGCAGGCGATGAACGAACGGCAGGTCACGATTGACGGCGAAACCCATTCACTGGGCGCGGACTTTTTTGTCTTGGCCACGCAGAACCCGATCGAACAACAAGGCACATATCCGCTGCCCGAGGCACAGTTGGACCGATTCCTGTTCAAGCTGATCGTCGATTTTCCCGACCGGGACGCCGAATTCGAAATCCTGCGCCGCAACCGCAGCCGCCCTGTGGGCGCGGACCACGGCGCGCTGGATGTGGCCAAGACGCTGGACGCGGCCACACTGGCGGCGGGGCGCGGAATGGTTGACGGCATCCGGCTGGATGACACGATCCTGAGCTACATCGTGGACCTGATCCGCGCCACGCGCAGCGATGCCGAAATCCGGCACGGGGCCTCGACGCGGGCGGCGGATGCGCTGGCATCGGCCGTGCGCGCCAAGGCTGCGATCGAAGGGCGCGATTACGCGATCCCTGACGATGTGCAGGCCCTGTTGATCCCTGCCATGCGCCACCGCATCGTGCTTGGCCCCACCGCCGAGATTGAAGGGCGCACGCCCGAGGATGTGCTGACCAATATCCTCAATCGCATCGACGCGCCCCGGTAAGATCATGCGCCCCTCTCGCTTTTTCATCATTCTTGCGGTCGGCCTTTTGCTGATCACCTGCGTCATTGCCGTGATGCGGTCCGAAGGCGGGTTTGCGGTCCAAAGCCTGTGGGCGCTGCTGGGCGTCGTGGCCTTTGCCGATCTTGCGCTGTCGCGGACGGGTCGGTCCGTCGGGGCCGAGGCAAAGTTTCCCGATCAGATTTTTGTCGGCACCACGGGGATTGCAGATATCAAACTGACCTCTACCAAGGGGCCGTTGCCAACCGGCTTGGCGATGCGGTTTCAGGTGTCACCCGCGTTGCAGGTGGGCCCATTCCAGTGGGATAACAGCGCGGTCGATGCGGTTTTTGACGTGCCGTTGACATGCAATGCACGCGGGATATTCACGTTTGCGCGGCTCTGGCTGTTCTGGCCATCGCGGTTTGGGCTGTTCGATATCATTTCGTACAAGAAATTCGACCACACCATCAAAGGTATTCCCAATATTCAACCGGTCCTGTCCGGGCAGATCACGACGATTGTGCAGGCCGCGTTATACGGGCTCAAGGACACGGCATTTCGCGGCGAAGGGTCGGAATTTCACCAGTTGCGCGATTTCACCACCGGCATGGACCCGCGTCTGATTGATTGGAAACGCTCGGCGCGGCACGGTGGCCTCGTGGCGCGCGAAACCCATATGGAGCAGAACCACCAGATCATCATGTGCGTCGATAACGGATATCTGATGCGCGAACAAATTGATGGGCTGCCCAAGATTGACCGCGCCATCAACGCGGCCCTTGCCACGACATGGGCGGCGGGCATCGGTGGCGATCTTGTCGGCTTTTACAGCTTTGACAGCCGACCGCGGGTCTATCTGCCACCGGCACCGGGGCGCGCGGCGTTCAATCGGATCAGGGCCGAGGCCGCCGCGTTGGCCTATAGCAGCGTGCAAAGCAATCACACGCTGGCGTTCGCGCATCTGAACGGCCTGCTGAACCGCCGGTCCCTGATCATCGTATTCTCTGATTTTGTGGACAGCATCACAGCGGAACTGATGGTCGAAAATATGGCCGTGCTGAACCGGCATCATCTGCTGATCTTTGTCGCGCTCAAAGATCCCGCGCTGGAGGCCATGATTAGCCCGGTGGCACCGTCGCTTGATGATATCGCCCGCGCGGTGGCTGCGGCGCAAATTCAAAAAGAACGCCAGATCGTGCTGGACCGGCTGCGGCGGCTGGGGGTGGTGTGTCTTGACATAGCGCCTGATCAACTGACACCCGCGCTGGTGTCGGCCTATCTGGATATCAAAGCAAGAGAACTGATATGACCAATGCGATCCTGCCCCAAGACCTGCGTTCGGTCCGGTTCCGGCGCGAACGCGAACCCGGCTGGAAACGGCTCGAGGGGCTGGTGGCGCGGGTGGAACAGGGCGGCATCGCCAGCCTTGGCTTTGATGACGCGCGTGATCTGACTGCGACCTATCGGCAGACGATCAATTCGCTGTCCGTGGCGCGCGAAATCTCGCTTGATCAGGCGTTGTTGGAATATCTCGATAACCTTGCCGCGCGTGCCTATCTGGTGATCTACGCACCGCAGGCCAGCATCCGCAATCTGGTCGCAAACCTGTTCATCCGGGGCATCCCACAGGCGGTGCGGCGCAGTGCGCCGGCCTTTCTGATCGGCTTTGGCCTGATGGTTGTGGGCGCGCTGTTGGGCTATACGCTGGTGATGCGCGACCCCAGTTGGTTTTACACCTTTGTGCCCGGTGAACTTGCGGGCGGGCGTGATCCGTCCAGCAGTCATGACGTCCTCAGGGCCTCGCTTTATGATGACGCGGGGGGCACGCATAATTCTTTGGCCAGCTTTGCGACCTATCTGTTTTCACACAATACCCAGATCGCCATCATGGTGTTTTCGCTGGGTGTGTTCTGGGCGCTGCCAACGGTCTTGCTGACGTTCTACAACGGCACCGTATTGGGCGCGTTCTTTGCGGTTTTCGCGCAAAAGGGGCTGGGTTACGACGTATTTGCCTGGCTTTCGATCCACGGGGTCACCGAAATTTCAGCGATCTGTGTCGCGGCGGCGGGGGGCGCGCAATTGGGGCTGGCGATTTTGCTGCCGGGCGATCTGACCCGCAAGGATGCGCTGCGGCTGCGCGGGCGGGACGCCACGAAGCTGCTCATCCTTGCGGGTGTGATGTTGTTTGCGGCGGCGATTCTGGAAGGGTTTTTCCGGCAGACCGTGCAATCGCCGACGCTGCGCTTGGTGATCGGCTGGGGCATGGGGCTGGTCTGGCTGACATGGCTGACCTGCGCGGGCCGCCCACACCGGGAGACAGGCGTATGAGGCGCAGGGAAACCAAAACCGCCGCCCAATATGATCAGGACCTGCGTGCCCGGCAGGGCAAGCAGGTGCTTTGGATCACACCGCCCGAAGGCGTGCCCATCGGCTTTGCCTGCGCCGGTCTGGGCGCACGCATCGGGGCGCAACTTCTTGATCTGCTGGTGACTTACGGCGGGCTGATCGCGCTGCTGGCGCTGGTGTCGTATTACAGCGGGATGTCGCAGGAAACGGCCAATGCATTGTTTGCGCTTTTCGCGTTCCTGATCCGCATTCCCTATTACATACTGACCGAACTGGTTTGGAACGGGCGCACCATCGGCAAGAGGATTGCCAAGATCCGTGTCATCTCGATCAACGGGCGTCGTCTGGACCCGCATCAGGTTGTCGTGCGCAACCTGATGAAGGAGGCCGAAGTCTTTACCCCGATCATGCTGCTGTTCGGTGTCACCGGATCGTCCGGCTGGGCGCAGGTTGGCATGTTCATCTGGCTGCTGATCGTTCTGGCGATACCGCTTTTTTCCAAGCAAACCCAGCGTCTGGGCGATATGATCGCGGGGACATGCGTTGTGCTGATGCCACGCGTGCAGCGGTCAACCGAACTGACCGATCAGGCCAGACCTGTCGCCGACCGCTTTGTGTTCCTACCCCATCATCTGGAGCAATATGGCCGGTTCGAACTGCAATCGCTCGAAAGCATCCTGCGCGAAAAGGCGACAACGCAATATGCCCATGCCCGTGATATCGACGTGGCACGGGTGATCGGTAAAAAGATTGGCTACACCGATCGGGTCGCAAACGGCGACGCCCGGAACTTTCTGGCGGCCTTTTATAACGCGCAGCGCGCCCACCTTGAGGCGCGACAAATCTTTGGCGACCGCCGCGACGACAAATTCCACCGCACGCCACAGGACGGCACCCCGCGCTGACCCCCCGCGATATGCAATGCGTGAACCCATGGTCCGCGCCGATACGCGCGTTTTGCTACCGTTTGCCCAGCGGGGGACAGTGCCATGATCGCCACCATGAATTCAGGCCCGTTATTGATGGTATTTTGATCCCGAACATTTCAATGCCGAGATAAACGTGTTTCACGGTGATTTCGCGCCGCCCACTGGGCAGTTGCTTTTGGCGCTTGATGGCAACGCCCCTGCCGGATGTGTTGCGCGATACCCGCTTGCCGTTGGTATTTGCGCGATGAATAACTGGCTCGTTTTCAGGGAATGCAGCTTGACGGGATAACCCGGCGCCCGAAACAGATCGCAATACCCTTGGATCAAACCGGATAGACGGCGACGACCGTTTTGCCACTTCCGGTGACAACGACGAAAACCGAAGTGGTCGGCGCGCCTTGGTCCACGGCAATCCACAATTCGCTTTCCCACAGCTCTACTTCCAGCTCAAGCGTTTTGGCGTCGGCTAGGGATTGCGTGGCCAAACCCAACATGAATAGGCCGCGCCTGATCGTCAGTTAGTCACGACAACGCAGCCGCTGTCGTGTCTTGGGCCGGATGCTGCCGGGCTACTTTTTATCGCGCGCGGACTTTTCTTCTTTGGTCAGCTTGTTGTTCCAGGCATTGTTGCTCAGGCCCAACTCGCTTGGCAGTGGTTTCGTCTTGCCGACGCTGACCTTGCCACCATTTTTCAGGAATTCCTGAATAAGCGCATCATCGGTCGTTTCTTTTGGAACATGTTTCATACCGTATACCTAACCTGTCAACGCCGTGCTTGTCACGCACAACACACAGCCGCAAACCCGATCTTTGATATCACGCGCCCTTGGTCCGAAACAACATCCCCGGCGGGTGCGTGGTCAATCCGGCCCCGGCCGTGCGGGCCATATGCCAGGCCAAGGCCTGATTGCTGCTGATCACCGGCAGACCAAGGCGGGCCTCCAGATCCGCGATGATATCAAGCGTGCGCAAATTGGTGCAGGAAAGAAAAACCGCTTCGACACCCTTTGCCGCGCCCACCTCAAGCGCGGCATCGCGGATCGAGAGGGGGTCAATCCGCGCCACGCGCGCCTCGATTTCCTCGCCAAAGGACACGGTTGCAGGCACAGTGAACCCCGCCGCTTGAAATGCGGCCCGGATTGGCGCCGCAACATCCGCGATATAAGGCGAAACGATACCGATTGATCCAACGTCAAGCGTTCGCAGTGCGGCGATTGATGCGGTCAACGGGTCGCTGACCGCGCGGGTGGTTGCGTTTTGTGCGATCAGTGCTGCGACTTTTTCATGCCCGATCAGCGTCGTCCCGGACGTGCAGGCATAGCCGATCACATCAAAGGCGGCCGCCGGCGGCAACAGCGACGCGGCTTGCGGCAGGTCGATTTCCATCTGGGCGATTGTACCCGGTGTCAACGCGGCCCCCGACGGAATGCGGCTGACGTAAAGTGCCACCTGTGGTCCCGGGAAAAGCCTGCGAAAGTCATGTTCGATCGTTTCATCGACCTGCAACACGATCAGGCCAAGCGTGGCATCCGTGCCAATCGGACCTGTCAGGCGATAGGGTGACATCGACATCAGTGGATTTCCGGCAATGTGCATGGCGCGCGGGCCGACAAAAGCGCGGCACCATCGGCGTGCAAGACGATGTTTTCCTCGTGAACCATCATGCGGCCCGGTGCGATCTGAACGCCGGGTTCAAGCGTCAGCACCATGCCTTCGCGCAAAATCGTGTGGTCCTTATCCGTCACCGACGGCCATTCCGTCAGCGTCAGCCCGAGCCCATGCCCCAACCGCCCTTGGCCGGGCACGGCGCCTTCGGCCACCAGACCTTGTGTCAAAATACGATGCAGATCGGCAGCCGTCATGCCCGGCCGCAGGGCCGTCAACGCGGCATCCGTGGCGGCATAAAGCGCGGCATGTGCACGGCGGGCCCCATCGTCGGCTGTGCCGATGGCATAGTTCCTGTCAAAGTCGCAGAAATAACCGTCATGCACCGCCCCGGTGTCCAGCATCAGGACATCACCGCGTGCCAACGGGCGCGCACTGGCAGGCGAGATGACATCGCCATACCCCCCCGGTCCAGCGCCGCCGGCGACATAGCTGACCCAGTCGGCACCTTCTTGCAGCAGCGCAATCTGGAAATCGCGAAATACCATGTCCAGCGGGCGACCGGGCTGCGCAAATGTGGGGACACGCGCGAACGCCCGATCTGCGATCCCGCATGCCGTCCGGATTTTCCCGATCTCTGCCGCCGACTTGACCTCACGTACGCGCTGCACTGTCGCGGTGGCGTCCACGATGCGCCGTGGCGCAATCTGTGCGACGACCTTTGCAAAATCGGCCATCGGCATCCGCAAATGCGTTTCCAGACCCATCGGAATACCGACAGCACCCGTGGCACCGACCAGCCCGGTCAGGGTATCCACCAGCAGGCTGACCCCGTCGTCAACCGGATCGGGGGCGTCCCATGTTCTGATATCGGTGACCCAGCAGCGCCCCATCAAATCCGCGCCAATGGCGGGAATAACGGCGACCGGCAGTCCCGTGGCCGGCAAGACAACGAACCATGGGCGCGCCGGGCTTTCCCAAAATCGCGTCAGGAAACCGGTGACATAGAACACATCGGCGGGCGTCGTCAGCAGCAGCGCATCCTGACCATCGGCCTGCATCCCCGCCTGAAGCCGCGCAACCCGCTGCCGAAACTCAGCCACAGGAAAAATGAGCGACCGCTCAGGCATCCTCTGCGCCCTCGCTCAATATGGCCAGAACACGGGCGTCGGGGCCGAGCGCCGGCTGCCCGGCCAGAAGTGCGGCAATCCCTGCCCCGCCCGATGCGGTGGTGACAACACCGTGCGCGGTCAATGTGTCAATGCCGTGCAGCGCCTCTGCCTCGGTGATTGTGACGAAAAGATCAGCGTCCCGCGCAAGGCCTGCAAGCGCGACCATCGAAGGGGTCTTGCAGTCAAGCCGCCCCATGGACGACACTGGCCCCTGTGTGGTGACAACCCGTTGCGCCCGGATGCTTTCGATCAGCGCGGGGGCGGCGTCGGGTTCGACGACGGTAATATGCGGCGCGTCACCCCAGACCCGACGGGCGTATGCGGCCACCGCCGCCGCCAGCCCACCAACCCCTGCCTGCAACACGATATGTGTGGGTGGGGTATCCATTTGTGACGCCGCTTCTGCGGCCAACTGCAGATAACCTTCCATCACCCGCGACGGCAGCGCGATATAGCCGGGCCACGACCCGTCTGACAAGAGCGTGCCATCGCCCGCATCAGCGGCGGTCTGCGCGGCAACCAGACTGTCTTCGTATGTCGCACCCGCCCGCACGACCCCGGCGCCTTTTTCGCGCAAACGTGCTGCAAAGGCCTCGGGCACCGTGTGGGCAAGATAGATCACGGCCCGGGCCCCGAAAAGCCGCGCGCCCGCAGCCACCGAAAGCCCGTGGTTGCCCGCGCTCGCCGTGATGTAGACCCGCCCGACAAGCGCCGTTTCCCACGCATCATCGCGGACCTGTTCCGATGCTTCCCGCGCGATGGCATAGGCCGCACCAAGGGCCTTGAAACTGCCCAGCCCCATGCGTGCCCGTTCGTCCTTTACCTGCAATTGCGCAATGCCGATCTGCGCGGCAATATCCGCAAGGTCCAACATCGGCGTCGGCGTATGGGCCGGGCATCGCCCAAGCAGGTCACGCACGTCGGACGGATCGCTTTGCGGAAATACATCAAGCCCGGCAAGGCCTTGGCCACGAAAAGGATTAACGAGAACGTCTTGCATCATGGGCGGTCCTTGTGCGTCAGCGCGGCGTGCCGGGTGCCTGTCATGCGCGGCGGCCACCTGCGGCAATTTTGACAAGCCTGACCCAGTTTGCCCCCCATGTCGAGCAGCCCCGCACGGCGAACGCAGCCCTTTGGCCACGTATTGCAGCCAATGTGCCTTTTGTCACGGACTTGGCGGGCGTTTTTTGGCAACTACAAGTTGCGACAGACATATTTCATTTCAAAGGATTTCAATATGGGTACGGCAGCAGCATCGACAAATTTGGCGCACGGTTTTCCCGCCCCCGGTCCCCAAGACCCAACCGGGCAAAAAGTGATGGAGAATGTGTTTTTTCTATCCCACGCGCAGTGGAAGGCCGCGCGCGAAGAAGGCACATATGATTTGGTCATCATCGGCAGCGGGATTTGTGGCCTGGCTGTCGCAAGCCGTGCCTTGGCCCGTCACCCGCACTGCCGGATCTTGATGATCGAACGTGGCACGTTTTTCCTGCCAGAGCATTTTCAAAACCTGCCGACACCGTTTGTGAACACCCTTGGCGGATTGTCAGAGACGTTTCCATGGTCGCTTTCCGCGACAACTGCGCTGGGTTTGGCCGGCGGCTATATCCGTTGGCAGCATGGAATGGTGCCGTTCTTCGGTGGCCGCTCAACGCTATGGAGCGCGTGGTGCCCCCGCCCCACAGAGGACGAAATGTCGGGTTGGCCCGCGCAGACCATCGCGGCGGCCAAAGCCAATTTCGATGCGGCAGAGGGTCTGCTGCATGTTCAAAAGGCGGATGCCGTGGACGCCGACCGGACATCGGCAGAACTGTCGCACGTCGCCAGCGTCCGGCCAATCTACGGAGCCCTGCAAGAGATCATCCAGACCCGGCTTCTGGATGCGCCCGCGACCGTAAAAGGCATCTACCGCACCGAAGCGGCACCGCTCGCGTCAGACGCCAAGTCGGTTGACGGCATTGATTTCCAAAAATTCGCAGCGCCTGCCGAAATTCTGGAACTGCAGTTGCAGCAAAGCCAAAAAGCCAAGAACCAGACCGGCGCGCCTTTTCACATCATGACCGACTGCACCGTCGAACGGATATTGCAGCAAGATGGCCGTGCGATCGGCTTGGACACGTCGCGCGGCACGCTGTCACTGGGCAACGCCAAACTGGTGCTGGCGACCGGCACCTTGCCACCCACGACGCTGGTGCAAAATGCCTTTCCCGATAACCCGGCAGGCGAGCGGTTCACGGCACATTTCGTCAGTGCGATCACCGCCCGCGTCCCCCGCGCGGATCTGGACCCCGAAGGCACGTTCTCGGACCTGCAAATCGGGGCCTGCTATATTGGCGGCACTGCCGGAAATTTTGAACAGCAATATCATATCCAACTGTCGTGCTTGTCCGATAAATTCCCCGAAAAGAATGCCGGAACCGCACTGCGCTATATGCCCGATGTTGTTGCAACGGCGTCGATGACGCAACTCAAAAGCTCGCAGGATCACGTGGTGTTTGTCTGTGCCGTGCTGGGGGAACTGGACTTCCGTAATCCACAAAACGGGTTTCGCGCGAACCCGTGCGATGACAACCCGACGACAAACTCACTGCTGCAAGTGGTCGAAACTGGCCGCGACGCGGAAACCTGGGATGCCATGGACCAAGCGACATTTGGCGTGCTCGAGGATGTCTTGTCGCCATTAGGCGCGCATCGGGTCGAATATTGGCACGGCACCCCAGACGAAGGCACATGGACATCCGACCGCCCAACCGAGGCAGAGCGCCGCGTGGACGGGATGGTTCACGAAGGCTCGACCCTGCATATTGGCGACGATGAAACGGCACCTGTCGGGCTCGATTATAAACTGCAAGGCGCCGATAACGTCTATATAACAGGTGGCGCTTTGTGGCCTCAGGGTGGGTCGTGGAACCCGACGATGACCATGGTCGCCCTGGCCTTTGATCTGGCCGATAATCTGGTGCCGAAAACACAGGGCTAGACAGGCCGTCACTGGCCCACAGCCGCGACGCTTGCAGATGCAACTGTCGCGGTGCTTGCCATGGGTTGCAGGGGCCGGAAAAATGCCGGTTGCTGCCGCGCATCGCGGCACATGCCTGACGTCACCATGAAACGGCTGACCAAAAACAAAAGGCTGCAACGCAAGTTGCAGCCTTTTGTTTTTGGTATCACGAATTGGAGCGGGCGAAGAGATTCGAACTCTCGACCCTAACCTTGGCAAGGTTATG
>NZ_JAFMHJ010000028.1 GCF_017854565.1 Yoonia sp.
GAAATCTGTCCGCAAGGTGGCGCGTGCCATTATTTGCGTCATTATGAAATGTGGTCGGAAAAGTGATAATTTTTGTAAAATTTCATTTAATTTATTGCCGACGTTAATCACCCATTAATGGCATTGTTTGAGATTTGTTAACTGTGCAGAGCGGAACGCGACTGCAGAGCGGTTAACTTTTCCAAAGCGAGTTGCAGGCATGTTTGATTATCAAAATGACCTCTGCGAGGTCGACGACAGGGCGTTTGGGGCGCTTTCTTTTGACCCCGATACGCGCATATTTCAGCCTTATCTTTTAAAACGTGCTTTTGATATCGCGGGTGGGCTTTGCCTGCTCGTGCCGCTTGCGTTGGCTGCGGTGTTGTTGGTCATGTGCAACCCATTCTTAAATCGCGGGCCGCTTTTGTTTGTGCAGGACCGGATGGGATTTCACTGCGCGCCATTTGCAGCCTTTAAATTTCGTACGATGTCACAATCGACGCATGCGGTACGCGGTGCGTTTGACCCGCTTGAGACTGACAGGATTACCGGCCTTGGCCATTTCATGCGCAAGACACGGATTGATGAGCTGCCACAGATTATCAATGTGCTGCGCGGCGAGATGAGCCTGATCGGCCCTCGCCCGGACAGCTATGATCATGCCCGTGTGTACCTGCGCGAGGTGCCCGGCTACCGCGACCGCCACCAAATCAAACCGGGGATCAGCGGGCTGGCGCAAACGGAAATTGGCTATGTTGACGGTCTGGATGGGGTTCAGCGCAAAGTGGCAGCTGATCTGCACTATATTGCCAACGCGTGTTTGCGCTTTGATCTGTGGATCACCTGGCGAACCGTCGTGGTCGTGCTGACGCGGCGTGGTGCCTAAGCGGTTGGCAGACCATATCCAGCGGCGTGTTGCATGGCCGGGACCCTGCGCGCGCTGCTCCAAGTTATTGGTAAGTTCGGGCCGATAGTCAGGATATTCAACCTGAATATGGAGAGCCCGATGCCTGATCCTTTTGATTCCGATTATGTGAACCTGACCTCGCCTGCCGTCTCGCACTATGCCGTCATTCCGTCCGATGGCGTTGATTTGCCGGTCCGCCCGCGCGCATTGTTCGTGAATGTTGCCGGCACTGCCGCACTGCAGGACAAAGATGGCGTCGTAATCAGCTATGATGTCGCTGCGGGTGCGGTGCTCAGCATCCGCCCGGTCCGGGTCATGGCGACAGGTACCACTGCCCAGCTTGTAGCGTGGTACTAAGGTGATCGGTCTGGAGCTTTCCCCCGGTCACATGAAACGCACACAGCCGAATCCGCTGGCCGCGTTCTTTTCAGCAGGTGGCGGACAGTCGGTCGCCTTGGCAGCGGGGGCTGGGGGCAGCGTGTCTGTCTGGACCGAGATTGCTCCGCACTATGCGGCCTGTTTACGCCTTGATAACAGCAATGCCGGCACCCGCCTGTCGTGGCGCGAGACGCTGGTGATGGAGTTGCGCAATATATATCCCGTTGGTGACTTTACGCTGGCCGGGGCATGGTCGCAGTTGCAATCGTCCGGGTCTGGCCTGTCGGGCAGTTATACGGGTAACCGCGCGGTCAGCACCGCATCGTTGACGGCCACCGTGACCGTGACGGTTGATCGTGCCGCCACCTACGATCTGTGGGTACATTTCACCGGGCGCACCGGCGGCGGTTATTGCCGGGTCGAGATTGACGGCGCACAGACGCTGGTGAATGAAATTGACGATCCCGCAGAGCTCGGTTTCAAAGCGTTTTCAACGTATGCCGCGATTGATTTGCAGCGGCGGCAATCGGTCAAGGTGGCCAGTGGACTGCTGGGTAGCCACGACATCACCCTGCGCAGCGGGGGCGCGGCGTCCCCCGGTGGAAATGCAATCATGATTGAGGCCCTGGCGATTTCAGGTGCTTTGTCGGATCCGCGCATTCTGCCCTCGATGTGGCAGCCGGGCACAGCCTACCAAACTGGTGACGAGGTGCAATATGGTGGGATCTATTACGCCGCCCGTGCCGATGGCACGAGCGGCGCCACCCCGCCCGGCCATACCGGCGGTATCGGCTCTGATGGCGCGCTGGACTGGCGTGCCGATAACCGGAGCACCTATCCGCGTTTTGTCTCAATGGATTATGCGTCAGAACGCGAATATGCCGCGCGCTGTATCGTGGATGGTGCCGCGACGGAATTGGGTGGCCAGACCCATGGCAATGAGGTCGTGCAATCACGCATCATCACATTGGACGGCAACCCGTGGGTTCCCGATGTGACCGGCAACGGGCTAAGCCTTGGTGCGCAGATCGGGGTGACTGAAGCGACGATATGGCAGCACGAAACGGGCGGTGCTATCGCCGATTGCCAACTGACCCGGACCGTCACGCCGGGTGCGGTGCGCCACGAGGTGACGGTTACCGGCACTGCTGTGCAAGCCAGTTTTGACTGGCTTTATGCCGGGATGGTGCCGATGGTCCGTTGGGATGGCGAAGCTGCAAATACGGTTGTCGATACCGTGGCGGTCGCGGATGCGACATCGGTGAGCCTTGCCGATTATGCGGGTGCCTCGGGTGTCAGTCTTGACTACCCTGGCGCGCGCCAGATCGGGATTTCCGCCACTTTTGACGGGGCGACCCTGCGATATGGTCACGAAGCTGGGCCGTTGCCGGTTTTTGGCAATCTTGTTAACCAATTTGACACCTTTCTGCGGCCAAATCTCGATGCCGCTTCTGCGAGCGGCAGCCTTGATTGGAAAGCCAAAGCCTATGTCAAAGGTGGTGCCGCTGGTGGGTTGGTGCTTGGCGCGGGTGACGTGCTGGGCTTTTTCAGCCGCCACGTACTGCGCATTGACTGATGGGTTTCCTTTCCGCCTCTGCGCCCGGTGGCGTGCAGGCCCCGGATCGGGATTGGGCGCAAGCGTGGGGCGAATATGCGGGCAAAGGCAGCGGTTTGGCTGATCATGGCGCTTTGGCCGCTGGCGTTGTCGGGGCAAGAGGCACCGCTGCGCTATAACGCCTATGGTGCCCCGGGCCTGATCGACATGCCTATCGCCAGCTCTGCCCCGGATGCAGAGCTGGCGTTTTCTATGTCCAGCTTTGCCGGACAGACCCGGAATACGGTGACGTTTCAGGCCTCGCCGCGTCTGTCCGCCAGCTTTCGTTATGCCGATCTTGACGATGTTCTGGGTCCGCAGGATGTGTTTTACGACACTATTCTGGATCGCAGTCTGGCGCTGCATTACAGGTTTTTGGACGCAGGTCCGCACCGCCCGGCTCTGGCGATTGGCGTTACAGATTTCGTGGGAACCGGCATTTACAGTGGTGAATATCTGGTTGCGACCACGGCACTGCGCCCAGATATGGCGGCAACGCTGGGGCTTGGCTGGGGGCGCTTCGCGGGCATCGGCGGTTTCCATAATCCACTTGGCCCCGCCTTTTCCGAACGACCCGAGCGCGTGTTCGGCCAAGGCGGCACGATGACCCGCAATGCATTCTTTCGCGGCGACGCGGCGCTGTTCGGGGGGCTTCACTGGCAGGCGTCCGATGCCCTCGGGGTGACGCTGGAATACTCCTCCGACGCATATCCCTATGAAGACGGCACCGCGTTTCATCGCCGTGTGCCGATCAATATCGGCGTCACCTACGCCCCACAGCCCTCATTGCGACTGTCGGGGCAGTATCTTTATGGGTCCGAACTTGGGGTGCAACTGACCTATGTCGTCAACCCGATGCGCCCACCGTACCCAAGCGGCTTTGATCTTGGGCCCGCGCCTGTGCGCCCACGGTCCGCAGGCGGGCAGCCTTCCATGGTTGACGTGGGCCCTCTTGCCCGCGCGCTACAGTCCGAGGGGCTGACCCTGCACGGGCTTCGCGCCGATGATGCCATGCTTGCCGTTTCCGTAGAAAACAACAGGTACACGACCAGCGCACAGGCCGTTGGCCGCGCCGCCCGCGTGCTGACCCGGATGATCCCAGTTGGGGTCAGCATGGTTGCGATCACCTTGGTGGAAAATGGGCTGCATGGCCCGCCGATTACGCTCCGCCGCGCCGATCTGGAACTGGCAGAGTATGCCTTGCACGGCAGTGATATCATCGCAGCGGTCGCCGACATTGCCCTAGAACCCTCGCCACCGCCCGTTATTGCAACCCGCTTCCCGACGTTTTCGTGGGGTATCGGCCCCTATCTGACCCCAAACCTGTTTGACCCCGACAACCCGCTGCGCGCTGATTTCGGCATGGCGCTTGATGCCCGTTGGGAACCCGCGCCGGGGCTGGTTGCGTCGGCTACATTGCATCAGCGGCTGATCGGCAATCTGGCCGATGCAACCCGTGTATCAACCTCGGTCTTGCCGCACGTCCGCAGTGATTTCGCCCGTTATGACCGCGAAGGCGATGCTGATATCATGGACCTGACGCTGGCATGGTACGGCCAGCCATCCGCGACCATCGCAACGCGGCTGACCGCAGGTTTGTTCGAAACGATGTATGGCGGGATTTCGGGCGAAATCCTGTGGCGTCCGGCAGGCCGTGATCTGGCCTTTGGCGTCGAGGTCAATCAGCTTTGGCAGCGCGACTATGGCGGCGGCCTTGGGTTTTTTGAGGGCGCCATCACCAGCGGCCACGCCTCGGTCTATTGGCAGATAGGGCAGGGATATCAGGCACAACTGGATGCCGGGCACTATTTGGCGGGCGATTGGGGCGCAACGCTGACACTCGCGCGCCAGTTTCGGAACGGCTGGTCACTGGGGGCCTTTGCGACTTTCACGGATGTGTCGTTTGCGGACTTCGGCGAAGGTTCCTTTGACAAGGGGTTGATGGTGACTGTCCCGCTTTCGTGGATCAGCGGGCAACCCCGCCGCGACGTGATTGCCCGCACGATCCGTCCGGTAACGCGCGATGGCGGCGCCCGCGTGGATATTGACGGGCGGTTGTATGCGCTGACCCAACCGTTGACGCCGCAGGCCGTGACCGACACATGGGGAAGTTTCTGGCGATGAGATGGCTTTGTCTTGTTTTTATGCTGTGCAGCTGTGCGACAGCACCCGACCCGGACGTGATGCGCGCGATGCTGACGCCCGAACAAGTCGCGCAATTGCGGGCGCCGATGATTTTTGTCGTCGCACCGACGCGACGGGTTGCAGCGACCTTGGTGCCGGTTGGTCAGAATGGGGGTGTGCGCACATGGCAGACTCGCGACGGGGTGCAGATCGCGACGCAGAATGGGCTGGTCATTGCCAGCCGTGGACTGGGATTTGACCTGATGTCTGCTGATATCGGTGGAACCTCTGCCGCGCTGCGCGGTGGCCCGCTCCGCTATACCCGTCTGGTCACCTACCTCTCGGGCGATGCGCAAACCATTGTCGTGCCCCAGACCTGCGTGATGACCGCGCAGGGCCGGCAACGGCATCCGGCAAACGGCATCCCGGTCAAGGTTTTTGTCGAACGGTGTCAGACGCGCGATTCATTCGAGAACACCTACCACATTGGCCCCGACGGAACGCTTTGGTGGTCGCGGCAGTGGGTGTCGGCGGGTGTGGGCGCGCTCGAAATTGAGCGGATCAGGCGCTAGTTCTGATAATAGGCCTGCCCGTAATTGGCGAAATACGTACGCCCGTACTGTCGCATGCGTATGCCGTCGATCTGCGACAGCACCAACCCGATGCGCGCGGCATTGATGCTATCCAGCTCGCGCAAACCAGCACACACAAGGTCAGCCGGCGTTTTCTCCCATTGCACCGTGTAAAGCACCGCGTCGGCGTATTGCGCCAGCAGCCGTGCATCGGGCACCGGCAGCACCGGCGGGGCATCCAGCACGATAAAATCATAGCTTTGGCGGAGCTGCGCAAGCAGCGCCGCAAATGCCGCACCTGAAAACAGGTCTGCGGGATTATCCCCTGCCGTCCCCGCGCACAGAACATCCGCGCCAAGGCCTGCGTCGTGCACGACCGCCTGCGCCAAGGGCGCTCGCCCGCCGATGACACTGTTCAACCCCTGACCATCATTTTGCGCAAAATCAAAATAGTGACGAAAGGCCCCTTGCCGCAGGTCCGCCTCTATCAGGATCACGGATTTGCCCAAGCCCGCAAGGTTCAGCGCCAAGGCGATGGATTGCGTGGTTTTGCCCTCGCCGGGGACGCTGGAGGTGGACAGTATGATCTGCGGCGGCCTGCCTTGATCGGCCAACAATAGCGACGTGCGCAGGTTGCGCATCCCCTCGGCTGTGGCCGACGTGGGTTTGGCGCGCAGATACCCCAACAATTGCCCCCGGCCGTGCCGCGCAATGCGCGGAATCTGCGCGATTACCCTATGTCCCGTGGCATCTGTCAGTGTCGTGGCATCGGAAAAGCCGCGGCGCAACGCCTGCCGCGTCAGGACCAGCGCCACACCGGCCAGCCCCCCCAGCAGGCCCGCTATCGCAAGGATCAGCATCTTGCGCGGGGCCACATATTTCCCGACGCTCGCCGCGGCCAGCACCCGACTGTCGGGGTTCTGCAACCCGCGCTGGATGCTGGTTTGCTGTAGTCGGGCAAGAAAGGTTTCATAAATCACGCGGGTCGCATCGGATTCGCGGCGCAGCTGTTGCAACTGGACCAATCCGGCGGATTGATCGGCCAGTTGCGTGTTCAAACTGGTTTGAAAGACACGCAGCGCCGCCACCTGATTGCCATAACGCTGGACCTCCGCCGTCAGCCGGTCGCGCCGTTGCGGGCGATCCGTGGCCGCCACGACCTCGGTTTGGCTGTCCAACCGCCGCAGTTGGGCCTGCGCCGCCTGTAGATCGTCCTGCGTGGCGTTCAGCCGCTCTTGGGTTTCCACCGCTTGCCGGCTCAGCGCGTCCAGCACGACATCATCGTGTACCCGCGCCGTGGCGATCAGGTTATTGACGGCGGTTTCTTTGCTTTCCAGCTGCAATTGCAGTGCGTAAACTCGCTCGGACAACCACGTCACGGCAGTTTCCGTCGCGGCATGTTTTCCCGCCACCTGATCGGCCAGATAGACCTGCGCCAGCGTATTGGCGATCAGCGCTGATTTGTCCGGTGTCCCGGTCGTCGCGGTGATGTTGAAAATATAAGTGTCCCGGCTGGTGCCTGCACGTATCGCAACCGTCAGATTTTCGACGGTTTTTTCCAGCACCGCAGCCTTGTCCGGCACCGCTGCTATCTGCCCGCTCAGCAGGTCGCGCAACCGGGTCCGCAGGCCGATGACGGACAGCGGGGCGACCGGCACCAAATAGCGATTGAATTCCGCGTCGCGGGTCAGATCAAGCGTGTTGACGACCTGGGTCATCAAATGTTTGGATTGTAGAATGGCGACTTGGGTGTTGATGCTGGTCTGATCGGTCGCAATGCCCGCCGCCACCTGCTCGATATCGAAAACCGGCCCCGATGCCGCGTCAATTTCCAGCGTGGCGGTGGCCGCAAACTTGGGCTGGGCCATGGCAAAGGCATAGTATCCCGCAGCAAACAGTGCCAGCGCGATGCTGGCACCGATGATCAGCTTGCCGTGCCAGACGACCCACAACAGGCCCATGATATCCAGCGGCTCAATCCGCTGAATTTTTAGCGATGTGTCTGCGATAAGTGTTGCCATGATGCCCGATTACCTTGCTTTTCAAGCAATTCATCACATCCAGGTTAACCTTAAATTAATTCAGATGAATGACCACTGAACCCCAGCGCGGTTTGGTTAACGCCGCAGCGGACAAGCGGGCGGAATCATGATCGGATCATTCATCGGGCGACTGACAAGCGGATGCGCGGTCCGCACCCTGTTGGGCCGTGTGGGGATCGTCGGCGGCAACTTTGCCGTCATGATGGCGCTGGCCGTTTGGTTGGGGCTTGATGCCTTTGGTCAGATTGCCGTTTTGTGGGGGTTGGCGATGGTCGCGGGCACGGTGGTGTCGGTCGGCGCCCCGCTGCTGTTGTTGCGCATCCTGACGGATGGCGGCGGCGTTACGGCAGGCGGGCTATGGCGGCAAATCGCGCTTTACCCTGCTGGGCTGGCCGCCGTGGCGCTGCTGGTGTTACCGCGTGCGGTGCCCGATGTGCCATGGGTTGCAGTGATGCTTGCAGGCCTTGCGGTGAATGCGGCCACATGCGTGGCCAGCATCATGCGCGGGCTGGGCAGTGTGCAGCTGTCGATGCTGCTGCGCGATGGTCTGCCGCAGTTGGCCTTGGGTGCGGCGGCTGTCCTGTGGGGACCGGCGGCAGGCGGCATCATGGCCGGGGCGGCTGTGATCATGGGCGGCGCTGCGACCTTGCTGCTGGTGATCTGCTTGCGGCGGCCAGCCATCGGCGCGTTGATCCAACCGGGCGGTGATGGCGGCGCGATCCGATACGGCCTGTGGGGCACGGCTGTGCTTGGGATGGCGGCGGCGCAGGTTGACATCATCGTTGGCGGCAGCATTTTGCGGGCTGATCAAATCGGACTTTATGCGCTGCTGCGCCGGGTGGCCAATCTGGTTGCGCTGCCGGTCAGTGTGGCAACCTGGGTCAGCGCGGTTCCGATCTCGGCTGCGTTCGGCATGCAGGATCGCACCGCGTTGCGACAGGCCAGCGCCGCCGGCAGCCGGATCGCCCTGCTGCCGGGTGCCGTGCTTTTTCTGGCGGCGCTGCTGTTGCTGCCTTGGGTCGCCCCGTTCGCCGGACAAACCTGGAGCGTGGAGGCGCGCAGCGTCGCATTGGTCCTGCTGTGCGGTGCCGTGATCCAGGTCTTTCTGGCCTCGGGCATGACCGTCGCGACGCTGTGCGGATTTGAACGCTTTGCCTTTGGCGCAAGGTTGCTTGGCCTTTTCACGTATCTGGGGATGGTCGTTTGGTCGGGCAGCACCCTGTCGGCGCTTGGCAATGCCGCCGCATATGTCAGCGGCATCGCCAGCGGAGGCCTGCTGCTCTGGGCCTTGCTCTGGGCGCGACTGGCAATCGACACCTCTGGTGCAGCTCTTTGGCGTGCGCAACGGGGGCAAACATGGAAGCTGCCCTGATCATCGCGCTGGCCGCCATCTGCACGGCTGTGCCGTTCTGGCTTGGGCAGCGTCACGGCATCGCACCTCTGCTGTCTCCGATGCACCTGCTCAGCTATTTTTGTCTGTTCGGTTTTCTGATCAAGGCGGTGGTCTATGCCGCAATCCCCAATCTGGCGTTCTATCGCCGTTATGTCGATAACCCGTGGGGCGACATGCTGGGTGCGCTGTATCTTGCAGTGTTTATCCTGCTGATGTGTCTGGGATACCGGGTCGCTTGCGCACCCGCTTGCCGCACCGACAGCATCATGGCCGCGCGGAAGGTTGCGGGTGGGATCACCCGGCGATGGCCGTTGTTTTGGTTGGCCTTTGCGGTGGCGACCGCAACCGCGCTGGTGATCCTGCGGGCACGCGGCGCAGCGCTTGATCTGAACCTGCTGGCCGGGGTCAATACGGCCAAGCAGATCAACGTCAATGCAAATGGCGTGGGCAGCACATTGGCCGGGCTCAAGACGTTCTTTATCGTACCCAAGTTCGCCTTTGTGCTGTTGCTCGCGCATGGCCTCGTGACCCGGTCGCGGGTGTCGCTGATGCAGGCCGTTGCGTTGGCGGTCTTGCTGCTGGGAATCGCCCTGATCTCGGGTGACAGGTTCGAGCTGATCGAGATGTCGATCTTTGCGCTGGCGACACATCTGATCCTCGGTGGGCGGCTCAGCCCGGCAACGGGCCTGTGGCTTTGCCTGTCTGCCGCCGTGATCATCGCCCTTTCCGTCTATATGACGCAGTTGCGGCTGGGGCAGGCGGGAACGCTGTCTGCGTTGCTGCGGCAGATCGTCGGATCGACCTATTTTCTGGATTTCAACGCGGCTGTGATGGTCACGGACCGGGTCGAGCCACAGATGCTGATGCTGGGCGAAAGCTATGCCTGGTGGACGTTCGGCTGGGTGCCGCGCACGATCTGGCCCGACAAGCCGGCGATTGATCTGGGTGTCTTTTTCAAACGCGACGTGATGCAGGTCTACACCGGGGGCGCGTTTAACGTCACCGGCCCGGGCGAGGCATTCATCAACTTTGCCTGGGCTGGCGTCGGCGTCGGCTTTGCGCTGGGCTGGCTGTATCGCAAGGCCGAGGCGCTGCTTTTCTCGCCTTTTGCATGCCTCCGCTACGGCGCATTCCTGCTCTACCCGATCCTGTTCTACCCGTTCATTCAGGCGACCCTGCAATCGTCGTTCAGCGCCTTTATCGTCGGTGCAGTGGCGCAATGCGTGCTGATCGCCCTGATGATCGCCGTCTTTGTCACCCGCTACGCGGTCTGGCTGTCCCCCGCCGACCCCACAAGGAGCCATCTCAATGTTGCTTAAAGCCATCTATTGGGGCCTGCGGGCCACAGCCGCCATGCACCGCCGGATCGGTCTGCGCGGCGCAACGGCGCTGCACCGTGCCACGCTTGGATCGGTTGGCGCAGGCAGCCGCTTTCAGCCCGGCGTCCGCTTTGCGGACCCTGCCATCGTCAGTATCGGTGCGGATTGCTATGTCTGGTCGGGCTGTCACGCCTCTGCCGAAGTGCGCGGCCAGCCTCTCATCATCGGGGACGGGGTGCAGATCAACCGCAACGTTCATCTTGATACGACCGGCGGGCTGACCATCGGTGCCGGAACGCTGATTTCCCAGGACGCCGTGATCTACACCCATGACCACGGGTTGGACCCGCGCGCGACACCCGGCATGGTCCCTAAAATCATCGGTGAAAACGTCTGGATCGGGATGCGCGCGGTGATCTTGCCGCAATGTCGGCATATCGGATGCGGCGCTGTTATCGGGGCCGGTGCGATTGTGGTGCGCGACGTGCCTGCCGGGGCGATCGTGGCGGGAAATCCGGCGCGCGTGCTGGGTGCATCGTCCGACCGCACGCAGGTCGCCGCATGAAGGTCCTGCACGTCACCCCCAACTTTTTTCCCGCGACCTATTGGGGCGGGCCGATTTTCTCGACCAAGGCGATCTGCGACGGCATTGCCGCGCGCGGCGACATCATGCTGCGGGTGCTGACGACCGACGCAGCCAGCCCAGACAGACATGACAGGGTGACGCCGGTCGCATTGCCCTACGGCGTGCACTATGCCCGGCGTATCGCGGGGCACAGTATCGCGCCGGGCCTGCTGGCGCGGCTTCCGGGCGCGATTGCATGGGCCGATATTGTCCATTTGACCGCGACGTATAACGCCCCGACCCTGCCCACGCTTGCACTGGCCCGCGCATTGGGGCGGCCCGTGGTGTGGTCGCCGCGCGGCGCATTGCAGGCCACTGCGCAATGGGCCGATGCTCCGCGCCAACGCACCAAGCACCTGTTTGAGAAGGCGGCCAACTTGCTGCGTCACGGCAGCAATGTTCTGCACGTCACATCTGCCGCCGAAGAGGCCGCCAGCAAAACCAACCTGACGGACATGCCCACGGCCCTGATCCCCAATTGCGTTGATATTCCCCCGCTTGCCCCGCGCCCGATACGGCACGGCGCCGCCACGCGCCTGCTGTGCCTTGGGCGCCTTCATCCCAAAAAGGGTCTCGCGCGGCTGATTGATGCCATGGCCCAGCTTTCGGGTGATGTGACGCTTGATATCTACGGCACGGGCGACCCCGGCTATAGTGCGCAATTGCATCAGCGCGCGGCGGCCTATGGCCATCGTATCCGCCTGCATGGTCATGTGGATGGCAGCGCCAAGATCGCCGCCTTTGCCCAAGCCGATCTGTTCGTGCTGCCCAGCCATTCGGAAAACTTCGGCATCGCCGTGGCCGAGGCATTGGCCCACGGCCTGCCCGTCCTGACCACCACAGGCACGCCGTGGCACGCGCTTGACCATCACGGCTGCGGGCGCTGCATTGATCTGCAAACCACGTCGTTGGCCTGCGAAATCGCGTCACTGCTGACGGCAGATTTGCCCGCCATGGGCGCGCGCGGGCGCGATTGGATGATCCGGGATTTCGCGCCGGTGGCAATGGCCACAGCCTTTGCCGCACTGTACCACAGCATGCTGCAACGCGATGTCCGGGGCGTGCCCGCATGACGGCCCAGCTTGATATCAGCGCGAACCGGCAACACCGTAACTATGGCCGCCGCACGCAGGCTGGCCGGGTTCTGTGGTGGCTGTGTCAGCCGCTGTTCCGGCTCAGCCCGCGCCCGCTGTGGGTCTGGCGTATCTGGCTTTTGCGCGCGTTTGGGGCGCAGGTCGGGCAGGGGGTCCATATCCATCCGACGGTGCGTGTCACCATGCCGTGGAACCTCTGCCTTGGGGATCAGGCGGCGGTCGGGGACCGTGCGATCCTTTATGCGCTGGGCCAGATCAGCATCGGCGCGCGGGCGACGGTTTCGCAAAACGCGCATCTTTGCACCGGCAGCCACGACCATCACGACCCCGCACGCCCCCTGCGCAAGCGGCCCATCGTCATCGACGATGACGCGTGGGTCTGCGCCGACGCATTTGTCGGGCCGGGTGTGCGGATCGGGGCCGGTGCCATCCTTGGCGCACGCGCCGTCGCGATGCACGACGTGGCACCGGGCAAGATCGGCATCGGCAACCCTCTCCTGATACGGGACCCACAATGACCCATCTGACCGTGATCATCCTGACCAAAAACGAAGCCCTGCACATCGGGCGCGCTGTCGCGTCGGTCAGGGGCATCGCGAACCGTGTTCTGGTCATCGACAGCGGCTCGACCGATAACACCGTGACCCTTGCCCAAGATGCCGGCGCGCGCGTGCTGCATCACCGCTGGATCAACTATGCCACCCAGTTCAACTGGGCGCTGGATCAGATTGCAGGCGAACCGGGCTGGATCATGCGGCTGGATGCCGATGAAATCGTCACACCGACGCTGGCCGCGCAAATCGCACAGGGCCTGCCGGATGTCGCAGGCATCTATGTCGGGCGGCACATGCATTTTCTGGGGCAACGGGTGCGCTACGGCGGCCTGTTTCCGATCCGCGTTCTGCGCTTGTTTCGCAATGGTGCGGGCCGCTGCGAAGACCGCTGGATGGATGAACATATCATCGCCGATGGCCCGACTGCTGATCTGACGGGCGCGATCGTGGACGATAACCTGAATCCGCTGGATTGGTGGATCGCCAAACACAACAGCTATGCCACCCGCGAAGCGGTGGACGTGCTGAACCACGAATTCCGGTTCCTGCCACAACAAACCATCGCGCGCCTGCAAGGCGGCACACAGGCGCAGGTCAAGCGCTGGATCAAGGAACACCTCTATGCCCGCCTGCCCGGAGGCCTGCGCGCGGGGCTGTATTTCTTCTATCGTTACATGCTGCGGCTCGGCTTTCTTGATGGGGCGCAGGGGCGGTCATTCCACGTCTTGCAGGGGTTCTGGTATCGCTACCTTGTTGATGCAAAACTGGCCGGGGTCCGCCGCCATATGGCCACGACCGGCGCACATCCCATCGACGCCATCCGCGATGTGCTGGGCATTGACCTATCCCAAACCGCAAAGGCCGCTGCATGAAAATATCTGTCGTGACAGCCGTGATGAATGGGGGGGATACGCTGGAAACTGCCGTGCAAAGCCTGCGCGCCCAAACCCACCCCGACATCGAACATGTGGTGCAAGACGGCGGGTCGACCGATGGCACGCTGGCCTGTCTTGCCCGCTACGGCCACCCGCAAATGGCACTGATTTCGGCCCCCGACACAGGTATCTATGATGCAATCAACGCAGGGATTTCGCGCACCACCGGCGATGTCATCGGGCTTTTGCACGCTGACGATTATCTGGCGGGCGATGACATTCTTGCGCAGGTCGCCGCCGCGCTTGAGAACCCCCGGATCGACGGTGTCTACGGCGACCTGCAATATGTCGCCCGCGCGGACAGCACCAAGGTCATTCGCCATTGGCGGGCCGGACCCTATGCGCAGCACCGGTTGCGGCGCGGATGGATGCCGCCGCATCCCACGCTATATCTGCGCCGCGCGGTGTTTGAACAGGCAGGGCTTTACGACACGAGCTACCGGATTTCGGGTGACTATGACGGCATGCTGCGCTTTTTGACGCAAGGCCATGTGCGGCTGGGCTATATCCCACAGGTCATGGTGCGCATGCGGATCGGTGGGGCCAGCAACCGCACATTTGCCCAAATACTGCGCAAAAACCGTGAAGATTACCGCGCGATCCGCACGCATGGGGTTGGCGGCATCGCGACATTACTGGCCAAGAACCTGTCCAAAGTCACCCAATTCACCACCAAACGGCCCTAGCCGTAAAAGTATTTTGTCAGATGGTAAAAAATCGGTGCCGCGAAAATAACACTATCAAGCTGATCGACAAAACCGCCCTGACCGGGGATCAGATGCGACCAATCCTTGACGCCGCGGTCACGTTTGATCGCGGCAAAAACGATATTGCCAAACATCCCCACCAGCGACGCAGCGCCGGCCATCGCCATGGCTCCAAACACCCCGAACGGCGTGATCCAGTTCAGCAGCGCACCGATCAGCATCGCGCTGACCACACCGCAAACCAGCCCTTCCCATGTCTTGGGCGACAGGCCGGGGGCGATTTTGGTCCGGCCAATCCGGCGTCCAAGGAAATACTCCAGCAGATCGCCCAACTGCACCACCATCACCAAAAAGGCGATCAGCAGGACCGCACGGTCGCCATATCCCGCGATCTGCATCGCCATCAGGGCGGGCACATGGCTCAGGCAAAAGACAGAGATCATCAGCGCCCATTGGGTCTCTGCGACGCGGATCAGGAAACGGTTTGCATTTCCACGCAGCGCCGACACGATGGGCAGTAACAAAAATGCGTAAACCGGGATGAACACGGTATAAAGCCCGTCCCAGCCCAGCGCGATAAAGACATATTGCAGCGGCAGCACCACGAAAAACGCCAGCGCCAGCGAAATATGGTCTGCCTGTGCCTTGGTCGTCAGCGTCAGGAATTCGCGCAGCGCCGCAAAGGACGCAAAGGCAAACAACACCATCACCCCGACCTTGCCACTGATCAACGCCAGCCCGATGAACGTCACCATCCCCCACCAGCTTTGCACGCGGGTCATATATGTATCCAGAACCGGGTTCAGCGTGTCTGCGGGCTGGCGCGCGCGCAGCACCTCACCCAGAAACGTCATCGCAAGCAAAATGCCGAAACTGCCCAGTGCCAGCAGTAGAATGTCACTCGTCGTATTGCTCATGACTGCACCTGCGGCGCCAGCGCGACCAGCGCATCTGATGCGCGTTTCAGGAACGCATCCTTGCTTTCGCCCTCGGCCACATGGATCGGCGCGCCAAACGTCACGGTGCAGATCAGGGGCAGGGGGATCACCTCGCCCTTGGGCATGATCGTGTTCAGATTGGCGACCCATGTGGGCACCAGATCAACATCAGGCCGCGCGACCCCCATATTATAAAGCCCCGCCTTGAACGGCAGCAAAGGGTCTTCTGTCATATTGCGGTTGCCTTCGGGGAAAATGATCAGCGACGATCCTTCGTCCAGCGCGGCAAGGATCTTGTCCATCGGTTTGTCGTTCACTTCTGGGCGCCGGTCCACCAGCACGCAGTTGAATACTTCGGGCCCCACAAAGGCGCGCAGCGGGTTTTTCAGCCAATAATCCGCCGCCGCCACCGGGCGCACGGTCCGGCGCAACGCGGCAGGCAGCACCGACCAGATCATCGGCATATCTGCATTGCTGGTATGATTGGAATAATAGACCCGCTGCCGTGGCACCGGTTCAATCCCTTGCCAGTCGGCCCGCACGGCAGTGATCGCGCGGGCAAAAATGCGGATGGCGTGGCCCACGATACGGGCAGCAAAGGTGCGCAAGAGTTTCATCGGATGACCTTGGCGAAGCTGGGTGGATTTGAAAAGGGGGTTCACCGCACAAAAGCCCCGCCCATGTGATCATGGACGGGGCAGGGCGATGGATCAGGCCGCGGCGCTCACATATTCCGACAGCAGCTTTTCGTTGCGCGCGTCTTCGATGCGCTGGATACGGTCCTCGGACATCTTTTCGTCAAACCGGTATTTGACAAAGTTCACCAGCGCCAGGGTCAGCATCATCACGCTCATGCCCCAGAACCCCTTGGTGGCCAGCGGCACATCTGTCGATAGCCAGAGCGAGATGCCAAGCATCCCGTAAGCCACGGCAACGCCGACGCCGTTTACAAACATGATCAGTGAGTTGTCATTCTTATGAGTAGCCATTTTTCTAGTCCTTTGATGGGGTCTGCAATTGAAAGCCTGGTTATTTCCTGCCTGACTTCAGGCGTGCCAGAACGTCTTCGGCGGTCGATCGGGTCGCTGCGCCAAATCCCGCATCGGCCATCTTGTCGCCAATGGTGTCATGGTTCAGGTCGCGGTTGATGTCCGACAGGATCTCCGAATGTTCGAACGGATCATCGCGGCCAAGGACGCGGGCGATCATCTGCTCGGCTTCTTCCACGCTGCCCGATTGCACGCCGGTCTTGACCATCCGCATCTGGATATTTTGTTCGCGGCGCACCGCACGTGCCTGAATGGCGCCTTGTTTCAGATCAATGATCCGACGGTGCCCGCTTTCGATCGACGCCCGCAGGCGAATCACTTTCTGGTCCAACCGGTCCAGCGTTTCGGTCCGCACCGTCAGTTCATTCTCCATCGTGGCAATGGCGCGGGCGGCCTCGGCGGCCATGTCCTCGCGGTTATTGTCCAGCGCCTCGGCGGCGCGCTTGGTCAGATCGCCGATGCGTGATTTCAGACCGCCATGCTGCTTTTCCTCGGACCGCTGGCGCTGGATCAGGCTGGCAAGCGTCGCCTTTGCGGCCCGCAGGCTATTTTCGCTTTCGCGGATTTTCTGGTCAATCAGCTCAATCGCAAAGGCATCCCGCACGCGGTCTTCGGCCCGTGCGTTCTGCCCGTTGATCAGTGTTGCAAGTGTCTTGAACATCTGGGGTCTCCGTTTCATTTCAGTGTGTGAACACCGTTCATGAATCAGGGATAGCACATCCGGCGGGGCGATCAAGTAAATTATTGAACACTGTTCACGAAAGCGGCGCAGCGGCTGTAATTTGCCGTAAAACAAGGGCGATCATCCGGTCTATATCGGCGGACGGCACGCCCGCGCTGGCCTGATCCAACCCCAAAAGCACGATCCCATGCACCGATGAAAACAGCGCGCGGGTCAAAAGCGCGTGTTCATGTGGATCACGATTCGGGAAAATCACCGCCAGCGGGTCCGAGATATAGGTAAACAACTGCCCCATCTCTTGCAGATACCAATCAGGGGCGGCTTCGCCCGGTGCGCGCTCGACATCGAACAAGGCCCGCCAGCTATGATGATTGTCTGCTGCAAATCGGTGATACGCCTGTGCCATGACCACCAGTTGCGCAACCGGGTCCTGCGGCGCTGCGGCCAGCGCTTCGGCAACATCCGCGCCAAGACGGTGGAACGTGCGGGCGTTGACGGCCAGCACCAGATCGGTCAAATCACCAAACACGTTATAAATCGCGCCTACGGCACAGCCCGCCTCGGTCGCCAAATCGCGTGCCCGCAGCGCACTTAGCCCTTTGGCGGCAATCGTCCGCTCTGCAATCGCAGTCAGATTGTCGCGCAATGCCTTGCGCCGCTCAGCCACTTTGCCTGCCATGATGCCCCCGTTGAACGCAGTTCACCGTACCAAGCGCGGAGGGCGTTGAAAACCCCGGTCAGGTCTTGACCGGGGCACCCCCCGCAAATGTGTTCGCCTCATGATAGCTGATCGGGTCCTCCTGCATCTGCAGGTGCAGGCCGTCGCCGACATAGGGATGCGCACGGGCCAACGCCTCGTCGAAATCAATGCCAAGCCCGGGGCCGGTCGGCACGGTGATATACCCGCCCTCGACCTTGATCGTGTCCTTGATCAGCGCGCTGTGAAATGGTGTTTCGATGGTTTCGGCCATCAGGATATTCGGAATTGACGCGGCCAGCTGGATATTTGCCGCCCACTCGACCGGCCCGGCATATAGATGCGGCGCGATTTGCGCGTTATAGACCTCGGCCATGGCCGCAATCTTTTTGCCCTCCCAAATCCCGCCGGCACGACCCAAGGCCGGTTGCAGGATCGTCGCAGCCCCGCTGCGCAGCACATGTGCGAATTCGGCCTTGGTGGTCAGCCGCTCGCCCGTTGCAATCGGAATACCCACGGCGCGGGCGACCTTGGCCATCTCGTTAACATTATCAGGCGGGATCGGTTCTTCGTACCACAGCGGCGCATAGGGCGCGATGGCCTGCCCCAGCCGGATCGCACCACCGGTGCTGAACTGCCCGTGCGTCCCAAACAGCAGATCGGCGCGGTCGCCGACAGCCTCGCGGATGGTCCGGCAAAACGCGACGGAAAGGGCGATATCATCCAGCGCGGGCATATGCCCACCACGGATCGTATAGGGCCCGGCAGGATCGAACTTTACCGCCGTATAGCCTTTTTCGACCATGTCCACCGCAACCTCTGCGGCCATATCGGCGCTGCCCCAGAACGCGGGCAACGGATGGCTGGGGCGCGGATACAGATAGGTATAGGCGCGCACACGGTCATTCATCCTCCCGCCAATCAGCGCATGCACCGGACGGTCGCGATCCTTGCCCAAAATGTCCCAACAGGCAATCTCAAGCCCCGACCAGGCCCCCATCACCGTCAGATCTGGCCGCTGGGTAAAGCCTGCGGAATAAACCCTGCGAAACATCAGCTCGATATTCTCGGGGTTTTCGCCTGCCATATGGCGTTCAAACACATCCTTGATCACGGCCTTCATCGCGACAGGTCCGACCGACGACGCATAGCATTCGCCGTATCCGACAACGCCGGTGTCCGTCGTGACCTTGGGGATGATCCAATACCGTCCACCCCATCCGGGGGCAGGGGGTGCGGTTACAATGATATCAATTTCTGCAAGCTTCATGGGAACACAATCACATTGCGCTTGGCGCTGCCGGTCTTGGTGTCGGCAATCGCCTCGTTGATCTGCTCAAGCGGCCACGCGCCGGAAATCAGCTCGTCGAGCTTGAGCCGCCCCTGTTCATACAGGTCCACCATCCACGGAATATCGCGCGCAATCACCACATCGCCCATCTTTGACCCGACCATGCCTTGCCCCGTCGCGGCCATCATCACCGGCTCATAGGTGGACATCGCGCCCGAATGGGGCATCCCCACCATGATCACCTTGCCGCCATTGGCCAGATATTGCGGTGCCTGATCATAGGCCGGAATCGCGCCGACGGTGACAAAAACCGCATCGGCCCCGCGCCCAATGGCCTGTCTCGCGGCGCGCCACGGCTTGTCCTGAGTCGCGAGCACACCGTCAGTCGCGCCAAACTCCTTGGCAATGGCCAGCTTCTCTTGGGACATGTCCACGGCCACGATCCGGCGCGCACCCGCAATCCGGGCACCCTGAATGGCATTCAGACCTACACCGCCCGCGCCAATCACGACAACGTCCTGCCCCGCACGCAGGCCCGCGGCATTCACCACCGCACCCACGCCGGTAATCACACCGCACGCCAGCAACGATGCGGCCTGCATCCCGATGCTCGGCGACAGTTTGACCACCTGGCTCTGATCCACCACCACCCGCTCGGCAAAGCCGCCGGTGTTCATCGCCTGATGCAGCGCCGTGCCATCCGCCAACGTCAGCGGCCCGCCCGAAACCGCCGTTTCACACGCGACCGGTTTGCCACTGGCACACGATGGGCAGCTGCCGCAGGCACGGATCAATGTCACGACGACCGGATCGCCCACCGCCAGCCCGCGCACGCCGTCCCCCAAGGCAGACACATGGCCCGCCGCCTCGTGCCCGTAAACCGCAGGCAAGGTGCCGCCCCACCCGCCGTCGATATACGAAATGTCAGAGTGACAGATCGCGCAGGCCTTCAGCGTCACCTCGATCTCGCCCATCCGGGGCGCGGCAAGGTTGACGGTTTCAATACGCAAAGGGGCACCAAATTCATGACAAACGGCGGCTTTGATCTGTGGCATACGGGCAGTCCTTAAGAAAGCTGGTTACGGACACAGTGTTGCCTGCGGGCCCCCGGTGCAAGTCTGATCGCGACGTCAGATGACGCGGGCATGCTTTTGGCGGGGTGTTTGGACAAAGACCACAATGCAGCCGACCGTCAGAATCGCCGACAATAAGAACGGCGCGCCGGGCATATAGAACGGGGTGCCAGCGGCGGTGAAATACCAAAATGTCTGGGTCACCAAAAGCGGCGCAACGATGGTCGCAACCGCATTGATCGACGACACCGTGCCCTGCAACTCACCTTGCTGATCATCAGAGGCGGTGCGCGACATGATACCCTGCAACGCAGGCCCCGCAACCGACCCCAGTGCCGTCAGTGGCGTCAACGCCAACGCAATCCAGCCATTGGTCACAAACCCCAGCATCACAAACGCGCCCACATCGACCGCCAGACCAAAGATCACCGCCTTGCGTTCGCCAATCCGGTTCAGGATCGGCCTGATCAGCAGGCCTTGCACGATCGCAATCCCAATCCCAAACATGCCCAGCGACAACCCGATCATCCCCGGACCCCAGCCAAAACGCTCGGCCCCATAATAGGCCCAGACGCCCGGATAGACATAAAACGCGACTGTATAGACAAAGGTGATCAGCATCAGACGTTTCAGGCCGGGCAGGGCGCCGATGTTGCTAAAGGCCCCCAACGGGTTGGCGCGGCGCCATTGAAACGGGCGGCGGATGCGGTCGGTCACTGTCTCGGGCAGCACGAAATACCCAAACACGGCATTCGCCCCCGCCAAAAATGCCGCCGCCCAGAATGGCGCACGGGTCCCATACTCAGCAAGCAGGCCACCCAGCAACGGCCCAAAGACAAAGCCGACCCCAAAGGCCGCACCGATCAGACCAAAGTTGGCGGCCTTCTCCTCCGGCTTGGAAATATCGGCGATATATGCGGCTGCGGTCGATTGCGTCGCCGCCGTAATTCCGCCAATGATGCGCCCGATGATCAGTAACCAGATCGTCCCGGCCACGGCCATCAGCACATAATCAAACGCCATGATGACCAGCGAAAACAACAGCACGGGCCGTCGGCCAACGCTGTCTGAGATGTTCCCTACCGTCGGCCCGCACAAAAACTGCATCGCGGCGAATATCGTGGCCAGCAGCCCGCCCCAAACCGCCGCAGCCCCCAGACCTGCCCCTTCGACCTCTTGGATCAGATCAGGCATCACCGGCAGGATCAGGCCAATTCCCATGCTGTCGATCACCATGGTAATCAGAATGAAAATGATCGGCAGACGGTTTTTCATGACGGCTCCATTTTTGATGCGCAGGGCGGGTGACCTACGCGGCTACCCGCCCCAAAAGCGCGGTCAAACCAGCCGGATCAGCCAGAAACGGCGAATGCGACGTCGGCATCTCGCTGACCTGATCGCGGGGCCAATCGGCCGTCATCGTCACCTGAAACGCGGGCGAAATCGTCCGGTCATCCAGGCACCGGATATAATGGCGCGGCACGGCGTGGGCTGGTGTCATCGGCGTTTCCTGCGGCAAAATCGGCTGCGGACCCAAGCGTGCGACGGCCCAATCGGCGCGGGCGGGGTCTACGTCATGGTAGAACTTCGCCGCCGCGTCTGCGGGATCGACGCTGAACGTCACCCGGTCCGCCGACACCCGGATCGCGTCCAGCAATGGCTGGCTTGGCGCCATCCGGCGCATTTCGGCCAGCGATTTGCCCGGCATCGGGACATAGGCGCACACATAGATCAGCTTGCTGATTTTTTCCGGCGCCAAGTTCGCCGCCGCCGTGATCGGATAGCCTGCCATCGAATGCCCGACCAGCACGACGGGTTCGTCAATCGCGTCAACAATCGCGCGGGCATAAAGGTCCAGCGTGACATCGCCCGGTGGCGTGTCATCGTGCCCGTGCGACGGCAGATCAATCGCGCGCGCGGTATGTCCGGCGGCGGTCAGATGTGGGATCAGATCATCCCAGCACCATGCCCCGTGACACGACCCGTGGATCAGCAGAAAACTAGACATGCCCGGTATCCTTCAGAAATTGGTTCAGGATTGCGGCATAGGCTGCGGGGTCCTCGGCGCAGGGCAAATGCCCGGCGCGACGCATCAGCGCAAATTGCGATCCGGGAATCAAATCGACCGTTTCGCGCACCAGATCAGGGGGCGTGGCGCCATCTTCGGACCCCGCAATGCCCAGCGTCGGCAGGCGCAGCCCGCTTGTCGGCGTATAGAAATCCGTGCCGGAAATGGCGGCACAAACGCCGGCGTATCCCTGCGGCGGCGTTGCCACCAACATATCGCGCCAGCGTGCCATCGCGGGTGTGCCGTAAAACGCTTTGCCAAACCACCGTTGCATGACCGCATCGGCGATCGGCTCAAGCCCTTTGGCCAGCACGACGTCAATCCGGTCCTGCCACAGTTGCGGATTGCCGATCTTGGCCGCCGTATTCGACAGCACCATCGCCCGCATGATGTCGGTGCGTTTCACCGCAAGCCCCTGCGCGACCATGCCACCCACGGACAGGCCAACAAACATGCAATTTCGCACCGCCAGCGCATCGCACACCGCTTCGGCGTCACTGATCAGCTGCCCCATCGTATAGGGGGCGTCCGGCGCATTGGACAGGCCATGCCCGCGCATATCATAGCGCACGATCCGCAATCCCGGTGACAACAGCGGCACAATGCCGTCCCACAAATGCAATGTGGTCCCCAGCGAATTGGCAAACATGATCGTCGGCGCATCCGCGTCATCTGTGCCATCCACCTGCGCATGCAGCGCTATTGCGTCACGCTCTATCTTCATGGTCTCTCCTCTCCAGCGCCTTGATAAAGACCGCAGGGTCAACATTGCCCCCCGTCGCCACCGCCACGACTGCGTCGCCTTCAAACGCATCGGGGTGGAACAACGCAGCGGCAAGCGCTGCGGCCCCGCCCGGTTCCACGACGATCTTCAGCCGATCAAACGCCACCGCCATCGCGCGCAGACACTCATCCTCCGTCACCACGACCCCCGGCCCGCACAAGGCCCGCATGATCGGAAACGTCAGGTTTCCCGGTTGCGGCGTGATAATCGCATCGCACAGCGACCCATCCAGCCGCGCGTTCCGCTCGATCTTGCCACTGATCAGCGACCGGGTCACATCGTCGAACCCTTCGGGCTCTGCCGGGCGTACCCGCAACCCCGGTGCATCCGCCGCCAGTGCCAGCGCAATGCCCGACGTCAGACCACCACCGCCGCAGCATACCATCACATCCGCATTCGTGACCCCAAGCGCGGTCATATCGGCTGCAATCTCTAAGCCCACGGTGCCTTGGCCCGCAATGACCAACGGTGCATCATAGGGCTTGATCAACGTCAGCCCGCGCTGCGCGGCAAGGCGTTCACCGATTTCATCGCGGTCCTCGGTCGCGCGGTCATACAGCACCACCTCGGCGCCCAATGCACGGGTATTGGCGATCTTCACCGCGGGCGCATCGCCGGGCATGATGATCACCGCAGGCGCACCATGCATCCGTGCAGCCAGTGCCACGCCCTGCGCATGGTTCCCGCTGGAAAACGCGATAACGCCCGCCTTCAGCGCATGATCCGTCAACGAAGACACCGCCGACCAGCCGCCGCGAAACTTGAACGATCCGGTATGTTGCAGACATTCGGCCTTCACGAACACATGCCGCCCCGCGATCTCATCCAGAAACGGCGAGGTCAGGATCGGCGTGCGCCGCGCGTGGCCTTCCAGCCGCTGTGCCGCCGCGCGGATCATGTCGATATTCATTGCATTTTCTCCAACCATGCGTGCAGTGCGGCCACTGCCTCGGACTCATCCAAAAACGGCACATGCCCGCGTCCGGGCACATCGGCGCGGATCATATCGGGGCGACGGCGTGCCATTTCATTCGCCGTCTCGGCGCTCAAAAGATCCGAGTTAGCCCCCCGGATCAACACCAGAGGCAAACCGGCCAACGCATCAAACAAGGGCCATAAATCCGGCGTCGGCTGCGCGCCTGACGCGACCACGGCATCGCGCAGCCGTGGATCATAGCGAATGACCAAACCGTCTGGCGTTTGCACGTAATGCGCCGTGACCTCGGCCAACCAGCGCGCCATGGGAACGCCTTGGAATTGCACCCAATAGCGGTCGCGAAATGCCGCGGCTTCTTCATAGGTGCGTTGCGCGGGATTGCGCCCGATATAGGTCATGATGATACCAAGACCCGCAGGCGCGATCTCGGGCCCGATATCATTCAGCGCGACACCCAGCAGCCGGTGCTTGGCCGTAGCGGCCAGCATCATCGCAATCAATCCGCCGCGGGACGTGCCCAGAATGGCGGCCTTGTCCAGACCCAGATGATCCATCAACGCCAGCACGTCGTGGGCCTCTTGCGGGACGGTATAGGTCGCGGGGTCAGCCCAATCGGACTGCCCGCGCCCGCGATAATCCAGTCGGATCAGGCGCACCGGCAAATGCGGGGCAACATGATCGAAATCCGCGCCATTGCGGGTCAACCCGGCCAGCGCAATAACCGGCAGGCCCGCGCCCTCATCGGTAAAATGCAATCTCAGCCCATCGGCGGTTTCAAAAAACGGCATCATATCAACTCCGGAATTGTGGTCAGGTCGGTCAACACATGGTGCGGCTTGGCATAAAGACGGTCCATCGGTTCGCTCGCGCGGTTCACCCATGCAGTCCGAAACCCGTAACCTGCCGCCCCCGCCGCGTCCCAGCCATTGGACGACACAAACAACACCTGATCCGTCGCGCAGCCAAAATGCCCGCCAACCAGATCGTAAACCCGGGCGTGCGGCTTGAACACACCCACATCCTCGACCGACAACACCGCATCGAGCAGCGCGCCGATCCCCGCCGATTTCACCGCACCTTGCAGCATATCTGGCGATCCGTTCGATAAAATAGCCGTGGCCATACCGCGCGCCTTAAGCGCTGTCAGCATCGCGGGCACCTCCGCATAGGCGGCCAATTCCCAATACAGCTCCAGCAAACGCACGCGGGTCGCGGCATCGGTCAGCTCATTTGCCTCCATCGCCCAATCCAACCCATCCTGGGTCACTTGCCAGAAATCACAGTGGCGTCCGGCAACGGCACGCAGCCACGTATACTGCAACTGCTTAAGCCGCCAATCGCGGGCAATCGCAGGCCAAACCGGGGCCAATGCGTGATGCGTCGGCTCAGTCGCGGCCTGTGCCGCCGCCGCATTCACATCGAACAGCGTGCCATAGGCATCGAAAACGCAAGTCGTGATTGGCATCATGGACCTCCCTTGGTGATGATCGGCAGATTGTCACGCGGCGCGCGGCACGAAAAGGGCAAACCTGTTTGCAAACACGCAACCCGGCACCTAGGTAATAGGCACTTTTTGAACTAACCGAAGGACGACTAAGATGAACCATGCAAAAACAGGCGACACAGTGCGGATCAATTACACCGGCACACTCACCACCGGAGAGACGTTCGACACCTCCGAAGGGCGCGCCCCGTTGGAATTCGTGGTCGGTTCCGGTCAGATCATTCCAGGCCTCGATGTGGCCATCCCCGGTATGGCCGTCGGCGACAAGAAAAAAGTCGAGGTGCCCTGCGCGGCCGCTTACGGCGAAACCAACCCTGATGCGCTTCAGGCGATACCACGCGCCGAAATCCCCGATGATATCCCGCTGGACCCGGGCGTGCAGTTGCAGATGCAGACACCACAAGGGCAAGTCGTGCAGGTCGTCGTGGCCGAAGTCACGGACGAACAGGTCACACTTGATGCCAACCACCCGCTGGCTGGCAAAGACCTGATCTTCGATGTCGAAGTTGTTGGCATCGACGCGGCCTGAGATCGGCAGGGTGCGTGCGTGCGCGCACCCGCCACAATCCTTAACGCGCCATGCACAATTTGACCGCACGCAGCGTTCATCCGCCCGTTGTATGGCCGGTGTACATACGCGGTCTGTACGGGTTCCGCACGCGTTGCATACGCCGCAAACACCCGCAAAAGCGCGGTTAACAACTGATTCGCGGCACCTGTCGAAAGACGCGCCGCCCCGCGCTGACCGACCGTTGCGCGCCCTGAACCAGCCCTAGACTAGATTGTCGGGCTGCGGCATGCCCAGAACATGAAATCCACCATCCACGTGGATGATTTCGCCGGTGGTGCAGGCCCCCGCATCCGACGCCAGATAAACCGCCGTGCCGCCCACCGCCTCAAGCGTCGCATTGGCGCGCAGGGGCGTGTTCTGCTCGGTGTGCTTATAGGTGCGCCGCGCGCCGCCAATTGCAGCACCAGCAAGGGTTTTCATCGGGCCGGGGCTGATTGCATTGACACGAATACCCTGTGGACCAAGGTCATTGGCCAGATACCGCGTGGCGCTTTCCAGTGCGGCCTTGGCCACACCCATGACATTGTAAAACGGCGTAACACGGTTCGACCCCTGATAGGTCAACGTCAGCAACGTACCGCCCTGCGGCATCAATTCTGACGCCCGTCTGGCCACGTCAATAAACGAATAACACGAGATCGAAAGCGAGTTCTTGAAATTGTCCCGGCTGGTGTTGATGAACCGGCCAGTCAATTCATTTTTGTCTGAAAAAGCAATGGCATGCACAACAAAATCCAAAGTGCCCCAACGCTCCTTGAGCGTGGCAAATGCCGCGTCCATGCTGGCATCGTCGGCCACATCGACATCGACCATAATGTCAGACCCGACACTTTCCGCCAGCGGTGCCAGCCGCTTGCCAAATGCCTCGCCCTGATAGCTAAACGCCAACTCCGCGCCTGCTGCGGCCATCGCCTTGGCAATACCCCACGCGATGGAGCGTTCGTTCGCGACACCCATGATCAGGCCGCGTTTGCCCTGCATTGAAATCGTCATTCATTTATCCTTGGAACTTGGAAAGCAGCATCGACCCGTTCGTACCGCCAAACCCGAAAGAGTTGGTCATCACGGTATCAAGCCCCGCATTATCAACACGTTGCGTCGCAATTTCAGCCGGGTCCAGTGCCGGGTCCAGCGTTTCGACATTGATCGACGGGGCGATGAAATCATCCTGTAGCATCAACAGGCAATAGATGGCTTCCTGCGCGCCTGTCGCCCCCTGACTGTGCCCTGTCATGGATTTGGTCGAACTGATCGGCGGCGTGGTGCCACGGCCAAAGACCCGGCGCACCGCTTCCACTTCGCCCACGTCGCCAACCGGGGTCGAGGTGCCGTGTGCGTTGATATAGCTGACTTTTCGGCCCTCTGGGATGGTCGCCAGCGCCAGCCGCATCGCCCGCTCGCCGCCCTCGCCTGATGGGGCCACCATGTCGTGCCCGTCGGACGTGGCCGCATAGCCGGTGACCTCGGCGTAAATCTTGGCGCCGCGCGCTTGGGCGTGTTCGAGACTTTCCAGCACGATAATGCCGCCGCCGCCCGCAATGACAAAACCATCGCGGTTCGCATCAAACGCGCGTGACGCCTTTTCCGGCGTATCGTTGTACTTGCTCGACATCGCGCCCATGGCATCGAAAAGGCACGACAGGGTCCAATCCAATTCCTCGCCGCCGCCGGCAAACATCACGTCTTGCTTGCCCATCATGATCTGCTCTGCGGCATTGCCGATGCAATGCAGACTGGTCGAGCAGGCAGAGGTGATGGAATAGTTTATCCCCTTGATTTTAAAGGCGGTCGACAGATTGGCAGAGATCGTCGAAGACATGCATTTGGGGACCGCAAAGGGGCCGATCCGCTTGGTTGCGCCGGTCGTTGTCACCACATTGTGCGCGGCAAACATTGCCGAAGTCGACGGCCCGCCGGACCCGGCAACAAGCCCCGTACGTGGGTTGGAAATGACACTTTCATCCAGCCCCGCATCGGCAATTGCCTGACTCATCGCGATATGGGCATAGGCCGCGCCCGGACCCATGAACCGCAACGTGCGCTTGTCCACATGCTCTGCCACATCAATTTTCAACGTCCCCGCGATCCGGCTGCGGAACCCGTGTTCGGCCATCTCGGGCGATGCCTCGATCCCGGATTTGCCTGCTTTCAAAGATGCAAGAACTTCGGCCGCATTGTTGCCAATGGGCGATACGATACCAAGACCGGTGACGACGACGCGGCGCATGGGCACACTCCTTATTTTATTGACCTCAGCTCTCGGAAAGAGCCACTTTCATGTCTTTGACCTGATAGATGACTTCACCGTCTGCTTCCACGATGCCATCGGCCACACCCATCGTCAGGCGGCGGGTCTGGATCGCCTTGGTAAAGTCGATTTTATAGGTCAGCATCTTGCGATCGGGGCGGACCATGCCCGTTAGCTTGACCTCACCCACACCCAGCGCATAACCGCGCCCCTGCCAGCCGCGCCAGCCAAGGTTGAACCCCGTCAACTGCCACAGACCATCAAGACCCAGACAGCCGGGCATGATCGGGTTGCCGGGGAAATGGCATTCGAAAAACCAAAGATCAGGGGTGATATCGAACTCTGCGACAATATGGCCTTTGCCATGCGCACCGCCATCGCCCGACACTTCGGTGATCCGGTCCATCATCAGCATGGGCGGCGCAGGCAACTGGGCGTTGCCGGGCCCGAACAGTTCGCCTCGGGCGCATTTGAGCAGGTCATCTTTGTCAAAACTGCTGGGATAGTCGGCCATGTTTCTGGTCTCATTCATTGTCTGCTACGTTGCTACGACCTGTAGCATCCTGACCTTTGCAAGGGCAAGTGCGCCGGAGCTTTGGTCGTTTTCATTTGATCCGGCAGGGTTTCTTCCCATATTAGGGATGTAACCGGAGTAAACAGGCAGCCATGGCACAGATTGAGATAGAGCGGAGCGCGGATTGGTTGGCAAGTGCGGGTCTGCGCCCGACACGGCAGCGGTTGACGCTGGCCAGTTTGCTGGTGGGCGATGGACAAGATCGGCATGTGACCGCCGAAAGCCTGTTTGATGCCGCATCTGACGTGGGCGAAAAGGTGTCGCTTGCGACGGTGTACAACACCCTGCGCGCCTTTTGTGCGGCGGGGCTGATGCGCGAGATTACGGTTGACGGGTCGAAAAGCTATTTCGACACAAACATGACTGACCATCCGCATTTCTATTGGGAAGACAGCGCCAGCCTGACGGATGCGCCTGCAGAACAGCTTGAGATTCGTCGCCTGCCTCATGCCCCGGAGGGGGCAGAAATAGCGTCGGTTGACGTTGTGATCCGGCTGCGTCGCAGAACGCCAAAATTCTGACTGCAAGGTGGGTCAAGACCCACCCTACGGTCTTGCGTCTGTTTACGTGCAATTAACCCGGTCTGGGCAAGACTGGTGACATGTCAAATTACATCAGACGCTTTGTGCCCGGTGGCACCTTTTTCTTCACGGCACGGTTGCAAGACCCTGCGTCGGACCTGTTGGTGCGCAAGATTGATCTTCTGCGCGACGCAACGCGCCTTTGTCAAAAACGGTGGCCCTTCATCATTGATGCCGCTGTCGTCCTGCCCAACGCCGTGCATATGATCTGGACCTTACCGCCGGATGATGCGGCTTATTCGATCCGGTGGCGCATGATCAAAACCACCTTTTCGCGGCATGTGCCGCCCGCCACAGACCGAACCACAACTCAGCTCCGGCGTGGTGAAAAGGGGATATGGCAGCGCCGGTTCTGGGAACATATGATCCGTGATCAGGCTGATTTTCAGTTCCATATGCATGTCATTGCGGCTGCTCCGGTTCATGCCGGTCTGGTACGCGCGCCGGGTGGCTGGCGATTCTCGACGGTGCAGCGCCGTAAGGTGGGTCTTGACCCACCGACCGCTAGAACCACTGGCCGGGTTCCATTAGGCCAAGGTCCAGCAACTGCTGCGACCGCCAATTGAATGCCTCCGTATTTTGCCAGCGAAAGCTTGTAATCTCATGGCGGCTTCCTGGGTTGCGCCGCAGCGCCTTGGCCGTCCGAAATGAACAGACTGCCGCCGTCGTGCTATGATGCCACGGACAGGCATAGGTGTTGTATTCGGCGACGTTGAAGGTCCGGTCAGGCAACATTCGCAGCCCCGGAACCGCGCGAAACAGCGCCACGCGGTCAATCCGTCTTCGCGTCTGGGGAACATGTTCTTCGAACCGCCAACGTAACCCGCCAAAAATATCCATCTGGCGGTCCATTGTGGCACCATCAGCATCCTGCCGGGCGAGCGCATAATAGCCCGTGCGATCAAAATAGGCATCTTGGCGCGATACGGCATCGGGATACGCGCCCAGATCACCCGCATAAAGATCCACAACATAGCACATGAACGTGTCGCGCCGTTCCTCTGTGGCGAAACTGATCATCTCGCCCACGCTGCGATGTTCGCAGAACGGGTAGAACAGGTATTCTGCGTTGTACCCATGATAGAGCCAGACGCCGGGCGCGGCCTCGACCACGGTATTGATAATCTGGATCAGCGCGTCATCGCCCAGCAAATCATAGTCGACGCGGTGGACCGTGCCGCCCCGGTCTTGCAGCACGACATCTTTTGCGCAAAAGACGATCAGCTGTGCAAAACCGGCCTTCAGGTGATGGTCGATGGTGCTTGCGATCTCCACGTCATCTTCGATGAGGATCAGCGCGATCGGCCCCTTGGCAAGGGTCCGGCGGCGGTCGGCAATAAGGGCGGGCAGGTCGGGATAATGCATAAGGTCCGGGCTTTGTTGCGATTGCCGCAAAATCCGCGAATTCCCGTCGCATTGCAAGCCTGCCTTCATAGCGTTAGAAGTCGCGAAATACCACCTACGCAAAGAGCACAGCATGTCCGCGCCCAAAAAGCTTTTTATCAAGACCTACGGCTGCCAGATGAATGTCTATGACAGCGAACGCATGGCCGAGGCGCTGGGCGGGAAAGGCTATGTGCAGACCGATACGGCCGAGGGTGCCGATATGATCCTGCTGAACACCTGCCACATCCGCGAAAAAGCAGCCGAAAAAGTGTATTCAGAGCTGGGTCGCATGAAAAGCCTCAAGGCCAAGAACCCGAACCTGAAAATCGGCGTCGCGGGCTGCGTCGCGCAGGCCGAGGGAGCGGAAATCATGCGCCGCCAACCGCTCGTCGATCTGGTGGTCGGCCCGCAAAGCTATCACCGTCTGCCTGCTATGGATGACGTGTTGCAGACCGGGGCCAAGGCGCTGGACACTGATTTCCCCGAGGATGACAAGTTCGAGACGTTGAAATCCCGCAGCAAGGCCAAGCGCGGTCCAACGGCATTTCTGACCGTGCAAGAAGGCTGCGACAAGTTTTGCGCCTTCTGCGTGGTCCCCTATACGCGCGGCGCAGAGGTATCGCGCCCGGCGGACCGTATTGTGCGTGAAGCACACGAACTGGTCGCAGCAGGCGTGCGCGAAATCACGCTTTTGGGGCAGAATGTGAACGCCTACCATGGGCATGCGCAGGGCCTCGCGGGCCTTATCTGGCAACTGGACAAGATCGACGGGCTGGAACGCATCCGCTTTACCACCAGCCACCCCAACGACATGGATCAGGCACTGATTGATGCGCACAGCACCTGCGGCAAGCTGATGCCGTATCTGCATTTGCCCGTCCAATCCGGGTCTGACCGGATTCTAAAGGCGATGAACCGCAAGCATACTGCACAGGGTTACCTGCGTCTGATCGAACGTATTCGTGCAGCGCGACCTGATATCTTGCTATCGGGCGATTTTATCGTCGGCTTTCCCGGCGAAACCGACGCGGATTTCGAAGATACGCTGCGACTGGTCCGTGACGTGCATTACGGACAGGCCTATTCGTTCAAATATTCCACCCGTCCGGGGACGCCCGCCGCCGAAAAACCGCAACTGCCCGAAGACGTGATGAATGATCGGTTGCAGCGCTTGCAGGCGCTGTTGCGCGAACAGCAGCAGGCGACGCAGGCCGCGATGATTGGACGCGAGGTAAATGTCCTGTTCGAAAAGACCGGGCGCGAAACGGGCCAGATGATCGGAAAGTCTGAATATCTGCATGCCGTTTTCGCCCCTGCACCCGCCGATGTGCTGGGGCAGGTGCGGCGCGTGAAGATCATTCACGACAGTGCCAATTCGCTCGCTGGTGAATTGATTGGCTAAGCAGATATTTTTAATGTCTTTTACGTGACATTCGCACTGCGGCGCTTGCGCCTGTTCCAATCACTTGCCACGATACCCATATAGAGATTCAAAGGAGAGCTGTTTGGACACTGGTGCGCTGACCCCACCCGCTGATGACATTTCGGAATCGCTTCTGGAATTCCCCGACAATTTTCTGTTGATCGACCTTTGCGGCGAATATGACCGCAATCTGACCACCATTGAAGATGCGCTGAGCGTGCAGATCATCCGCCGTGGCAACCAGCTTGCCGTCGTGGGCGAAGATGGTGCGCGGCAGACCGCGCTTGAGGTGCTGAAGTCGCTTTATGGGCGGCTTGAGGCGGGGCGCAGTGTTGAATCCGGCGATATTGACCGAGAGTTGCGGATGGGCCCAGAAACGGTGCGCGGTCTGGCGCGCACGGGGGATCAGATAGAGCTGTTCAAGGGCGAGGTGGCCCGTGTCGAGATCAAGACCCGCAAAAAACTCGTGGAACCGCGCACAGATGCACAAAAAGCCTATGTGAAGGCGCTTTTCGACAATGAACTGGCTTTTGGCATCGGGCCTGCGGGCACTGGCAAAACCTATCTCGCCGTAGCGGTGGGCGTGAATATGCTAATCAGCGGGCGTGTGGACAAGATTATTTTGTCCCGACCGGCCGTCGAGGCGGGCGAAAAGCTGGGGTATCTGCCGGGCGACATGAAGGACAAGGTCGATCCCTATATGCAGCCGCTTTATGATGCGCTGGGCGATTTTCTTCCCGGCAAGCAGGCGGCGAAGATGATGGAGGAAAAGGTGATCGAAATTGCACCTTTGGCCTTTATGCGCGGGCGGACGTTGTCGAACGCCTTTGTGGTCCTTGACGAAGCCCAGAACGCGACGACCATGCAGATGAAGATGTTTCTGACCCGTCTGGGCGAAGGGTCGCGGATGGTCATTACCGGCGACCGCACCCAGATTGACCTGCCGCGCGGGGTCAATTCGGGGCTATGGGATGCGGAACGCCTGCTCAAGAATATTTCCAAGATCAGCTTTAACTACTTTACGTCCAAGGACGTGGTGCGTCACCCGTTGGTGGCGGCAATTATCGAGGCCTACGAGGCCGATGAAGGACATAGCTAGCCGATGACCGTGGATTGTCTGATCGAAGATCACCGTTGGGCCGATATTGATCTGGAACGGCTGGCCGGGGTCGCGACAGATGCCGCTTTGGAGCGGCTTGGCCTTGCACCTGATGACTTTGAAATCAGCCTGCTGGCCTGCAACGACACCCGAATCGCCACGCTCAACGCGGACTTTCGGGGCAAACCTAAGGCAACAAATGTGCTGAGCTGGCCGTCAAGCGAGCGGGGGGCCGCAACGGACGGCGAAATGCCGCTGCGCCCCAAGCCGGGTCTGGACGAAGAGCTGGGTGATATCGCAATCGCCTATGATACATGCACCAAAGAGGCTGCAGAAGCAGGCACGCCGATAGTAGATCACACCATGCATTTACTGGTGCATGGCACGCTGCATCTGCTGGGTTTCGATCACGAACGTGACGCGGATGCCACCCTTATGGAGGGGTTGGAAACAGAGATACTTGGCAAACTGGGTATCGCTGACCCATATAGGGCATAATCGGGCCATGTGGCCCACATAGGTAAGGGAAAAATGGGCGAGACGGACGACGGTCCATCTATGGCAGCGCACAGCGCGCCATCGGATGAGACAGACATACAAGAGGGCGGTATTTTCGCCCGGATTCGCAGTGCTTTTGGCACGGCAAGCACGGCAGAAGAAGAAGGTCATGCCGCGAGAGAAATCAGCAAACCTGCGAGGTCCATGCTGGGTATGCTGAACCTGCGGCGAATGCGGGTCGAGGACGTTTCCGTGCCCAAAGCCGATATCGTCGCGGTGCCGATTGGCATCACCAAAGACGAACTGGTCGAGGTGTTTCGCGAAAGCGGGCTGACCCGGCTACCGGTCTATGACGGCACGTTGGACACGCCGATTGGCATTGCGAACCTCAAGGATTTTGCGCTGCGTCACGGGTTCAACAGTGATAGCGCGCCGATGAACCTGCGCGAAATGCTGCGGCCGCTGATCTTTGTGCCGCCGTCGATGCCGCTGGGCGTGTTGCTGCAAAAAATGCAGGCCGAGCGTATCCACATGGCGCTGGTCATTGATGAATATGGCGGCACCGACGGGCTGGTCACGATCGAGGATCTGATCGAACAGGTCGTGGGCGAAATCGAGGACGAGCACGACATCGAAGAGGTCAAAAGCTGGGTATTGGAAAAACCCGGCGTCTATATGGTGCAGGCGCGCACCGATCTGGAAGACTTCGAAGCCGAGATCGGGATGAACCTGACCGCTCATCACGAGATTGACGAGGAAGAGATCGACACGCTGGGTGGTCTTGTGACCATGTTGTCGGGACATTTGCCCGCCCGTGGCGAAGTGATCATCCATCCTGACGGTCCCGAATTCGAGGTGGTGGATGCTGATCCGCGCCGGATCAAGCGGTTGCGGGTCCGGTTGCCAAGCGCACAAGATGCCTAACCTGCGGGCGCGTTTTGCGATGTTGTCGCGGCCGGGGCGGTTTGCGGTGCTTTTGGTTTCGGGCGTTATCGCTGGCCTTGGGCAGGCTCCGTTCGATCTGTGGCCTGCGACGATTGTCGCGCTGGCGGTCGCGTTTGTCCTGCATGGGGACTGCCGATCGGCGCGGCAGGCGGCAGGGCAGGCGTGGTTTTTTGGTCTGGGCTACTTTGCCTTTACCCTGCGCTGGATCATCGAGCCGTTCTTGGTGGATGTCGCGCGTCACGGCTGGATGGCGCCCTTTGCGCTGCTGCTTATGGCGGGCGGGGCGGCGTTATTCTGGGCGGTGGCGGCGTATCTCGCGGGGCGTCTGATGCCACGAAATATCGCTATGTTCGGTCTGATGCTGGTCGGAGCAGAGGTCACACGGTCGTTGATCCTGAGCGGGTTTCCCTGGGCCCTGCTGGGGCATATCTGGGTACCGACGGCGCTGGCCCAACTCGCGGCCTTGGGCGGGCCACATCTGCTAAGCTTGATCACGGTACTGGTGGCATGGTCCGTGGCATTGATGGTCGCGGGCCGATGGGCCGGGGGGCTGGGCATCGTGGCGTTGATGGTGGTGGCCGGGTTCGTCGTGCGGCCCGGTCCGCCGCCCGCACCGATGGCGGATGCGCCCATTGTGCGGCTGGTGCAGCCCAATGCGCCCCAGCACCTGAAATGGGACCCGGCCTACAGGGATGTCTTTCTGAACCGTCTGGTGGCGCTGACTGGGCAGGGGCCGGTGCCTGATCTGATCGTGTGGCCCGAAACCGCCGTGCCATCCCTGCTCAATTATATCGTTGGCGATATGAGCCTACTTGAAGGCGCGGCGCGCGGCGCGCCGCTTGTTTTCGGCATACAGCGCCGGGATGACATTGGGCAGTTCTACAACAGCTTTGTGGTTATGGGGCAGGGGGGGGCGGTTACCGGTATTTATGACAAGCGACATCTGGTGCCATTTGGGGAATACATCCCCGGCGGCAATCTGGTTGGACAATTTGGTATTTCCGGTCTGGCCACCACTGATGGCGGCGGCTTTGCGGCCGGGGCCGCGCATGGCCTGATCACATTGCCGGGGATCGGTCCGGCAATCCCGCTGATCTGCTACGAGGGCATCTTTGCCGAAGAAATCGCGCGGGGCACGCAGCGGCCACGCTTGATGGTGCTGATCACCAACGACGCCTGGTTCGGCACGGCTGCGGGGCCTTATCAGCATCTGGCGCAGGCGCGGCTGCGGTCGATTGAACAGGGCCTGCCTATGGTCCGCGTCGCGAACACCGGGGTGAGTGCGATGATCGACGCCCGCGGCCGCCTGCGGGCGCAGATTCCGCTGGATGTGGAAGGTGCCGTTGATGTGCCGCTGCCACCAGCCTTGGCGGCACCCGTCTATACCCGCTGGGGCGATTGGCCAGTCATCTTGCTGCTTGTGGCCGCGGTGCTGTCGGGGGCTTTTATGCGCCAGCGCGATAGTGATTGACGCCGCGCAACCCACGGCATAGACGTTTCCTCGGTTCTGTCACAACGGCTTCCTGACGTGGCAGTGGATTACACTGGAGCACTTCCCCATGACGCGCAAAGACTATATTTTCACCTCGGAATCCGTTTCTGAGGGGCACCCGGATAAGGTGTGTGACCGGATTTCAGATGCTATTCTGGATGCATTCCTGACCGAAGAGCCGGAGGCACGCGTTGCGTGCGAAACATTCGCCACGACGAACCGCGTTGTGATCGGCGGAGAGGTAGGTCTGTCGGATAAGGCAAAGTTGAAAGACTATATGGGGCGTGTCGACGGCATCGCCCGGGCCTGCATCAAGGACATCGGCTATGAGCAGGACAAGTTTCATCACGCGACTTGCGAAATCACCAATCTGTTGCACGAACAATCCGCGCATATTGCGCAGGGCGTGAATGGGACCGCCGACAAGGACGAAGGCGCGGGCGATCAGGGCATCATGTTCGGTTTCGCCACGACTGAGACGGATGCGCTTATGCCAGCACCGATCCAATATGCCCATGCAATTCTGCGCCGGCTGGCAGAGGTGCGCAAGTCGGGCGAAGAGCCTACACTGCGCCCCGATGCCAAAAGTCAGGTGTCACTGCGCTATGCCTATGGCAAACCCGTCGAGGTAACGTCGATTGTGCTATCCACCCAGCACCGTGACGAAAGCCAGACCAGCGCGGATATTCGCGCGATTGTCGAGCCTTATATTCGCGAAGTCCTGCCAGAGGGGCTGATCACGGCGCAGACGGAATGGTGGGTGAACCCGACCGGGACGTTTGTCATCGGTGGCCCTGACGGTGATGCGGGTCTGACGGGGCGCAAAATTATCGTCGATACCTATGGCGGCGCCGCGCCGCATGGCGGAGGTGCGTTTTCGGGCAAAGATCCGACGAAAGTGGACCGCTCAGCCGCTTATGCGGCCCGCTATCTGGCGAAGAATGTGGTTGCGGCCGGTATGGCTGAGCGCTGCACGATCCAGCTGAGCTATGCAATTGGCGTGGCTAGGCCGCTGTCACTTTATGCCGATACGCATGGCACCGGCGAGGTTGATCCCGTGGCGATCGAACGGGCGCTTTTGCAGGTGATGGACCTGACACCGCGCGGCATTCGCCAGCATTTGCAGTTGAATAAGCCGATCTATGAGCGGACGGCAGCCTATGGTCATTTTGGCCGCGCGCCTGACGCGGATGGTGGTTTCAGCTGGGAAAAAACGGACCTCGTCGATGCGTTGAAGCGCGCGGTCTGACAAAGGTGGGTTTCAACCCACCCACCTTGGGTGATTGCAGTGACGCGTCGCGCTTGTTACATCCCGCCGCATGACAAAAACCAATCACCCCTCGGGCGCACCATGGCGCAATTTTTATGGCCGGTTTCGTGGCAAGACCATCCGCGCCAGCCAACATGATTATCTTGAAAACGACCTCGCGCCGTTATCGCCGGGATCTGTGAGTTGGGAACAAAACCCCAGCCGCAATCCAATCGACCTGCAGGCGCTTTTTCCCGGCAGAGAGGTCTGGCTTGAGATCGGGTTTGGCGGTGGCGAGCATCTTGTGCATATGGCGCAGCGTTACCCCGATATCGGTTTGATCGGGTGCGAGCCGTTTATCAACGGTGTTGCCATGTTGTTGGGCAAGATCCGCAAGGCGCAGGTTGACAACCTTGCTGTGCATCCCGGCGACGTGCGCGATGTGTTCGATGTCTTGCCGGATGCGACCATCAGCAAGGTGTTCTTGAATTACCCCGATCCGTGGCCGAAGAAGCGCCATCATCGCCGGCGTTTCGTGACGCCCGAGCATCTTGCACCGCTTCATCGTGTCATGAAGCCAGGTGCCCTGTTGCGGGTCGCCACGGATATTCCCGATTATGTCCGGCAGACATTGGAGCAGGTGCCGCGTCAGGGGTTTGAGTGGCTGGCAGAACGCCCCTACGATTGGCGCGTGGCCTGGGATGATTGGCTGTCTACGCGCTATGAACAAAAGGCGTTACGTGACGGGCGGACCCCGCATTATTTGACGTTCCGCAGGCGCTGATTGCGGACCCTCCGGGGGGGATATTTCCTCTCGGAAGAAGTTGGGGCGATGGACCCTGCCATTTGCCTGCGCTATCAGGCAGTAGTATTGAAAAAGGAAGCTTTCATGTCCCGCCACGGTAGCCCTATCCCGATGACATCGCACGCATGTGGTCCGCTGAGCGGGATTGCCAATGTGCCCGGTGACAAATCCATTTCGCATCGTGCGTTGATTCTGGGTGCGCTATGCGTTGGCGAGACGTGGATTACGGGTCTCTTGGAGGGGGACGATGTTTTGGATACGGCGCAAGCGATGCGTGCGTTCGGTGCGTGCGTGACGGATCACGGTGGCGGCGTTTGGTCGGTGCAGGGTGTTGGGGTTGGTGGGTTTGCCGAGCCGGACGGTGTGATTGACTGTGGCAATTCGGGCACCGGTGTCCGCTTGATCATGGGGGCCATGGCGACGTCACCTATTACGGCCACTTTTACTGGCGATGCGTCATTGAATGGTCGGCCGATGGGGCGGGTGACCGATCCTTTGGCGCTGTTTGGGGCGCAGGCGGTCGGGCGTCATGGGGGCCGTTTGCCGATGACGATCGTGGGTGCCGCTGATCCTGCGCCGGTGCGTTATATGGTTCCTGTTCCGTCTGCGCAGGTCAAATCTGCGGTGCTTTTGGCTGGTTTGAATGCGCCGGGGCAGACCGTTGTGATTGAGAAGGAAGCAACCCGCGATCATACGGAGCGGATGTTGCAGGGGTTCGGCGCAACCGTGCATGTCGCGCAAACCGATGAGGGGCGGGTGATCACGTTGGACGGCCAGCCCGAGCTGATTGCGCAGAATATCGTTGTGCCGCGTGACCCGTCATCGGCGGCGTTTCCGGTCTGTGCGGCCATTATTGTGCCGGGGTCCGATGTGCTGGTTCCCAATATCGGGCTGAACCCCACGCGGGCGGGTCTGTTCACGACCTTGCAAGAGATGGGTGCCGATTTGACCTATGAAAACCTGCGCGAAGAGGGTGGTGAGCCGGTGGCGGATCTGCGCGCCCGCTTTTCGCCCAACTTGCGCGGCGTCGTGGTGCCGCCAGCGCGTGCGGCCAGCATGATTGACGAATATCCGGTGCTTTCGGTTGTTGCTGTCTTTGCGGAAGGTGTGACCGATATGCAGGGCGTCAAAGAGCTGCGCGTCAAGGAAAGTGACCGGATCGACGCAATGGCCAAGGGCCTGCGTGCTGCGGGGGTCACGGTTGATGAGGGGCCTGATTGGTGGCAGGTGACGGGGCTTGGCCATGGTGAGGTGCCCGGTGGTGTGACGGTGGAAAGCCGGTTGGATCACAGGATCGCGATGGCATTCGTGGTGATGGGCATGGCCACGCAGCAGCCGATGCACGTGGATGATGGATCGCCGATTGCCACATCGTTTCCGGTGTTCGAGGCATTGATGGCAGAGCTTGGGGCGCAAATTGCGCGCGACTGCTGATGCGATTGACCGTCGCCATTGACGGACCTGCCGCAGCTGGCAAGGGCACGATTTCCAAGGCAGTTGCGGCGCATTTCGGCTTTGCGCATCTGGATACGGGGCTGCTGTACCGGGCCGTGGGTGCCAAGGTTTTGGCCGGGGGTGACCCGGTGGCGGTGGCCAATGCGCTGGACCCCGCCGATCTTGAGGATGAAGCGCTGCGGACCCCGGCGGTGGCACAGGCCGCAAGCGAGGTGGCTGTGATCGCGGATGTGCGCGCGGCACTTGTTGATTTTCAACGCAAATTTGCGGCGCGGGCGGATGGTGCGGTGCTGGATGGGCGCGATATCGGCACGGTCATTTGCCCGGATGCGGCCGCAAAGCTGTTCGTGACAGCCAGTGCGGAATGCCGTGCGGCACGGCGGTACAAAGAGCTGCGCGACAAGGGATTGGACGTAACGCCAGAAGCGGTGCTGGCCGATGTCAGAACACGCGATGCGCGCGATAGCAGCCGGGAAACCGCGCCGCTGATCCCGGCGGCGGATGCCGTCTTGATCGATACGTCTGACATGACGATCACGCAGGCCGTGGCCCGCGCGGTCGCGGTGGTGCAGGCGGCGCTGGATCGCGGTTAACGCCGCGCGCGCGGGGTGCGGGGGTGGCGTGGCGCGCAGGTCTGCTGACGGGGTATTTCGCAGGAAAAAAAGGGCTGCGAGACGGTGCAGAACCCGTATGGAATGCGTGCAGAAGCTGTACGTACAAATGTACGCCCATGCGGGCTGCCTCGCCGGATCGCGGCGCTGGTGTTAAGGTTTATTGAGATTTGGTTAATGCCATCTTAGCGGGACGACCCATGCCGATGCCGATGCCGGATATTGGTCGCGCGGTCACTGTGAGGCACGTCAGGTGAGCAGGCGTGCAATCTTTTGGAGGCGCGCGAAATCATCCTCCAACGACAACCGGTCTTTGGCACGGTCCAGTGCCAGCGCAGAATGGCGCCGGGCCTGTTCGTGAAAACCCGGACAGTCGAGCGTGGACAGCGACACGAAGGCCTTTTGCAGTCTGATGCCGACCTCGACGATCCCGGCACCATCGCGTGCTATGGCGGTAAAGGCGTCGCCGAACATCTCGGCCAATGACAGCGGGGGGACGATCACCCGATCATATTTTTCTTCTGTCACCTCGTCTTTTTTCATCGGCTCGGCCCATGCCGCAAAGAGCCTGACAAAACGTCCGGTGATCACAATTGCGGTGCCGTGATCATTCACGGCGGGCGACAAGGCACGGGCTGCAATTTCGGACAGAACAATGAGACCAAAGCGCGGATCATCATGGAAGTTGCGATTGCCGTCGATCACGAAAGTGTCTGCGATTTTAGCGGCGACTTTTTCGTCGATATCGCCGGGCCTGTCCAAAATCGCCAAGGGCCGACCGGGTGCAAGAAAGGCACCGGGCATCGCATCAACCATGATCCGCAGGTCATGTTCTTCGGCGAGGTGCTGCAACGCCTTGATGTCGATGTATTGCACATAGCCGATTCTGGCCGAAAACGCCGCGGTGCCTTGAAGCGTATTCGCGGATGTTTTTGCAACGCCGCCCAGAAACGGCATGAGGCGCCGCGCCTTGAGGCTGGCGAGGGCGGCCGCCTCTGCCTTGTCGATTGTCGTGCCTAATCGCCCAAGACGGGCGATATTGTCGACCCAGCGCACGAATGTCAGCACAACCCATGCAAAGATCGCCAAGGTCAGGATAAACAGCACGAAATGGCCGCCCCGGTCGTACAACCCGGTTTTCAGGGCGACGATCGACACGATGCTGAAGATGAACGCGCCGATAAAGCTGGACAGGGCTGTCTGCGAGACGTCATCGGCGAGGACAAGCGTGAAGGCGCGCGGTGTGGCCGACGCGCTTGCCGACGCATAGCTGGCGATCATGGACCCCACGGCAAAGGTCGCGACGGCCAGCATTGACGAGGAGATGATGGTGAGCAGCGTCTCGATTGTATCGGGCGTAATTTCCGGGAGCAGCGCCCCCAGCGCCCCATAGTCAGCAGCCCGCGCAAGCAGCGACGCGAAAACGGCCACGATGCAATACAGCAAGGGTCTGGCCCACAGACGCTGGTGCAATTGCAACATATAGCGGATGAAGCGCGCTTTCATGGACCCAACCTTGCAACAGCCAAATATGAGCGCCGCCTGTGGCATGACGGCAACCTGTCGCTATAATCATAATGATTTCGCGGTGTTGCGCCAGCTTTTGAATGGGTCTGCGGCAGGTGTAGGCGGGGGGGTGCCGCGCTGTACGTGGCCGGGGCGATATTGGTCCAATTCCCCTTGCAAACAAGCCTGAACGGGCCTATATGGCAGCTTGTCTAAGTGTCGATACAGGCGCGGATGTGAGACCTGAGCGGGGTCGGTAGGTTGCCGACCCTGTTGTTTTATATTCGCAAGGGCGCAACGACCAACTAAAATCCGTCCCGCCGAAGGTGGGCATTCATCTAAAGACCGGCGGAGACAACCGCACGGCCCGTATAAATGCTAGATTAGGAAAAAGCTGCCACATGGCTAACACAATGGAAGAGTTTGAAGCACTCTTGAACGAAAGCTTCGAGATGGACACGCCCGCTGAGGGTTCTGTCGTCAAAGGCAAGGTTATCGCGATCGAAGCGGGCCAAGCCATTATCGACGTCGGCTACAAGATGGAAGGCCGCATCGATCTTAAGGAATTTGCAAACCCAGGCGAAGAAGCTGAGATCAACGTAGGGGACACTGTTGAAGTGTTCTTGCGTCAGGTCGAGAACGCCCGTGGCGAAGCCGTCATTTCACGTGAAATGGCCCGCCGTGAGGAAGCCTGGGATCGTCTGGAAAAAGCCTATGCTGACGAAGACCGTGTCGATGGCGCGATCTTTGGCCGTGTAAAGGGTGGTTTCACCGTGGACCTTGGCGGCGCGGTTGCGTTCTTGCCCGGCTCACAGGTTGATGTGCGTCCGGTACGCGATGCAGGCCCGCTGATGGGTCTCAAGCAGCCGTTCCAGATCCTGAAAATGGACCGTCGCCGGGGCAACATCGTTGTATCGCGTCGTGCTATCCTTGAAGAATCCCGTGCCGAGCAGCGTGCCGAAGTCATCGGCAACCTGACCGAAGGCCAGGAAGTTGACGGCGTGGTCAAGAACATCACCGAATACGGTGCGTTCGTTGATCTGGGCGGCGTTGACGGCCTGCTGCACGTGACGGACATGGCATGGCGCCGGGTCAACCACCCATCCGAGATCCTGTCGATCGGCGAGACGATCAAGGTGCAGGTCATCAAGATCAACAAAGAAACCCACCGTATCAGCCTTGGCATGAAGCAGCTGCAGGAAGATCCGTGGGACGCTGTCGAAGCGAAGTTCAGCCTGGGTTCCGTGCATCAGGGCCGCGTGACCAACATCACCGATTATGGCGCATTTGTCGAGCTGGAAGCCGGTGTCGAGGGTCTGGTTCACGTGTCCGAGATGTCTTGGACCAAGAAGAACGTACACCCCGGCAAGATCGTTTCCACCAGCCAGGAAGTCGAAGTCATGGTTCTGGAAATCGACAGCGCCAAGCGTCGCGTTTCCCTTGGCCTCAAGCAGACACAGCGCAACCCATGGGAAGTCTTTGCCGAGACCCATCCTGAGGGGACCGAAGTCGAAGGCGAAGTCAAGAACATCACCGAATTTGGTCTGTTTGTCGGTCTCGAAGGCGACATCGACGGCATGGTTCACCTGTCCGACCTGACATGGGAAGGCCGCGGCGAAGACGTTATCGGCGATTTCCGCAAGGGCGACATCGTGCGTGCGAAAGTTGCTGAAGTGGACGTTGAGAAAGAGCGTATTTCGCTTTCGATCAAGGCCCTGGACGGTGATCCGTTTGCGGATGCTGTTGGCGGCGTAAAGCGCGGTTCGGTCATCACTGTCGAAGTGACCAAGATCGAAGATGGCGGCATTGAGGTCGAGTATGAAGGCATGAAATCCTTTATCCGTCGTTCCGATCTGTCCCGTGACCGTGCCGAGCAGCGCCCAGAGCGTTTCGGCGTGGGTGACAAGGTTGACGTGCGCGTGACCAACATCGACAGCAAGACCCGCAAGCTGGGTCTGTCGATCAAGGCACGTGAGATCGCAGAAGAAAAAGAAGCAGTTGAGCAGTTCGGTTCATCTGATTCCGGCGCATCCTTGGGCGATATCCTTGGTGCGGCTCTGAAGCGCGACGAATAAGATTATTGCCATTTGGCAAAGCAAAGGCCCCCGCATTCGGTTGCGGGGGCCTTTTTTGTTTCGCGGGACGTTCTGCGCCAAACTGGTCCGCGCCGCGAGATTATTCTTGAATTGATTCGAGGTAATCGACCAAGACGCCGACCCTGCCACGGGTGATCACCTCTGCGCCGTAGAACCCGAATTCTTCGCGCGCGGTGCGGGAATAACGGTCGCCCCAGATCGGCATGACCGTGCCATGGCTGCGTACGCCCGTGCGTCCGTCAACGATCATGAAGACCTCGAGATAGGGAAATATGCCTTCATTGGCCGCGCTTAGTCCGGTCAATCCGGGAACTTCGACATTCATCAATGACGCAAACGGCCCATCGCCCATCGCTGTCTCGCCATGACAGACGGCGCAAGCCACCATATACTCTCCCTGACCCGCGCTTTGGTCTTGCGAAAAAGCAGGACCAGCAAGGCTGGCAATCAAACTAGCGGCTATCAAGTGGTTCATGGACATGTTGCGCTCCTTTTTGCGTGCGGTTGACCGCATGGCTGGGAAATCCGGCCCGCTAGCTTACCGTCTGCCTGACACGGTACTGCATCGGCTGCGGCCCCAATTGATTTTTATCAGGCGATACATCAGCTTGCGGAAAGGGTAGGCGGGGCCATCAGGCAAACCGATGAGCCTGCCGGGTCACTGATCATGCAGACACGGCCCATCGCAGGGACGTCTTGCGGCGGCGCGACGATCTGGCCACCGAGGTTTTCGACGTTCGCCGCAAGCGCATCGACATCGTCCACCTCGATATATGTGGACCAAAATGGGGCGTGGTTCTTGGTGTAGTCGGTCAGCGGGTCCGTCATGCCTGCTATGTCTTTTCCCGTCAGCCGGAAAAGCGTGAGGATGCTCATCGGCTCCATATCGGCCAGTCCGCGATTCCAGCCGAGGAGCTTTGAGAAGAACTCGTTCGATTTGGCCTGATCGCTGGCAAGTAATTTGGTCCAGTCAAATGTACCGATTGGTGGCATGGTCGGATTCCCCTGTTTGCGCATTCAAGGTCAACCTAGGGTGTGGCTGTGCGGCGCGGTTGAGCCAAATCAATCAAACGCAGGGTCATGCAGCGTATTTTTTTGGTACGGACCGGGGGCCCTTGCATCAGCGAAGCGGCGGACAGGATCGGCAGGTTTTGACCGCCTGCGTTGTGCCGTGAATGGCGCAGGTGCGTCAGGCGTGTTTCAGGGCGGGCCGACAGGGCGGCGCAGGGGCGATTCTAAGCCCTAAAATGCGATGTGCGAAAATGGCTGAAACCTTGTGTTATCAGGCTTTTGCAGTCTGCCGAACGCAATGGGATCTTGTCTGACCCAATGAATTGGT
>NZ_JAFMHJ010000067.1 GCF_017854565.1 Yoonia sp.
GCTTTCTTCCATTCTCGCGAAAGGATCGCACCATTAAACCGTGGGATCAAAGAGCCAAGGCGGTGGCAGACACGGACGAAATGCCAAACGGTACCGCGCAGATTTAGGACCTAGCCGCGCCAACTGCGAATTGGACCACAGTCCATATGAACGAAGTTCGACCCACTGTAACGACCGACACCGCCTGCGCGGCACGAAATTGCAGCACTGGCCATTTGCGCCGTTGTTCTGCCCTGCAAACGCAGATCAGCGGCCTGTCCGCGCATGTGCAGCGAGTTGCGGGCAACGCCTGAAGACTGTTGACGCAGCATCGCGTTGGTTTGGGGGGACCGATAGCCAGACAACAGCAAATAGGGCTCATTAATGTCCATCAGATTGCTCGATGCAGACATAATGTCGATGGTCCGCAGATCCATCTGGACAGCCTCGCTCGTACGCCAGTCCCGCATGAACATGTTAATTTCGCGGACTGCTTCGGCAATATATTCGCCTTCGATCCAATATACCGTGTCGACACGTTCACCCGTGCGACCCGAAAACATTGAAATCCGCCGTATGTCGCCTGCGCCTCGCAAGAAGCCTGCAGCACTTGCAAACGATGGTGCCGCCGCCACAGCTGTCGCAGCAAATGCACCAAGTAGCCCACGTCGGGTCATACCCGAGGAGTTGATTTTTCCCATATCTTTTGTGCCTGTCCCGTCGCTCAATCACTCCGCTATGTCGCGGATTTTTGTCATCATGCCCCCAGATGCGATTTTTTTATGGCATATTTCGAATCGTTGACCAAGAGGTGTTTACCCGGTCTGTGGTTAACGCATCGGAAATCGGCGAAATATCGCGCAGGGTTGTTTTTGGGGCCGTTTTGATGGCGGCACTATGGCAACACAAACGGTCGGTGAGGGGACATCGCCAGTTTGTGAATAGACTTGCCAAGGAGATAGATATTTTAGTGCCGTTAATGATGTACTTACACTAAAATAGCACAACAAGTTGAGCGGGAATGGATATTTATGCGTTTTGAGACTTCGCCGACCCAAACACGGACAGCCCGGCTTTGTGGGATTATTGCACTTCTGCTTTTGATGTTTGGTGCCGCGACGCAGGCGCGAGCACAAGTCACCGAATTCCGGCAGGCCGTTGCTCAGGCGGCGGTTGAAGACAATGATCTGGCTGCTTTTTACAGGGCGCGAAACTATGAAGGTATTTGGAGCGCCAGCGGTGACCGGCGCCGTCGTAATGCACTTTTGGAGGCATTCGCGGCCGCTGGTGATCATGGCCTGCCGGTTGACCGATACAACGCGCAAGCACTCATCGCGCAGCTGCAAAATGCTGACACACCCGCCTTGCAGGGTCAGGCCGAGGTGGCGCTGAGCCACCTGTTTCTACAGTATGCGCGCGACGTTCAGACCGGAATTCTGGTGCCAGCGCGCGTTGATAGCAATATCAAACGGGAAGTTCCGTATAGATCGCGACTTGCGACGATCCAAACATTTGTACAGTCCGATCCCGTCGGATTTTTGCGTGCACTTCCCCCCAGTTCACACGAGTACATCCGCTTGATGCGGGAAAAATTCCTAATGGAGCGCCTGCTGGCACAGAGTGGTTGGGGCCCCACAGTCGCTGCAAACAAGATTGAAGCTGGGGACACTGGTGCGCAAGTCGTCGCACTTCGTAACCGTTTGATAGCGATGGGTTTTCTGGATCGCACAAATACGCAGTCCTACGATGCCGTAATCGCTGCCGCAGTCCAACGTTTTCAACAAGCCCATGGGCTAGCCATCGACGGAACTGCCGGGCCCAGCACGCTGCGAGAGCTGAATATTGCGCCTGAGCGCCGTTTGCAGTCTATTATCGTCGCGATGGAGAGGGAGCGCTGGATTAACCGACCTCGAGGTCAACGCCACATTTGGGTAAACCTCACTGACTTTACGGCCAAAATTATTGACAGTGGCATTGTCACATTTTCCACCCGATCGGTTGTCGGTGCAAATCAAGACGATCGCCAAAGCCCCGAGTTTTCCGATGTGATGGAATTCATGGTCATCAACCCAAGCTGGTATGTCCCGCGTTCGATTATTACGAAGGAATATTTGCCCCAGCTTCAGCAAAACCCCAACGCTGTGCGAAACTTGTTGATCACTGACAGCCGCGGGCGCGTGGTGAGCAGAGAAACTGCGGATTTCAGTCAATACACCGCCGCAACCTTCCCGTTTTCAATGCGTGAACCACCAAGCCAGGGCAACGCGCTGGGGCTGGTGAAGTTCATGTTCCCCAATCGTTACAATATTTATCTGCATGATACGCCCGCCAAGAGCCTGTTTGGCCGCGAAGTCAGGGCGTTCAGTCACGGATGCATCCGTTTAAACGATCCGTTTGACTTTGCTTATGCGCTGCTTGGTGCGCAAATGTCTGACCCGCAAGCCTTTTTCCAACGGCAGCTGCGAACCGGGATTGAGCAACGCGTTAACCTAAACACACCGCTGCCTGTACATATTGTCTATCGGACCGCTTTTACACAGGCCGAGGGACAAATGCAGTATCGGCGTGACGTCTACGGGCGCGATGGCCAAATCTGGAATGCGCTTGCGCGGGAAGGGGTGGCAGTCCGCGCCATTCGGGGGTAAATCTGTTCTCGGATTATTATCCGGGGGCATGATGGCACATTCAGTCAAAGACATTGCAGCAGCGATTGGGGCGCAAGCCGTTGGCGCAGTTGATATTTTGGTCGATGGTGTCGCAGAGCCAGCCGCAGCTGGCCCTCGTCATCTTGCCCTGGCTATGACGCCGGCATACGGTGCCGCATTGGCCGCAGGTCAGGCGCGCGCGGCTGTCGTCTGGGCCGATGCGGACTGGCAAGCATTGGGCCTGGAAGCGGCAATTATTGCACCACGGGCACGTTTGGCGATGGCTGGGCTGACGCAGATGATGGATCGTCCGTTAGACGGGGCAGGGATCAGCGAATTTGCTTTGGTTCACCCGTCTTCCCAGATTGAGGCAGGCGTTGTTATCGGTCCCTTCACTGTCATTGGCGCAGATGCGGTGATTGGCACCCGCACATGGATTGCCGATCATGTCAGTATTGCAGCGGGCGTGCATGTTGGGATTGATTGTCAGATCCACGCAGGCGTTCGGCTGCAACGCGGCGTAAAACTGGGTGCCCGTGTGGTATTGCAGCCCAATGTTGTGATTGGTGGTGATGGGTTTTCGTTTGTGACGACGACCCCTTCGAATGTCGAGCGGGCGCGCGAGACGCTGGGCAATGCGCCGCTGGCCGAGCCGGACGATCCGACGTGGCATAAAATTCATTCACTGGGTGGTGTCGCTATTTGCGATGATGTCGAAATTGGTGCCAATTCGACGGTCGATGCGGGCACGATCCGGCCAACGCGTGTTGGCAGCGGGACCAAGATGGATAATTTGGTGCAGGTCGGTCATAATGTCGTCATCGGCACCGATTGCCTACTTTGTGCGCAAGCAGGTGTTGCGGGGTCCACCGTCATTGGTGATCGCGTCGTCGTCGGCGGAAAGGCCGGCGTTGCGGATAATTTGACAGTTGGCAGTGATGTGGTGCTGGCTGGCGGGTCGGTTGTGTTGTCGAATGTGCCCGCAGGGCGCGTGATGATGGGGTATCCGGCGACCAAAATGCAGACCCATATCGACAGCTATAAGGCGCTGCGCCGCTTGCCACGCTTCTTACGTGATTTGCGAAAGAGTTAATAAGTTGTTTCACAACAATGTCAGTGTGAACAAATATAATCCCGAATGAGGCAGCCCGAAAAGATGATCATCAAGGACCAGATTATTGCGATCATTGCCGAACAGGCGATGCTGGAACCATCAGACGTGACGATGGAAAGCACATTGGGTGAGTTGGGGATTGATAGTCTTGGGCTTGTCGAGAGTATTTTTGCGATCGAGGAGACCTTTGACATCAGCGTGCCCTTCAATGCCAACGACCCCGGCGACAGCGATTTTGATATTTCGTCGGTGGCTACGATCATTGCGGCCGTCGAGAAACTCAAAACGGAGCAAGGTAAATAAATGCGCCGAGTGGTGATCACTGGGGCGGGCACGATAAACCCGCTGGGCGCGAATGTCGCCGCAACACTCGAGGCCATGCGAGAAGGGCATTGCGGCATCGGCCCGCTGGACATCCGGGATGTAGATCGCCTGTCGATCCAGATTGGTGGTCAGATCAAGGACTATGAAGAGACGACGTATTTCAACCGTCAGCAAATCGCGCTGTACGACCGTTTCACGCAATTTACCCTTCTGGCTGCGCGCGAAGCTGTGGGCCAGTCGGGGCTCACGTTTTCGGGTGAATTGGCGGACCGTTCAGGGGTGGTGTTGGGCACGTCTGGAGGCGGGCTGAACACCCAGGACGAAAATTACCGCGCCGTCTATGAGGCGGGCAAAAATAGGGTCCATCCGTTTATCGTACCAAAGCTGATGAACAATGCCGCCGCCAGCCATGTGTCGATGGAGTGGAACCTGCGTGGCCCGTCGTTTACCGTGGCGACAGCCTGCGCATCTTCCAACCACGCCATGGGACAGGCGTTTAATATGGTCCGCTGCGGGATGGCGACCGTGATGATCACTGGCGGGTCCGAGGCGATGTTATGTTTCGGCGGGATCAAGGCCTGGGAAGGGCTTCGTGTGATGTCCAAGGATGCGTGCCGTCCATTTTCCGCGACCCGCAACGGCATGGTGCAGGGCGAAGGCGCGGGCGTTTTCGTGTTCGAGGATTACGACCATGCCACGGCGCGCGGCGCTGAAATTCTTTGCGAGGTGATTGGTTTTGCGATGACGTCGGATGCCTCTGATATCGTGATGCCGTCGAAACAAGGTGCTGCCCGGGCAATCGCGGGGGCGATTGCAGACGCGAAACTGCCCCGCGACGCGGTTGGTTATATCAATGCGCATGGGACCGGAACGGCCGCAAATGACAAGACAGAATGTGCCGCTGTTGCGGATGTTTTCGGTGCCCATGCAGACCGATTGATGATCTCATCCACTAAGTCAATGCATGGTCACCTGATCGGTGGGACTGGTGCGGTTGAATTGCTTGCCTGCATCATGGCGCTGCGCGACGGCGTCATTGCGCCGACAATCGGCTATGAAGAACCTGATCCTGAATGTGCGCTTGATGTAGTACCCAATGTGGCACGCGATGCAAAAGTCGACGTCGCACTTTCCAATGCATTCGCTTTTGGGGGTTTGAATGCCGTGCTGGCGTTGCGAAAGCATTAGCAAAAGGTTGCGCGATCCGGTGGTCGCGCAACCTTTGTGACGGTGACGTCAATTCGGAATTACAACACCTTCGAACCCGGCGGTGAAGCCTGAAAGCGATAAATTAAGTAATACTTCTTCGGTTGGTGCGGCCGCTGGAACAAGACGGACAGTTGCCGCCGATCCCGCCTTGAACTGCTCAACTTCGGCTTGGGTAAACCCAAGGCGGGCGACGCAGCCAGCGGCATTGCAGAAGGTGAACGGATACCGGCGCGCTTCGCCTTCGTCGACTGTCAGCATCAACTGTTGCGTCAGCAGGGTCTCAAGCGGCACAACCACCGTGGCACCCGCCGCGGCGCGGGACCCTTCTGGCAGGCGGAAAAGATTGAATTCGGCAACAGCAGCGCCGTTTTCGTCGGTCAAAAGTTGATAGAGATTGCAGGGGTCATTGCGCCCCTCTGCCGCCTTGACGCAGCGCATTGCCCAATCACCGAATGTTTGCAGGACATAGGGCTGGCCAACTTGTGGACCAACAGGTTCGCCCAGATCCAGATCTGCGGCAGGATCTGCTGCTTGGTTTTGGGTCGGTTCTGCTGTCGTGGTATCGGTTTCCTGTGCGAAAGCGCTGCTGCCTTGGGCCAGCAGGGCAGCAATGAAAAACGATTTGAGGGTATTGCGCATGTATTTTATCCTTAGCTGTCTTTTGCACGTGGCTTAACATGTGTTTGGCGGGCTGTCAGGGCGAAAAGGGTCGTGTTGAGCAGGCTTCCGCTGAGCGGCGCGCATGGTCAGCGGCCAAATAAAAAGGGTCCCCAAAAGGACCCTTTTACGTTTTCTCCCTGTCGGACTTGGCCGACTATTTGTCGTAAAAAATACGCAAAACGCAGGCGTCCGTCAACTGCAAATAATAGTCGGATACCGTTACTTTCCGGTTCTATAAACAAAAAACCGTGCCCGAAGGCACGGCAAGTGTAACGGGGGGAAAGTGTGCCCATGCGCGTCATCGTTGCGGTGGGGCGTGCTTTGGACTGGCATGGAAGTATTAAGAATGTATCTTGCCAGGCAAGAATGATGCATGAAAGAGCGCTGAAATGGCAGACAACATTTTTATTGGCGGCGGCGGTGACGGATATACGGCCCCGCAAGTCCTTCTATTGGACAAATCAAATCGCCATGGGCTGGTGGCTGGGGCGACGGGTACCGGCAAGACCGTGACCCTGCAAATCATGGCTGAAGGGTTTTCTGCCGCTGGCGTGCCGGTCTTCCTATCCGACGTAAAAGGTGATTTGTCGGGGCTTGCCGTGTCGGGTTCTGCTGATTTTAAACTGCATGATGCTTTCATGACGCGCGCCGAGACCATTGGTCTTGATCTGCAGTACGGCAGCTTTCCGGTCACGTTCTGGGATTTATTCGGTCAGCAGGGCCATCCGATCCGCGCAACCGTGGCGGAGATGGGGCCGCTGTTGCTGTCGCGGCTGATGGAACTGACCGATGTGCAGGAAGGTGTGCTGAATGTCGCGTTCCGGGTCGCGGATGAAAGCAGCCTGCCATTGCTGGACTTGAAGGATCTGCAGGCTTTGCTGGTCTGGGTCGGTCAAAACGCCAAAGATCTGTCGCTGCGCTATGGCAATGTGGCGTCTTCGTCGATCGGGGCGATCCAGCGGCAACTGCTGGTCCTTGAAAATCAAGGTGGAGCGGCGCTTTTTGGTGAGCCGGCGCTGGAATTGGCCGACATGATGCGTGTCAAAGACGGGCGGGGCGAGATTAACATCCTGGCCGCTGATCAGCTAATGGGGTCGCCGCGTCTTTATGCGACGTTCCTTTTGTGGCTGTTGTCAGAGCTGTTTGAAGAACTGCCCGAGGTCGGCAACCCCGATAAACCCAAACTGGTGTTCTTCTTTGACGAGGCGCATCTTTTGTTCGACGACGCGCCCAAAGCCTTGGTCGATAAGGTCGAGCAGGTCGCACGGCTGATCCGGTCCAAAGGGGTCGGGGTTTATTTCGTCACGCAGAACCCCGGTGACATTCCCGATGATGTGCTGGGCCAATTGGGCAACCGTGTTCAGCATGCGTTGCGCGCATTTACGGCCAAGGATCGCAAGGAATTGAAAGCAGCGGCCGAGACGTACCGCGACAATCCGGCATTTGACACCAGCACGGCTATCCAGGAAGTCGGCACAGGCGAGGCCGTCACTTCGTTCCTGAACGGCAAGGGGATTCCGATGGTTGTGGAACGGACCTTGATCCGGCCGCCATCGTCACAGCTTGGCCCCATTGATGCCATTGTGCGCAAGGCAATCATGCAGGCGTCGGACATGGCTGGCAAATACGACACGCCGCTAGACCGCGAAAGTGCCTTTGAAATATTGGCCGAACGGGCCAGCGAAGCCGCCAAGGCGGCAGCTGCGGTGGCGGTCGAAGAAGACGCGTTGGAGGAAAAGGAGCGCGCGTTCAAAGCCGGTCGTCGGTACGATGGCCGCGGCACGACTGGCCGCGCGACATCGCGAAACACGCCCGGTGGTGGCTTTGGCGGCGCGCTGGCCTCTGTCGTCGTGGCGGAATTAAAGGGCACCACGGGCCGGCGGTTGGTCCGCGGTATTTTGGGCAGTTTGTTTAAGGGGCGCTGAATGACAGGCGCCCCTGACAGCGGGGTTTAATCGCCCAATGCGATGCCTTCACGCCGTGGATCGGCGCCGCCGGTCAGCGTCTTGCCAATGCCAATCGCATGCAGGCCGGAATTGAGGCGGCGCACGCTAACTTGATAACCCAGCGCCGTGAGGGGCGCTTCCAGCGCGACGCCGTCGCTGTCTTTTTCAATGTCATAGGTGCCAAAACGGTTTACCAGATGTGGGGTAGTGACGGCCTGCTGGACGTCCATACCCCAGTCGATGTGGGCGATAATAGCTTGGGCGACATAACCGATGATCCGACTACACCCCGGGCTGCCGAACACCAAGGAGGGGGTGCCGTCATGCATGACGATTGTAGGCGCCATTGATGACCGAGGCCGTTTGCCCGGTTCGATCCGGTTGGCAATGGGGTAGCCATCGGCGTGCGTGGCAAACGAAAAGTCGGTGAGTTCGTTGTTGAGGAGAAACCCCCTGACAAACAGACGTGAGCCGAAGCCATTTTCAATAGTCGTCGTCATGGAGAGTGCATTGCCGGCGCTGTCGACAATGGAAATATGGGACGTAGAAGGCAGTTCTATGCTGACATCATCGCCCAACAGCATTGCGTGATCCCATGTGGGGCGGCCCGGTCCGACCTCAGGCAAGGCATCGTCCCCTTGCAGCAACGCGGCGCGTTCTGCCAGATAGGCCGGATCAACAAGACCCATCGTTGGCATCGGGACAAAATCGCTGTCGGCCATGTACCGGCCCCGGTCTGCAAACGCCAGGCGGGATGCATCGCCCATCAAACGCCATGTGTCTGCGGCATTTGGATCGGATATGTCGTACGCGTTCAGCATCCCAAGGATATGTCCGACGGTCAGCGCGCCCGATGATGGCGGGCCCATCCCGCAGACGTCAAAGGTCCGGTAGGGTACACAGACGGGATCGCGTTCGATCACGTCATAAAGCGCAAGATCGAGCGTGGATAACACGCCGGGATTTCCCGGCGCGGTGCGGACAGTGGTCACGATATCTTGGGCAATTGGACCTGTGTAAAATGCAGCGGTGCCATGCGCTGCGATCTGGCGCAATGTGTCGGCGTAGACTGGGTTTTGCAGCATATCGCCCGCAGCCAATGCGGTCCCACCGGGAAAGAAATATGCAGCTGTCGCAGGAAAACGGCGCAGGCGTTCATCATCGCCCGCAATGGATTCTGCCATCCGGGGCGAGACCATGAAACCGTTTTCGGCCATCCCGATAGCCGGTTCAAGAAGCGTAGACCAATTGGTGCGCCCCCAGCGGCGGTGCGCCTCTTCCATCAGCTTGGGGGTGCCGGGGGTCCCGACCGACAGGCCACCGACCACAGCATCGAAAAAGCTGAGCGGTTCGCCATTGTCATCCTGAAACAGCGTCGGCCTTGCCGCAAGCGGAGCGGTTTCGCGCCCGTCAAGCGTGGTCATGGTCCCCGTGGCTGTATCATACCAGACCAAAAATGCACCACCGCCCAAACCGGATGATTGCGGCTCGACCAGACCTAAAACAGTTTGCACGGCGATCATCGCATCGGCGGCAGTGCCGCCATTGGCCAGAACATCGGCGCCTGCTTGAACGAGCTATGCGGGAATTTGGGTGATGGCGTGATTTGAAGGGCGGCGTATCGTGG
>NZ_JAFMHJ010000068.1 GCF_017854565.1 Yoonia sp.
AAAGGTTCAGGGCAAAGCCGGGAAGATCGCTGAGGCGCTGATCAAGACGGATTTGGTGATCTTGGACGAGCTGGGCTATCTGCCGTTCAGCACCTCAGGCGGTGCTTTGCTGTTCCACCTTCTCAGCAAGCTTTACGAGCGCACCAGTGTGGTGATCACCACCAACCTGAGCTTCAGCGAATGGGCAACGGTCTTTGGTGACGCCAAAATGACCACGGCCTTGCTCGACCGTCTGACCCATCGCTGCCACATCCTCGAGACCGGCAATGACAGCTACCGCTTCAAAGCCAGCTCCGAGACCGCGAAACAGAAACGAAAGGAAACACCACCATTGACCACATCATGACGAAGAAAGCATAACGACTGAGCGGGTCAAATCTCGGTGACAATACCGGGTCAGTTTTAAGTGACATCCAACAGTATCGGGCATCTGCGTCATCTCGATCTCCTAATCGATAAGATGAACCAGAAATCCTCCGTTATTCAAATCCTCAAATCTGTCCCACGGGTGCTGACGTCAGACAAGTGTCGAACGTTCGCGGCCATATCCAACAAAGAAGACCACCTTTGCCGATCTGTTTCATGGAAAAGCCTGTCGATATGCGCCGTTGACCCGTAGTTGACGACCCGGCGCGCCCTTTTTGGGAACGGGTTGGGGCGGGCCGCTGTTCGACCTGATCGCCGCGCGTGACGCGACGGCCATACCGCGCAAACGGGTAATCCATCGTGTGAACGGAGCGGAAGCGAAGTGCAAAAGCCTGTGCCAAAATGAACGCCACAACCCCGAGCACGCTCGAAATAAACCATCAATCCATTGACAAGATATGCCCTCATCTCGATTTGTGAAGCAGAACCCTGTAGGCACGCATTCTGTACGTATCGTTTAACGCCGAATGGACCCTGATTTGCGTCGTGTGTGCCTTGTATTTTCGCGCCTTCGGATCGCGCTGTGCCCGCCGGTTCATCGGCTGCGCAAACGTCCCATGCCCATGCCCCAAAGCCGCCAGATCATCGTTGACGGGTCCAATGTCATGCATTGGGGAGGCGATGCGTCACTGTTGGTTTTATGTCGTGTTTTGAAAGACTTGCAGACCCGCGGCTTTGCGCCCATCGTCTACTTTGATGCCAACGCCGGCTTCAAACTTGGCGGTCAGGCACGCAGCGGGGCCCAGATGGCAGAGCGCATCGGGCTGGACGTTGCCGAGGTCAACGTCGTGCCAAGTGGGGTGTCCGCCGACGGTATCATGCTGGCCCATGGGGCGCGGGATGGTCTGCGAATTGTAACCAATGACCGATTTCTTGACTGGAAATCAAAATTTCCGCAGGTTGGAAAAAAAGGCTTTCTTATCAAGGGGAAATGGCAGCAGGGCACGGTTATCTTGCGCGACAACATAAACCGTTAACCACCGGCTTGCGGGGTTGAAGTCGCCTTTGAATTGTGAAGACTATCACCATCCCGACAAGTTAGGACTGGTGGTTGTTTTGCATTATCTTACAGGCTTGTTAAATGGGCTGCTGATCAGTTTCATACCATTTGCGCACTTGCTGCGCGATCATCCGAACCGTGGCACCTATCTGATCGGGTTGGCGGTGGCCATTTACGTGATCTTCACGGTTCTGGCGTCCAGTTCTATCTGGCAGATGGCTGGCCGCGGTGGGTGGCCATCTTTATCTAAATCGCATCTGAGGCCGATTTTGGTCGATGGATCGAACGTTATGCATTGGAATGGTGCGCCATCTGAGCTGGTTCTTGCTGCAATCCTGCGCGACTTGCGCGGTTTGGGTTATACGCCTCTGGTTTATTTCGATGCCAATGTCGGTTATAAATTATACAATGCCTACGCCAATGGGCGGATGATGGCAGCACGTCTGAACCTGCCCCGATGGCAGGTCGAGGTGGTGCCAAGCGGCGTTGTTGCCGATGAGCGGCTGTTGGAACGTGCCACGCGTGGTGGCATGCAGATCGTTACCAATGACCGTTTTCTCGATTGGAAGCCGCATTTCCCCCGCATCGGCGAACATGGGTTTCTGATCAAGGGACGCTGGACCGGAAACGGTGTGGCGTGGCGGTTTCCGCAAGATTTGAAATTACTGCTAGCCGCTTGATATGTGAAACGCGATGCACCTCTCGCGCCGTTTAGCGCTCTGCGGGGTTTGGCCGATGGTCGACGCGGCGATTTGCATTCTGTCCTTTGCCGTCATAGGCTGGTCCCAGCCGCACGCGTGCGGTCGTGCTGGCGCGGCATTTCGCGCCAAAGAGGAGACTGGATAATGGGTATCGAAAGCTTACTGGTCATTTTGATCATTGGTGCAATTGCCGGCTGGCTGGCTGGCCTGATAATGAAAGGCTATGGTTTTGGTCTGCTGGGTAATATCGTCGTGGGGGTCGTTGGCGCGTTCGTGGCGGGGTTGATTTTTCCGGTCATCGGGCTTGGCTTTGGCGGAGGCATCTTGGGCGCAGTCGTTCACGCCACCTTGGGCGCCGTGATTTTGCTGTTCTTGATCCGTCTCGTGAAACGCGTCTGAAAGATACGAATAACGCGCATCTCGCCTTTTGGATGCACAAAACGGGCGGTCTGTCTGATCATATCATGCGAACGCTTGTTCGACACAAATACCTAATGGCTGGCTTTGCTTCGTTCTGGATAGTTGTCAGCGACGGCCTGCTTGCTACCCTCGCATAGCGATCAAGCGAAACGAAGGTTGATCACCGCTTTCCTCCATATCGCGATTTGCCGCCACGCATCCCGCCGCGTCCGCCCGTGGACCGTCCTCCTGATTTCTGTGCGTCATCAACGGCCTTATCCACGGCCTGCTGTCGTGCCAGCGGGTCGTCAGCAATGGTCAATGCGACAGTCTCAAGCCGCTTGAGTTCGTCGCGCAGGCGCGCGGCCTCTTCGAATTCGAGGTTCTCGGCTGCTTTGCGCATGTCGGTCCGTATCCCTTCGATCACAGTGTGAATGTTGCCGCCCGCACGGTTCTTGTCCACCTTTGCCGTGACGCGGTTCATATCGACGTCGCCTTTGTAAAGACCGGCGAGGATATCTTCGACGTTCTTTTTGACAGTCGTTGGAGTGATCCCGTGTTTTTCATTGTAGGCGAGCTGCTTGACGCGGCGGCGTTCGGTTTCCTTCATCGCCCGTTCCATGCTGCCGGTGATCCGGTCCGCGTACATGATCACGCGCCCCTCGGCGTTGCGCGCGGCGCGGCCGATGGTTTGGACAAGGCTGGTTTCGGACCGCAAAAAACCTTCTTTGTCGGCATCCAAAATCGCAACCAATCCGCATTCAGGAATATCCAGCCCCTCGCGCAGAAGGTTGATTCCGATCAGCACGTCGAACGCGCCCAAGCGCAGGTCACGCAGGATTTCGATTCGTTCGATCGTATCTATGTCAGAATGCATGTAGCGGACCCGAATGCCCTGTTCGTGCATATATTCGGTCAGATCCTCGGACATGCGTTTGGTCAGCGTCGTGACAAGGGTCCGGTACCCCGCGGCGGCCACTTGGCGCACCTCATCAAGCAGGTCATCGACCTGCGTATCCACGGGGCGGATTTCGATTTGTGGGTCGATCAAGCCGGTGGGGCGGATGATTTGTTCCGTGAAAATGCCGCCGGTTTGCTCCATCTCCCATGCCGCAGGTGTCGCCGAAACAAACACAGACTGCGGCCGCATTGCGTCCCATTCCTCAAACTTGAGGGGGCGGTTGTCCATACAAGATGGCAGGCGGAAGCCATGTTCGGCCAAGGTCATTTTTCGCCGGAAGTCACCTTTGTACATGCCACCGATTTGCGGCACGCTGACGTGTGATTCATCTGCAAATACAATGGCGTTGTCTGGGATGAATTCGAACAGGGTAGGGGGCGGCTCACCGGGTGCGCGTCCTGTAAGGTAGCGAGAGTAGTTCTCGATGCCGTTGCAGACGCCAGTTGCTTCGAGCATTTCAAGATCAAAGCTGGTGCGTTGTTCCAGCCGTTGTGCCTCCAGTAATTTGCCGTCGGCGACCAGCTGGTCCAGCCGCATCCGCAATTCTTTCTTGATGCCAATGATGGCCTGCTGCATCGTTGGCTTTGGCGTCACATAGTGGCTGTTGGCGTAGATGCGGACCTTGTCGAAAGTATCGGTCTTGGTGCCGGTCAATGGGTCGAATTCTGTGATGCTTTCCAGCTCTTCACCAAAGAACGATAATTTCCAGGCCCGGTCATCAAGGTGTGCAGGCCAGATTTCCACAGAGTCGCCGCGGACCCTGAACGTGCCGCGTTGGAATGCCTGATCATTTCGGCGGTATTGCTGTGCGATCAGGTCGGCAATGATTTGGCGTTGGTCGTACATTTTGCCTGCGTGGATATCTTGGGTCATTGCGCCGTAGGTTTCGACTGACCCGATGCCATAGATGCACGAAACCGAGGCCACGATGATCACGTCGTCCCGCTCTAGCAGGGCGCGTGTGGCGGAGTGACGCATACGGTCGATCTGTTCGTTGATCTGGGATTCTTTTTCGATAAACGTGTCCGACCGCGCAACATAAGCTTCAGGTTGGTAATAGTCGTAGTAGCTGACGAAATATTCCACGGCGTTGTCTGGGAAGAACCCTTTGAATTCACCATAGAGCTGCGCGGCAAGCGTTTTGTTGGGCGCAAGGATGATCGCAGGCCGCTGCGTGGCTTCGATCATCTTGGCCATGGTGAAGGTTTTGCCGGTTCCGGTCGCGCCAAGCAGCACCTGATCACGTTCACCATTCAAAATACCTGCGGACAGCTCCTTTATCGCTGCAGGCTGGTCGCCTGCCGGCTCAAACTCGGTTTTCAGAACGAATCTGCGGCCACCTTCAAGCTTCTCGCGAAGCTTTACGTCGGGTGCGGGGTGGGCAAGGTAGGCGGGTGGTTGTTGGACTTCGGTTGATGGTGCGGCCACAATCGACAATCTCCATGCTTGAGAGAATTAAAGTTGATACTTTTGAAGCGATATTCAACCCCGCACTGCTGAAATGTTTCTGTTTTGTACTTCACGCAACCCGCCAATTTTCGACGGTCCGCTTGTTTTGGGTGATATTGAACCGAGATACCATATCGTTGAGTGCTGCCGCTTGGCTGCGAAGTGACTGGCTCGCCGCGTCAGCGCTTTCGACCATTGCGGCAATCTGCTGTGTGGCTCTGTCCAATTCACCCACACAGATGTTGATTTCCGCCAAGCTAAGGGGTTGTTCCGTCGCGGCGGCCGCCATCTCTGACATCAGGGTCGAAGTATGGCTGACGCGATCCGTGTTGGCGGTAAGTACCTCTCCGGTTTCGCCAACCAGTTTCACACCGCGGGCCACATGTTGTGAATTGCCACCAATCAGGTTTTTGATCTGTTGCGCTGTCTCGGACGAGCGTTGTGCAAGTGCGCGGACTTCGGACGCGACGACTGCAAAGCCGCGTCCGGCTTCGCCAGCGCGTGCGGCCTCGCCCCCGGCATTCAGTGCCAACAAATTTGTTTGGAAGGCGATATCTTGATCACGGAAATGATTGTTGATATCTGGGTGGACGATCCCGCAATTTCGGACATGGCGGCTACGGTTAGGGCAACGATGGCGGTGCTTTCGGTGGCTTCATGCTGAGCTTCTTTCACGATGCCTTCGGCCTTCTTTGCGCCATCATCAGCTGCTTTGACGCCACTGGTTAATTGATCAAGAGCTGCAGCCGTCTCTTCAAGTGTGGCTGCTTGATTTTCTGTTCGTTGTGACAGATCACCCGAATGTCGGCCGTTATCGTCCGAATTCCTGGCGGATCACCCGCGCATTTTCGACAACTGAGCAAAGTGTGTCGTGCAACGTCCGCGCCGTTTCGTTGTAGTCGCCTTTGGGTTGTGCGTATTTTGCGCTGAACTCTTGTGAGATTTGCGAGGTCAAATCGCCCGAAGCCAATCCCTTGAGACCTTGTGTCAGTGCATCAATAACGGCCTCTTGTTCGACTTGATCCGCGCGCGCGTTATCCGCAATTTCTTTGGCAGTTGCCAGACTATTACGCATGCGATCAAGGTTATCTGCGAGCCTTCCGACTTCATCCGTTCGTCCCGTATCTGAAATAACAATATCGAAATCACAGATCGCGACGGATTGGACGGCGGTTTCCAGCCTCTGCAGCGGTTTGCCGAATATGTGCCGGAGCATGAACGCTGAAGCGGCAAGCATAATCAGCAGCGCCGCGGCCGATGTCGTGATCAACTTGATCTTGTCGTTCCGAAGGGCGTTGAGAATTGGGTCGATGGTCCAACTGACGGCCTATATCCCCACTTGTCCGGACTCCGGCCCGAAAACGACACGTACGGCGATGTCCAGACTATTGTTACCAGCGGCTTGCTGACTTTGCTGGAGGCCGGTGCGTGCAGTCATTTTCAGCGCGGCACGATTTGCGCCTTCGCGCGTAACTTCCGCAAGCACCTCTCCATCTTGGGTCAGCACCACTGCGGCAATTGCCCGTCCGTTCGACGCATCCAGCAGGCGCGTAATCTGCAGGGTCACGTCATAGGTCTTTTGAAACCGAAGTGCGCCGCCCAAGGCGTTTGCGGTGTTGATGGTGTTTGTCGCGCCAAGGTCGATGACCCCGCTGCGCGCAATGCGTTCACTGACCTTGAAACTATGCACGCTGAGCATGGTTTCGACGTCGATGGTCGTCATCGCCGCAATCCATATGCATTTCGCGTAGATCGAACTACCCACGCGGCCACTTTGTATTTTGGAATGTCAATTTGTCATGGTTTCTCCAGTCCGCGCGGGAGCTTTCACTAGAACAGCGCTTCGACATTGAGGACGACGGTTACAGCACCCAGAAGGTCGCCAGTCTGGGGATCGCTGATCGTCACCGAAACCTGTCCTAGGTAGGTTTGAGACGAAGCATCGAATTCGACGTCGGCAATGTGGATTTCACCAACGCCAACGTTGAAGGTTTGGATGAATTTATCCTCGTCTCCCTGCCACATGTTAGAGGTGACCGACGACGCCGCCGCGTTCAACCCAACCGCATCCATGACGAAGACCTCGGAAATCACATCGGCCGACGCATCGACCTAATCGCGCAGGAAGGCCGCAGCGGCGTTATCGAGAATTGGTGTGATCGTGGGCGTATCTGCCTGCCCGACTTCGGTGCGCTACGCCTGATCCATCTGGTCGATGCGCGCAGCATCGTAGCCAGAGGTGGCCGCATTGGCCGTGCGCAACGCAACCAGGATCACAGGATCAGTCACCCAACTGGCCACATAGGAGGTCAGGTGGTTTTCAAGCGCCGGGCCAAATTCGTCGGCCAATGCGCCGTGACAGCCAAGCGTGACCAAAAGAGCGGTTACACTTTGTTTGATCATGGTAATTTCTTTCACTGGTCAGCACGGTGAACGCTGCAGGTTGGTGTGTGAAAGTTGGTCTAAGCATCATGAGTTGTTATTTGATTAGTCCGGATTCGATTTTCGATTTCGACGACGCTTGCCAAAGCATCAGGGATTCGAAATAAGTCCCAATCAAGGAGATCCAGAATGCGTGCACGTATCTACAAGCCAGCCAAAACAGCGATGTCGTCGGGAACGGCCAAGACCCGCCATTGGGTGTTGGAATACGTGGCGGAAACGGCCCGCGATGTTGATCCTTTGATGGGCTGGACATCGTCATCTGATACGCAGGCGCAGGTCAAACTGCACTTTGAAACCAAGCAAGCCGCCGTTGACTATGCCCAGGAGCATGCGATTGACGCCGTCGTGCAGGAGCCAAAGGTGCGCAAGGCGAATATTCGTCCCGGCGGTTACGGTGAAAATTTCGCAACTCATCGACGCGGTGTCTGGACACACTAAATGTTTTGTAAATCGGGGTAAAGATTTCGCTAAGCTGTCTGTGCATCTGATCTTGCGTAGTTGGCGGGCCAATGCGCTATATGTTGTTCTTGAGGGGCGGTTGGCTACGACCTACCTTCTGGCCGACGTTCGAGCGCTTCCTTGATGCTGTGATATAGCTGCCAGCGGCTCAACCCATTGCGCGAGTAAGGCCAGAGACAGCTCTTTCCGTCTGATGCGTACGCAGTACGGCCACGGCTATCCGCGTACGAAGGACATGCCGAAGCGTGATATCGAGGCGATTCATGGCGCGTTCTATAATCGACCTACCTCATCTCTTTCGCCATCGCCTCGGCCTGCAAATCTGGCGGGAAACCATGCTTCTTCAAAATCCGTTTCACGGCAACCCTCATTTTCGTACGGACGTTGTCCTTGCGCCACCAGTCAACCGAGGCGCTGGCGCGGACGGTGTTGACCAGTTCGGCGGCGATGACGCGTAGCTCTTCGTTCCCCATCAGTTCCATCGCACTTTCACTGCGGGCGAGAGCGTCGTAGACGGATGCCTCCTCTTGGGACAGGCTGTCCTCCGGTTCGTCGCGCAGGTTTCAGTTTCAGGCCAGTTTTAGCAATTCCTGTATCACCTGAAGGGCGTTGACGCTGCGGTTATGGTAGCTGGCGATGGCCTCGGTCAGTTTGAGAGAAAAAACGTCTTTTTTGGCCAGATTGGTCCGGGTGCGGGCCGGTGCCGACAGCCAGCTTGGCCGGTGGGGCTGAACGGAGGACGGGCATGCCCGTCCGGAGGGCAGCCCCATGGGCCTGATTGATTTTGGGAATAGGTGCTGGTCGCTGCGGGTTGGTAAGCCGGAAGCTTCTGTCTTCAAACGGAGGATCCGGGTTGGCCTGCAAACCCATCACTGACCAGCAATTGAGATTATATATGACAAACCTCCAAAATCACAGTCAGCGCACAGCGGCTGCCCGCGCCGGGTTCAGCGAACGGACCGCCCGACGATTTTCTTGCCGAGATCGGCAAGATTCTGGAATTTTCGGGCGAGGCCGCCGTGAATATTCAACCGCTCACCTACGCCTGTCAGCGGGGGGGTGGGTCCGTTTGAAGATGTTTTCCCAAAGATCATGGCAAGGCAGATACCGGCTTTCCGCTATCCCGGGAAATCAGGGATCGCGGCTATCTATGTCGACGTGAACGTCGTACTGGTATTGAAGATTTCGGCCTGATCCAACCTATACAGCACCAGACGAACCAGCTCGCTTCGGCGGGCTTTTTTGTTGCCCGCCCTTGAGATTCGCGGTCACTTGCCCCTATTTTCGCGACATCTTTACGCCCAGCCCGAAACGCGCAAAAATAAGCTATTGAATACAATTGCCTTTTCGATCTCGGCCGCGGTAACTTTGTCCCGACTTTCACGCAAACCGTCCAAGACGATCTTGATCTCCTACTCGGAGGGGCTCTGTTGCACAAATTCTGTGAGGGATTCATCTAGTGAATCCAGTGTGGTAGC
>NZ_JAFMHJ010000069.1 GCF_017854565.1 Yoonia sp.
AGATGGCGCGCAGCAGCTTTTCTTCTGGCGTCATCGGGCTTTCGCCCTTTGGTGTAATCTTGCCAACAAGGATATCTGCAGGCCCGACTTCGGCACCGATGTAGACGATCCCGGCTTCGTCGAGGTTGCGCAGGGCTTCCTCGCCGACGTTGGGAATATCGCGGGTGATTTCCTCTGGACCAAGCTTTGTATCGCGGGCCGCGACTTCGAATTCGTCGATATGGATCGAGGTAAACACGTCATCACGGGTGATGCGTTCCGAGATCAGGATCGAGTCTTCGTAGTTGTAGCCATTCCAAGGCATAAACGCGACGATCACGTTCTTGCCCAGTGCGAGTTCCCCGATATCGGTAGAAGGACCGTCGGCGATCACTTCGCCTTTCAGAACGATGTCGCCCACTTTGACCAGCGGACGCTGATTGATACAGGTGTTCTGGTTCGACCGCTGGAACTTGCGCATCCGGTAGATGTCAACGCCGGCATCGCCAAGTTCGAGGTCGTGGGTAGCACGCACAACGATACGCTGGGCATCGACCTGGTCAATGATACCCGCACGCTTTGCCATGATCGCAGCGCCACTGTCGCGGGCCACGACTTCTTCGATACCGGTGCCGACAAGCGGCGCTTCGGCTTGCAGCAAAGGCACGGCCTGACGCTGCATGTTCGAACCCATCAAGGCGCGGTTGGCGTCATCGTTTTCCAGGAACGGAATAAGCGACGCCGCGACCGAGACAAGCTGTTTCGGCGACACGTCGATCAGGTCCACGTTTTCGCGTGGTGCCAGCGTATAGTCACCGTTCATGCGGGTCGAAACCAGTTCATTCTTGAACGAACCGTCTTCGTTCATGCTCGCGTTGGCCTGCGCCACGGTGTGACGCATTTCTTCGGTTGCGGACATGTACTGCACTTCGTCCGTCACCTTGCCATCCACGACCTTGCGGTATGGTGTTTCGATGAAGCCGTATTTGTTCACGCGGGCGAATGTCGCCAGTGAGTTGATCAGACCAATGTTCGGACCTTCGGGTGTTTCAATCGGACACATGCGACCATAGTGGGTCGGGTGCACGTCGCGCACCTCAAAGCCGGCACGTTCGCGGGTCAGACCGCCGGGGCCAAGCGCCGAAAGGCGACGCTTGTGCGTGACCTCGGACAGTGGGTTGGTTTGGTCCATGAACTGCGACAACTGGCTTGAGCCGAAGAATTCGCGCACCGCAGCAGCAGCAGGTTTCGCGTTGATCAGGTCCTGTGGCATGACCGTGTCGATTTCGACCGATGACATGCGTTCCTTGATCGCACGTTCCATCCGCAGCAGACCGACGCGGTACTGGTTTTCCATCAGCTCGCCAACGGAACGGACGCGACGGTTACCAAGGTGGTCAATGTCGTCGATATCGCCCTTGCCGTCGCGCAGTTCCACCAGCGCCTTGATGCAGGCAACGATGTCTTCGCGGCGCAGGGTGCGCATGGTGTCTTCTGCATCCAGATCGAGACGCATGTTCATCTTGACCCGGCCAACAGCGGACAAGTCGTAACGCTCGCTATCAAAGAACAGGGTGTCGAACAGGTTCGATGCTGAATCAACGGTCGGTGGTTCACCGGGACGCATGACGCGGTAGATATCCATGAGCGCGGTTTCGCGGTTCATGTTCTTGTCTGCGGCCATGGTGTTACGGATATAGGCACCGACGTTGATGTTGTCGATGTCCAGAACCGGGATCGACTTGATGCCAGCATCAACAAGATTCTTGAGCGTGCCACCAATCACGTCGCCCGCCTTGTCCATCTCGAGCGTCAGTTCATCACCGGCTTCGACGTAGATCGCGCCCGTCTCTTCGTTGATGATGTCGCTTGCAACGAATTTGCCGACAATCTGGTCGTAAGGGACAAGCAAATCGGTCACTGCGCCTTCGTCGATCATTTTCTTGACCGAACGTGGCGTGATCTTTTCACCAGCTTTGGCGATCACCTCACCGGTGCTGGCATCAACCAGATCAAACGTGGGGCGGGTGCCACGCACGCGCTGTGGGAAAAACTTGGTTGTCCAAGCCTTGCCGTCTTTGTCCAGCGTGTAGTCAACGGTGTTGTAATAGGCATCCATGATGCCTTCCTGATCCAGACCCAGCGCATACAGCAGCGTGGTCACAGGCAGCTTGCGACGACGGTCAATCCGGCAGAACACAAGGTCCTTGGCGTCAAATTCAAAGTCGAGCCAGCTGCCACGATATGGGATGATGCGGCAGGCGAACAGCAATTTGCCTGAGGAATGCGTCTTGCCCTTGTCATGGTCAAAGAACACACCGGGGGAGCGGTGCATCTGGGACACGATCACACGCTCGGTCCCGTTCACAACGAACGTCCCGTTTGGTGTCATCAGGGGCATATCGCCCATGAACACGTCTTGTTCTTTGATGTCTTTGACAGACTTCGCGCCCGTATCCTCATCTACTTCGAATACAATAAGACGCAGCGTCACCTTGAGGGGGGCGCTGTAGGTCATGTCGCGTTGCTGACATTCCTCGACGTCGTATTTCGGTTTTTCAAGCTCATACTTGACGAATTCAAGCACGGCGGTTTCATTGAAATCTTTGATCGGGAACACCGACTGGAAGACACCTTTGATGCCTTCGCCGTCAAGGGGCGTATCACTGTCGCCAGAGCGCAGGAACAGATCGTAAGAAGATTTCTGAACCTCAATGAGGTTCGGCATTTCAAGAACTTCACGGATTTTGCCGTAGTACTTGCGCAGGCGTTTCTGACCAAGGAAGGAGGAAGCCATGTGCGATGTCACCTTATATTTGTCTCTCGAATGACGCATCGCCCGGGCCGCGATACATCACCCATTTGACCGGGGGTTTGATGTCTATTCGTGGCTGCCGTCCCACCGGCACCCTCCCGACATCTCAAACCTACCCAAGAGGTTGGTCAGCGCTGGCCAACCTCTAAGACAGATTTGGCCGGGCGCGCGAAATGCGCGTCCAGCCGTGTTATATGGCAAGGGAGACCCCCGCCGGAAACTGACTCAGGCCAGTTCGACCGTCGCGCCAGCTGCTTCCAGCTTTGCTTTGATCTCGTCTGCTTCTGCTTTTGAAGCGCCTTCTTTGACTTTGCCGCCAGCTTCAACGAGGTCTTTTGCTTCTTTCAGGCCAAGACCTGTGATTGCGCGGACTTCTTTGATGACGTTAATTTTCTGTGCGCCAGCTTCTTTCAGCACAACATCAAATTCAGTCTTCTCTTCTGCAACTTCGACAGCGGCAGCAGGACCAGCAACGGCAACTGCACCAGCAGCTGGCTCGATGCCATACTCATCCTTCAGGATGGTTTTCAGTTCTTGTGCTTCGAGAAGGGTCAGACCAACAATCTCTTCAGCAAGTTTTTTCAGATCAGCCATTTTATGCTTTCCGTTCGTTTTAAGTGTGTTCCAACGTCAGGGCACGCGCCCCAAGTCAATTCAGATGCTTTATGCAGCGTTCTCTTCGATGGTCGAAAGAATGCTCGCGATGTTCGAAGCAGGCGCGCCAATGGCCCCGGCGATGTTTGCGGCAGGTGCCCCGATGCAACCCACGATGGAAGCAATAAGCTCCTCGCGGCTTGGCATCCCGGCAACGGCTTTCACACCAGCGACGTCCAGTGCTGTATCACCCATTGCACCACCCAGAATAACGAGTTTTTCGTTACCCTTGGCGTACTTATCCATGACCTTCGCAGCTGCGACAGGGTCTTCGGAATAGGCGAGCACGGTCATCCCCAACAGGTAGTCTGCAATGCTTGCGCACGGCTTACCTGCAAGGGCGATCTTGGCGAGCTTGTTCTTGGCAACACGTACGGACCCACCCGCGTCACGCATTTGTGCGCGCAGGTCCTGCATTTCGGCAACTGTCATGCCTTCGTAGTGGGCAACCACTACGACGCCAGAGCTTTCAAAGATCTGGCCGAGGTCGTCGACCAGCTGTTCTTTTTGTGCTCTATCCACAGTTTCACTCCAAGTTTGGGGGTCTCCCCCCGGCTCACATTTGCCGGATAGCGAACTACCCGACATTCGGTGTCCACGTACACGGGTGAGCCAGGTTCAACCGAGGAGAGCCTCGAAAAATCTGGTCTATCCCCGTCTCAGGCAGGAATTAAAGGCGTGACACGCCAACCCACCGTCTCGGACGAACAAAGGCCCGAACGAATCAATCATCCGGGCCAAGTTGGTTGGTTACTGCCACATGAACCGAATGCCAACCCCCGGGGCCCGGAATATTGGCAAATCTGCCGTTCTGCCCGGCAATCCCCCATGCTGAGGGGATCACAAAGCCGTTAGCGCAAGCGCCAAACGCAAACGGCAGGCCCAAAGGCCTGCCGCAGGTCGCATCCGCAGATACGTGATCTTATGCGTTGCCGGTGGCAGATGCCACGTCAACGGATACGCCGGGACCCATTGTTGAGCTTACCGCGATCTTTTTCATATAAGTGCCCTTGGCGCCTGCTGGCTTGGCTTTGCCAACTGCGTCAACGAAGGCCAGCATGTTCTGCTCCAGCTGCTCGGCGGTAAAGGATGCCTTGCCGATGCCTGCATGCACAACGCCGGCTTTTTCAGCCTTGAACTGCACTTGGCCGCCTTTGGCCGCTGTCACTGCTTCTTTGACGTCCATGGTCACTGTGCCTACCCGCGGGTTTGGCATCAGGTTGCGTGGACCCAGAACCTTGCCCAGACGACCAACGATGGCCATCATGTCAGGTGTTGCAATGCAACGATCAAAGTCGATGGTGCCGCCCTGAATGGATTCCATCAGGTCTTCGGCACCGACAATGTCTGCCCCAGCGGCTTTGGCTTCGTCGGCCTTGTCACCACGAGCGAAAACAGCGACGCGCACGGTTTTACCGGTGCCGTTTGGCAGGTTGACCGTGCCGCGGACCATTTGGTCGGCGTGGCGTGGGTCAACACCCAGCTGCATCGCGATTTCGACGGTCTCATCGAACTTCGCCGTGGCATTGCTCTTGATCAGAGCAACGGCCTCGGAAACCGAAACATTGTCCTTGCCGGCAAATGCGGCGCGGGCTGCGGTTGTACGCTTACCATATTTTGCCATTACTTGACCTCCACACCCATAGAACGGGCAGAACCCGCGATGATCAGCATTGCGCCTTCGATTGAGGTCGCGTTGAGATCTTTCATCTTGGCTTCGGCGATTTCACGCACCTGCTTGCCAGTGATCGAACCAGCAACTGTTTTGCCGGGTGTCTTGGAGCCGGCTTTCAGCTTGGCCGCTTTTTTGATGTAATAAGACGCAGGTGGCGTCTTGATCTCAAAAGTGAACGACTTGTCCTGATAGTAGGTGATCACGGTCGGGCATGGTGCGCCTTTTTCCATATCTGCGGTCTTGGCGTTGAATGCCTTGCAGAATTCCATGATGTTGATGCCGCGTTGACCCAATGCCGGGCCGACTGGCGGGCTTGGCTTTGCTTCGCCTGCAGCTACCTGCAGTTTCAGCGTCCCCATAATCTTCTTGGCCATGTGGCCTCTCCTTTTTCAGCGGTGGATCAGATCCACCCTACAATGCCCCGATGGGGCGGTTTTGCCGTGGTTCGGCCAGGATGTGCTCCGGACCTCCCACGTCTGAACGCGCAGATTACTGTTTGGAAACCTGCGTGAATTCCAATTCGACCGGGGTTGCCCGACCAAAGATCGACACCGTCACCTTGAGGCGCTGGTTATCTTCATCAACTTCTTCAACCATGCCGTCGAAATCTTCGAACGGACCATCGTTGACTTTGACCTTCTCGCCGATCTCGAAGTGGATCAGTGTGCGTGGGCTATCCTCGCCCTCCTGAACACGACCAAGGATCGCTTGCACTTCGGCGTCGCGCATTGGCATTGGGCGACCTTGCGGACCCAAGAACCCTGTGACTCGGTTGATCGAGTTGATCAGATGATAGCCTTCATCCGACATCTCCATGTGAACCAGCACATAACCGGGCATGAAGCGACGTTCGGCCGTCACTTTCTTGTTGCGGCGGATTTCGATCACTTCTTCGGTGGGAACCAGCACTTCGTCGATCTGATCCGAAAGGCCCTTTTCTTCCGCCTTGGCGCGGATAGCCTCTGCGATCTTTTTCTCAAAGTTCGAGAGCACGCTCACCGAATACCAACGTTTCGCCATGTTCTGGGCCACCCTGCCGTCACCGACCCGTCAGGGCCGAAAGTTCCAATTATATCTGGCGGACGCACCGCCAGTCGGGGCAATAAAAAGCGGCGCGCAACTTGATTCGCCGCACGCCATTCCCCGAAGTCTGTGGCTCATACCGCTCACACCGCGTGTTTTCAAGGGGTGTGGGGCAATTTCCGCAGACCGTTAGCTACTGAAGTACGCCAGCACCCCGGTCAGTCCGGTCCGGATGAGAATGTCAACGAGCGAAAAGAAGATCGCGGTCACACCAGCCATGATAAATACCATGATGGTTGTCAGCACGACCTCGCGGCGGGTCGGCCAAACGACCTTGGAAACTTCGGCGCGCACTTCTTGGATGAACTTGACAGGATTGGCAGTGGCCATGGGGCTTTCGTCCTTTATAGAAACATCTGGCGACATACGGCGTCTGCCCGATGATTTCAAGCCTACGTCTGCTGTTGCGTGCCCACGTGCCTTAGGGGCGTAAAAAGGTGACGCCATTGAGCGCGGCAATCCCCGCGATTTGTGCTTTGTAAAGCTGGCTGGCCGTATCGTGCTGCGCCGGGGTGAAGCCGTCGAATGCCACGTGTTCCGGGGTCACCGGCAATGATTTGCGCGCGGCAACGGCCACGTTCTGCACTGCAGCGGCCCCCGCGCCTTGCTGGACTTGGGCGACGGCAGCGGCAGAAAGGCCGACATGGATTTTGCGGCCCAGCGGCGCGACCAGCGGCACATTTTGCGGACCAGCAAGACCGCCGATGATTTGCGGAAAAATATCCTGATAGTCCTCGTACTGCCAGACCGTCAGCCGATTGACCCCGGCAGCCCGCCTGATCCGCAGCACCAGATCCAGCCAGTTCACGCTGGCAATCGGGTTAAGCTGGGTGAACTGCGCCATCGGCATCACCCGCCCGCCCAGCAGCAACTGGCCATAGGCCGAGTTTAGAAAACTGGCCGGGTGCCGGATGCTTAGAAACACATCGAGCCCGCCGCAATCCACGCCCGCCGCCAACGCCGACAGACGGCTTGCGGCCTGCGGATAGCGGGTTTTGACGGGGCGTCCACGCGGACTGTTTAGCCCACCGATATAGTTTTCCTCGCTTAAAACCAATCGTGCGGCACCTTTGCGCAGCAGGGCCAGTTGATCGGCGGGTGCGCGTCGCTGGGTATCGGTGGCGCGCCCGACCTTGAGCCCGAACAGCGTCGGAAGCGACCGCCCGGGCAGGCGCAGATGCTCGGGACCGTAGTAGCGGACCCCGGCATCCGACAGCGCATCCACATGACTGTGAAGCGACCGCTGCAAATGCGAGGTCGCTGTCTTGTGCGCCCCGATGTGGATTGCAACGGTAAAATCAGCGGCTGGCATGGGTCGTGCGATCCTCCGGCTGGCGCTTGCGGGGATCTGGCCTGGCAGGGGCATGGAGACTCGAACTCCAGACCTACGGTTTTGGAGACCGTCGCTCTACCAACTGAGCTATACCCCTATGGCCGGTTGTCGGATTAGTCGCAAATGGATGCGGGATCAAGAGGGAAGGCGCAGCAGACTTGTCATCAGGTCGATAAATGTCGAAACAGAGGGTACAATTCCGCAACAAAGGCCCCTGCCCCCGTGTCTTTCCGCCAGCGCATCGAAAAATCCCAACGACTGGCAAGGTTGCTTGCCGCGGTCGCTGGCGCCTATCTGGCGTTCTGCAACCGGACGACGCGCTGGCAGATCGCGGGCGTTGATGACCTGCGCGCGGCACTTGCCAAAGGGCCGGTGCTTTTGGTGATGTGGCACGAGCGGTCGATCATGGGTGCGCTGCATTGGCCCGTCGCAGATGGCCAACTATCGAGCCTGTTTGACAGCTCACCCATTGGTCGCGTGTCAGGCGCATTGCAGCGCCGCGTTGGCCTGCAACCGATGGAGATGTCGCGCAGCCAATCCAACCGCGCGGCGTCGCGCACAGTGCTGAAACGGGTCGGCGAGGGGGTCAGTATCGGAATGACCGGCGACGGGCCCTTGGGGCCAGCCCTGCAGGTCAAGGATGCCCCGCTGGATTGGGCGCGCGCGACCGGGGCGCCGGTGTTCTGCTATGCCTTTGCAGCCACACAGGGGCGGCGGCTGAATACATGGGACAAGATGCTGATGCCTTATCCGTTCGGACGGGGAGCCTATGTTTTCGCCCGCTTCAAGGCGGAGGTCCCGCGCAAGCCGTCTGCCGATGAAACCACGGCGCTGCGCGAGGCGATGCGGCGATTTATGGACGAAACGACAGCGCGGGCGGATCGGTTGATCAACGCATCCACCGCAGACTAAGCGGTCAGGCAGGACCGACCGCCTGCAATGCTTTCAAATTGCCCCCGGCGATCACGGCCTCTTGGGCCGTGATCGTGTCAATATCCCAATCCCACCAGGCCAGGGCGTTCAGCGTCTCTATGATCTCTGGCCCGAATCGGGTGCGCAGGACACGCCCAGGATTGCCACCGACAATTGCATAGTCAGGAATCGCGCCCGTTACGACCGCCCCAGCGCCGATGATCAGACCGTTGCCGATTTGGGCGTCGGGCATGATCCGGGCACCCTGTCCGATCCAGACATCATGTCCCACCGCGGTATCGGGGCCAGACGGCGGCATCGACGGGGCGGCGGCACCGCCACCGGTAAAAATCATCAAGGGAAAGCTCGAAAATCCATCATGCCGATGATTGGCCGATGCGGTGATAAATGTCACCCCGTCGGCGATTTGACAAAATTTGCCGATGATCAAACGTTCAGGTGAGAAATCATAGAGATAGGGTGCCAGATGTCCTGCCCAGTCGTCAGGTGGCACATGGGCGCTCGCATAGCTGTAGTCGCCAACGCGGATTCTCGGGTGGTCAGTGGCGGCCGATAGGAAAACAGTGCCGCCGTGCGCGGTTCCGTCAGACAGCTTGACGGGATTACGTGTCCTGGGAGAAGGAAATGTCATAGGGCATCCTTGTGCTGAATTGAAAGGGTTCAGAACTGCGAACGATCCATATCGGCCTCCGTTTACGGGTTCGAGATGGATAGCAGATATCGGAGAAACACAAAAGGCCGCCCCATTTCTGGAGCGGCCTTCTTTGTTTCGTGAGGTGCGGGTTCT
>NZ_JAFMHJ010000029.1 GCF_017854565.1 Yoonia sp.
GCTTTCTTCCATTCTCGCGAAAGGATCGCACCATTAAACCGTGGGATCAAAGAGCTAGAGTTCTTTCGGTCTGATCTGGGCATGCAATTTCAGAAAGACCAGCACGCTTTGGCGGGCTTTTTGTCGCCTGATCTTGAGGTTTCGCATTCACTGGGCCCGATTTACAAAGCCTGCTTGTTGATGCAAGTATGGCGCGTTCGAGATGGCACCCTGCGCGAGGCGACGTTTGGCTGTGTCCTGCAAGGTGGTATCGCTGTGTTCATGCGATGGCGGTGATATGCAGATAGCTGTTGATCTTTTGTGTCCGGCGGGGAAGATCAGGACATGTGGCGTAAAATGACATCAACGGAAGGCGGGCGTGGGTTGCTGATGGTCAGCCCGCCGTTTTTCTATGCGCTGGCGCTTCTGGCCATGCCACTGGGCGCAATCTTTATGTTCAGCTTTTGGACGCAGGATTTTGTGACGCTGGACACGACGTTCACGTTGAACAATTACCGTGAAATTCTTGAAAAACCGATCTACGGTGCGCTGCTCAAGCGGTCATTGTATGTGTCGGGCTGCGTGACGGCAGTGACGGTTCTCTTGGCGTTTCCAGTAGCTTACTTTGTGTCGTTCCACGTGCGCCCAGAGCGTAAATCGCTATGGTTGTTCCTGATCACGATCCCGTTCTGGACGTCCTATCTGATCCGGGTGTTTTTGTGGAAAGTGATTTTGGGTTATAACGGTGTGGTGAACACGGGCCTGTTGAATATCGGCCTGATTGATGAACCGCTGACCTTTATATTGTATAACGTGAATGCCGTGATCATCACGCTGGCACATGCCTTTGCGCCGTTCGCCATTCTGCCGATTTTTGTGGCACTGGAAAAGATCGACCGATCCCTGCTGGAGGCAGCGCAGGATCTGGGCGAGAGCAAGTTCATGACCTTTATTCGGATCACGTTGCCGCTGTCGATGCCGGGCCTTGTGGCGGCCGTGTTGATCGTGTTCATCCCGACGATTGGCGACTATGTGACGCCGGAACTGATGGGTGGGGCCGGGGGCAAACTGATTGCAAATATGATCCAAACCCAGTTTTTGGCCCTGAATAACGCCCCGCTGGGGGCGGCGCTGGCGATTGTTGCGATGCTGTGTGTGACCGCGATCAGTCTGGGCTTTGTGCTGCTGAACCGGCGTTGGCTAAGGGGGCGCGGATGAGCCTGCGTATCTACGCCATCGCGTATCTGATTTTCCTTTATGCCCCCATCGTTTTGCTGCCTATTTTTGCGTTCAATGACGCGACGATTATTGCCTTTCCGCTGGCGGGTTTCACGACGAAATGGTTCGACGCGCTGATGACCGGCAATGCCTTGCATGCGGCGGTCAAGAATTCACTGATGATCGCCGCGACGACGGCGGTCTTGGCCACGCTGTTGGGGATTTGCGCGGCCCGTGCCGGGGCGATGTACAAGTTCCCGATGAAGGCCGGGATTATGGGGTTCATCATGCTGCCGCTGGTCCTGCCCGAGATCATCGTGGCGGTGTCGCTGTTGGTGGTCGTGGTGCAGATTCTGAACCTTGGCCTGTCGAATTGGACGATCATCGCCGCACATGTGCTGATCTGTACGCCCTTCAGCATCGCGATCCTGAATGGTGCGTTTCAGAACCTTGATCCGTCCATGGAAGAGGCTGCGATGGATCTGGGTGAAAGCCGGTTTTCGGCCTTCCGTCTGGTGACGCTGCCCTTGGTGATGCCGGGAATAATTTCGAGCATGTTGATCGCTTTTACGATCTCGCTGGATGAGTTCATCATCGCATTTTTCCTGTCGGGCGCCAGCCCTACGATGCCGGTCTATATCTGGGGGCTGTTGCGTTTTCCCGCGTCTTTACCGGTGGTTATGGCGCTGGGTACCATTCTTGTGGCACTGTCCATCGTGCTTTTGACTATCGCAGAAGTCCTGCGCCGCCGCGGTCTGGCCCGTGCCGGTGTGCAGGACAAAGGGGGCTTTCTTTGACGTCTTTGATCACGCTGAAGGGCGTCAATAAATACTATGGCGACTATCACGCGCTGCGCGATATCGACCTGACAATCAACGAGGGTGAGTTCTTTTCGCTGCTGGGTCCGTCGGGCTGTGGCAAGACAACGTTGCTGCGCACAATCGCCGGATTCGAGAGCGTTTCGGATGGGGTCGTGATGATTGGCGGCAAGGATATGGCGGGTGTTTCCGCCAACCTGCGACCGACCAATATGGTGTTTCAGTCCTATGCAATCTTTCCACATCTGAGCGTCGCTGAAAACGTGGCGTTTGGCCTGCGCAAGCGGTCCGATCTGGATAAGGCGGCCAAGCAGGCGCTGGTTGACGATGCGCTGGATATGGTCGGGTTGGGCGGTTTTGGCGCGCGCGCCGCGCATGCGCTTTCGGGCGGGCAGCGGCAGCGGGTGGCACTGGCGCGGGCATTGATCTTGAAGCCGAAGGTGCTGCTTCTGGACGAGCCGCTTTCGGCGCTGGACAAGAAGATGCGCGAGCAGATGCAGGTCGAGTTGATCCGCCTGCAACGCCATGTCGGGATCACGTTCATTCTGGTCACCCATGATCAGGAAGAGGCGCTGGTGATGTCGGACCGGATTGCCGTGATGTTCGAGGGGCGGATCGGACAACTGGATGATCCCGAGACGCTTTATCGCCGCCCAAATTCCCGCAAAGTCGCTGAATTCATTGGAAAGATGAATTTCCTCAAGGCGGATGTCAAAGCGGTCGGTGACGTCATTGATCTGGATGTTGCGGGTCTGGGTAAGGTGCGCGTGGCCGCTGAACAGGCGCCCGAGCCGATGAATACGGGGCCTGCCGTGGCGGGTATCCGGCCCGAGACGCTGGCGGTCTTGTTTGACGGCGAAACGACCGTGCGCAAGCTGGTCGATGGGGTGGTGGACGAGGTCGTGTATTATGGCGACATGACCTATTACGACGTGCGGATTGCCGGGGTCGCGCAGCCGCTGAATATCGCCATGAAGAACCTGATTGGCCGCCCGGTTCTGGAGGTCGGCGAGAAGACGCGGGTGGTTTGGGACGAACGGTCGCTGGTGGTGTTGCGATAGCGCCCGCGCAACGGCAAGGGCAGGGATCGCCGGGCGCTGCGAATCGCGGGGTTAATGGCATAAAAACAAGAGTTTTTGACGTATGGAACCCGCACGGAACCCGTACAGACGGCGTATGTACGTTTTGCCGATTTTGGCTGGTTAATGCAACGCGCGATGGTGCGGGGTTAACAAACCGCTAATCCAGTTCCATCGAGAACCGCAGCGACAGGGTTTCAATGCCGGGATTGAGGGTGGTCATGTTCGCATTGGACCTGTGATCAAAGAACACGGCGATGCTGGCCCCGTTGTCAAAGGTATAGCCTGCCCCCAACGCCCCGCGGAAAAGCAGCGGAAATCCAAGGTCCGGCCCATCGCCGTGGACATAGAGACCGGGCATCAGCGACAGTTCGATGAATATCGGGCTGCCGGTGCTGCGGTCAGTGGTCCATTTCCCGCCAGCCCCAACCCAGAGGTCATTATCGCTGGTCAGGCTGGCGCCCACAGTGGGTTGAAACGCGCCATAGCGACGGGGCAGATCGTAGATGCCATAGACTTCTGACCCGATGTCGTCTTCTTGAAAAAACGTGTCGCCATATTGCAGCGACACCCGTGCGGGCGCTTCGGTCTGGCGGGTGCAGTCGGTCGGGCAATCGTTGAAATAGGTGTCCGTGAGCCCCATGATGAAAAAGAAAACGGCAAATCGGCTGTCCAATGTGGGGTCCTTTATGTATCGGGAGCGATCAGGCCAAGCCCGCGCAGGTAAATGCCGATCCCGCTTTCCAGCAGATCCTCGGGGGGGAAGGGGCTTTGGGTGCCGGGGCTGCCGCGCGCGAAAAGCTCTACTACGCCATGCGACATGGCCCAGATATGGGCCGAAAACATTTGCGGCGGGGGCCGTTTGTCGGCGGGAATATGTTGGCTGAGTTCCTCGGCGGCTTTTTCGAGAACGCCCATGGCACGGGTGGCGACGGCGTTCAGTTCGGGGGTGCGGTTGATGGAAATGCCGGATTCGAACATCGCGACGTAATGGCCGGGGAATTTGCGCGCAAAGGCGAGATAGGCGCGGCCCGTGGATTCGAACGCCGACAGCGCAGAGGGCTGACCGTTGTTATAGGCTTGTTCCATCAGGTCGCCGAAAATTTCATAGCCCTGACGCGCGGCTTCGGCGATCAGGTCTTCGCGGCCTTCGAAATGGCGGTAGACGGCGGCGGGTGTGACGCCAGCCTCGCGGGATGCTTCGGAGAGGGTAAAGCCGGTCGGCCCGCGTTTTTCGATCAGCCGAAGACAGGCATTGACCAATGCCTCGCGCAGGTTGCCGTGATGATAGCCGCGTTTAGACATGCCAGAGTTCGGGGCCGCCTGCGATTTTTGGATCAACTGCGCCCAGCGCATCGGCGTCTTTGCGGTCGTAATCGAGTTGATGCAGGATACTGCGGATCACCTGCACGCGGGTGCGCCGTTTATCGTCGGAACGGATGATCGTCCATGGCGCGGTATCGGTATGGGTGCGGCGCAGCGTTTCGCCGATGGCGGCGCTGTAGGCATCCCATTTGGACAGGCCGTCCACGTCGATCCGGCTGAGTTTCCATTGCTTGAGCGGGTCCTTTTCACGATCAAGAAAACGTTTGAGCTGGGTGGCTTGTCCCACGTTGAGCCAAATCTTGAACACTTTTATGCCTTCGCTGACCAGCATGTTTTCAAAGTCGGGCACCTGATCAAACCAGCGTTCGCGGTCATCTGGGGTGCAGAAGCCAAAGACGTGTTCGACCACGCCGCGGTTGTACCAACTGCGGTCAAAGATGGTGATTTCGCCTGTCGCGGGCAGATGCGCGATGTAGCGTTGGAAATACCATTGCGCGGCTTCGGTTGTGGTTGGTTTGGACAGCGCCACCAGACGTGCGCCGCGTGGGTTCAGGTTTTCGCGAAAGCGTTTGATCGTGCCGCCCTTGCCAGCCGCATCGCGCCCTTCAAAGACGATGGCGATGCGCTGGCCGGTGTCGCGGGCCCACGACTGCATGCGGACCAGTTCGATTTGCAGCTTTTTCAGCGCGTCTTCGTAGGGCGCACGGTCCCAGCGTTTGCCATAGGGAAAACTGGGGTTCAGGATGTTGGCGTTGGTTGCAGATTTGATCGCGGCGCGCACGTCCTTTGGTGCGTCATGGCGGTAGTGGCGGCTGATGCCGCCGTCAAACGGCAAATCCATGTCTCGGCCTCCTGATAATGCGTGCGCCTACTATGGGCCGTGGCGGCGCCTAGCGCAATCGCGCGCGCGCGGCGGCGCGGTCTATCGCGGCTGTGACATCGGTGGGATTGGTGTGATGGGGCATATGCCCGATGCCGTCCAGCCGCGTCACATGGGCAGAGGACACGATTTTGATCACTTCGTCGGCGTGGATATGGATGGGCACGGTGGTGTCGGCGGTGCCATGCACGATTTCAATGGGCAGGGTCAGTTCGGGGTAGCGCGCCGAGAGTTTCACCACTTCTGGCCGCAGCGTATTGACCTGCCGGATATTGGCCCGAAAGCTGGCGTTGCGCAGGGTCAGCCCGGCACCGATGTAATCGGCATAGCCAAAGGGTGCGGCCTGCGGGGCAAAGGTGCTTTCGATGCGGTCGCGCACGATGCTGCCGGGCACAAGTGCGGCAATCAGCGGCACGGTGACCAAGCCACCAAAGGTGCTGCCGTTGATCCGGTAATAGGGATCAAGGTCGCCGGGCCAAGGCATCGTGACCCCCGCGATGGAGACCACGGCGGCGGCGTTTACCGGGCTGGGGTTGTTCAAACCTGCGACGGCCCACGCATAGGACACGATCCCGCCAAAGCTGTGGCCGGCCACGATGGGGTTTTCGATGCCGAGGGCAAGCGCGGCTTCGCGTAGCATCGCCGCCTGCTGTTGCGGACTGTCGCCAGCGGTGGCCGCAACGCCTGTCGCCACGCCGGGCACCCGGTCGGTATAGCCCAGACCGGGCCGGTCAAAGGCGGTGACGGTATAGCGGTCCGTCAGCCGACCCATCAGATCAAACGTGAAATCGCGCAGATTGCCGCCCGCGCCATGCAGCAAGATCAGATGCGGCCCGGTGCCTTGTTGCACATAGTGCACGCGGCCACCGGTGACGGCAACGAATGCGCCTTCGGGAGGGTGCGCGGCTTCGGCCTGTTGTGCGCGATGGCTGGCGCTGAGGCTTGCCAATACCGCACCTAGTCCGATCGCGAGCGCCGAGAAGGTGAATGCTTTAGGTACCAATTTTGTCCAACGCGAAATGTGTGGTCTGATAGATCTGATTGATCCAGTTACCATATAGGAGGTGTGCGTGGCTTCTCCACCTGTTCAGCGGTGGTTTCGTGGGGTCATCATCGGGATAGTAGTTCATCGGCACGTTAATCGGCGTGCCGTTCGCGATGTCGCGGTCGTATTCCTGCTTGAGCGTGCCACTGTCATATTCGAAGTGGTTGAAGATATACAGCGCGCGGTGTGCCGGGTCCTCGACCAGGGCGGGGCCGGATGCGTCGCTGGTGATCAGCGTGGACAGGCCGGTGGCGGCATCTATTTCGTTCTGGCGCATTTCGGTCCACCGGCTGACCGGGATCACGCAATCGTCCGAAAACCCCATCAGATAGGGTGAATTGGGTGCCATGTTGTGGTGCCGGAAACAGCCGAAGGCCTTGTGATCAAGGATGTGTTTATCGACGTCGTGGAAATAGTTGATCATCGCCATCCCGCCCCAGCAGACACCAAAGGTGGAATGGACGTTGGTCTGGGTCCAGTCGAACACCTGCGTCAGCTCGTGCCAATAGGTGACATCGTGAAATGGCAGATGTTCGATGGGTGCGCCGGTGATGATCAGCCCGTCAAATTTTTCGTCGCGGACTTCGTCGAAGGTTCTATAGAACTCCTCCATATGTTCGGCGGCGGTGTTTTTGGTCTGGTGTTCGGACATCCGGATCAGCGTCAATTCGATTTGCAGGGGAGTCGCCCCGATCAGCCGGGCAAATTGATTTTCGGTCTGGATTTTCTTGGGCATCAGATTGAGCAGGCCAATGCGCAGGGGGCGGATATCCTGCCGGTCTGCGGCATCGTGATCCATCACCATCACGCCCTCGTGCGCCAGCACGTCAAAGGCGGGAAGGTTTGCGGGAATCTTGATGGGCATTGGGCTGCTCCTGCGGGTATGTGAAAATGGTCAGATAGGGGGGTTAGCCCTGCATCTCAACCCGCTTATCAAGCAGGCGGGCGACCAAGGCGTCAAAGTCCTGTGTCGTTTGCACGGCTGCGATGTCGGCTGCGGGCACGGTCAGGCCCCAGCGGTTGGCCATCGCGGCATAGCGCGGCTGCCGGTGGGCAAGCGCCTGTGCATAGGTCCAGCGGATAAAGGCATCGGGGTCGACCTCGGCCTCGGTGTAATCATTCCGGGTCAGGTAGGCGTTCCAGACCTGCAGCAGAAACGCGGGTTGATAGGCCATCGGTTTGGGGGCCTGATCAAATCGGCGGACCAGTTCGGCGGTATGCGCGTCAGAACCTTCGATCCAGATCATCAGGGTGTGCGACGCCAATTCGCGCAGCAGCGGGTCGTTTTCGTCTTGGGGGTCAACCCATTCGCAGATCGAGCCGCCGGTGTCGCAGATAAAATGGGGATAGTCATATAGCGTCTGCGCACGCGTCATGAAATGCGCCGTGTCATAAAGCGCGGCCATTTCGGCCTGACGGAACTCTGACTGGCGCTGGGTGTAGGTGTCAAAGGGCAAGCCGCCCTTGGCCGGATCGCCCGGTTTGCCCAGATAGCTGGAGACGGGATTCAGGTTGTCGAATGTGATGTTTGAGCCGATGTAGATGGAATCGGACAACAGCAGGTCACGCAGAAACGGGACTTTCATCGCCTCGGCCTTGGCGTTGTCGGCGATCCGTTCGCCCATGTAGCGGGTGCCGATCCGGTAATCGACGGAGTAGTGAAACCAGTCGCCCGCGCGGCGCAGGATGTTCGAGACATGGGTTTTGCCAAGCCCGGACATGCCAAACAGCAAAACCCGTTTGCGCGCGGCCTGACGCCATTCTGAGGAGGATGCATAGATCATGAGGGACTGCGTAACGGGCTGGGCGAAAATCTTCTAGAAGATTTTTAGCCGCAGCGCCGTGCAATTGCGGAGAAAGGTAAAATTTTCCAGAAAATTTTGGCCCCTAGGCACCGCGCCAGATCCAGCCACCGCCCAGCACACGTGTGCTGTCGGGGTCGTAAAATACGCAAGCCTGCCCCGGTGCGACGCCCTGTTCGGCCACCAGCAATTCGACTGTGGCTTCGGTGTCTGAAATTGGCCGCAAAATCGCATCGGTGGGCGGGCGGGTCGAGCGCACACGCACCATGATTGGCCGCTCTGACATATCGCTGAGCGCACCGTCGCCGATCCAGTTGATCTCGCGAAGAGGGACGGTGCGGGTCGCCAGCAGATCTTTGGGGCCGACGATCACGTGGCGTGCGTCAACGTCGAGCCTGACCACATACAGCGGATCAGCAAGCCCGCCGATCCCCAGACCGCGCCGCTGCCCGATGGTGTAGTGGATGACGCCGCGATGCGTCCCGAGGACCTGACCGTTCACATCCACGATGTCGCCCGGTTCCGCCGCACCGGGGCGCAATTTCTCGATCACGGCGGCATAGTCGCCGTTGGGCACAAAGCAGATGTCCTGACTATCGGGTTTATCCGCCACGCTTAGCCCGTATTTCTGGGCCAGCGCACGGGTTTCATCCTTTGATGCAAGGTGCCCCAACGGAAAGCGCAGGTAGCTGAGCTGTTCGGCCGTCGTGGAAAACAGGAAATAGCTTTGGTCCCGGTTGCCATCCGCCGCCGCGTGCAGCTCTGCCCCGTGATCCCCCATCTTGCGCTGGATATAGTGCCCGGTCGCCATGCAGTCGGCGTCAAGATCCTTGGCGGTTTGCAGCAGGTCCTTGAACTTGACCCGTTCATTGCACCGAATACACGGCACCGGGGTGGCCCCTGCCAGATAGCTATCGGCGAATTCGTCGATCACGGCTTCGCGAAACGTATTTTCGTAATCCAGCACGTAATGCGGAAAACCCATGTCTTCGGCGACGCGGCGCGCGTCATGGATATCGCGGCCCGCGCAACAGGCACCTTTTTTGGCCAAGGCCGCGCCGTGGTCATAAAGCTGCAACGTCACGCCCACGACATCATAGCCTTCTTCGGCCAATTGCGCCGCCACAACCGAGCTGTCCACGCCACCGGACATGGCCACGACGACGCGGGTTTGCGCGGGCGGCTTGGCAAAGCCAAGAGAGTTCAGGGGCGAATCAAGGGCCATAAGATATCCAGATGTGTTGGGTTCGTGACGAAATATAAGAAAATACGAGTTATTCTCAAGGGGTGGTTATACGTCTCGTTAAGTCCTGACCCCGATAACAGCCGCGGGAGTAACCGCAAAGGGGTGCGATATGTATTTACGCAAGGTTGAGGGGCCGCGTTCCGTAACGCTGCCCGATGGTGCCGTCATGACGCGGGCGGATTTGCCCAGTGCGCAGACACGACGCTGGGTTGCGTCGCGCAAGGCAGCCGTGGTGCGTGCGGTAGGGGCCGGGCTGATTAGCCGCAGGGAAGCATTGGAGCGTTATCAATTATCCGAGGAGGAGTATTCCGAGTGGGAGGCGGCTGTCGCCGCCCATGGAGAGGCCGCATTGCGGACAACTGCGTTGCAACGATATAGACAATCCTAGGTGGAAGTGCGATGTTCTTGCAATACGGTAACGGGTGATTAACCTTTAACCGTTTAGGTTAACGACACATAGAGAGAGCGGAGAACTCGGATGCGTGTCTTGCTGGTTGAAGATGACCCAACAACATCGAAAAGCATTGAACTGATGCTGACCCATGCCAACCTTAACGTCTATGCGACGGATCTGGGGGAGGAAGGGATAGATCTTGCAAAGCTGTACGATTATGACCTGATCCTGTTGGATTTGAACTTGCCGGATATGAATGGCCACGAGGTGCTGCGACAGCTGCGCCTGAGCCGCATAGATACGCCTATATTGATCCTTTCAGGGGACGATGGGACAGAGAGCAAGCTCAAAAGCTTTGGTTTCGGCGCAGATGATTATCTGACCAAACCCTTCCACCGCGAAGAACTCGTGGCGCGTATTCATGCCATTATCCGCCGGTCCAAGGGCCACGCGCAGTCGATCATCAAAACCGGGCTGATTGCGGTTAATTTGGACGCGAAAACTGTCGATGTCGGTGGGTCAACCGTGCATCTGACGGGCAAAGAGTACCAGATGTTGGAACTGCTGAGCCTGCGCAAGGGCACCACGCTGACCAAGGAGATGTTTCTGAACCATCTTTATGGCGGCATGGACGAGCCTGAACTGAAAATCATTGATGTCTTCATCTGCAAGTTGCGCAAGAAGTTAAGCGAAGCAACGGATGGTGACAACTATATCGAAACGGTGTGGGGGCGCGGTTATGTGCTGCGCGACCCTGAGCCAACCATGCATGCACAGAAGATTGCGGTCGGCGCCTAACAGCGCGGATCGCGGCCACTCACGGATCATCGACGCATCATGGCTGGACGCCGCAAGAATGCCTGCCTAAGAATTGGACCTGTTGCCAGCAATCGCTGGGTGCTGTGTGCGGGGGGCAAGCGTGAGCCGGAACAAAGAGTTACATGATCCCAAAACCGGGGATGTACCGGTGGGCGATTTGTCACCGGATCAGGCGGCGGCAGAGCTGGCATGGCTGGCCGCACGGTTGCAGGCGGCCAATGTGGCGTATCATCGCGATGATGCGCCCGATATCAGCGACGCAACCTACGATGCACTCAAGCAGCGCAATCTGGCGATCGAGGCGGCGTTTCCCGCGCTCAAACGCAGCGACAGCCCCAGCGAACAGGTGGGCGGCACTGTGGCAGAGGGTTTTGGCAAGGTGCAGCATGTCGTGCGGATGCTGTCGCTGGGCAATGCGTTCAGCGACGCCGATGTCCGCGATTTCGATCTGCGTATCCGCAAGTATCTGGGGTTGGGGCAAGATGCCGGGCTGATCTATACGGCAGAGCCAAAGATCGACGGGCTGTCTTTGTCGTTACGGTATGAGGGTGGCATTTTGATGCAGGCCGCAACCCGCGGCGATGGCGCGGTTGGCGAAAACGTCACTGCAAATGCCCGCACCATTGCGGATATTCCCCACGTCATCGCCGATGCGCCGGAGATTTTGGAAGTGCGTGGCGAGGTCTACATGAGCCATGCGGATTTTGCGGCGCTGAACCGGCGCCAGACCGATGCGGGCGGCAAGACGTTTGCCAACCCGCGCAACGCCGCTGCGGGATCGCTGCGCCAGTTGGACGCGACGATTACTCAGGCGCGGCCGCTGCGGTTTTTTGCCTATGCCTGGGGCGATCTGTCCGCGCCATTGGCCGACACGCAGTTTGCAGCGATTGCGCGGCTGGCGACACTGGGGTTTGCGACGAATGACCTGATGGTGCGATGCGACGGTCCTGCGGATATGATCGCGCATTACCATAGGATCGAAGAGCAGCGCGCGACGCTGGGTTATGATATTGATGGCGTTGTTTACAAGGTGAATGATCTTGACCTGCAGCAACGGCTTGGCTTTCGCTCGACAACGCCACGCTGGGCGATTGCACATAAATTCCCTGCGGAACTGGCGTGGACAAGGCTTGAGGCGATCGACATTCAGGTCGGTCGTACCGGCGCATTGTCACCTGTCGCGCGCCTGACGCCGGTGACGGTGGGCGGGGTCGTGGTGTCCAATGCGACATTGCATAATGAAGATTACATTGCCGGGCTTGGTGGTGATGGGCAGCCGATCCGGGGCGGGCGGGATGTGCGTGTGGGTGATTGGGTGCAGGTATATCGCGCGGGCGATGTGATCCCCAAGATCAAGGATGTGAATCTGGCGCGCCGCCCGGCTGATGCCGTGCCGTTTGTTTTCCCCGATGTTTGCCCCGATTGCGGGTCTGCGGCGATCCGCGAAGATGGTGATGCGGTGCGGCGCTGTACCGGGGGCCTGATCTGTCCCGCGCAAGCAGTCGAGCGGCTCAAGCATTTCGTATCGCGCGCGGCGTTTGACATTGAAGGGCTTGGCGCCAAACAGGTGGAGCAGTTTTATGCGGACGGCTGGATCACCACCCCTGCGGATATCTTCACGCTGCGTGATAGGTTCGCGACGGGCCTGCAGCAGTTGAAAAACCGCGAAGGCTGGGGCGAGAAGAGTGCGCAGAACTTGTTCGATGCAATTGACGAGAAACGCCAAATTCCGCTGCATCGGTTGATTTTTTCGCTGGGGATACGGCATGTCGGCGAGGCGGGGGCCGCGCTTTTTGCGAATCATTATGGCTCTTGGCGCGCGTTCCAGGAAGCGATGACAGCGGCCAAGGTTGGTGAAGGTGCCGCTTGGGATGATTTGACCGGGATTGACGGGGTGGGGGCGGTGATGGCGACGTCGGTGATTACGGCCATGCAGCAAGAGGCGGAACGTGCGTCGATTGATCGGCTGGTGGCACAGTTGCAGGTGCACGATGCGGTGCCGGTGGCGCGCGACAGCCCGGTTGCAGGCAAAACGATTGTGTTCACGGGTACATTGGAAAAGATGACCCGGGCCGAGGCCAAGGCGCGTGCCGAAAGCCTGGGTGCGAAAGTATCGGGTTCGGTCAGCGCCAAGACCGATATTCTGGTCGCGGGTCCGGGTGCCGGATCAAAGGCTAAAAAGGCCGCTGAACTGGGCGTTGCGACGATGGACGAAGACGCCTGGCTTGCGCTGATCGGTGCCGGATGAGCGGCCGACCAGAGGTTCTGTTTCCGCTTTTTGGCGGCCTGACCAAGCTGGATGGTATTGGCCCCAAGACCGCGCAGGCGCTGGAGGGGGCTGGCATCGCCAATCCGCGTGACCTGCTGATGACGCTGCCGCAGTCGGGCGTGGATCGGCGCAGGCGCGCCAGTATCCGCGAGGTGATTGCCCCGGCGACGGTGACGGTCGAGGTGACGGTGGGCGAGCATTATCCGCCCAAGACCCGGGGGCGCCCGTATCGGGTGCATGTCGAGGATGCGGAGACATCGTTTCAATTGGTGTTTTTCCATGCACGCGGCGATTATCTGCAAAAGCTGCTGCCAACGGGGCAAAAACGTGTTGTGTCCGGCAAGGTCGAGATTTTTGACAGTGTTGCGCAGATGGTCCACCCCGATCATGTGCTGCCGCTGGCCGAGGCAGAGGAAATTCCAACCTATGAGCCGGTCTATCCGCTGCACGCCGGGATCAGTCAGAAATTGATGTGGAAGGCGACGCGGTCGGCGCTGCAAATGGCGCCGCCGTTGCCGGAATGGATTGATGCGGCGTTGTGCAAGCGCGAAGGCTGGCCGGATTGGCAGGGCGCGTTGGCGCGGGCGCATTGCCCGGCATCGTCGAGCGATTTGTCGCCTCATGATCTGGCGCGGGCGCGGCTGGCCTATGACGAGCTGTTCGCGCATCAGATTACCCTGGCCTTGGCACGGGCAACGTTGCGGCGCGGCAAGGGGATTTCGTCGCGCGGGACGGGGCTGTTGCAGGCCAGGGTATTGGCGGCGTTACCTTACAAACCGACACAGGCGCAGACGCGCGCGATTGCCGAGATTGCCGCAGATTTGGCATCGCGATTGCGAATGAACCGTTTGTTGCAGGGTGATGTGGGGTCGGGCAAGACGCTTGTGGCGCTGATGGCGCTGCTGTGTGTCGTAGAGGCCGGCGGGCAGGGCGTGATGATGGCCCCGACCGAAATCTTGGCCCGGCAACATCTGGAGGGCTTGCAGCCGTTGGCTGCCAGCGCGGGCGTTGTGCTGGAATTGCTGACGGGGCGCGACAAGGGCGCTGACCGTGCGGCCAAGTTGGCGGCATTGGCGGCCGGCGACATCGACATTCTGGTCGGTACCCACGCTGTATTCCAAAAAGACATCGTTTTCAATGATTTGCGACTTGCCATCATTGATGAGCAACACCGTTTTGGCGTCGCCCAGCGGATGGAACTGGGGGCCAAGGGGCAGGCAACGGATGTCTTGGTGATGACGGCCACACCAATTCCGCGATCACTGGCGCTGGCGCAATATGGCGATATGGATGTGTCGGTCTTGGACGAAAAACCACCCGGGCGCACGCCGGTGCAGACCGCGTTGGTTTCGACATCGCGGATGGATGAGGTGGTGGAAAAGCTGCGCCATGCCGTGGCCGAGGGCCGGCAGGCCTATTGGGTCTGCCCGTTGGTCGAGGAAAGCGAATTCATTGATATGACGGCCGCAGAAGAGCGGTTCAAGCGGCTGCGTGCCGCGTTGGGGGAAGGTGTTGTCGGTCTGGTGCATGGCCAGATGCCACCCGCCGAAAAAGATGCGGCGATGGCCCGGTTCGTGGCCGGGGACACCAAAGTATTGGTGGCCACGACAGTGATCGAGGTGGGGGTGAATGTGCCCAATGCGTCGATCATGATGATTGAGCGCGCCGAGAGTTTTGGGCTGGCGCAGTTGCACCAGTTGCGGGGACGGGTCGGGCGCGGGTCTACCGCGTCGACGTGTTTGCTGCTGTATCAGGCGCCCCTGACCGAAAGCGCGCGCCGTCGGTTAGAGATATTGCGCGAGACCGAAGATGGGTTTCGGATTTCCGAAGAAGATCTTGCCATGCGGGGGGCCGGTGATGTGATCGGCACCGCGCAATCAGGCGTCCCGCGTTTTCGCATCGCCGATTTGGAACGTCAGGCCGCGTTGATGGCGTTGGCCCAGACGGATGCGCGCAAGCTGCTGCACGACGACCCGAAATTGGACACGACACGAGGGCAGGCGACCCGGACGCTGCTGTGGCTGATGGAACAGGACAAAGCGATCCGTTTGATATCAGTGGGTTAGGGCCTGTGTTCCGAAATGTTCGCAAATGTTCCTAAAAAGTTCTTTACACGAGGTTAATGATATGAGAACAAAGGAGCAACAGAACAAAGGAGCAACACGACATGACACAAGAGATCAAATCCGTTATCGCCCGGTCCCGCGACACGATTTTGGCTGATGCACTGGGTGTTGTTGCTTTGATGGTCATGCTGTTTGTTGGATTGTCGCTGCCCGCGATGATCTGACGTGCCTCGCGATTGCGGCTCGGTCCATCACATTGCCCTGTCCCAAGAATGCAATGATTGATGACCTGCCTGTCCCGTTCGAAGCGGGGGCTGCCTGCCCCCTTATGAACATTGTGGATCGGGCCGCATCGCAATCCTGCCGCCGCCATCCTGTCCCGGATGTGCGGCGGTTTTTTATTTTGGATCAGGCGCTTGCCTTGCTTGCTTCAAGTGCATCCAATGTGGCGTCGAATGCCAGTAAGATCGAGGCGTGCCGGTTTTTATAATCCTTGGCAGGCTGCAGGACTTCGAGGTCGCCAAACGGCGCCGCAGGGACCGGACCGTCGTTTTTCAGCATCGCGAACAGTTCATCGCGGCCTTTTTGGACCTGCGCGGGTGTGAGCCCGACGACGCCCGCACCCACCACCGCCGCAGCGGCTTGGCCCAAAGCGCAGGCTTTGACGTCTTGTCCGTAGTCGCTGATCACGCCGTTTTCGACGGTGATGTCCACGGTGACGGTCGATCCGCACAGCGGAGAGCGTTTTTTCGCAGTGGCGGTCGGGCTGTCCAGCCGCTGTGTCCGGGGCATATCTGCGGCGAGCGCCAAAATCCGACCGGAGTAGAGTTTGATCATATCGGTTTCTGCTGACATGCCGTTTGCCCTTTTCATTCGTGCGTCTTAGATAGTGCGGACCCGTCCCGTTGCAAAGGTTTTTGACATGTCATTTGATCCCGGTACCCTGACGTTTAATGACGCAGGCCTGATCCCCGCGATTGCGCAGGATGCTGCATCTGGTCAGGTGCTGATGATGGCATGGATGAATGCGGCAGCCGTGGCAAAGACGTTGGAAACCGGGCAGGTCACGTATTGGTCGCGGTCCCGGCAGGAATTCTGGGTCAAGGGCGCGACCAGCGGGAACACCCAGACATTGGTGGATTTCCGGGTCGATTGTGACCGCGACTGTCTGCTGGTTGTGGTTAATCAGACGGGGCCGGCCTGTCACACCGGGCGGCGGACCTGTTTTTATACCGGCGTCAGCAATGGCGAAGAGATCGAGATCGAAGAACCTATGGCACAGGAAGCCCCACCAACCGCCTGATATCGTTGGGGGTCGCACCTTCGGCGCGGTATGTCGCAATGGCCCGCGCGTCGTCGCGTTTCGCCAGACGTTTGCCGTGGTCATCGCGGATCAGCCGGTGATGGTGATAGGTGGGTGTCGGCAGGCCAAGCAGTTTTTGAAGCAGCACGTGGACTTGCGTTGCGTCCTGAATGTCGGCGCCTCTGACGACATGGGTGATGTGTTGCGCGGCGTCGTCGATCACCACGGACAGGTGGTAAGAGGTGAACATACCCTTGCGCGAAATCACGAAATCACCCACGTCGGTTTGCATTTGGGCAACGGTCGTGTGGTGGACGCCGGGCCTGTGCCCGGTTTCGGGGTAGCTGAGATCAAGGTTCAGGTCCGCGACCCGTTCAAGGTCGATCCGGATCGTATCCTGCGCAGGTAATGGCCCGCCAAGCGGCCGGGAGCGGCAAGTGCGGGGGTATATCACCCCATCCGGGCCGATGGGCGCGCCTTCTTGTGGTGCGTTTGCGGCTGTCAGCACGTCCTTGCGGGTGCATGTGCATGGATAGAGCAGACCACGGGACCACAGGATATCGAGCGCCTTGGCATAGGCGGGCAGGCGGTCGGACTGGCGCATGACGGGTGCCGGCCATGTCAGCCCCAGCCAGCGCAGATCATCGTAAATCTGCGCCTCCCATGCGGGGCGGACGCGACTTTGGTCGATATCTTCGATCCGCAGCACAAATGTGCCGCCGACGGCCATGGCCATATCATGCGCAACCAGCGCCGAATAGGCGTGCCCCAGATGCAGCGGCCCTGTCGGTGAGGGCGCGAAGCGGGTGATCATTCGGCAGCGAGCGCCTGTGGGGCCAGCCATGCCTGCCAGTCTATTTTGGCCCGGTCGGTATAGGCTTTGTAGCGGTCCTTGCGACCGCGCCGCCCGGATTTAACGCCGTCCAGCGGGGGGAACAGCCCGAAATTGACGTTCATGGGTTGGAACGTCTTAGCCTCGGCGCCGCCGGTGATATGGGTCACAAGCGCGCCCATGGCGGTGGTGTTGGGCACCGCAGCCAAAGTTTGCCCGGTCAATTCGGCCACCGCCATACGGCCCGCAAGCAGGCCCATGGCCGCACTTTCCACGTACCCTTCGACACCTGTTATTTGCCCGGCAAACCGGATATGCGGCTGGCTGCGCAGGCGCATCTGGTCGTCAAGCAGGGTCGGCGAATTGATGAAGGTGTTGCGATGAATGCCGCCGAGACGGGCAAACTCGGCATTTTCAAGGCCCGGAATCGTATTAAAAACAGCTTTCTGAGCGCCGTACTTCATCTTGGTCTGAAAGCCGACGATGTTGAAAAGCGTTCCCAATGCATTGTCGCGGCGCAGTTGCACCACGGCGTAGGCTTTGTTTTGGGGGTCATGGGTGTTTGTCAGCCCCACGGGCTTCATCGGGCCAAAGCGCAGGGTTTCGCGGCCACGTTCCGCCATGACTTCGATCGGCAGGCAGCCATCAAAATAGCCTGCGGTTTCGCCTTCCTTGAATTCGGTCTTGTCGGCGCTGAGCAGCGCGTCGATGAACGCCTCGTACTGCAATTTGTTCATCGGGCAGTTGAGATAGGCGGTTTGTTCGGCTTCGGTTTCGCCCTTGTCATAGCGCGACTGCATCCACGCGACGTCCATGTCGATGCTGTCGTGATAGACGATAGGGGCGATGGCGTCGAAAAAGGCCAGCGCCTCTGCGCCGGTTTCGGTTTGGATGGCCGTGGCCAAGGCGCCGGAGGTCAGCGGGCCGGTGGCGATGATCCAGTGGCCGGTGTCGGGCAGCGCCGTTATCTCTTCGTATGATACCGAGATATTTGGGTGCGCCGTCAGTGCTTCGGTCACGCTTTGCGCGAAGGGATCTCGGTCAACGGCCAATGCGCCGCCCGCTGGCAGGCGGTGTTTTTCCGCCATTGCCATGATCAACCCGCCAGCCTGACGCATTTCCCAGTGCAGCAGGCCCACGGCGTTTTGTTCGTGGTCGTCCGAGCGGAATGAATTTGAGCAGACCATTTCGCCCAGATGGCCGGTGCGGTGGGCAAAGGTGCCGACCTTGGGGCGCATTTCGTGGATCACGACCGTGATGCCCGCGTTCGCGGCTTGCCATGCGGCTTCTGACCCGGCCATGCCGCCGCCAATGATATTGAGTGTGTTTTCCATGCCGGATATTTAGGGCAGGTGCACAGAATTGAAAAGCCCCGAGGTGGCCCGTGTGACCGAGAGTGGCGCAATCATGTGTCGCGACACCCGAAAACGAAAAAAGCCCCGCCAATTGGCAGGGCTTTCGTTTTCGAGGCGCAAGTGGCTTAGAATATGAACGAGCCCAAGCCAGCCAGCCGATCGTCAAGAGCATCTTGGTTGAAGCTGTTGTCGATACGCGTCCGCTTACCTGTTTCAAAGGTGATCGTCGCCTGCACGCGATCAATGTCTGTCATCACAGAATCGCCGGTGATCTGACCGATGTTTGCATCAAACCAGACACCATCGGTGATACGGTAGCCGCCGCCGACTGTGTAGACGGATATATCCACCAAGTCGTCGCCTACGATTGTTTCATAAGACGCCAAGATGCGGAACGGCGCGTTCAACTCGTAGCTGCCACGCAGGCCAAGGATGGCAGTGTCTTCGTCGGAGTAGCCTTGATAGTAGGCGCGTGCTGCGATTGGGCCTTCGTTGTATTCGGCGCTGGCGACATAATATGTCCAGCTTTCGTCAGAATACTGTGACAATGCCAAGCCAAGGTTGACCGCAGGTGTCACCGCAACTTCACCATAAAGGGTGCTGTAGGTATAGTCGGCGTCGCTGTCAGGTTTCGCGACATTCAGCGCAACGCCGAACTGATCCGTCTGATACTGACCGAAGATCTCATAGCCGTTCTGGTCGGATAATTCGCTTTTGATGCCAATGACACCGGCACCGACGAGAATTTCCGGTGTGATCAGGTAGCCGCCGCCAAGTGAATACTGCTGGAAGTCAAACGAGCCGCCATCTTCCACGGTCGTGCTGACGATATCTGCTGTAATCAGGACCTGACCGAAGCCATATTCGATGGCACCTTGTACGATTGAGATGTCGGCTTCGTTGAAGCCATCATCGAAATTTGTGAAATCATAGCTGAAACGGCCATAATTTACGCCATCGGCTGTGGCCGAACCGGCGATCAGCGCAATGATTGCTGTGGTTGTAAGTGTGCGTAACATAGTAAACCCCTAATTAAATTCTATTTTGTGCACATGCAGCATCGCGCTGAAAAAAACAAGCATGGTCACCCCTGGCTACGTTCATGTGGTGCGAAATTGATGCAGTTTGGCGGGTGTCAGCGTGCAATACCACGCTGTTTCCGGCCGATACGACGTCTGTGGCTTGTGACCCAACCGACCGTTTATTTGTGGTCGGTTGTTTCGTGACCGCAGTGTCAGTGACCTTGCGGCCCCCTCTCATCCTTGAGGCTGAAAAATGCAAAGCGTCCTGGGGGGGCTGACCCAGGGCGCTGGGGTTTGGTGTGACTATTCCGCAGTCTCTTCTTCGTCGCCCTGATCGGCGATCCATGCGACGCTGACGACGGTTTCGCCTTTGCCGGTGTCGAATACCTTGACCCCGCCGGCACCGCGCGACCGGAATGATATCCCCTCGATGGGCACCCGGATGGATTGCCCGGTCGAAGTCACCAGCATGATCTGATCGGACATTTCGACCGGGAACGAGGTGACCAATGGGCCGCCGCGCATGGCCTTGTCCATCGCGGCCACGCCCATGCCGCCACGTCCGCGCAGGGGGTAATCGTGGCTGGAGGACAGTTTGCCGGACCCTTTGGCCGTGATTGTCAGGATCAGGTTTTCGGCAGCCGACATTTCGGCGTAGCGTTCTGTGGTGATCGCACCGGCGACCACGCCTTCGTCGTCTTCGTTCTCGGCCTCGTCCGTCAGGCCGGCCATGGCGCGCCGCATCTTGAGATAGGCGGCACGTTCATCGGATTCAGCTTCGAAGTGGCGGATGATCGACATTGACACGACCTTGTCGTCACCTTGCAGTCGGATACCGCGCACACCCACAGAGCTGCGCGAGTTAAATATCCGCACGTCCGTTGCCCTGAACCGGATTGCGCGCCCGCTGTCGGTAAACAGCATCACGTCGTCATCATTGGAGGCGATGCGGGCGTTGATCAGCGTGGTGTCGGCGTGTTCGTCTTCGAACTTCATCGCGATCTTGCCGTTGCGCATGACATTTGTGAAGTCTGACAGCTTGTTACGGCGCACAGTTCCAGCAGAAGTCGCAAAGACGACCTGCAGGTCGTCCCATTCATCTTCGGGCCGGTCCACGGGCATGATCGCAGCAATGGACACGCCCGGCGGGATCGGCAGGATGTTCACGATCGCCTTGCCTTTGGCGGTGCGGCTGCCCTGCGGCAGGCGCCATGTCTTGAGTTTGTAGACCATGCCATCGGTCGTAAAGAACAGCAGTTGGGTATGCGTATTGGCGACGAAAAGCGTGGTCACCACGTCTTCTTCCTTGGTGGCCATGGAGGACAGGCCTTTGCCGCCGCGCCGCTGTGCGCGGAAATCGGCAAGGGCGGTGCGTTTGATGTAGCCGCCAGAGGTGACGGTAACGACCATCTCTTCGCGTTCAATCAGGTCTTCGTCGTCCATATCGCCGGCCCAATCGACGATTTCGGTGCGGCGTGGCACGGCAAACAGGTTGCGCACCTCGTGCAGCTCATCACGGATGATTTGCATGATGCGGTCGCGCGAGCCAAGAATTTCGAGATATTCGCGGATCTTGCCAGCCAGTTCCTGCAGCTCGTCGGTGACTTCTTTGACGCCGATCTGGGTCAGGCGTTGCAGGCGCAGTTCAAGGATGGCGCGGGCCTGTGTTTCGGACAGGTTGTAGGTGCCGTCATCGTTGGCGGTATGGGTCGGATCGTCGATCAGCGCGATGTATTCGAGGATACTTGCCGCGGGCCACTTGCGGGTCATCAGCCTTTCGCGCGCCGCGGCGGCATCGGCAGAGGACCGGATCGTGGCGACGATTTCGTCGATATTGGTCACGGCGACGGCCAGACCACACAGGATATGCGCACGTTCGCGGGCTTTGCGCAGCTCGAACGCGGTGCGGCGGGCGACGACCTCTTCGCGGAAATCCACGAAGGCCACTAGGAAGGCGCGCAGCGTCAATTGTTCGGGCCTGCCGCCGTTCAGCGCCAGCATGTTGCAGCCGAAATAGGTTTGCATCGGGGTAAAGCGGAACAGCTGGTTCAGCACGACCTCGGCTGTGGCGTCGCGTTTGAGTTCGACGACGACGCGCACACCGTTACGGTCGGATTCATCCTGCACATGCGCGATGCCTTCGATCCGCTTGTCGCGGGCCGCTTCGGCGATCTTGTCGATCATCGACGCTTTGTTCACCTGATAAGGGATCTCATCAATGACGATGGCATAGCGGTCTTTGCGTATTTCTTCGGTGTGGGTCTTGGCGCGCACGATAACCGAACCGCGCCCTTCGAGATAGGCTTTGCGCGCACCGGATCGGCCAAGGATGATGCCGCCGGTTGGAAAGTCGGGCGCGGGAATGATTTCAATCAGCTCTTCGGTGGACATGTCCGGGTTGTCGATCAGCGCCAGCGTGCCATCGATTACTTCGCCCAAATTATGCGGCGGGATGTTGGTTGCCATACCGACAGCGATACCGCCCGCACCATTGACCAGCATGTTGGGGAAACGCGCGGGCAGGACCGATGGCTCGCGTTCCTTGCCATCGTAGTTGTCCATGAAATCGACGGTATCCTTGAGCAGGTCTTCCGTCATGTATTTCGTGACTTTGTCCAAACGCGATTCCGTGTAACGCATCGCGGCGGCGCCATCGCCATCCATCGAGCCAAAGTTGCCCTGACCGTCAATCAGCGGCAGCGACATGGAAAAATCCTGCGCCATGCGGACAAGCGCGTCATAAATCGCGCTGTCGCCATGGGGGTGGTACGACCCCATCACGTCGCCGACGGATTTCGCAGACTTGCGATATGATTTGTCGGCGGTAATGCCTTTTTCGTACATCGAATAGATGATGCGACGGTGCACCGGTTTGAGGCCATCACGCAGATCGGGGATCGCGCGGGACACGATCACGCTCATCGCGTAGTCAAGGTAGCTGGTCTTTAGCTCGTGTTCGATGGTGACGGACGGGCCGTCATACGCAGAGCGCGCGCGCGGAGTTTCGTCATCGTTTTCAGGGGTTTCTGGGGTATCGTTCACGTGGACCGCCTGTTGTTATTGGCACTGCTATATTTCGTTGCAGGAATACTATCAGACACTTGATGTGGGGTGCAATGGGCGATGCCCTTTGCGGCCGGCAGCCACGGTACAGCTTTGGTAATACACTGTTTTTATTGCAAATTTTATCGCACTGCCCGCATTTCGCTATGGGGGCATATAGGCGGGATACAGTCATCTGGCCAGATCGCTGTCTGCCCGGCGGCTTTGATACCGGTCCCGGATCGTGAGGGCGGGCAGCGGATCGGGCGCATTGTTGACCGCCCATATCGGGGCATTCACCCGCAAGTCGCAATTGAGGGGGCTGCGCCCCCCCCCTTTGCGGGCATCAGCCTGCGCGTTTGATCATCCCGAACAAATCACGCGGGTCATCGGGGTCGGCGACCAGATCAAGGTCGACGTAATAGGGGGTATCCGTGATCTGGGCGTGGACGTAGCGCAATGCGCTAAAGTCTTCGATTGCGAAGCCGACACCATCGAAAAGAGTGACCTCGCTGGCAGATTGCCGCCCCTTGGCCGCCCCGGTGATCACCTGCCAAAGCTCGGTTACGGGGTGGTCGGGGGCCATTTGCTGAATTTCGCCCTCGATCCGGGTTTGCGGCGGATATTCGACGAAAACCGATGACCGTGCCACGATGTCGCGGTGCAGTTCCGTTTTGCCCGGACAGTCGCCGCCGATGGCGTTGATATGCACGCCTGCGCCGACCATGTTATCGGTCAGGATCGTTTGCATATCCTTGTCGGCGGTGGCCACGGTGATGACCTGCGCACCCTCGATCGCGTCCTCCGGGGTGGTGCAGGTGATGATGTCCAGGCCAAGCCCGGTCAGGTTGCGGACGCATTTCGCGGTCGCGGCCGGGTCGATATCATATAGCCGGACGGTGTCGATGCCGCAGACCGCCTTGAGGGCGAGGCACTGAAATTCCGATTGTGCGCCGTTGCCGATCATGGCCATGGTCGTGGCGCCGGGGGCGGCCAGATGTTTGGTGGCCATTGCCGACGTTGCCGCGGTGCGCAGTGCGGTCAGGATCGTCATTTCCGAAAACAGGACGGGGTAGCCGGAATAGACGTCTGACAGGACCCCGAAGGCGGTCACGGTTTGCAGGCCTTCGCCCATGTTTTTAGGGTGGCCGTTGACGTATTTGAAGGCGTAGTAGGTGCCATCGGAGGTGGGCATCAGTTCGATCACGCCGACATCGGAATGCGAGCCGAAGCGCGGGGTCTTGTCGAACAATTCCCACCGGACAAAGTCGGCCTCTATTTCACGGGCGAGGTCGGCGATGAAGGTTTCGATCCCGATATGGTGGACCAGCCGCATCATGTTGTCGACGCTGACGAAGGGCACCATGGCCAGTTTGGACGCTTTGAGAGTCATTTTGTGTAGTCCTGTTGTTATGCGTGTCAGCGCGACGTTGGGCACCATGCCGCAGGCGGACCCGCCCGGCGTATGCGATGGTGTCGCGCGGGGCGTTCTGGGTTATGACGTGAAGCTGCGGGTTGGTCGGTCGAACACGCGGCGTCCCAGCAGCGACGCGGTGAGGTCAACCATCAGGCTTGCCGTTTTGCCCCGGTCATCCAGAAACGGATTAAGCTCGACCAGATCAAGTGAACTGACCAAACCGCTGTCGGAGAGCATTTCCATGACAAGGTGGCCTTCGCGCACGGTCGCGCCGCCGGGGACCGTGGTGCCGACGGCGGGCGCAACGGACGGATCAAGGAAATCCACGTCGAGCGACACATGCAGCATCCCGTTCACCGCTGCGACCCGGTCAAGAAAGGCGCCAAGCGGTGCACTGATACCTTGTTCGTCGATGGTGCGCATATCCACGAGCGTCACGTCGCCATCATCGAGCATGGCGTGTTCGGCGGCATCGACGGACCGCAGGCCGATCATGCAGATATTGGCGGGATCGACGCGGACGGGCAGGGGCGGATAGGCATCAAAGCCGCTGCGCCCGGTGACATAGCCGACGGGTGTGCCGTGCAGGTTGCCGCTGTCGGTTGTGTCGGGGGTGTGGATATCGCTGTGCGCATCCAGCCAGAGGGCAAAGAACGGGCGGTCTTGCGCCTGAGCGTGGGCTGCCATACCCGCCACGGTGCCTGCAGCCAGCGCATGATCGCCACCCATGAAAATCGGCATGCCTTTGGCGGCGGCGTCGATCGCGGCCTCCATCAGGGTGTGGGTCCAGCCGACGTTTTCGGCCAGCTGATACACCAGCGGGTTTTTCGGTGCGGCGACGGTGACATCCTTGGGGGTCAGGTTGCCGATGTCGGTAACGGTATGGCCGAGGGCGGTGATCGCCTCGGCAATGCCAGCGGTGCGGTAGGCGTCAGGGCCCATCAGGCAACCGCGGCGGCGTTTGCCACAGTCCACGGGTGCGCCGATCAATATACAGTGTTTTTGTGTCATGGGCGCAGTCTTGCCCAAAATAGAGGGTGGGATAAGCCGTCAAATTGTGCAAAATGGTGTAGGATTATGCAGATTGGGTGGTCGTAATGGACGAAATGGACGGTCGGCTGATCGGGGCATTGCGCCGCAACGGGCGGGCATCGCTGTCTGATCTGGCGGCAGATTTGGGGGTGACCCGCAGCACCGTGCGGGCTCGGCTGGACCGGCTGGTGGCGGGCGGCGAAATCGCGGGGTTCACGGTGTTGACCCGGTCGGATGTGCGCCCCGACGCGGTGCGCGGGTTCATGATGCTGGAGATCGCAGGTCGCGGGGCCGAAAAGATCGTCAAGCGGCTTACGTCGATGCCGGAAGTCCTGGCGGTGCATTCAACCAACGGCACATGGGATATGATTGCCGAGATCGGCACAGATACGCTTGAGGCGTTTGATCAGGTGCTGTTTGCCATTCGCAGGCTCGAAGGGGTTACCCGGTCCGAGACGAGCCTTTTGTTATCCACCCGCCGCTAAGCGATACCGCCAGAAGCCAAACCCCCACGAGCCCGAGTGAGAACAGCGCGTTCCAGCTGGCCATGGACAGGGTCAGGAATTCCCAGGACACTTGGTCGCACATGATGATGCGGGGGCCTTCGATGGCGAGCAGGTCACTGCCTGACAGGCCATCAAGACCGCCGTTGCCGGTGCAGCTGGTGGGGCCTTCCCACCAATCGCGTTCCACGCCGGTATGGAAAAGGCCGATGCCCGATGTCGTTGCCGCGGCAAGTGCGCCGACAAGTGGCAGAAGCCGCCCGGGGATCGCAAGTGCCAGCAAGCCAATGACGATGGCCGCCGCATGGGGCCAACGCTGCCAAAGGCACATCGCGCAGGGCGGATAGCCCAGAAGCTGGAACAGGAACGCACCACCCAGCAGGGCCGCAGAGCCGCCGGCGGCAAGCATAATCATCAGGTTACGTGTCATAACAGCCCCACAAGCGCGAAGCCGCCAATCAGCAGTGCGCAAAAAACAATAAAGACGAAGCCGAGGCGACGCTCGATGAAGGTACGGATCGGCGGGCCGAATTTCCATAGCAAGATGGCCACGAGATAGAACCGCAGCGCCCGTGCGATAATGGCAGAGCCGACGAAAACCGGAAATGACAGTTGCGTGACCCCCGACGCAATGGTGATCACCTTGAACGGAAACGGCGTGACGCCTGCCGCAAGGACCGCCCATGCGCCGTAGTTATTGAACGTCGCCTGAAATTCGTCGAACGCGCCGTGCTTGCCGTAGAAGTCCAACAGCGGCTTGCCGACAGTTTCAAACAGCCCGTAGCCGATGTAATAGCCCAAGATGCCGCCAAGCACCGATGCGACGGTCGCGACACCGGCGATGACAAAGGCGCGCGACGGGCGGGCAATGATCATCGGGATCATCAGCACGTCGGGTGGGATCGGGAAGAACGACGATTCCATAAATGCCACAACCGCGAGCGCCCAAAGCGCGTAGGGCGATTTGGCCAGTGAAAGTGTCCATTCATAAAGACGGCGGAGCATGCGGGTTGTCCCTTTGGATCGTTGCGCGCCTTAGGCCATGTGTCCGGGGACGGGTCAAGCTTGTCTGCGGCAGGTTTGCGCATAATATGGGTGTCAACCGATGAGGGGTGACGCGATGAAGTGGCAAGGACGGCGCGGCAGCCGAAATATCGAGGATCGCAGACGGCAGATCAACGCGCCGCCGGTTTTGTATTCGTGACGCTGGCAGATACCGAAGGGGTCTGGGCGGAAATATTTGGCCGCAAGTTGGACCAACCCTATCGTCCACCCACGCTGGTATTGTTCAAAGGTCAAACGCAATCCGTTTGCGGCGGCGCGTTTGCGGCGACGGGGCCGTTTTATTGTCCCGCCGAGCGTAAGGCATTTCTGGACACAGCGTTTTTCACCACGCTGGAGCAGCGTCTGGGGGCAGGGGGCGACTTTGCCGCCGCTTATGTGCTGGCGCATGAGATCGCGCACCATGTCCAGAACGAGCTGGGGATATTGGGGCAGGTCAACGCGATACGACCGCAGATGTCGCAGGCCGATTCGAACGCAATTTCGGTCCGGGTCGAGCTGCAGGCGGATTGCTTTTCCGAAATTTGGGCGCGCGGGGCGCAAGACCAATTCGATAGTCTGGAGCGCGGTGACGTGGCGCCGGATCGGCGATGACACCCTGCAACACAACGCCGGAAAGCCTGTGCGGCCACACACCTTTACCCATTGCAGCAGCGCACAGCGTCAACGTTGGTTCGGGCGCGGCTATGACAGCGGCGATCTGGCGCAATGTGACACGTTTGCCGCAGCGCAGCTTTGAGCGGAAAAAGCGTTTCATGTGATTGACGCCGCCAGCGCGCCTGTTTAGGACAGGCGCACTGGCCGATGTGGCGGAATGGTAGACGCAGGGGATTCAAAATCCCCCGGTGGTAACATCGTGAGAGTTCGAGTCTCTCCATCGGCACCAGTAATTCAAAAATGAAGCCAGTTTTCATGCCCGTAAAGCTGTGCGATATTGCGCTGGCGGGTTGAGACGGCGATGATATTGCTGCGTAGGCGTTGCGCATCGAGGAGACGTATTTGAATGGACACACCACAAGGCTGCCTGCGGATTTCTTCATGGAAGACAATCCATTGTTCGTTGCATTATGGGGCTGATCCACAGTGGCTGGGTTCCCCATGCGTGATAGGTAACGGCGGCTTTCTTTTTTGATGCAAGCATTGATGGCGACCCCTAATATTGACGAAAAACCAGTGCTGCGCAAAGCAACCTTGGTGCTTGCACTGGCGTTGGTCATGCCGCTTGTGTTCTTGTTTACGTATTCCAACTGGAAGCAACTGAGCCTGAACGATGCCGTTCAACGGCTGACGCTTTATGAACGCTCGGTTCAGAATGAGGTCGAAAAGGCGCGGTCGCTTTCGTTCCATATCGGAAAGCAAGCCAACATCGTGAATATTTTGCAGTCGGGGCGATCCGCCGTCGCGCTGCGCGAGGATATCAGACGGCTTTCGGCGCCGGTGGATGGCGGCGACATCTACCTGTTTGACAAGATGGGGCAGTTCTTAGGCAAGTCTTCACGAAGTGACGAACCGCAACCCGCCCAGATCGAGGAGACGGCCCGCAATTATTTCTCTGCGTTTGCGGCCGGTGCGACGTATAGTTTTCTTGAATTTGATGCAGAGACGGGCGATCCCTGCTATTTCAGCCTGACCGCAGTAACGGATCTGAACGGTTCAGTCCTGGGTGTTGTCGCGATCGCCTTGCCGCTTGGGACGCTTGAAAAAAGCTGGGCTCATCCAAGCCAGAAGATTTTCGTAACGGATGAAAACGGGGTCGTCGTGTTGTCGTCAGACCCTGATTGGCGGGGCCAAAACATTTCGGGCATTCAAGATGCGTCCGTGGTGGCGCCATCGGATGGCAACCTGTGGCATGGTGAACCGACCGAAGCCTTGCCGATCGTCAATGCGCGTTCCGAGGAGGTCAAATTCTTTGGCCAACGGCATTTCTACGTGCATGATCGGATTGATGGGCAGCGTTGGGACATACACTACCTTGTGCCGGATGATATCGTGCACGGCACGGCGATTGCCTATACCTTGCTTGCCATGGCTTTCGTGTTGATGATTTGGGTCGTCCTGAACCAGAACAATGCGCGGTTGGTGACCGAACAGTTAAAGCGCAAACAGCGCGATCTTTTGTTGTTTCAATCGCTGAACACCAAGCTGGAGAGCGAGATCAACGAACGCAATGCAGCGGAAAAAGAGTTGAAGGATGCCCAGCATCAGTTGGAACGTGCCAACAAGCTTGCTGCGTTGGGGCAGCTTGCGTCATCGGTGACGCATGAACTGGGCCAGCCGATCACGGCCATCCGCAGCTATTTGACCGCCGTTGAGATCAGCGGCGGGACTTTGGAAAATTCCAACACCCTGCCGAAACTGCAAAGCCTTGCAGAGCGGATGCAAAAGATCCTCGAGGAACTGAAATTCTTTGCGCGACCTGCGCCGATCAAGCTTGAAAACATTGAAGTTGGCCGGTCGCTGACCGCCAGTCTGGACCTGCTGCGGCCCAATATCGTGAACGCGGATGTCACTGTCCGGGTGACGCAGGACAAGTCGCCCAAATGCGTCTGTGGCGACCGAACGCGGCTGGAACAGGTGTTTACCAACATCATCCGGAACGCGATTGATGTCATGGCCGAGACGGACCACCGAGAGCTTGAAATTCAGGTCGAGGCGCAGTCGAACCGCATATTGATCCGTTTCATGGATCAGGGGCCGGGGTTTGGCGACATATCGCTCGATACACTGACAGAGCCGTTTTACACGACACGCGCGTCGGGCAATGGCATGGGCCTTGGTCTGGCTATCACTGCGGAGATCGTCAAAGAACACCGCGGGTATCTGATGGCGTTGAACCGAGAAGGTCGGGGCGCAGTCATGGCGGTTTCACTGCCACTATATGTATCGGAGGGTTACCATGGTTGACCAAAGCGACGTACCGTTCCGAATTCTTGTGATTGATGATGACGCTGAAATGCGCGAGTCCCTTGAGACGCTGCTGCAATCCGCCCATTGGACGACCCACACATTGCCGCGTGCCGCACGTGCCCTGGAGGTCATCGGGCAGTTTCAGCCAGATGTTATTCTGACGGACGTCCGCATGCCCGGAATTGACGGCATTGAACTGCTGCAAAGTCTGCTGAAGCAAAATGCGCCGCCTGTCGTGCTGATGACGGCCCATGGCGATATTCCGATGGCGGTGGGCGCAATACAGACCGGCGCGTTTGGCTTCTTTGAAAAGCCATTCGAACCGCGGCGACTGCTGGAGGTGTTGAAAAACGCCGCCACACAGCATCGCCTGACCAGCGTGAACGACGACCTGCGAGAGCGGCTGTCGCGCATGTCAAAGCTGGACCGCGTGTTTTTGGGCGACAGTCGCGAAGCGATGGAACTTCGTGACCGCATCATCGACTTTAGCGCGATTGGCGTCCCGGTCCTGCTGATCGGTGAGACCGGCACTGGAAAAGAGATGATCGCGAACGCGCTTCATGAGCTTGGGAGCCGGAGCAGCGGAAAGTTTGTCGTCGTCAACTGTGCCTTGTTGTCACCGGAAAATTTCGACAAAGTGTTTTTTGGCGATGGCGACGACAGTCTGGGTCTGGTTGAAATGGCCACCGGTGGGACGCTTGTTCTGGATGAGGTTTCGGTGTGCACGCCGCGCGTCCAGGCCCAACTCTTACGTTTGCTGGAAAACAAGGATATGCACCTGTCCGGCGGGCTGGAGCGGGGGCTTTCGGATACGCGCGTGCTGAGCACGACGAATGTGGCGCTTGACCCTGCGATCAAAGATGGGACGTTTCGACGCGATCTGTATTTCAGATTGAATGTTGTTTCGGTCACGCTGCCGTCGCTGCGCCAGCGCAAGTCAGATATCCCGATGATGTTTACAGTCTTCATGGATGAATATGCGGGCAACTACGACATCAAGGCGCCCACGCTGACGTCAGATGACCTTGCGGCGTTGCTTGCGCATGACTGGCGCGGGAATGTTCGTGAACTGCGGCACGTCGCGGAGCGGCGGATTCTGGCGGCCCGGCGCGGTGGTGGCAGTGTGGCGGATGCGATCGGATCTGACGAAGATGGGTTCGAAGTTTCCGACTCGTTGCGCTCTGCGGTTGCAGTGTTCGAGGGTGAATTGATTACAAAGGCGCTTTTGACCCATCACGGCAAGATGGATGCCGTAGCCGAGGCCCTGGGAATCGGCAGGCGCACCTTGAACGAGAAGATCGTCAAACTTGGTCTCGATAAAGATGCGATCATTAATAGGCAGTAGCGCCTGCTGAATCACGCACGATTCGCGCGCAGCTTTTTCTAAAAAAAGACATAATCTTGCCCAGTGCAGGCCTTGTTGTCTGGCTATAAGTTTTATCGAAGACGTTTATTGTTAATTTAACCACTTGATATCACTTAACTTTAACGCTTTTTCCCCTTCGCAATCCTGCTCTGCGGTTTATCGCAGGCACCTACCTGATCCAATCTGCGGATTTATACGTAGGCAGCTAGGCAATTACGGAGCTACCTTAGTATCAGACGAATGGACCCTAGGGTGACATTCAGAAATGTCCGAAAGGACACGTTCAAATACTGAGGCGGGAGAAGCACATGGAAGATACCAAAATTCGGGTCGTAATTGCAGATTGCCATGAGATTGTACGCGAAGGTATCGCGATGCGTATTTCCAGTGAATGTAATGCAGAGGTTGTGGGGCAGGCGGCGGATGGGTACAACACCATTAAGTTGTGTCGCGCATTGAACCCTGATGTGCTGCTTATGGACCTTGGGCTGGAGCGTCCGTCCGGTACCGACACATTTGCGAAACTGCGCAGCTTGATGCCCGAAATGAAAATTATCGTTCTTTCATCCGAGGCCACGACCAGCGAAGCCTTTGCCATTCTGGGCATGGGTGCGGTTGGTTTCATGCCCAAGCAGGCCAAGGGTGCGGATTTCGTGAACTGCCTGCGGACCGTGTCCAAGGGATATACCTGCGTCCCTTCCGAGTACATGCAGGGCTTTGTCGACTTGCGCCGTAATGTTTCGCGGACGGGAAATATCTTTGGCCTGTCACCGCGCGAAGTCGAGGTGCTTGAGGCCTGTAAGTCGGGCGCGAAAACGAAGGAAATTGCGTCGAAGCTGAATATCAGTGTGCGCACCGTCGAGACGCACCGCAACTCGATCTACAAAAAGACAGCGACGCGGTCTGTCGATGAGTTCGTCGCGGTATCGGGCCAAATCTAAACAAGATGACTACGTAGTGTTTTACGTATGAACCCTTAGGAAATTCGGTGGCCTACGCAACTTTGATCTAGGCGGGTTTTGGGGTACATATTGTCGCGGGGGCAACGTCTGGGGAAGTCAAACTTCTCGGGACCGAGCTGAGAGAGTGACAGAAGATGAAGGAAATACGTGAATCCGACCTGCGGGTTGATGATAACGTTGTTGTGCTGCATCGGTTTTGCGGTCCAGAAGATCGCAAGATAGTGAGTAAGACAGTGGCCCCGGCAGACAAAGCTGTATTGGAACAGTGCGCTGATTTGGACTGGGCCATGGATGTCGCAGTTGATAATCTGCGTCGCTTTGTGCAGTCGTTGAATGGGCGCGAAATGCTTGGGGTTGCCATGGATGGCAAATACACCGCGCAGCGTGCAGACGAACTTCAGGATAAAATTCACGATTTGGCACAGGCATTGCTGGGCACCGTAGCCGGCGAGGGTGCTGCGCTGAAGTTTGCGGCGCCGATCATGCGCTATGTGCGGTCATCATCGGATATCTGGCTCAGCCCGATTGACCCTGATGTGCGTGCGGTCACGGTGCAGCGTCCGGAACGCCCGGTGGACGTCCTGATCATGCGCCAGATGGGCTTTAAGGATTCAATCCTTTTGGCCCAGGAGGTGCTGGCAGATGCTGTGATTTCATTTGCGCGCCAGTTGGGCATCCATACGTTGCCGGGTGATGCGGGCGCACGGCTGGTCAGTTGTATTCGGACGGGGCGTTGCAGTTTCAATGCAGATCCAGGTGCGGCACGTAGACCGGTCCATCTTTTGGATGGCGACGTGGTTTATTTTGGCTTTCCGCGCTGAATCGATACGGGGCCACGGCCAATTGGACAGACGATATACGTAGTTTGCTAAGTGCCCGCTGCCTATTCCCTAAGTGGGTACGGATTACTTTTGCTGCGAAAATGAGCGACATCATTGATGCGTCGATGGTACAAAAAGTTAGTTTGCAGGGCGCGCGGTCGTGCTGTGTATCTTGAGGAGATGGAAAAATGACGAATTTCGACGTTGATGGCTTGTCTGCGCGCGTCATGCTGGACAACCACATGCGCCTTGACCTGATCCGCGAGATACCCTGTGATGTCAAGCCGTCAGCCAGACGTGTGTCGACGACGGCACCGATGATGGGGCGGAATTTCGACGTGGTCGCGACGCTAAGTCCGCAGAACCAGGCCAATCCGCTGGACAGTCAGGTGACGCCATCTGCCCAATTCGTCGAGGCAGAGAAACTGTGGCAGGAACTTTCGCCCAAGGTGCGCACCGCGCTGATGGCAGGCGCCAGTGGGATGTCGCGTTTTCAGACATCGGATGTCGTGGTGCCGTTTGCGCCCCCATCGACCCTGACCACGGCGCTAGGCAAGCGGTTCACCGTTGAGTTGCTGCGGCAGTTGGACGGCGCACCTGATGACTTTGTTTCACTGATCCTAAAGCCGCGGTCCGAGGATAGTCCGCAGAGCGTGCCCACGGAGGTCAGGGAAGCCTTTGCCGCAGAGCTGGGCGCGTTGCTTGGCAATGTCCAATTCGACACGATCAGGAATTTTCGCCCCGACAGATTGCACGACGATTATTTCGTCACCGAAGGGGACGGCTATGCGTTTGCCATCGCCAAGGATGATCCCGGCGAGGTGCATGTCTTTCTGCCAGAAGGCCTTGGTGAAGCCGAGACTGCAATTGATCTCACCCAGGTTTTTTCGACAATCATTGAAAATGTCGCCGCGAACCATGGTTTGGAATTGGATTTCGACACATTGGATCGGTTCCTGAATTCGCTTGCCGATGATGTGACAAGCAATTTCGTCGATCAGCTTTATTTTCCGGACATGGGCGATCAGCCGTGGACCCAATAATATAGCGATGCGTCCCTGTATGTATATTGGTTCACGTTCAGAAGATGAACCAAAAGATCATTGTTTAGAAACGCGATAGCGGCACTATGCCAAGGAGAGAATGATGGAAATTGGCGGTTCAAATGCTGATAACTGGGGTCGGACTGACAGCGCCGAGGCAGAGCTGACGTCAAATGTGGGCGGCGGGACTTCACGCGTGTCGCTGAATGCGAGTGAAACGGCCAAGACCAACGCGAGCGCCAAGGATGAACCGCTTTCGAAGGAAGAAACCGAGGAAGTCGCCGAACAGGTTATCGAGGATATAACAGCGGCGATTGAGACAGATGAGGGGCGTGAAGAGCTTGAAGACGCGATTGACGGCAAGACCGAGGAAACGCGGACTGAAGACGAAGCCGAAAGAATCGAAAATACTTCGGATGAAATTGCCCAGGACGTCGTCGTCGATGGTGTCGAGGTCACGGTTGATACGACCGAGACCATTATTCCCGCTGGTGAAGACGTCGTCGTCGTTTACGAGGACGGTGCAGGTCCAACGGTCGTCATTCGCGAAGGTCTGGCCCTAGACGCCGTCAGGGCCGCACTTAGCGAGGCATTTTCGCAGATCATAGCCGATATCGCGACACGAAATGGCGTGGATACGAGCGCGACTGGTATTTCCGCCTTTCTCGACAGGCTGGTCGTCCAGTCTGTGGAACATTTCATCTATGATGCTTTCTGGCAGGACTTGGAACGGGCAGATAAGGAGGAGCGGCGCATGGAACGCACGGTTCGCGACATCCGGGCTGCAACGGCCGCCATACGGCCTTTGATTGGTTGAAATGATTGTCCGGTGCAGCCGTTGCGCGTAGCGTGGACATTGGTGCCGAGGCATATTCGAGATACAATCTTTTTTCACGCGGTCGATATGCGCCTGGCGCAATGCGGTCCACGGTAGCCGCGACGATAGCAGGAGACATCAAATCGACCGTAATGTCACCCATGGCCGAGAGATTGGACATCTTTGCCAACGCATCATAAATGACATGTTGGGCCTTCTGCGCACGGAGCAGGGCCGGACGTATGTCGGATTTGCACTGAACCAGCCCCAGGACAATGACCCGGAGCCGATAACCAGCGCGAGCATATCAAAGACGATCATGGCACTTGTGCAAGAAGGCACGCTCGCTATTGGCGTGCGCGTGGAAAGTCGCATGGCGCTAAATCGTCGGACGGCACCATTAGGCGTTCACGGGGTTGATGCCAGACTTTTTCAGGGCGCCGACGGCAAGTCGCTATTGTATTTGGTCGAAGATCTGAGCGTGGATCACGCTATCGCGGAAACGGCAGATATGCTTGTCAGCGAAATTTCCGCTGTTTCCATGTTGAACGGTCTGTTCTTTTCCGACTATCAACTGCGGCTCTTGATTGACGATATCGGGTTTGGGCACGCCGATCGCTTGATCCGAAACTATCTTGGCCCAAGTGGTGCGCGCCATAAAGGGCGCGTACCGTGATCAGATACAGCGCTGTTTGATAATGGTCATGTCATGTGGCAGTGGCGCACCTGTCAATTCATAGGCACGCACAAAGCTGGCGGCATATTTGAAACGCCCATCACGGTAGCAAAAAATCGCCATCAGGCGCATCGTTTCGGGGTCGCGCGGCAGTATCCACAGAGCCAGATAAAGCAGATTGATCGCGCGTTCGATACGACCAAATGTAAAGTGGATCGCGGCAAGTGACTGTAACAATGCCACATCCTCTTGATCGACATTTACTTTGGTGTCGGGTTTTTTTGCGAGTTGTATCATCACTGGCTACCCGCTCCTGATTTTTCGACATGCAGATGTTCGCACATCCGCAATGAATCATTGACGCAGTCAAAGCCTTTTTCGACATTTTCTGGCAAAGTCTGCTCCTGAAGATCAGGCAGCCGGCGGATGGTCATTTCAGCAATCTGGAAAACGAATTCAGACGTATTGCCCATCGTGAACCGTTTTATATGATCCGCGATGACGGGTTCAAAAACGGACTGCTGTGTCTCGATAGATTTCGACAGCGACATGCTGGGTGGACGCCGGACAATTTGAACGGGCTGTGTGATTTGTCTGCCAAGGCCACGGTCGGTTGGAATAACCGGCTCGAGATCCAGCTCTTCAATCCGGTCGAGATGATCGTTCAGAATACCACTACGGCCATTTGAAATTTCAGTTGATGTCATTTCGTGTTCCTTTGCTTAGGCACTATCGGTATGCAATTGTCAGGTCGCGTCCGTGACGGTTAAGTATGAGGCCGGCCCGCGTTATGTCTTTCAGGATCCAATCGTCAGCGAGGGAATCGCCGATCTGCGCCACGCGTTCATCTGCGAAAATGACGCTGGGCGTGTCACCAAGCCGAACGAGTGCAATAGCGGGGATCGTTGGCATGCTTGGCACTTCTTGGAACTCTGAGAATACGACGCGCTGGTCGTTCGAGACATCAATTTGCCGCCGGACTGACAGCCAATTCTGTTTCATATCAACGGGAAGCATGCCGACCACCGCAATCGCATCTTCGGACTTTTCGACGACGGATAGGTACGGCGTCAGGCCCGCTTCTTGCAGCATGGTAGTGACACTGATTGGCGCGGGCGCTGCGACAGGCACCACGGGTTCGACTTGAGGCACTCTTGCAAACTCAAAATTGGTCTCGGCTGGTTGACCCCAGTTCAACGCAAATCCTATGCCCAGGATGCCGACCCACGAAAGAGCAAGAATTGCCCCCATTTCAGCGGGCCGGAGGCCTTTTCGTTCGGCAGTCGTTTCCGCATTCAGCGACATGGGAATTTCACCAATCATCAGGTGACACGGTGCGCGGAATGTTTGCCGGTCGCTATCGGGCGTAATTGCATCGTCGTTGATACTGACGTCTTCACGCGCTGTCGTGACCCGGATCATCGGGCCAAACAACGTGCTTTCGGCAATGATCGTGACCTGGCCCACCGCCGCTTTGGGATCGAGCAACATAATGTCGTCGGTTTCTTGATTGCCGATCGAAATTGTATTCTTTTGCAGGACGACTTCGGATCCTTTGTGTAATCCACCCAGAATTTCCACCTGGACTGTCATGGCTTCCTGTTTGCTCCAGCGCATCCTTTTGGCAAGCCGCGTGCGACCGTAGCTCAGGTATGTATCAAGTTTGGCATGCATTGATTAGAGCCCCCTGGGAATTATTGGCCGTGCAATAGTTGATTGACATCTTTTTGGACGCGCTGCGCAATTCCCCAGGCAACGCTCCAGGTTGTCATTTCGCGATATACTTCATTGATTTTTGCCGCAGTTTTGTCGAGGCTCGACACCCCGTTGTCTTCGGTCGATGCGCCAGTCCCCGACGCGCTCGAATTGGATACGATCATGTCTTTTTGTTTCGAGACCGCCCCTGTTTCCGTATTTGGCATTTCTACACCGGCCGAACCGTCAGCGGAGGCGCCGCCGGGCGCCCCCAAAGCATGCGAGAGGGCGCCTTCGAGTGAGCGCATTGATAAGGCTGACTGCTGTGTAGAATAGTCAAACGGGTCCATCGCTTTGGTCATGTCAATTGATGGCGTTGCTCCGCCAACTTCACCAATCGCGTCTATTGTTATCTGGGCCATATTTCACAATTCCTTCGATTTCAGGTTAGTCAGTTCTTACTCGCCCTCTTCTTCTTTTTCTTCTCTCATCTTTTCCATGTGGAATTTGATGACAGTCTGATAGATCAGAGCTTCCATCATATCTTCCATCGTTCCTGTTGCCGGTGGCGTTGTGGACCCTGTTGCCGGTGGCGTTGTGGACGGGGCCGTTGTTGGGTCTATGCTGCTCATTTTCGATCTCCTTGAGTTATAGTGTGTACGCAAACCGCAGACGCGGCCTGGGCGTGTGTAGGTACATTAACAATAGCGCGACAACGTAGCTATTTCGCAGCTTGCTGAGAGACCTGCGTAGTGACGGAGAAACTACGTAGTGGTGCGCAGGTCGTATCGGTACAGCTCCGCAGGCATTTGCAGGTCCTGCGCAATCACACACCCCAAAATCTCTTGCTAGTCTGAATGCAAGACGACGGACACACTCTGGGTTTGGGAGATCTGATATGAACAGCAAGGCGATGTACGGGATAGCAGGTGGTTGGGCGCTCACTATTGCCGCTGCGTATCCACTGGGTGCTGAAACATTGGATGCCGCGACTTTGGGTGAGTACGAGGCAGGGCAGGGTGTCGATGCGGCTCTTTCCTATATGGTGGTCCGTCAGCCTTTGACCCAGTTTCTGGTGCAGCTGGGACGAGACGCGGGCATTCAGATTGTCGTGTCCGGTGGCGTAAAGGGCGAAATCGAAGTGACCTGGCTGGAAGGCGAGCCGCTGGCGATCTTGCAGAACCTCGCGGCCCGCTATGACATGGAATGGTTTGCATTCAACGACGTTATTTATGTCAGTGACGCCTCTGAATCGCTGATGCGGTTGGTGCGGTTGGGTGAAATATCTGCCGCTGCGGCGCAGGACGCACTGGGCGCCGCAGGGCTGTTATCGGACCGCTTTATGGTGTCGGAGACGGCGCAGGGAACTGCGCTGGCGTTGACCGGCCCGCCAAAACTGCTGGGTCTGTCGGAGGCTGTGATCGAAAGCCTGATGGTGGCCCCTGAGGTGGTCCAGGACAACAGGATCATCGTCCGGCGCGGATCTGCGGTTTCACTGGAACCGATGCGGGTCGGTGACATCACGGCGCGCATGGCGCGCGAGCGTGCAGTGGTCGATGCGGGCGACGAGACGGGAACCGAAGTGGATGGATGAGGTGGGTCATCTTTTGATTGCGACCCTGCAAACAGCCACGGAAATGGAATTACGAGCCGGAAGATAGGTTCGAACAGGATACGGGCGGTATAATATCGGTCGTGTAAGGAGCTGCAAATTTAAGCAGCAAAACAAAACAGACCCAACGGTGGGTCACAACTTTGGAGAAGTAAAATGGCAGTTGGTGCAGCGAACGCAAATACCTTTATGGCTGAAGTTCGGGCAGAGGCTTTGAAGTATGAAAAACAGACTTACAAGCAGAAGCTTGGCTCAACGAAAGCGAAGCAGATTTCCGGCTAATCTAGGCTGGATGGGGATGACGTTGTGGGGCGCGATCTGAGCGCCCTACAAATACCCCAAACCTCATTCCCACGCACTGATTGTCAAACTCACACCTCAATGTAAAATATTTGTTTGGGCTTTGATGTGTTGGGATTTATTCAACGACGGATCAAACGGGACAATCTATGAGTATCGGTGGAATTGGCAGGGGGGGCATGCGTCGCCAGTTGGCTTCGCATTTCCCAAGGTTAAGAGGAAGAGCGGCAAAAAGCGCCCCTAAAAGCGCCCCTAAAAGCCCAATGGTCGGCGCACAAAAAAGTGTCGCGAGCAGTTTTAACGCAGGCGCGCCGCTTTATGTACAAGTCAAAATTGACGGCAAATGGGTAACCGTCGCGAACAATCGTGGCGAAGCAAATACTGAAATCAAGGTCGGTAATGTTGACGGATTGGAAGTCCGGCTGTTTCGCGCAGACCTGGGCATGTATATTGACAAAAGTTCGCCAGACTCGCGGATGACACAAAATCGCGATGGCAACGTTACATTCGCGTTTGAAGATGGCACTGACGGCGACTTTAATGATGCTGTGGTGACGTTCAAGACTGTTCCTGGGGGTACTGCCGGCCTGAATCCGCCGGACCCGAATGACCCCTTTTCTGGGGTGTCAGGCGACGCACTTGATGTTGGTGGCGCAGATGCGAACGCATTTATGCGCGAAGTACGCAAAGAAGCGCTTCAGTATGAAAAAGACACTTACAAACAGAAGCTTGGCGCAACGAAAGCGAAGCAGATTTCCGGCTAATCTAGGCTGGATGGGGATGAACTTGCGGGGCGCAATGTCTGCGCCCTGCGAATTGAGTACATGAGCCGGAGAGAACCAATGCGTAAGGACCTGATCCTTGTAGCCGTTATCGTTGCAACACTCGCACTGATGGTTGTGCCGCTGTCGCAAGATATCGTCGATACTTTGCTTGCGTTAAACATATCGCTTTCGGTTTTGTTGCTGGTTTTGGCGCTGTACCTGAAACGCCCGTCAGATTTCTCGACTTTCCCGTCGGTTATCCTGATCGGAACCGCATTTCGGCTTGCGCTGTCGATCGCCACGACCAGGCTGATCCTGTCAGAGGCCGATGCGGGGGAAATTATCGAGACATTCGGTGACTTCGTGGTACGTGGGTCGGTTGTGATCGGCCTTGTAATCTTTTTGATCATCACGGTCGTTCAGTTTCTTGTGGTGACCAAAGGTGCGGAACGTGTAGCCGAGGTGGCGGCGCGGTTTGCACTTGATGCGTTGCCGGGCAAGCAAATGAGCATCGACGCAGAAATGCGCAACGGTAATCTATCGGCCGAGGAGGCCGCGACCCGCCGGACCGGTCTGGACCGGGACAGTCAGTTCTTTGGGGCCATGGATGGCGCCATGAAGTTCATTAAAGGCGACGCAATCGCCGGCCTGATCATCATTTCGATCAACCTGCTCGGCGGGATCGCCGTCGGGATGAGCATGCATGGTTATAGCTTTGGTGAAGCGGCCTCTGTCTTCTCGCTGTTGACGATTGGTGATGGCCTTGTTGCGCAAATCCCAGCGCTTCTGATGTCACTTTGTGCCGGTATTGTGGTGACACGAGGCGCAAATGAAGACACCACCGACCTTGGCAATGATATCTTCGGGGAATTGGTGTCGGACCCACGTGTTCCCGCAGTTGCCTCGTCCATTGTCTTGGCCGTCGGCTTTATCCCGGGTTTCCCAACGGCAACCTTTGCATTATTCGCCGCGATCTTCTTTATCAGCTCGCTACTGTTACGGCGCCGAATTTTGGGCGATGCTGTGGCCAAGGAACTTGCGGCAGCCGAACGGGCCAGTGCGCAGGCAAAAGACGCTGGTAAAGGTCGTAGTGCCGCAGGACCTGCCGATGAAGCCGACGCGAACGGCCTTGATCTGCCGGTCAGTGACCGCATGCGCCTGATCGTTGGGGCTGACTTGGGCAAGGTATTGAACCACGATCTTTTGGAGCGTGCGATCGCCGGGCATTTCGGTGTGCTTTATGCCGCGCGGGGGGTCCGGTTTCCACGGGTCGGTTTTGTGGTGTCAGAGCAGATAGGCGCCACTGACATTGTTGTTGAAATGGACGAAGTGCCGGTGTTTCGCGATACGGCGAGGCTTGATTGCCATTTTGTCACCGATGTTGACCTTGTTGATAACTCTGACCAGACGGACCCCGACAAAGCCTATAAGAAAATTGACTGGCCGGGCCTGCGTGGCGTTTGGTTCCCAAAGGCGCACGAAGGCAAGCTACGTGCACTGGACGCCAAGCCGCTATTGCTCGAGACGGCACTTGGCTGCGCGACCTACCGTTTGTACGAGCAAAATCTGGGTACGTTGTTTTCGCATGGCATATTCACCGAGCTGATGGCATCGGCGGTTTCTGAAGAGCCGGAAATCACCGGGTTGGTGAGAGAAGAAATGACGGAGCCCGCCCTGTTCAAGATGTTCCGGTATCTTGTTGAGGACGGTGTACCGTTGCGTCCATTGTCGTTGCTGATGTCGTCGCTCAACTACTGGATCCACACAGCAGAGCAGCCAAACGCCGTTATTCTGGCCGAATGCCTGCGCGGGTCCATGAAGCGTCAGTTGTGTCACAGGATTGCCGGGGCCGATGGAATACTGGGTGTCGTCATGGTTGATCCCACGGTCGAGTCCCTGGCGCGCCGCGGGATTGTCGATAGCCGCCGTAACGGTGGTGACATGGCCAACGAAGGTCTGGCATTCGAAAACGATGTGAAAGAACACCTGCTGGCGCAGTTCAACAATCTTTGGGATGCACAGGCCAAAGGGGCCCGCCCCGTTGCCATCGTCACCGCAGCTGACTTGCGTCGGCGCCTACGGAACTTTTTGTCCGCCAATGAGCTGCATTTCTCGGTACTTGCGCCGCATGAAATTTCATCTGAGTTCCTGACGCACCCGGTCGAGCTGATCAGCCTTCAGGGTATGGCCAAGACACGGGTAGCGCCCGAGGCTGTCCGCAAACGGCCGGAACGCCGGACGGCATAGGAGGTCAGTCGCGCAGGCCAAGGCTCCGCTTATCGAAGCGGGGCCTTTTTCGTGTGTTGGGCAGGCAAGGGCGCACCATGAAAATGTGGCTTGCAACTGCGAGTTATTGTCAAACTTGGTGTTTGAGGTTTTTGGGTCATGCGGCGATCTGGTCG
>NZ_JAFMHJ010000030.1 GCF_017854565.1 Yoonia sp.
TCTCCTCTGTCATGGAAACCTCCTGTCTGATGATTGAGAAGACCCCAATCATCAGGCAAGTTGGTCAAATCGCAAAATGCGCACTGTTACGAGCGTATCACGCCATCAGCAGAAAGCACCAATGCCGCGGAGCGGCTTCGTCCATGGGCCGTTAGCAGTCATATTGGCGTAGTCCAGCACCCATCAGTCTCAGGTCGAACCGGACCTCCGCTTGGAGTTGCACGAAGGTCCGGTTCTGATCGTTTGCTTGGTACGGAGTGATCAAGCGGTTGCCAAATATGCACCTTTACCGAGGTGGTGATATGACCCCATCACCGTAGGGAACTGATAAGCCCCGGCGATCAGGAAAGGGACGGAACCCTGATCGCCGGGTAAACACTACGCCACCAATCTATAACCACCAGATTCGGTCACAAGAAGGCGCGCATTGGACGGATCTGGTTCTATTTTTTGACGAAGACGGTAAATATGTGTCTCCAATGTGTGCGTCGTCACGCCCGCATTATACCCCCAGACCTCGTGTAACAGCACATCGCGGGGCACAACGCCGTCGGTTGCGCGGTACAGAAACTTAAGGATATTCGTCTCTTTTTCGGTCAGCCGAACCTTCTTATCGTCTTCTGTCACAAGCATTTTCTGGGCTGGCTTGAAGGTGTAAGGCCCAAGCTGGAACACCGCATCTTCGGATTGCTCGTGGGTGCGCAGCTGGCTGCGAATCCGGGCCAAGAGCACGGGGAACTTGAACGGTTTGCTGACATAATCATTGGCACCCGCATCAAGGCCATAAATCGTGTCGGCATCGCTGTCCTGCGCCGTCAGCATCACAATCGGGCATTTTATGCCTTGTTTGCGCATCAGCCGACACAGCTCGCGACCATCGGTGTCGGGCAGGCCAACATCGAGGATCATCAGATCGTAAAGACCTTCCTTGGCCTTGACCATCGCGCTTGCGCCATCATCGGCTTCGAAGACATCGAAATCCTCTGTCATCAGCAACTGTTCACCCAGCGCCTCGCGCAGATCGTCGTCGTCGTCGACCAGTAGAATTTTCTTGAGCTGTCCCATGACATTCTCCTTCGCTATGACTAATCAAGTGTGCTTAAGACACGTATCCGACAAGCCATCGTGCAAATTTTTCACACGGACGTGTGATTTCACCGTGAATTGTTTCACTTTGCTGCGAAAATAGCTATCTGATGAAACAAACACGAGGCGGACATGCATGGGCTTTTCCCCGGATATTACAGAACGGCTGGCCCGCGCACGTGCGGATCTGCGGATGGGCGTGCCGATTGTGCTGGACGACGGTGCCGTTGTGTTGGCCGCCGAGACGCTGGATGCCACGCGTCTGGCATATCTGCGCACATTGGGTGGCGCTCCGGTGCTTGTGGTGACAGGCAGGCGCGCTGAAACGCTCAAGGCGCGCGCCTATGACGGGGATGTTGCCCGCATTTTGCTGCCGCGCGATGTTACCCTGTCGTGGGTCCGGTCCGTCGCAAATCCTGCCGATGATCTGCGCGCCCCGATGAAAGGCCCCCTGCAAAGCCAGCGCGACGGATCAGCCGACCTGCACCGTGCCGCAATTGCGCTGACCAAGGCCGCGCGCCTTCTGCCCGCCGCTGTGGTGCTGCCCGTCGCTGATCCGGCGTCCTTTGCCGCGACCCATAACCTGACGCTTGTTCCGGCGGATGCCGCCGTGGATACCGGCCTTAGCCCGCTGCACGAAATCGTCAGCGCCCGCCTGCCGCTTGCGGTGTCCGAAGCGGGGCGTTTGCACATTTTCCGTCCCGACGATGGTGCCGAGGAACATTATGCCGTTGAAATAGGCCGGCCTGATCGGTCAGAACCTGTGCTGTCGCGGCTACATTCTGCTTGTTTCACGGGTGATCTGCTGGGGTCGCTGAAATGCGACTGCGGTCCGCAGCTGCGTGGTGCTCTGGCGCAAATGGGCGCCGAAGGGGCAGGGGTCCTTCTGTACCTAAATCAAGAAGGGCGTGGGATTGGGCTTGCCAACAAAATGCGCGCCTATTCACTGCAGGATCAAGGGTTTGACACCGTGGAGGCGAACCACCGGCTGGGTTTTGAAGATGACGAGCGGGATTTTCGGATCGGCGCGGAGATTCTCAAACGGATGGGGTTCAATGCGGTGCGCCTGATGACCAACAACCCCGCCAAAGTGGCCCGTATGGAAAGTGCCGGTATCACAGTGACGGAACGCGTGCCGCTCAAGGTTGGTGAGAACCGACACAATGCGGCATATCTTGCAACCAAGGCCGCGAAATCCGGGCATTTGTTTTAGCCCGGCGTTGCCAAACCGTAAGGTGGATTGAAATCCACCCTACGAGATTGATCGGTAGATGAACCGCACTGACCTTGTCCTGACCCCGACCCACCTGCGGTTCATGAACCGCCGTTTCCCCCGCACCATTGGGCGCGGCGGTGTGACCGGTCGCAAGGCAGAAGGCGACGGGGCCACCCCCCGTGGCACGCATTGCATCGTCGGGATGCTGTACCGGCCAGATCGGATGGCGCGGCCCACCGACTGGGCACTGCCGATCCGGCCCGGTGATCTGTGGTCAGATGATGTGCGCGACCCCGACTACAACATGATGGTCCGCGTCCCGCATCGCTTTGGCCATGAAAACCTGCGCCGTGCCGACCCGATGTATGATCTGATCATTCTGACCGATTGGAACTGGCCCTACGCAGTCAAAGGGCGCGGTTCCGCTATTTTTCTACACCAATGGCGGGGTCCGGGGCGACCCACGGCGGGTTGCGTGGCGTTTTCACGGGCTGACCTGTGCTGGATTGCCCGCCACATACGCCACGAAACACGGCTTGTTATCGTATAGCGGCTGGACCTTATGCCTATATTTAGGCAACACTGGAAGGCACGCATATGAAACACCAAGGCCCATTCATGACCCCTGAAGAAATCGCACAACTGCCCTACCGGCCCTGCGTCGGCATTATGCTGGCCAACACGCGGGGGCACATCTTTGTGGGCCAGCGGATTGACCGCGATACCGACGCCTGGCAAATGCCCCAAGGCGGCGTGGACAAAGGTGAAAACACCCGCGATGCTGCCCTGCGTGAACTTCAGGAGGAAACGGGCATTACCCCCAACCTTGTCACCCTCGAGGCCGAAACCGCTGGCCTGATCCCGTATGATCTGCCGCATGATCTGGTGCCGAATATCTGGAAAGGCCGCTATCGGGGGCAAGAACAGAAATGGTTCCTGATGCGCTTTCACGGTGCCGATGATCAGATCCAAATCGCAACGGCCTACCCGGAATTTTCGCGTTGGAAGTGGATCCCGTCAGGCGCGTTGGTCGACGCGATCGTGCCCTTCAAGCGGGCGGTCTATGAACAGGTTCTGGCCGAATTCCAAACCAAGCTCTGACAACAGGAGCCGCCGCATGCAACTTTCCACCCTCGTTGTGATCCTCGCTTCAATCGCCGGACAGGCCGCCGCACTTAGTTGTGTGCAGCCCGCCCCGATTGCGACCTTCCAGCGGGTCGCGGCGGCGCCCGATGCGTATTTCGTTCTTTATGGTGATCTGACCTTTGACGAAGGCGCGCTGCCGCCTGCCGTGTCGAACCGCCGCACGACTGATCCCGCGCCCATCCCCGCCCGGTTTCGTGGCAAGGGACTGACGCTTGATGGCTTCACGTCCGATTACATCAGCCCGGCCACCCTACAGGTCAGTTGTGCCGGGCCATGGTGCGGCACGGCGCGCAGTGGCGGTGATGCGCTGTATTTCGTGCGCGCCGACAGCGACCCGGTGACGATGCAGGCCGAACCCTGCGGCGGCATGATCTTTCAGGACCCGTCGCAGGCGGTGCTGGACGCGCTGACATCGTGCATGCGCGGTGACACCTGCTCAGCGCAGCCGTTCAAGTAACCGCAGCGACGCATAACCATCCGGCGTCAAGCCCTGACTGCGCTGATAGCTTTGGATCGCGGCCACACTGTTTGGCCCGATCCTGCCATCCACACCTTGCGTCGAAAATCCCGCAGACGTCAGACGTTGCTGCAACTCGACCCGCTCGGCGCGCAGCAAGCCGCGTTCGCCGGCGGGCCAGGCGGCCTGTAACGGCGCCAGCCCCCTGATGCGGTCGCCCAAATGGCCCACGCCGATGATATAGGCCTGCGCATTGTTGTACCGCCCGATCACGTCATAGTTGCGGAACACCAGAAACGCGGGCCCACCGGCGCCGGTCGGCGTGATCAGTGCCGCTTCGCCATAATCCGGGACCATCTGCCCATCGACACCACGCACACCCTGCTGGCCCCAATCCGCAGGGGACCGGCGCGCCGCACGCCCCGATTGACCAAAGTCAAAACCACGCGGCAGCCGCACCTCGACCCCCCAGGGCTGGCCCTGCTGCCAGCCAAAACGGCGCAGATATGCGGCGGTCGATGCCAGCGCATCACTGGGATCATCGGCCCAGATATCGCGCCTGCCATCCCCGGTGAAATCCACAGCATAGGCCTGATACGACGTTGGAATGAACTGGGTGTGCCCCATCGCGCCTGCCCATGATCCGGTCATGTTGCGGGGCGCCACATCGCCGCGCTGCAAAATCCCAAGCGCTGCGACCAATTGTTCTTCGAAAAACCGGCCCCGTCGCCCGTCGTAGGCCAGCGTGGCCAGCGTTGAAATCAGCGGCGTATCACCCCGGCGTTGGCCATAATTGCTTTCCATGCCCCAAATCGCGGTGACCACATGGGCATCAACACCATATGTGGCCTCAATACGTCCCAGCAGGTTGGCATATTGCTGGGTCATCCCCCGGCCAGTGGCGACGCGCGTATCGGATGCGGCCGTGGACATATAATCGCCCAAGGGTTTGACAAATTCGGCCTGATTGCTGTCGCGGGCGATACTGTCTGGCAGGTACTGGGCCCCGGCAAATGCCGCGTCGAATGTCCGGTCGGAAATACCGGCGCTGCGGGCACGGCCGCGAAACCCGGCTATCCAATTGCCAAATCCACCGGCCTGCGCGCCAGCACCATGTGCCGTTGCCATACCGGCAAGCGCCGTTGCGATAAATGTTCGACGATGCACTGCAAACCTCCATTATTGGTTTTCGCAGAGATTAGCACACCCGCCGCCGGATCAAAATCAACTCTCCGCCAGATCGGCGGTATATGCCGCCGACGCGCGCGGCCTAATGCCGCGTGCGTTTCACCTTGCGCGCCGTCTTGGCCGCCTTTTTCTTGGCTGATCCCACCTTGCGGCGCGGTGGCTTGCCACGGCCCCGTGACGGTCCGCGCGGCATGGTTTTTTCGTCCAGGGTGATCAGCTCTACGATCAGCCCGCCGGTCACCGGCGCGGCCTCGATCAGCTTGACAGTGACCCGCTGGCCAAGACGGATCACAACCCCGGAATCCGCGCCCATCAACGTCTGGGTTTCGGGATCATAGTGGAAATATTCCGCGCCCAGCGTGCGGATCGGGATCATCGCGTCGGCGCCGGTTTCGTCCAGCTTCACAAAGACGCCAAACTTGGCAATCCCGCTGATCCGACCCCCAATTTCATACCCGATTCGGTCTGACAGAAACGCGGCAAGATAGCGGTCGGTGGTGTCACGTTCGGCGGCCATCGACCGACGCTCTGTGTCGCTGATCTGTTTTGCGGTCTCGGGCAACTGCGCGATATCGTCGGGCGACAAACCGTCCTTGCCCCAGCCATGCGCAGCGATCAGCGCACGATGCACGATCAGATCGGAATACCGGCGAATCGGCGATGTGAAATGCGCATACGCCAGCAGCGCCAGCCCGAAATGGCCAAAGTTATCGGGGTTGTAATAGGCCTGCGTCATCGACCGCAACGTCGCCATATTGATCAGTTCATCATTGTCGGTGCCCTCGGCCTGCGACAATAGCCGGTTCAGGTGCGCCGTCTTCAGCACCTGTCCCTTTGCCAGCGTCAGCCCCGACGCCGCTGCGACCTCGCGCAGTGCCTCCAGCTTTTCGGGTGCCGGTTCTTCGTGGACCCGGAACAGCAGCGGCGATTTCTTGGCGACCAGCGTTTCTGCGGCGGCGACATTGGCCAGCACCATGAATTCTTCGATCAGCTTATGGGCGTCCAGCCGCGCCTTGAAATTGACCGACGCCACCTTGCCGTTGTCATCCAGCACGATTTGGCGTTCAGGCAGGTCAAGATCCAGCGGCTGCCGCGCCGCACGCGCCTTGGTCAGCGCATCGTAAGCAGCATACATCGGCCTGATGATATCATCCATCAACGGGGCAACCTTGTCGCCCGGCTGCCCGTCCATGCCCGCCTGCACCTCTTGATAATTCAGCGCGGCGACCGATTTCATCAGCCCACGGCAGAACTCATGGCTGATCTTGTTGCCGTGGGCATCAATGCGCATCGCAACCGCGACACAGGCGCGTTCGACACCTTCATGCAGGGAACACAGGTCCCCCGACAGCCGGTCGGGCAACATCGGTACGACGCGGTCAGGGAAATAGCTGGAATTGCCGCGCTTGCGCGCCTCGCGGTCCAGTTCCGATCCCGGACGCACATAGTATGCCACATCGGCAATCGCGACCCATATGATGAAACCACCCTCGTTCTTGGGGTCGGGGTCCGTCTGCACGTAGCAGGCATCGTCGCGGTCGCGGGCGTCAAATGGGTCAATCGTGATCAGCGGCAGGTCGCGCAGATCCGTGCGGCCGTCCAGCCCGGCAGGTATCGCAGCATCCGCCTCGGCAACGGCCGCATCAGAGAAGTGATCGGGAATACCGTGCTGGTGAATAGCAATCAGCGACACCGCACGCGGCTCTGTCGGGTCGCCCAAACGGGCAACGATCCGCGCCTTGGGCAGGCCTAGGCGGCCCTTTGGCCCGGCCTGTTCGGCCTCGACCAATTCACCATCTTTTGCGCCGCCAGTCGCGCCGGCGGCGACAACCCACTGCCGGTCCGACCCTTTATCGACGGCCAGCACACGCCCCCCTTCGGACCCTTCCCGGTAGACGCCCAAAATCCGCAATGGGTTGGTCCCGATCCGGCGGATCATGCGGGCGGTGTGGCTGTGGTCTTCGGTCTTATCGACGGTCACGCGCCCGAGAATACGGTCGCCCGCACCTAACGCGGGATCACCCGCGCGCGGCAGCATCAAAATGCGTGGCTCGGCGCCCTGACCTTGCCATTCCAAAGGCCGCGCAAACAAATCACCGTCTGCGTCGGGCACCAAAATCTCCAGCACGGATACCGGCGGCAGGTCTTCGGCATCGCGATAACTGCTGCGCCGCTTGGTCAGCTTGCCCTCCGTCTCCAGCTCTCTGAGCAGGCTCTTGAGGTCAATGCGCGCTGCGCCTTTGATGTCAAAGGCCTTCGCGATATCGCGTTTGGCAGCTTTGGTGGGGTTCTGGGCGATCCATTCAAGGATCTCGGATTTGGATGGGATGCGTGTCATGGGCCAGCATTAGCACGCGGCGAAAGGGCCGTCATCACAATATATACGCCAGCGATTCTGGCGGAAAAGGGTGGGCACGACAGGTAAGGATCAGGCGAAATAATCGGTCAAAATCCGCCGGTAAATCGCCTTGAGTTGGACGATCTGCGCGACCGCGACCCGTTCATCCACCTGATGCATGGTCTTTCCGACCAGACCGAATTCCACGACCGGACAGTGATCCTTGACGAACCGCGCATCCGACGTGCCCCCCGACGTCGACAGAACCGGCTTCCGGCCTGTCTCGGCCTGCACCGCCGCACTGATCAAATCCGACAAATCGCCCGGCGGCGTCAGGAAACTTTCGCCTGATACCTTGACCGTGTTGTCAATCCCAACACCGTATTCCGTGGCGATCTTTGCGGCTTCGCCGTTCAGCCAGTCAATGATGGACTGGCTGGAATGGGCGTCGTTAAACCGCACATTCACGGTCGCACGGCAGGTCGCCGGGATCACATTCGTCGCCGGGTTCCCTGTATCAATAGTCACCACGGCCAAGCTTGACGCATCAAAATGTTCTGTCCCCTCGTCCAGTACATGCGATGACAACCGATCCATCAAACGGGCCATCGCCGGCAGGGGGTTTTTCGCGCGGTGCGGATAAGCGGCATGGCCCTGCACCCCGCGCACCGTGAACCACACCGTCAGAGACCCACGTCGGCCAATCTTCATCGCCTCGCCCATCACATCCGGGCAGGTCGGTTCGCCCACCAGACAAACCGACATCGCCTCGTTGTTGGCAGCCATCCAATCCAGCAAGGCGGTCGTGCCATCCAATGCATCGCCTTCCTCGTCCCCGGTAATGGCCAATACGACCGCACCGTCAGGGGGCGTTTCGGTCACAAAATCAATCGCTGCGGCAGCAAATGCGGCCACACCGGATTTCATGTCCGTGGACCCTCGACCATAAAGATAGCCATCCCTGATCTGGGCGCCAAACGGATCCACGGACCAATCCGCCGCGTCGCCAATCGGCACCACATCGGTATGGCCGTTAAAGCCGAACGTCCGGTTCGCCCCCCGACGACCCCAGCGGGCAAACAGGTTCGCAACGCCGCCGCGATCCACACGGGTGCAGGTGAAACCCGCATCTGACAACAGCCGTTCCAGCAAAACGAGAGCGCCGCCCTCAATCGGCGTGACCGAGGGGCAGCGGACCAGATCAGCGGTCAGGGCAACGGGATCAATGGGCATGGGGCAGGCTCCTTTGCGCTATGGCTAGCGTGAAGGGCGGGGGGATGCAATTCACCGGGTGTGCGAATGTGCGGACGTGGACGTAATCCCCTTTCCATGGGGGTCTGATTTATGTCGCGATGAATTTCCAATGCAGTCCCAACATCATGTCCCAAATCAAAGTCGTGGCGCCTGCTTTCACATCGCGCGAGTTCATAAATGTGGGCGCGCGGGTGGCTAAGAACTAGATTGCGCCGAACACAAACTTGACTAAAAATAGAGCAAAATGGACATAAATTGGCCTAACTTTTGGGCGAAAAAAAAAGTCAACCCATAGTGTTTTTTATAGTAGAGAGTACGAAATGAGAAAAGTTGTTGGAGTCGCATTGCTAGCTGCCCTGTTCGCCGGGCCTGCGCAAGCGCAACAGGCGTCGTCAGGTGTCTCACCCTTTGTCATGAACACATTGTTCATCGTCTTCTGCGGCGTTCTGGTCATGTGGATGACAGCAGGCTTCGCGATGCTCGAAGCGGGCTTTGTTCGCGAGAAAAACGTCGTCAGCCAATGTGCCAAGAACATCGGTCTTTTTGCTATTGCATCGACGGCATTCATACTGAGCGGATACGGCCTCATGTTCCCAAATGGAAACTGGATCATGCCTGGTGTCTTGGGATTTTCTGGTGCCATCGAGATCACGGATGTTGTTGACAGTGGATCCGATTTCGTCGGTCGCGGTCATGCCGGCGCCGCTGATATTTTCTTTCAGTCCATGTTCTGCGTGGCTGTTGCGTCCATTGTGTCCGGAGCCATTGCTGAGCGCGTAAAGATTGTGTCGTTCTTCATCTTCACTGCCGTTTTGACAGCCGTCATCTATCCCATTCAGGCCTCCTGGACATGGGGTGGCGGATTCTTGGCTGCTGACCTTGGTTTTAAAGATTTGGCCGGTAGTACGGTTGTTCACGTCGTTGGCGGTGTTGCAGCATTGACCGGCGCGCTGTTTGTCGGTGCGCGCGAGGGGCGATTCATCGACGGAAAGAAAGTTGCCCTTGGCAATCACTCTTTGCCGCTGGCAACGATTGGGACCTTGATCTTGTGGATGGGGTGGTACGGGTTCAATGCGGGCTCCTACCTCAGCTTTGCATCAGATGCAGACGCAGCTAATGTGTCTCGCATTTTCCTCAATACGAACTTGGCCGCCGCAGGCGGGGTCATTGTTGCAGCGTTTCTGTCGTACCTGCGGGAGTTTCGCTTTGATCTTGCCTTCATGCTCAACGGGGCACTTGGTGGCTTGGTCGCGATCACTGCAGAGCCGCTCTTCCCTACACCCTTCTGGGCGTTTGCGGTTGGCATGGGCGGCGGCTTGATCATCTTCTGGGCCACTCAGATTCTCGACTACTTCAAAATTGACGACGTCGTGGGGGCCGTCCCGGTTCATCTGTTCTGCGGTATCTGGGGAACCATTGCTGCGGGTTTCACAAACCCTGACGCGTCCGTTCTCGGGCAGCTGTCCTCAGTCTTGATCGTCATCACCTATGTTGGCGTGACGACCAGCATTGTCTGGATCGCGTTAAAAGAAACGTTGGGTGTTCGCATATCGGCTGCCAAGGAAGCATACGGCATCGATAAAAGCGACTTCGTACTGGACAACTGATTTTTCAGTTATTGCGCGGCAAAATATGTAGCCAAGGCAAACCAAAATGGTTCGCCTTGGCCACGATAGGCAGGCCGTCGTTTGCTAAATACACAATGAATAATCGGTAAGAGAGTTGCGATAATCGCGGTGGCCTCTTTTGGGAGTACGGTAAATGAAAATGCTGGCGTGCGGTATTGCAATGTCGATTGGGGCTTTAGCGAGCGACGTGATGGCTGACCAAATTTTGACCGTTGATGGAGAAGAATATTTGCTGTCTTCTCTGTTGGAGAATTGCCAGCGCATAACCGGCGATCCCGAGGCGCAGATGGACTGTATCAGCGCTATTTCCCAGCTGCTCGCTGCAAAATCCGGCGAAGCACAAGAAACCGCTGTGTCCGTGACCCAAGCCTTGGATGCTTTGCGGGCTGTGGCCCAGTATCAAGACGACGAGTCGGGCCTGTCGATTACCGGATCGGACTGCAGCATCCACATCGTCTATTTCAACAACTATTTTCACATCAGTCGCCGTAACATTTCAACGATCGACCTGTTCAGCGCACAGTTTGATGCGTCGAAATTGCAGTATGATCAAATTGTCGAGGTTCAAGGAGCGCAAGCTCCGTTGTTACAAGGGTTCATGGCCCCCGGAACGAATGCGACGATGCGTGGTGGTGTCGCCCTCGAGTCGGCACAGCATAACTTTTCACCCAGATCTCCCCGGACGACGATGGACGTTTATGCCAACGAAGTTGTCAGTCAACTGCCGGCCAAGGAAGATCAAACATTCGACTTTGTGCTGATCCATCCGAAACGCAGCCAAGCCAGCGCTGATATCTGGAGCGCTTTTGAGACTGTCGTGAAGGCATGCAAGCAGTGACCGCCCTCTTAAATCGCTCACAGCAAAATTGCCAAAGTGGACTTTGGCCGCAGTAGCGCAAATCGTCAAAGTGGGCGCAGAGCGTCTGTTCGTGGCTGCGCTAAATGACGCCTGTTTGGATTCTGAACATACGTAACGCCTACGCCGCCAAGACCTATTTATCGTCCCCGAAAAACGGCGTCATCTGCGCCACGATCACGCTGTTTTCTTCCAGCGCGCGCTGCATCAGTGCCTTTTCTTCGTCGTCAATGTCGTGCCCCTCTGCCAGCCGTTCGTCCAGCGTGCCATAGCCCGATACATCCAGCGGGGCCAAGTCAGCCTGTTTCAGGATCGCGACGGTTTCGCGTACCGCCTCGGCCTCGTCCACGCCGCTGGCATAGCACATCAGGGCCGCGCCCGTGGCACCATCGGGCAGGCCGTCACCCGCGTTGCGGCCCACCTCGACCAGCAATGTGTAAACCTGCTGACGACTTGGTTTCTTGGTCATTGCGTACCCTTTTCTTCCCAGCGCGACCGGACTGCCCATATGGTCGAAACGATAATGACAATCTGCAACGGCGCATAGATCAGCACCATCAAGAACAGAATTGTCACAAACAGCGGCAATTGCATCACATAGACAAACATCAGTGCAGGTTGCCATATCGCAGCCAGCACCACGGCGATGATGATGATGTCGATAACCACCGGCCCCCACGCCTCGCGGAGCGACGGGTGTTCACCCGCCGCAATGCGTTTGCGCGCCAAGGTCCGGCTGATGATCATCTAATCGCGCAACAGGTCGTTGATACCGGTCTTGGACCGGGTCCGCTCGTCCACGCGCTTGACGATGACGGCGCAATACAGGTTGATGCCGTTCTTTGATGGCATGGACCCCGCGACGACGACCGAATAGGGCGGCACTTCACCATACATGACTTCACCGGTTTCGCGGTCAACGATCTTGGTCGATTGGCCGATGAACACGCCCATCCCCAGAACCGAACCCTCGCGGATGATACAACCCTCGACGACTTCGGACCTGGCCCCGATAAAACAGTTGTCTTCGATGATCGTCGGGCCGGCCTGCATCGGCTCCAACACGCCGCCAATGCCAACGCCACCGGACAGATGCACGTTCTTGCCGATCTGTGCGCATGACCCAACCGTGGCCCAGCCATCAACCATCGTGCCTTCGTCAACATAGGCGCCAAGGTTCACAAACGACGGCATCAGCACAACGCCCTTGCCGATGAATGCCGACCGCCGCACGATCGACCCCGGCACCGCGCGGAACCCCGCGTCGCGCCACTGGGTTTCGCCCCAGCCGTCAAACTTCGATGGCACCTTATCCCACCAGGTCGACCCGCCGTTGCCGCCGGAAATCGGCTCCATGTCGTTCAGGCGGAATGACAACAGCACCGCCTTCTTGGCCCATTGGTTCACATGCCACGACCCATCTTCGCGCTTTTCCGCCACACGCAATGCACCGCTGTCCAACGCATTCAGCGTCTCTTCGATGGCATCGCGGGTTTCACCCGTCGTTGCAGGGCTGATCGTATCGCGGGCATCCCACGCGGCTTCGATTGCGGTCTCAAGGGCGGCGTTGGACATGGGTGGTCTCCAATTTCCTATGGTCAGCTATTGGAACGCGCTATAGACCACAAAAGGCCAAAAGCGCAATGCGAGGAAAAGCAGTATGCAAGACAACCGACGCCACCCGTTCCGTGACAGTCACGAGGACCGGGAAGCAGCAACGCATACGCCCGATACCGCCCAGACACGGGCGCCGTCCTATAAACTGGCCTTCGCCGACGATGACTTCATGTACCGCGAAGAACTGCGCCCCGTGCGGCTGCAACTGGAGCTGCTCAAGCCCGAAATGCTGATGAACGAGGCGGGGATCAACTCGACCATCGTTCTGTTCGGTGGCGCGCGCATTCCCGATCCGGTGAACAAGGCCGGCGCGGGCACCAAAACCCTCGCCGATCTGACGAAATATTATGCCGAGGCGCGGCGCTTTGCCCAGATCATGACCGCCAAATCGCTGGCCAAAGGCGGCAAGGACGACGTGATCGTCACCGGCGGCGGTCCGGGTGTGATGGAGGCGGGCAATCGCGGCGCGGCGGATGCGGGCGGCAAATCCATCGGCTTCAACATCGTCCTGCCCCATGAACAGGCGCCGAACGAATATGTCACGCCAGAGCTGTGTTTCAACTTCCACTACTTCGGTATCCGCAAGATGCACTTCTTGATGCGCGCCTCTGCGATCTGCGTTTTTCCGGGGGGGTTCGGCACGCTCGATGAAATGTTCGAAGCCCTGACCCTCATTCAGACCGGTCGTATGGCGCAGGTGCCGTTCTTGTTATTCGGCCGGTCGTTTTGGGAAAAGATCATCAACTGGGACGCATTGGCCGAAGCCGGCACGATATCGGCCGATGATCTGACGCTGTTCCGCTTTGTCGAAACCGCGGAAGAGGCCGTTGCAGCCTTGGAAAACTGGGCCGGCAGGGGCGAAAAGCGTGGGGTGCTGCCGGGCCGCTAGGGGCTGCTATTACGGTGGTGGCCCGCGCGGCGGGGGGGCATTTCATGAAAAACTCAACGGTCAGCCGGTCCATCTGCCGGGCCTGCGCACGGCATCAGTGCCACAGCCCACACACGACCGGCGGCCCAGCCACACGACGCACGCACGCCAAACCCCTATCAGTGGCTGTGCCCGCCATGACAGCCACAGGGGGCACAGTGCTGCCCTAAACGGCCCGTGCGAACGATGTGGCCATGTGCGAAAACGGTATGCCAAACCGCCGGATGAATTTTGCATGACGAAAGCCAAGGTCGGCCGCACTACAGATTTCCTTGCCTGACCGGTCTGCCAACGTCAGCCCGCCACCGCTTTTCACAAACCGATATCCGTGCTTTCGCAATCGTATCTGCACGTCGTTCCAATCATCCGCTGCCGTCAAATCGTCGGACAACTGTGCGCGCAGCGGGGCCAGCGCCTTGTCCGTCTTGACTGCCTTTGTGCGCAGCCGGCGGCGCAAATCATGCCGCAGCGCATTGCGCAGGATGTCGCCAATCGCCGCATCGTCGCGCCCACCCAGATGTTCCAGGGCGTCGACCAGTTCGGGGGGTAAACCAAGCACTATCTGTTTCATGCCGTCAATGGACCAGAACAGAGTGAATATTAAATTAAAGTCCGGTCTCTGCCGCGATTTCCGCCCGGGTTTTTCGCGCCCGCTCGGTCGCGGATTTCAACTGCCCGCAGGCCGCCATGATGTCTTCGCCACGCGGTTTGCGTATGGGCGACGAATACCCGGCCCGATAAATGATATCGGCAAAGGCGCGAATGCGGTTATTCGACGACCGCTTATAGGGCGCGCCGGGCCATTCGTTGAACGGGATCAAATTGATCTTGGCGGGAATACCTTCAATCAGTTTCACCAAACGGCGGGCATCGGCGTCACTGTCGTTCACCCCTTCCAGCATCACATATTCAAAGGTGATTCGCTCGGAGTTAGACACTTTGGGGTAATTGCGCAGCGCCTCGAGCAGATCAACCAGCGGCCAGCGCTTGTTGATCGGAACCAGCTTATCGCGCACCTCATCGGTGGTGGCATGGAACGAAATCGCCAGCTGGCAACCAATCTCTTCGGCGGTTCGGGCGATCTCGGGGACCACACCAGAGGTGGACAGCGTGATGCGGCGCCGCGATAGCGAAATCCCCTCGGGGTCCATCGCGATCTTCATAGCGTCGCGGACGTTTTCGAAATTATACAGCGGCTCACCCATGCCCATCAGAACGACGTTCGACAAAAGACGGTTCTCGTCCCTTGGCGCACCGGGGACCGGCCATTCGCCCAGATCGTCACGGGCCAACATGATCTGCCCGATGATTTCCGCCGTTGTCAGATTGCGCACCAGCTTCTGGGTGCCCGTGTGACAGAACGAACATGTCAGCGTGCAACCCACCTGCGATGAAATGCACAGCGTGCCGCGATCAGTCTCGGGGATGTAAACAACCTCGACCTCATGACCGCCTGCAATCCGCACCAGATACTTGCGGGTGCCATCGCCAGACACTTGCCGGGTCACGACCTGCGGCAGCCCGATCACAAAATTCTCGGCCAAAGTCGCGCGAACGCTTTTCGACAGATTTGTCATCTCGCCAAAATCGCGCACACCCCAATGATACAGCCACTGCCATATCTGGTTCACCCGCATCTTGGCTTGCTTTTCCGCGATACCGACCTTGATCAAGACATCGCGCATTTGATCGCGCGACAGACCGATCAGGTTCTGCGGCCCCTCCGGCAACTTGCGAGGAATGGTCAGCACGTCGTGCGTGATAGGGGCGTTGGCGTCCATGTCGATACTCCGGATCGAGGGTCAAGCCTGTCATATAAGGGAAACGGGCGGCTTTCACAAGAAAACCAACCCGCTTCTTCCGAGCTTAAATATCCCCGCCGGAGGCGACGCATTTTCTAGAAAATGCGTCTACCCTGCACAGCGGCTTGCGGCCTCTTCAACCGCCGCGGTAAAGCCCAGCAAACTAAAGGTATCCTGCGTTTGCGTGCCGCGCCCGGAACGCCCCGTCACGATGGCGTCCGCGCCGCGCTTCATCGCCGCCACGAATTTGGCATCATCCTCGGGTGTTGCCGGCCATGCGGTCTCATTCTCTGTGAACATGTCGAACGAAGTGCCGTCAACCTCCATCGTCACGGTGGATCCGCTCGCAAAAGGATAGCCCCCCGCAAACATCACCTGTCCTGCGACACCCTCAGCGGGCCGGAAGAAAACGATCAGGCGGATATCACCCCGGCGCACCGACACGATCGTGCCTTCGCGCTCGTTCACCGTCTCCTTGGGCGCAGACACGGCCCAGCATTCGTTCGGATCACTTTCGACAAACACGCTCCAGTCGGTGTTCGCCGCAACCCGGTTTTCACTTTCTTGCGCCCAGGCGGAGCCCGCCACAAAGACCGTTGCTACGACACCAATCGCGCGGGAAATATTCAAAATCATATTACAGCCTCCAAGCTGTCCTTGCCTCTGGATGCCCCCGTTTTCGCCTCGGTGCATCTGACGACACCTTTTCGGCTGGCGGGAACTGTTTCAACTCGATAGCCACTAGGGTAGCAAAAAACCGCCCGTGGGGGAAAGCCCCCAAAACGACGGGCTAATTGCTAACCCAAAGGATATACAACCCAAAAAGGCGAAAGAATGGCAAATCCTGTTGATATGGTTGAAGTGTGGCGCGCAGAGCTGCTGGAATGTGTCCATCAGGGCCATGCCGTTGTCTGTGACGAGACCGGCGCGATCATGCACGCATGGGGCGACCCTGAGGCGATAATTTACCCGCGATCATCGTGCAAGATGATCCAGGCATTGCCACTGCTGGAAAGCGGGGCGGGCGCGCGCCTGTCGGTGGCGCAATTGGCGCTGTCGTGTGCGTCACACCAAGGTGCGGCGATCCACACCGACCGCGTGGGTGCCTGGCTCGCGGATATGGGCCTGACCGATGACGATTTCCGCTGCGGCCCGCAGACCCCCGACGATAAGACCGCGCGCGATGCGCTGATCCGTGCCGATGCGCAGCCCTGCCAGATGCACAATAACTGCTCGGGCAAGCACGCGGGCTTTCTGACGCTGACCCAGCACCTGAAGGCGGGGCCGGACTATGAAAAAATCGACCACCCGGTGCAGCAAGCCTGCAAAGCCGCATTCGAAGAGGTGACCCAGGAAACCAGCGCAGGCTATGGAATTGACGGCTGTTCGGCGCCCAACCATGCCTGCAGCCTGCACGGCCTCGCCCGCTCCATGGCGTTTTTCGCCAGCGCGCACGACCGGTCCGATACCCGATCCCGGGCGGCACAGGCATTGGTTCAGGCCATGGTCACCTACCCGGAATTGGTCGCCGGTGAAACCCGCGCCTGCACCGAACTGATGCGTGCCATGGACGGCAAGGTCGCGATCAAAACCGGGGCAGAGGGCGTGTTCGTCGCCATCATCCCCGAAAAACGGCTGGGCGTTGCGCTCAAGATCACCGACGGCGCGACCCGTGCCAGCGAATCGGCGCTTGCCGCGATCTTGGTGAAACTGGGCGTGCTGAACCCAGCGCATCCCGCGACCATCGCCCGTCTGACGCCCACCCTGCGCAACCGGCGCGATCTGGCTGTCGGCGGCATCCGCCCTGCCGCCGTGCTGCAATAGGATATCACCATGCCATTCACCCTTGCCACTTGGAACATCAACTCGGTCCGCCTGCGCGAAGATATCGTCGCCAAGCTGATGCACGAAGAAGCTCCCGATGTGCTGTGCCTGCAGGAATGCAAAAGCCCCGTCGACAAGATCCCGCTCGCGCAGTTTCAGGCGCTGGGCTACACCCACATGGCCGCACGTGGCCAAAAGGGCTATAACGGCGTCGCAATTCTGTCGAAAATTCCGATGGTCGAGGTCGGCGCGGAAGATTTTGCCAACCTCGGCCATGCCCGCCATATCGCGGCGCGGCTGGATAATGGTGTGACAATCCACAACCACTATGTCCCCGCAGGCGGCGATGTGGCTGACCGCGAAGTGAACGAGAAATTTGGCCAGAAACTCGACTATCTCACCGACATGCGCGACGCGTTCCATGCAAGCAAACCTCAAAAATCCATCCTCGTCGGGGACCTCAACATCGCCCCCCGCGAAGATGACGTCTGGGACCATAAGAAACTGCTCAAAGTGGTCAGCCATACCCCCGTCGAAGTGGCGCATTTCGCCGATGTCATGGCGGCAGGCGACTGGGCCGACGTGACCCGCAACGACATTCCCGATGGTAATCTCTACAGTTGGTGGTCTTACCGCGCGGCGGACTGGGACGCTGCCGACAAGGGCCGCAGGCTCGACCATATCTGGGCGACCACTGACATCGCGAACGCGGGCCACTCCAGCCGCGTTGTCCGCCACGCGCGCGGCTGGGAACGGCCCAGCGACCACGCCCCGGTCTTTGCAACCTTCGATCTGTAGTCTGAATTCGCCAACCTCAATTTCCGATGGATCGTTTGATGAGACTATTCAACCTGGGTCTTCCGAAATCCGGAACGACCACCTTGCAGGCCGCTCTCACCCGGTCGGGGTTGAAGGCGGCGCATTGGACGGCGCAAAAAACAACACGGTTTGGCCGAAAGAAGACCGAATTCTATGTCGGTCAAAGTATTTATTCCAACTACCTGTTGGGACGCGATCCGTTGTTCGATCTCAAGCATTTCGATGCGATTACGCAGGCGGACGTCATCATGCCGCCGTTCAGTTTGTGGCCGCAGATGGACATGGCACTGCTTGCGCAGATACGTCACCATCACCCAGACTGCCTCTTCATTTTGCTCAAGCGCAACCCAGAAAAGGTCGCCGATAGTATCAAGCGTTGGTACGACATGCAGGACCGCTTTTCGGCGCTTGGTGCGCCCGGCTTGCTGCCGCAAAAAGCGGCATCTTTTGATGGGATGGTGGCATGGATCAACGGCCACTACAAAGATATGAACGGCACATTTGGTCAGACGGCGCAGTATCTTGAACTTGATATCGAAGACGATGATGCCCCAGACCAGCTTGGCAAGGCACTTGGTATCACGATCAAATGGTGGGGTCGTGAAAACGTAAACCAACCCACTGCGCTTTGAGATAAAATAGCAGCGGAATAACGCCGTCAACCCAATTGAACAGGACATGGTTTTGATATGATGATGCATGCATTGATACAGCGCGAAGACGGGTTTTCCGGCACGCAAACCGGGCCGGATATCGCTGACCTGACGCCGTTTCTGACCCACGCGGAAATCGACGTGCCCACCCCCGGTCCGGGGCAGGCGCTGATCAAGGTCCACCTTGCCGCCGTCAACCCATCCGATATCCACTTTATCAAAGGGGAATATGGGCAACCCCGCAGGCGCGGCGTCCCCGCCGGGTTCGAAGGCGTGGGCGAGGTGATCGCAGGCGATACCGCGCTGATCGGGCACCGGGTCAGCTTTTTTGCCACCGCATCGGGCACTTGGGCCGGATATGCCTTGACCGACGCGTCGGGCCTTGTCCCATGCCGCGCGGATCTTGCGGTAACCGATGCCGCCGGGCAATTGGTCAACCCGCTGACCGCTATCGCGATGTTCGATATGATCCGCAACAGCGGCGCTGACAGCTTCATCGTGAACGCCGCAGGCTCGCAACTGGGTAAACTGCTGATTGCATTGGGCCGCGATTATGGCATCCAACCCATTGCCGTGGTCCGCCGGGCCGAACAGGCCGCCGCCCTCAAGGCGCTCGGCGCGGCGCATGTCATCGTGACCCGCGACCCCGATCCGCTGGATCAGGCGCAGGCCATCTTCGAATCCCTCAAGCCATGCATCTTGCTGGACGCGGTGGGCGACCAATTCACCGCTGATCTGTTCTTTGCGATGCCCAGCGGCGCCCGCTGGATCAACTACGGCAAATTGTCCACCGATGCCCCCAAGCTGACCCAACTGGGCCAGCTGATTTTTCAGGCCAAGCAGATCGAAGGTTTTTGGCTGACACGCTGGATGAAGCAGGCAGACCCCGCCCGCATCCCCGAGGCGTTCAGCGAAATTCAAAAGCGCTTCGTCACCGGCAAATGGACCACCGACGTGGCCGGGATCGTTCCGCTGTCCGCCGCCATGGAAAAGCTGCCACAGGTGCTGGCCATGCCTGATGGCAAAGCCTTCATTGATCCCCGTGCCTAGCATTCAGATGCGCGGCGACGCCAAGGGCGGCGATGCAATTGGTTGCTGAATTGTGACGTTTTCGGCTTTCGTCATATCAGCTGTTGCAGATGTGGCCCGAATCCGCGACATGCGTGGGTCACGCCCGTCAGTTTGTTGAAAAACCGGATGCGGGTTGCTATCTAACGACTACGCCCCGCGTCGGGGCTTTGGCGGCGCACCACCTAGGAGGACAATGAACTGTCTCTTTCCACCACGGCTGCCGTTGCAGTCAATAGCGGGGCCCTCGCAATGAATGCCCTGAAAACCGCGACCAGCGAAACCCTACTGGCCGCCGTGCTGAAATCCCTTGATGACGACAAAGCCGAGGATATCGTGCAGATCAATCTGCGCGGCAAATCCGAAATGGGCGACTATATGGTCATCGCGACTGGCCGGTCCTCACGGCAGGTGACGGCAATTGCCGAAAAGCTCGCAGACCGGCTCAAGCAGGAATTCGGCGTCATTTCCAAAACCGAAGGCAAGGAAACAGGCGATTGGGTCCTTGTTGATACCGGCGATGTGATCGTGCATATCTTCCGTCCCGAAGTCCGCGAATTCTACCAGCTCGAAAAAATGTGGCAGCCCGGGGCCGCTACGGTCAGCTGATGCGCGTCCATATCTGCGCTGTGGGCCGATTACGGCAAGGCCCGGAGCGCGACCTTTACGACGATTACCTCACCCGGTTTGACCGCACCGGGCGCGCCTTGGCGCTTGGTCCCGCCCAATTGACCGAGGTCGAGGATAAAAAAGGCGGCGGAATGGCCGCCGAAGCCACGTTGCTGCAGCGCGCCATCCCTGACGGGGCGCTGATTTGCGCCATGGATGAACGGGGCAAGGTTCTGACCTCTCCTGCTTTCGCGGCCCAACTGGGCCAATGGCGTGATCAAGGCCGCGCAGATGTGGCCTTTGTCATCGGTGGTGCCGATGGGATCGACCCCAGCCTGCGCGCGCAGGCCGACACCGCGCTTAGCTTTGGGAAAATGGTCTGGCCGCATATGCTGGTGCGTGTGATGCTGGCCGAACAGCTCTACCGTGCTGCGTCAATCCTTGCCGGTTCACCGTACCACCGCGCATAGCGGTTTGCGCCCGGCTCCTGATGCGCTAAACCAAAGCCAACACATAGGAATAGGAATCCGCCATGCCCAGCCCGAAACCCGTTGTCCTGTGCATTCTCGACGGCTGGGGCCTGCGTGACGACCCGATCGGCAACGCGCCAAAATTGGCCGATACCCCCAACTTCGACGCCATCATGCAGGGTCCGCACGCCAAATTGCTGACCCACGGCCCTGACGCGGGGTTGCCATCGGGCCAAATGGGCAACTCCGAAGTCGGGCACACCAATATCGGCGCAGGCCGTGTCGTCGCGATGGACCTTGGCCAGATTGACTTGGCGATCGAGGACGCCTCCTTTGCCACGGCGCCTGCGATCCGGGATTTTATCGCCCGGATCAAGAAAACCGGCGGCACCGCGCACCTTATGGGCGTCGTCTCGGACGGCGGCGTGCATGGCCATATCGACCATATCATCGCAGCGGCGACAGCGCTCGCCGATGCGGGCATCCCGGTTGCGATCCACGCCATCACCGACGGGCGCGACGTGGCGCCATCCTCGGCCGATCATTTCATGAAAACCCTCCAAGACAGCCTCTGCGCAGGCGCCGAAATCGTCACCGTGATCGGGCGCTACTATGCGATGGACCGCGACAACCGCTGGGAACGGGTCGCAACCGCCTATGACGCGATGGCCAAAGGGCAGGGCGACCGCGCCGCAACCCCTGATGCGGCGATTGCTGCCGCCTATGCGAACGGCAAAACCGATGAATTCATCCCCGCCACCGTTATCGGCGATTACGCTGGTTTCAAAGACGGCGACGGGCTTTTCTGCCTCAACTTCCGGTCCGACCGGGCGCGCGAAATTCTTGCCGCCATTGCCGACCCTGAATTTGACGGCTTTGAACGTGTCATGCCCCACCTTGCCGCCTGCCTTGGCATGGTCAGCTACTCCGATCGGCACGACGCATGGTTTACCACCGTCTTTCCCAAGCGCGACATCCAGAACACGTTGGGCGCATGGGTCGCCAAACACAACCTGCGCCAGTTCCGTCTGGCCGAAACCGAAAAATATCCACACGTCACCTTCTTTCTCAACGGCGGCAAGGAGACGCCAGAGAAGGGCGAAGACCGCTGTATGCCCAAATCGCCAAAGGTCGCGACCTACGACCTGCAGCCCGAAATGTCCGCCCCTGCGGTCACGGCGGCTTTCGTGACGGCAATTGCAGACGGCTATGACCTGATCGTGGCCAACTACGCCAACCCCGATATGGTCGGGCACACCGGTGACCTGAACGCCGGAATCAAAGCCTGCGAAGCGGTGGATCACGGACTGGGCGAGGTTCTCAAAGCGCTTGACGCGGCGGGCGGCGCGATGATTGTCACCGCAGATCATGGCAATTGCGAAATGATGATCGACCCCGAAACCGGCGGGCCGCACACCGCGCATACCCTCAACCCGGTGCCGGTGATTCTGGTCGGCGGTCCCGCCGGGGCCAGCTTGCGCGATGGCCGCCTTGCCGATCTCGCGCCAACGATTCTTGATCTGATGGGTCTTGCACTGCCCCCTGAAATGACCGGCACAAGCTTGATCGTCAGATGAGGATCGCGGCGCTCTTGATCTGTCTGGCCCTGCCAGTTGCAGCACAGTCCCCCGGCGACGCGGCTCAGGCCGCAGCACAGCGGCTCGAGGCGGCGCAGATGCGGATGGCCGAAGCACGCGGCGCGCCTGACCGGGTCAAGGCCCTCACCGAAACCGTTCAGGCCTACGAGGACGGGTTGACCGCGATGCGCGACAGCCTGCGACAGGTCGCGATGCGCGAAACCGCCATCGAGACCGACCTTGATCAGAACCGCGAAGAGGTCGCAAAACTGCTCGGTGTGCTGCAAACCATCAGCCAGACGCCAGCACCGGTATTGTTGACCCACCCCCGCGGGCCGCTTGGCGCGGCGCGGTCGGGCATGATGGTGGCCGATGTCACGCCGGCGCTTCAGGCCAAAGTGATGGTGCTGCAGGATCAACTCACCGAAATCACCCAGTTGCGGACCCTGCAACAAGACGCGGTGCGCATGCTGACGGATGGGTTGGGCGGGGCGCAAACCGCACGGGCGGCGCTGGGCCTTGCCATTTCGCAACGCACCGACCTGCCGCTCCGGTTCCAAGAGGACCCGATTCAAACCGCATTGCTACTGGCCAGCACCGACACGCTTGCCGCCTTCGCCAGCCGCATGGCCGACAGCGCGCCTGACCTCGACACCCGGATCGCACCGACCGGCAATCTGCCGCTGCCGGTGCGTGGTCAGGTTCTGCCCGACGGCGACCGGGCCGGTATCTTGATCGCCGCAGCCCCACGCGCGCTGGTCACGGCGCCGATTGCCGCGACGATTCTGTTTCGCGGGCCGCTGCTGGAATATGGCAATGTCATGATCCTCGAACCCTCTGCCGACGTGCTGTTTGTGATCGCCGGACTGGCCGAAGTTTTTGGCGAGCCGGGTGAAATCGTCGCTGCCGGGGCGCCATTGGGGCTTTTGGGCGGGGAACAGTTGGGTGTTGACGGTATTTTGACTGAAAACAGCCAGATTGGTGCCGACGATGGGCAGCAAACCCTTTATCTCGAGGTAAGAGAAGGGCAGAGTCCAGTAAACCCCGACGCTTGGTTTGCGCTGGAACAGGAATAGGACACGGTATGAAAAAGTTGATGATGGCCGCCGTTGGCGGCGCCGCTTTGGGTCTGATCGCAAGCAGTCAGCTTGCCGGACCGCTTCTTGCGCAAGAGGCCCAGAGCAACGCGACTGTCTACGAACAGCTTGACCTTTTTGGCGATATCTTCGAACGGATCCGGGCCGGATATGTCGAAGATGTGGACGAAAAAGACCTGATCGAGGCTGCGATCAACGGCATGCTCACCTCGCTTGATCCCCATTCCAGCTATCTGTCTGCCGATGATGCCGCAGCGATGCGGGTACAGACATCGGGCGAATTCGGTGGACTGGGGATCGAGGTGACGCAGGAAGATGGCTGGGTCAAAGTCGTGTCCCCGATGGACGGAACCCCTGCGGATGCAGCCGGTATTCAGGCCGGTGACTTTATCACGGCGGTGGATGGCGAAAGCGTGCTGGGGCTGACGCTTGATGATGCGGTAACGATGATGCGCGGCCCTGTCGGGTCCGAAATTATCGTGACAATCGTGCGCGAGGACGAGGTTGAACCATTCGACGTGTCGATCATCCGTGACACCATCAAACTGACCGCCGTGCGCAGCCGGACCGAAGGCAACGCCGTGGTGCTGCGTGTGACGACATTTAACGAACAGACATTCCCCAACCTGCGCGACGGTCTGGAAAAGCAGATCGAAGACGCCGGTGGGATCGAAAATGTTGACGGCATCGTGCTGGATCTGCGCAACAATCCGGGCGGTCTGCTCAATCAGGCGATCTATGTTTCCGATGCCTTCCTTGATGCGGGCGAAATCGTGTCGACCCGTGGCCGCGACCCATCCGACGGGGAACGCTTTAACGCTGCCATGGGTGATCTGGCACAGGGCAAACCCATCGTTGTGCTGATCAACGGGGGTTCGGCCTCCGCGTCCGAAATCGTCGCGGGTGCATTGCAAGATCACCGGCGTGCGATTGTTGTGGGGACAAAATCCTTTGGCAAAGGGTCGGTGCAAACTGTTGTGCCATTGCGCGGCGAAGGTGCGATGCGGTTGACCACGGCGCGTTATTACACGCCGTCGGGACGGTCCATTCAGGCGCTCGGCATCTCGCCTGATATCATCGTTGAACAGCCCCGGCCGCGCCCCGTCACTGACACAGAAGAGGAAACGCCGCCACGCCTGCGCTCCGAAGCTGACCTGCGCGGATCACTGAACAATGACAGCCTGACCGAGGATGAGATCCGCCAGATCGAAGAAGACCGCGCCCGCGCCGAAGCTGCAGCACAGCTGCGCGAAGACGACTATCAACTGGCCTATGCGATTGATATTCTCAAGGGTCTCAACGCATTGGGTCCAACGACGCTTGGCGCGAACTAGACCAGATATGTGATGCATTGATGCCCGCCCCCGATTGGGGCGGGCGTTTTCATCGGTCTGCGGTGCCACGGGCATGGGTGGGTTGAAACCCACCTTACGGTCTGGCTATGCCGTGTCCAAATTCGATGTCCGGCACATCCTGCGCAATTCCGTGTCCGCATATGTCAGTATTGTTGACTTAGGTTGAATTTTCGTCATGTTGACCGCAACAACTGCACGGAGAGGAAGCGCTATGTTGTGGGATCAGGTTTTTGCATCGCGTATTTCGCGGATGAAAGCATCCGAAATCCGCGAGCTTCTCAAGCTGTTGGACCAACCCGACATCATTTCCTTTGCCGGTGGCATCCCCGATCCCGACCTGTTTCCAACGGCGGCCTTCAAGGCGGCCTATGCCGATATTTTCGACACCGGCGCGCAGGCAGAGGCCCTGCAATATTCGGTCAGCGAAGGGTATGCGCCGCTACGTCAGTGGATTGCGGCCCAGATGGCCAAGCTGGGCGTGCCCTGTGACATCGACAATATCCTGATCACCTCTGGCTCGCAGCAGGGCCTTGATTATCTGGGCAAACTGTTTCTATCGCCGGGTGATACGGCATTGGTCGGCTGGCCGACGTATCTGGGCGCATTGGGCGCGTTTAATGCCTACGAGCCGCACTATGACCGGCTGACACCCAACAGCAACCGTGCGCCGCAGGATTATGCCGATACGGCTACGGCACATGGCGGACAGGTCAAATTTGCCTATATGTCCGTCGATTTTGCGAACCCGACCGGTGAAACGCTTGCCCGTGACGGACGCCAAAACATTCTGGACCTGGCTGCCGCATTGGATATCGCCGTGATCGAAGACGCGGCCTATCAGGCGTTGCGCTATGATGGCGATGCGATCCCGCCGATCCTTGCGCTGGAAATTGCCCGTACCGGCAGCATCGACGCCTGCCGCACCATCTATTGCGGCAGCTTTTCCAAGACGCTGGCACCGGGGCTGCGGGTCGGCTGGGTCTGCGCCGCCAAGCCGGTGATTTCCCAACTTGTCTTGATGAAACAAGCCGCCGATTTGCATTCATCGACGATCAACCAGATGGCCATAGCCACCGTCGCCACGACGATTTTCGATGATCATGTGACCAGACTGCGCAACACTTACCGCGCGCGCCGCGATGCCATGTTGCAGGCGCTTGCCACGTATATGCCCGCTGGCGTGACATGGACCAAACCCCAAGGCGGCATGTTCGTCTGGCTGACCCTGCCAACCCACATGGACGGGGCGGCGTTGCTGGCCAAATCGCTGGACACCCAGCGAGTCGCGTTCGTACCGGGGCGCGCGTTTCATGCGGACGGGTCCGGCGGAAACACCCTCAGGTTGAGCTTTTCGCTGGCCGACGAGGCGATGATCGACCAAGGGATCAAACGTCTTGGCGTGCTGCTGTCTGCGGGCTGATTATCCCTTGGTACGCTCTGCCGTGGGGTCATAAAACGGGCGCAGCTGCGCCTGCGCGTGCACCCGCGTTCCCATCACATCAATCTCAAACCGGCTGGCCAGCAGGTCGGACACGCTTTCGCCGTCGCAAGGCACATACCCCATGCCAAGCGCGGCCCCCAGATGGTGCCCATACCCCCCCGACGTCAGATGGCCGACCACGGCACCGTGGCGGACAATCGGCTCATTGTGATACAGCAGCGGTGCGGGATCGGTCAGCCTGAACTGCACCAGCCGCCGCGCCAACCCTGCATCACGCTTGCGCAGCACCGCATCGCGGCCAATGAAATCGGCCTTTTCGGTCTTCACCGCAAAGCCAAGACCGGCCTCAAGCACATGATCTTCGCAGGTAATATCATGCCCGAAATGCCGAAATCCTTTTTCCAGCCGGGCGCAATCCATCATATGCATCCCGCACAGCCGCAGGCCCAGCCCTTGGCCCGCCGCATGCAGCGTTTCAAACACATGGGCGGCCATATCGGTGGATACGTAAATCTCCCAGCCCAGCTCGCCCACATATGTAACCCTGTGGACGCGCGCCAGGGCCATCCCGATTTCGATCTGCTGCGCGGTTCCAAAGGGATTGTGCGCGTTTGAAAAATCCGCAGGCGATACCCGTTCCAGCAACCGCCGGCTGTTGGGGCCCATCACGGCCAGCACGCCTTCTCCGGCTGTCACATCGGTGATCACGACGTTAAACTCGCCGACATGCCGCTGCATCCAGACCTGATCGGCCTGCCGCGTCGCCGCCGGGGTGACCACCAGATAGCTCAGTTCGGACAGGCGGGTAATCGTCACATCCGCCTCGATCCCGCCGCGCGGGTTCAGGAACTGACTATAGACGATCTTGCCCACCGGCACGTCATACTGCCCGCCCGCGACATAGTTCAGAAACGCCGTCGCATCGCGCCCTTCGACCCGAATTTTGCCGAACGACGTCATGTCATACATGCCGACATTGGTGCGGACCGCGTTCAGTTCGGCGGCGACATTGCCAAAAAAGTTCTGCCGCTTCCAACTGTATTCATAGACCGGCGCTTGCCCTGCGTCGGCAAACCAATTGGCGCGCTCCCAGCCCGCCAATTCCCCCATGACAGCGCCCTGATCCAACAAATGCTGGTGGAACGGTGTCCGCCTGATCCCGCGTGCTGTGGCCTTTTGGCGATAGGGAAAATGGTCGGCATAAAGCAGACCCAAGGTTTCCTTTGACCGTTCAAACAGATACGTCTTGTTGCCCTGAAACGGCTGCATCCGGGCGATATCAACATCGCCCAGATCAAACGGCTTTTCCCCCTGATCCATCCACTGCGCCAGGGCCATGCCCGCGCCACCCGCCGACTGAATCCCGATCGAATTGAACCCGGCCGCAACCCAGACATTGTCCATCTCGGGTGCCAGTCCCAGATGATAGGCGTCATCGGGGGTAAAGCTTTCGGGACCATTGAAAAACGTGTGTATCCCCGCGTCTGCCAGCATCGGCATCCGGAGCACGGCAGCCTCCAGGATCGGCTCGAAATGGTCAAAGTCCTCGGGTAGCTGGTCAAATTCGAAATCGGCAGGAATGCCCGCCATGCCCCAGGGTTTTGCGACCGGTTCAAACGCGCCCAGCAGGATTTTACCCGCGTCTTCCTTGTAGTAGGCACATTCGTCCGGCACCCGCAGCACCGGCATGCTGGTCAGCCCGGCAATCGGCGCGGTCACGACATAGAAATGTTCGCAGGCATGGAGCGGCACATTCACCCCCGCCATGCGACCAACCGCGTGGCCCCACATGCCAGCGCAATTCACCACCATATCGCAGGCAATCGTGCCGGTTTCATCGCCGTTGGCCCAGTCAACCGAACTGACCCGGCGACCGGCATGATTGATCGCCGTGACCGCAGTGCGCTCTGCCACCACGGCCCCGTTCATCCGGGCTCCTTTGGCCAAAGCAAGGGCGATATTGCCCGGATCGCCCTGACCATCCAGCGGCAGATAAACCCCAGCCGTCACACCGTCCGTGTTCAGATGCGGGTATCTGGCCTTTACCTCGGTTGGTGATATCTCCGCGACCTCAACACCAAAGGCACGGGCCATTGCGGCGGCACGGAAAATCTCTTCGCGGCGCTCTTGGGTCAGGGCAACGGTGATCGAACCCACACGCTTGAACCCGGTCGCCACACCTGTCTCGGCCTCCAGATTCCCGTACAGCTCTTGGGAATACTTTGCCAATTTGGTCATGTTCGCCGTGGCGCGCAACTGCGCAATCAGCCCGGCGGCGTGCCAGGTGGTGCCAGACGTCAACTGCTTGCGTTCCAGCAGCACCACATCCTTCCAGCCCAGTTGGGTGAGGTGGTACGCCACCGAACAGCCGATGACACCGCCACCGATAATCACAACACGGGCTTTGTCAGGAAGCGGGGCCATGCGTCACACGATCCTGTGTCCGGCCGCGCGGATCGCTGCGGCCAGTGTGGCAATATGGGGCGGGCCAACCTCGCAACAGCCGCCGACGATCGTCGCGCCCTGCGCGATCCAACCCATCGCAAATGCGGCATAGGCGTCGGGGCCCAGATCATGCCGCGCCGACAGGCTGTCCACCGTAGGCTTATCCTTTAGGAAATCCGCTGTGATCTGCGTAAACCCATTGGCATAGGCCCCAAACGGCAGGCCGCTGCGCGCCAGCACATCCAGCGCGGCGGCCATCGCCTCGGGGGCGGCGCAATTGGCCAGCACCGCAGCCGCTCCATCGACGGCGATCGGCAATACCTCTGCCAACAGCTCGCCCGACCGCAACCGCGTGCCATCGGCATCGTTTACCGTCATCGAAAGCCACACGGGTTTGCCCGCCGTGCGTGCGCCGTCCAGCACCGCGCGGGCCTGCGCAACCGATGCCACCGTTTCGCAGATCATCAGGTCTACATGGGGGGCCAACATCTGTGCCACCTCGGCATATAGCGGCATTGCCTCGGCGTGATCGGGATGGATATCAGGGCGATAAGACGCCCTGAGCGGGCCAATCGACCCCGCGATGCGGTGACCGGCGCAGGCGGTCCTTGCCTCGGCGATGGCGGCCAGATGCAAGGCGGCAAACTGGCTTTCCAGCGGCGTTCCGGCAAGACGGTCGTGGTGGATCGCATAGGTGTTGGTCGTATGCACCGTGGCACCCGCCGCAACATAATCGCGGTGCACATCTGCGACCATGCCGGGGTGGTCGATCATCACTTGGGTTGACCACAGGTGCGTGGGGGCGTCACCCGCACGGTGGACCAATTCCTGGCCCATCCCGCCATCCAGAAGGGTAATATCAGTCATGCTTTGATCCGTTCGTTTTCAGGGTCCCAAAGGGGCTGATCGGCTTCTATGGTAGCTGCGAAACTGACGCCATAGATTTCGATTTCGACCGATGTGCCGGGCACCGCCAAATCGGCGCGGACCATCCCAAGCGCGATGGATTTGCCCACCCGGTATCCCCACGCCCCCGACGTCGTCTCGCCCACGACCTGTCCCGCGTGCAAAATCGTTGACATATAGGGCGCGTCGCACGGCCCCGGATCGTCCAGCGTCAGTGTGACAAATCGCTTTGCCACGCCGCGCTGCTGCTCGGCCAGTAACGCGGCCTTGCCCATAAAATCCGGCTTGTCGTATTTGATGAACCGCTCCAACCCGCCTTCCAGCATCGAATAATCGGTCGAAAGGTCGCCCTTCCATGCGCGATAGCCTTTTTCGATCCGCAAGGCATTCAGCGCGAACATGCCGAATGGCTTCATCCCATGCGGCGCACCCGCAGCGGTCAGAGACGCGTAAATCTGTGGCGTGTCGGCAATTTTGCTATGCACCTCCCAGCCCATCTCACCCGCGAAGGACACCCGCACAAGCTGCACCCAGATATCACCGATCTGCGCCGATTGATGTGTCAGCCACGGGCCGCTCAGGTCCGCATCTGTCACGCTGCCCAGAATATCGCGCGCCTTCGGCCCGGTCAGAATTTGGCACGAAAATGCGTCGGTCACGTCGGTCAGGCTGAACCCGGCGTCATCGGGCATATGATCCCGCAACCACGCCATGTCATGCCACTGCGCCACAGCGGCGGTGATCAGGAAAAAGAAATCATCATCCAGCCGCATCGCTGACATTTCCGTCACGATCCGGCCCCGGTCGTCGGCGAAATACAACAGGCCGATGCGCCCCACCTTCGGAATGCCGCCCGTACAAAGCCCGCGCAGGAAATCGGCGGCCCCCGGTCCCTGTAGGCGGAACCGCGAAAACCCCGGCAGGTCAAGCAGGCCCGCCGCGTCGCGCACAGCTTCGCATTCCGCCTTGATCCGGGGTTGCCACGGGCCCGCACGGCCCCAGGTCTGCGTCGCCGCCTCGGACAGATCATCGCCGGGTTGCGCAAACCAATTGGCCCGCTCCCACCCATTATAGGCGCCCATCACGCCACCAAGGGCGCGGACCTGCGCATCGACCGGCGACAGCTTTTTGTCGCGCCCGGCGGGCCAGATATGACAGGGGAAATGCATTGCGTATTCGTGGCCATAGGTTTCAACAGCCTTGGCGTGGCAGTAATCCTGATCGGTGTAATCGGTAAACCGGCGCGGATCACAGGCCCACATGTCCCATTCCGTCTGCCCATCCACGATCCATTCGGCAGCCACCTTGCCCGCACCGCCGCCTTGGGTAATGCCAAACGTAAACACACAGGCCTCATACGCATTCCTGACGCCCGGCATCGGTCCGATCAATGGCAGCCCATCGGGGGCATAGGGGATCGGGCCGTTGATCACCCGACCCACACCGGCCGTCCCAAGGATCGGGACCCGCGCCATCGCATCCTCGATATACCATTCCAGCCGTTCCAGATCGTCGGGATACAACTGGAAGCTGAAATCATCAGGCAGCGGATCATCGGGCGTGACCCAATGCGCGCGGCAGTTCCGTTCGTAGGGGCCAAGGTTCAACCCGTTCTTGTCCTGCCGCAGGTAGTACGAACTGTCCACGTCCCGCAGCAACGGCACCTTGCGGCCATGGGCGTCGGTCCATGCCTTTAATTCCGGAATCTCTTCGGTCAGGAAATATTGGTGCGACATGGTGACCATCGGGACGGTGCGGCCGCCATACGGCTTGAACCACTCGCCCACGCGCTGGGCGTAATACCCGGCGGCATTCACGACCTTTTCGCAGGCGATATCACCTTTGTCGGTATGCACGATCCAGCCACCGCTGGTCTGGGTCACACCCGTGGCACCGCAAAACCGCTCGATCCGGGCGCCCATCTGCCGCGCGCCTTTGGCCAGCGCCTGGGTCAGCTGGGCGGGGTCAATGTCCCCATCATCAGGATCATACAGCGCACCGGCCAGATCATGGGTTTCCAAAAACGGATAGGCGGCCTGTGCCTGATCCGGCGTCATCAGGTCCAGCGACAGCCCCTGATAATTCCCCATGCTGCGCGCACGGGCGAATTCCTGCATCCGCTCCTTGCTATGCGCCAGCCGGATCGACCCGGTGACGTGGTAGTTCATCGGATAATCCACCTCGGCAGCCAAACCTTTATAAAGCGCCAAGGAATAGCGCTGCATGTTCATCACCGCCCAAGACGTGCTGAACGACGGGCAATTCCCGGCCGCATGCCAGGTCGATCCCGCCGTCAGTTCGTTCTTTTCCAGCAATACGCAATCGGTCCAGCCCTTTTTGGCCAGATGGTACAGGGTGGATACACCCACAATGCCGCCACCAATGATGACGACGCGGGCAGACGTCGGGAAATCAGCCATTTTGTGCCCCTTTCAATAGACTGGCGGTGAGATCACCCAGATGATGTCACAAATCTCGGCATATGGATTGGCCCAGCGGAACGGCTCGCCGCGCAGGCGAAAACTGTCACCCTTGCCAAGCTGAAACATCGTGCCGTCGATCCACAGGTGGAACCGACCGGCGGTGATATATCCGATCTCTTGCGTCTGGCGCGCCTGATACGACATCAGCGCGGCACCGGGCGCAAATGATGAATGAACCACCTCAAAGTCGTCGGTCAGATCCGGTGACAATAATTCCTCAACCAGTCCGGGCGCGCGCGATCCAATCGGCCTGCGGGCATGGGCGCGCACGATCATGCCGCTTTCGGCGGCATTGGTGCTGGTCTGCACAAAGCTTGAAATCGACACATCCAGCAGCAACGCCATGGCCGACAGATCGTCCGTCGTCGGGGTCGAGATGTCACGCTCGACCTGACTAAGCCATCCGACAGACCGGCCCAGCCCGTCTGCCAAATCGGTCAGTGTCATCCCGCGGGCCTTGCGCAGGGCACGCAAATCAGCCCCAAGTGGCCGTCCAGCCCGACGATTGGTCACCTGCATGATGCACCCGTGAAAAAACACCCCTGATATTTCACTATGCACAGGCTCCATACGATTGCAACAATGCTTTTAAACGGTGGTGCGCAATTAATCGTAAATTGCCAGCTACTTTTCAAACACGGCTTTCAGCATCGCCGCCATTGCATCTGCATCGCGTTGATCAAATGCGTCGGGTTGGTTGCTATCAATGTCAAAGACACCGATCAGCGCGCCTGCCGCGTTCAACACGGGCAGCACCAGTTCGGATCGTGTGCTGCTGGCGCAGGCAATATGGCCGGCAAACGCATCGACATCCGGGACCAACTGCACGGTCCGCGTCCGCGCAGCAGCGCCACACACACCGCGGGTGAACGGAATGACAAGGCAGCCGTGCCCGCCCTGATAGGGGCCGATCTTTAATATCCCGGGCGCCGTGACCCGGTAAAATCCGGTCCAGTCAAAACGATCATCGCTGTGATGCACCTCGCAGGCGACAGTCGCCATGAGCGCGACGGCGTCATCTTCGCCAGCGGTCAGGGCCGCGATGGTTTGGGCTAGGGTAGGATAGTCGACACGCATGCGGACACCTTCGGGAGCAAGAGGTCCCGGGTCAAGCCCGGGACGGTTGCGCCTCTCACTACCTGAGAGGGGTGAAAAGTCCAGCCGCGCTATGGCCGCTCAATCGCGATGGCTGTGCCTTCGCCGCCGCCGATGCAAATCGCGGCCACACCCCGTTTCAGCCCGCGTGTTTCCAGCGCATGCAGCAGCGTGACAATGATCCGTGCGCCCGACGCCCCGATGGGGTGCCCCAAAGCGCATGCGCCGCCGTGCACATTGATCTTCTCACGCGGCACCCGCATCTCGCGCATGAATGCCATCGGCACCACCGCAAACGCCTCGTTCACCTCCCACAGGTCTACATCGTCAACAGACCAGCCGATTTTCGCCAGCAGCTTTTGCGCGGCGGGGACAGGCGCCGTGGTGAACCAGCCGGGCGCCAGCGCGTGGCTTGCATGGCCCAGGATGCGCGCCCGGCCCGGACCCGCCTGCGCGCCATCGGCCAGCACCAACGCCGCCGCGCCATCGGAAATGCTTGATGAATTGGCCGCAGTCACCGTGCCGCCTTCGCGAAACGCGGGTTTCAACGTCGGGATCTTCTCGGGCCGGGCCTTTGCGGGTTGCTCATCGGCGCGCACGATCACATCCCCACCGCGCGTGCGCAACGTGACTGCGGCGATCTCGGGGTCAAACGCGCCGCTGTCCTGTGCGGCCAAGGCATTCGCCAGCGACGCCAACGCATATGCATCCTGATCGGCACGGCTGAACTGAAACTTCTGCGCGCAATCTTCGGCAAACGTCCCCATCAGACGTCCCTTGTCATAGGCATCCTCCAGCCCGTCCAAAAACATGCTGTCCAGCGCTTGCTGGTGACCGATCCTTGCTCCGGCACGCATATTGGGCATCAGATAGGGCGCATTTGTCATGCTCTCCATTCCGCCGGCAATCATCAGCTGCGCGCCACCCACTGCGATCTGATCAAACGCCATCATCGTGGCCTTCATCCCCGATCCGCACATCTTGTTCAGGGTGGTGGCGGGCACATCGTCGCCCAGACCCGCGGCAAATCCGGCCTGCCGGGCGGGCGCCTGACCTTGCCCCGCAGGCAACACACACCCCATAAGAACCTCATCCACCGTGGTCACACCGGCGCCCGCCATCGCAGCCTTGATCGCGGTGCCACCCAATATCGGCGCTGCAACCTCCGCAAACACGCCCTGAAACCCGCCCATCGGCGTACGCGCAGCCCCTGTGATGACAACCTTCTGCATTCCCAGCTCTCCTTTTGATCACGGCCAAGGCTATGACCCACGCACCAAAAGGAAAAGCCCTCAAACGGTCACAATCTTATCACGGTCCCGCCGTGATCACGGGGCAAACATACCTCATTGCCAAACGGCTAAACCCGGCGCCACCTGCCAAAAGCCCCCACCTAAGCAGGCGGCGCCGGGACAAAATCCCCCAAATCCCCCTGATATTCCGATTGCGCCCGACACGCATTCCCCTACGTTCGTGCCAACGAACAAGGGAACCACCATGCGCGACTTTCACAAACCTGGCCGCTCGGCTGTCTATGCAACCAACGGCATCTGCGCCACGTCGCACCCGCTTGCCGCCAAAGTCGCCGTTCAAATCCTCGAGGCAGGCGGCAACGCCATGGACGCCGCCATCGCAGGCGCGGTTCTGCTGGGCATCTGCGAACCGCAAATGACCGGCATCGGCGGCGACTGCTTTGTGCTGCTGACCCCTCCGGGCGAAGACCGCGTCGTCGCGATGAACGGCTCTGGCCGGGCGCCTGCCGGTCTTGACGCCGCAACGCTGCGCGCCAAAGGCCAAACCGTCATCGCCCCCTACAGCGCCGACGCCGTCACGATCCCCGGCGCAATTGATGCGTTTTGCCAGTTGTCCACAGATTTCGGCAAGCTGGGACTCAAGGCCATCCTCGCCCCCGCGATCCATTACGCCGAAACCGGTGTGCCCGTCGCGCCCCGCGTCGCGTTCGACTGGGCGCTGGCCACCGACAACCTGCAAGGCAAAGCGCGCGACCTGTATCTGATGAACGGGCAGGCCCCGATCCCCGGCCAAACCTTTGCCGCGCCCGGTCAGGCCGACGTGCTGCGACGTATCGCCATGAATGGGCGCGCCGCCTTCTACGAAGGTGAAATCGCCGAAGATATGGTCGCATCCCTGAACGCGCTGGGCGGCACCCATACGCTTGATGACTTCGCTGACACGACCTGCGACTACACCGACCCGGTCACCGGCGGCTACGGCGGGCTGGATTTGTTCGAGCATCCGCCGAACGGGCAGGGCGCCACGGCGATCCTGATCCTGAACATACTGAAACATTTCGACATCGCCGGTATGGACCCATGGGGCGCCGAACGCGCCCACATCGAAGCCGAGGCGACGAAACTTGGCTATGACGCCCGCAACCGGTTCATCGCCGACGCCGATCACACGACCCGGCTGGACCATATGACAGCGCCGGAAACAGCCGCGAAACTCGCGGCCCTGATCGACCCCGCCAAAGCGATGCCCGCCGGGCTGCCGGGGGCCGAGGCGGTGCATAAAGACACCATTTACATCACCGTGGTGGACAAGGACGGCATGAGCGTCTCGCTGATCTATTCGGTGTTTCATTCATTCGGCGCGGGCATTGCATCGGACAAATTCGGCATCCTGTTCCAGAACCGCGGCGCGGGCTTCACCCTCGAAGACGGGCACCCCAACGAGGCGAAGGGCGGCAAACGCCCGATGCACACGATCATTCCCGGCCTGCTCAAGAAAGATGGCAAACCCTACATGCCCTTCGGCGTTATGGGTGGTGCCTATCAATCCACCGGACACGCCCGGTTCGTCACCAACGTCACCGATTTCGGGCTGTCCCCCCAAGACGCGATCGACGCCCCCCGGTGCTTTGCGGATGGTCCCGTGCTGAACGTCGAAAACGGCTATAGCGATGCGGTCAAGGCGACGCTGCGCGATCTTGGTCACAACGTGCAAACGCCGCAAACCGCCATCGGCGGTGCCCAAGCGATCATGATCCACGACACCGGCGTGCTCGAAGCAGGTAGTGATCCGCGCAAAGATGGCTGTGCGTTAGGTTACTGACGGCGGGCGGGGTTTGCCCCGCCCCGTCACCGCGCCCCGCGCAATGACCGCAAAAATAATCCGATTCCACCCACCAGCAGCACCAGAATGACGATCAGATCAAATGCGCTCATGCCGCGCAGTTGCAGGGTCATATTTGCGATGACACCAAAGACCAGCGCGACGATGGACCCGGCGGCCAGAACCCAGCCGATCCAATTGCGCGCATTGTAAAATATCATGCCCACGCCGAACATGAAGGGGATCAGGATCATGCCGCTGGTCACTGGCAGCCCGGCCACCCGGAACGCCACACTGCCCATGCCGAAATTCGGGCGCACCACGATCCCATTCAGCAGCAGATACCCGCCACCGATCATCATGATCAGGCCGATCAGAAAACTGCCGGTGCCGCCATCGTTCCCGCCCGCGCCGCGTCGTGCCATCAGGCTCTCCACTCAATCAATGGTCCGTGTGTATGCGATCCTTCGATGGGGTGGAACCCATGCGGTGCAGATGCGTACAGTTGTACGTACACGATATGTACGGGGTCTGTACGCACTATTTCTGCCTGCTACTTCAGCGCCATGTGGCGGTTCACGTCCTTGTAAAGCAGGTATCGAAACGGCCCCGGCCCGCCCGCATAACAGGCCTGTGGGCAGAACGCGCGTAACCACATAAAGTCGCCCGCCTCAACCTCGACCCAATCTTGGTTGAGCCGATAAACTGCTTTGCCTTCAAGCACATACAGCCCGTGTTCCATCACATGCGTCTCAGCAAAGGGGATCACGGCACCGGGTTGAAGCGTGACAATATTCACATGCATGTCGTGGCGCATATCGCCGGGATCCACAAAACGGGTCGTGGCCCATTTCCCGTCTGTCCCCGGCATTGCAGTCGTCGTGCCGATGCTTTCGTCACATACAAAAGCCACGGGCGCATCGATCCCGTCAACCTGTTGATAAGACTTGCGAATCCAATGAAATTTCGCCAGCGTTTCACCATCGTTCTTAAGCTGCCAATCAGACCCCGCAGGCAAATACGCATAGCCCCCGGTCCCAATCCGATGCCCCTCTCTCCCGATCTGCAAAGTGACCCCGCCCGCAACCACAAACAGCACGGCCTGTGCGTTTGGGTCGGTTTCTGGCCGTGTGCTGCCACCGCCCGGTGCGACCTCCATGATGTACTGGCTAAACGTCTCGGCAAAGCCCGAAAGGGGGCGGGCCAGAACCCACGCGCGCGTCTTGTCCCAAAACGGTAGGTTGCTGGTCACAATATCGGTCATGACGCCTTTGGGAATAACGGCGTAAGCCTCTGTAAAGACTGCGCGATCTGTCAATAGTTGGGTCTGTGGCGGCAGGCCACCGGTCGGCGCATAATAGGGGCTTTTTGGCATCATGTGTTCCTTTGATTGCCGACATTAGACCCTATGCCCGTCACCTATGAAAGAGGCGGCAAACCAATAGGAACCTTCTGTTTTCTTTGAAGGTTCAGACGCTGGGCGCCGCTGCAAACGGCAGATGCCCGGTCTTGACCCAGACCTTTGCACCGTTCCTGCCCGCCGTTATTTCGATGGAGTCGCCGTCGGGGCTGCGCAGCCACGATCCGGCCCGCAAATCATCATCGCCAGCCTGCAGCGTGCCGTCCAAAACCAATAATTCCGCCCCGCCAGCGGCGGCATCCGACCAGCTTGCCCCGGGTGCCAACGCCAGATAACGCACCGTTTCACGGTCATCTTTATGCAGCGTTTTCAATGTGATACCCTTGGCCTCCGGGGTGAGATCACTTGCCATGTCGATCCGGAATTGGGTGCGGTCTTTTGGATCGAACTGCCACAGCTTTACGAAAATCACGCAGCCGGCTGCCGCGCCCGGTGTATGCGCGGACGTCGGCGGGTTGCGAACATAGGTCCCCGCCGGATAATCGCCGTGTTCATCCTGAAACACCCCGCTTAACACGATAAACTCTTCGCCGCCGGTGTGCGTATGCGCCGAAAACTGACTGCCGGGCGCATAGCGGACAATGCTTGTCGCGCGCGCCACCTCGTCTCCGATCCGGTCGAGCATGCGGCGGTCAACACCGGGAATAGGGGATGCCTGCCAAGGCAGATCATCAGAGTGGATCAGGGCGCGCTTGGTGAAATCTGCGTTAAGTTCCATCATGTTACCTTAAATTGGTGCGAGCGTTATGCCTGCGTTTGCCAGATGCGTGCGAATGCCACGCGCCATTTTTACGGCATCTGGCGTATCGCCGTGCAGGCAAATTGTATCAATGCGGCACGGGATTTGCTTGCCACTTTCGGAAATGATTGCTTCGATTTCGAGCATCGCCAGAATACGGGCCGCTGCAACCTCGGCATCATGCAATACCGCGCCCGGCTTGCTGCGGTGGACAAGGGTCGCATCATCCTCATAGGCGCGGTCAGCAAAAATCTCACCGGCCCAATTGCAGCCAAGATCACGCACCACGCTTTCCATAGCTGTCGCAGCCAGCACCATGATGATGATGTCCGGATCGACGTCCAGCGCAGCCTGATAACATGCACGGGCCAAGGTCGTATCGACCGAGGCCATGTTGGACAAGGCGCCGTGCAGTTTCAAATGGCGCACGGTGCCGCCCGCGCGACGCGCAACGGCCTGTGCCGCACCTAATTGATAGGCCACGGCGTTGGCAATCTCGTCATGGGGCAACGGCAAGGGCCTGCGCCCGAACCCTTTGAGATCGGCAAATCCCGGATGCGCGCCGATACTGACACCCTTGGCGACCGCCGTTTTCATGGTTTGCGCCATGACGTCAGGATCACCGGCATGAAAGCCACAGGCGATATTGGCAGAGGTCACGATATCCAACAGCGCCGCATCATCGCCCATCGTCCAAGGGCCGTACGCTTCGCCCATATCAGCATTCAGATCAACTTTGCGGATCATATCGCGGCCTTTCGAGGTCATCGCCGGGTGTCACGCCGCTGATCAACTGATAGCCCAGAAGGTCGGCGATATCGCGCGGATCGCGGACGCGGGGTTGGCATAGCTGCCGCAACGCGCGGCGTACTGTCTGATCTGACTGGGCTGTCGCATCGGCCTCGGCCAAAGTGAGAAACTGAAATCGCAGCGCGGCACCGGGCATCGCTTGTGCGACGCGCGGCAGATCACCGGGCACAACTGTCCCGATACGGGGATAGCCGCCGATGGTCTGACATTCCGCCAAAAGGATATATGGCACACCTTCGCCGGTCATCTGAATGTCACCCGGCACAATCAGATCGGACAGGATGTTAAGCTGACCCGATGTCGCAAAACCGGTGCCTGCGTGGTCCAGCCGAATGCCCTGACGATTCCCGCGCGGGCTGCGCTGAAATGTCGTTTCGGCAAAGCTTTGCAAGGTATCTGCGGTGAAATAGTCCGTTTGCGGGCCGGGCATAACGCGCACCGTGCCACCATTCAGCCGGTCACTTTGCGGCAGCAGCATTGGCCCGGCAAGCGGATCGGTGTCGCGGCCCAATTGCAGGGTTTCGCCGATTTCAAGCCTGTGCCCGATACCGGCTGTCAAATGCGTTGCGCGGCTGTCCATGACCGGATCTGTTGTGATGCCGCCAGCAAATGCCAGATAACCGTAAACGCCCTTGCGGACGCCGCCGATGGTCAAGCGTTGACCGGCGCGCAGCAGTTGCGTGGTGTTATGCTGTACCGGGGTGCCGTCGATACTGGCCTGCATTTCGGCACCAGTCAGCGCGATGCGGGTGTCGGCACTGACACTGAACACGCCGCCCATGCCCATCATTTCGAGAACGGCGTTCTGGTTGTCGGTTGCCAAGAGCGTGGCGGCCTCCAGCACAGCGAACCGATCCGCCGCACCGCCTTGGGACAGGCCGCGCGCGGTCCAGCCGGGACGGCCCAAATCCTGCACCGTTACACCGGGGCCGACGCTATGAATGGTCAATGTCAGCATTAGCTCAGCACCTTGCAAGTGGCGCCGCCATTGGTGTCGGTATTTTGGTGCAATGTGGCGAATTCGCTGTCCGATATCTGACGAAACGTCACCGCATCGCCGGGCGCCAGCGCAAATGGCTCTGGTGCGTCGGGCCGGTAGACAGCAAAGGCTGTCTGCCCGATATGCCGCCAGCCGGTGGGCGCGTCAGCGGCAAAGATGATCAGCTGTCGAACAGCGGCCACCAAGGCACCGTTTGGCATCTTCTCGGTCAGGCTGGTCTGGCGCGGAATGTCCCAAGCAGGTGGCAACATGCCAAGGTAGGGCTGGCCGGGGGCAAACCCGATGGCAATGACGCGCAGGGTCTGTGCCTCGATTTCGGCAATGGCCTGTTCCGGGGTGTAACCTGCCAGAGCGGCCGCTTCGGCCAATTGCGGGGCGTAGTCGGGGCCAAAAGCGACGGGTATTTGCCAAAGTCGTTTCGGGCTGCCATCTGCGCTGTCCAGCTTGCCGCAGGCGATCTGCAGGGCACGGGTGACGGCCGCCCGGTCGGTCAATTCGCGGTCAAACGCGACCCGCACCGAGGTCAAGGAAGACGCAACTTCTGTCACGCCGGGCAGGGCCATCGCGTCGACCTGATTGCGAAATGCCAATGCTCTTTGATTTGCCTGTTCGGATAACTCTCTTGCGAACCGCACAAGAATACCATCCACGCCCAAGGGCCGAAATTCTGGTGGTGGCAACTGAATCATGGCGCTGTAATCCGTCTGTCGTTTATCACCCTTTAGTGTGAACCCGCCTACGGTTTGTCAATGCTGATGGGGTCAGATGATCTGGGGTTCCAGCGAATTAAGCAACATGGCCTGCCCAATTGCCGAGCGTATTTGTTCCCCGCCGTATGGTCTTGCAACAATAAATGCGGGCTCTTCACCGGCTCCTGTCAGTAGGCGTTCAGGAAAAGCAGTGACAAAAATTGTGGGCACTTGGCCCGCGTGCCGCACAATATCGGCCACGGCATCAATGCCAGAGGAGCCGCTGCCAATTGAATATCCGATAGAATTAGGTCGGGCGTTGCGTGCCTAACCAGTGCAACGGCCTCGGTTCGGGTGCGGGCGATGCCGAACAGATCGTGACCCAGTTCGATAATTCTATCGTGCATATCAGCGGCGATCAGGGCCTCGTCCTCGATCATCATGATGCGGCCCTTTGCGCTGTGGCGCATCTCTTGGCGCGCGGTCGTCAGAAGTGCTTCGACGCGGTTGGCCGGAATCTGCATGATTTCTGCGATCTGGCGTGTCGTAAAACCTTCGATCGACTTCAGCAGCAAGGCTTCGTGGGCATCGGGGGTCAATGATGCACGGATGCCGACCGCTTTGGAGCTGGCGTCATCAACCGGCCTGCGGAACTTTGCCCAGATTTGGTGAAATGCACAAAACTGAAGTGGTCCGGCAAAACTGGACAGCGTGCTAAGATGTATCCAACCCGAACGAA
>NZ_JAFMHJ010000070.1 GCF_017854565.1 Yoonia sp.
GGACACGGTATCTCACGTCCCTTGAACCGTCTTTTTAGCATCATTCCACTATCACCATGATTTGGCGAACCCCATTGCCTCCTGATGATGGAATGCTGTCAATTACCAACTCCGATCCACCCCCTGGCAAGCCTTGCCCTCCGCCCAAGAACTGGTCGTTACCGCCAATCGGACAACGGGGGCACCTGCCAGCTATATCATCAACGAGCGACAACGTATTGTTGGCTTCTAAGCTGCCTGGGTTCAAACCTAGATCCGTTTCCAATTGAGCTGCTTGCTGGCGAGTAATTCTGATCTCAGTCGCATTGCTGGGGATTCGGCCAATCACGTTCTCAATGCTAGATACTTCAGTTACGAATGTACCATCGGCACCAATATGAGAGTAGCGATCCAGCGTCCTGTTCGGCGTAATGTTGGCACCAGTTTCAAACACATCATCTGCTCCCCCCTTTGTGGCCCTCACAAACCCCTTTGCGTCGTCAAGAGTTCCGATCACGTCACCGGCAACTTTAACCGTTGTGCCCGTGACTGCAATCGTCCCTGTAAAGGCACCGGGCGTCATGGCAAGCTCGTCAGCCAAGCCTAGAGCTAAGTTTGTTCGGCAAGTGTAGTCGGCAGCACAACGCAAGGCTGCCGGTCCTCCGAAGACGATTACGGCCGCACCCGCGCCCCCAGCTGCGCCAAACCCAAAGCCATTTAGGGTAATTTGCGTGTTCCGAGCGCCTGCTTGGCCGCCCAACTCAAGCAGTCGGTCTCGGAGCTGATCATTTCCAGAACCTTCGGCATAAACCGCGCGCGCAAGTACGCTATCAGGGTCCAGCGTGTTGTAGAACGCTAGATCCTCCGCCAAAATTTCCCCTAGTTCGTTATACACGCCGATGCAGCCCAGAGCATTGCCTTGCGCGCACAGCTGTTGGATCTGCAAATCCCGGGCCTCATCCAGAAGCGTCCATTGCAAAACTTCAGCACGGAGCTGGAGTATTTCACCTTCAGTGCACAATAGTGCTTCTGCGCATTCAGCCAACGCTTCTTCTGCCGCAATTTTTTCGATCGTTTCCAGATGCGAAAGGAAATTATTCACCACGCCCGACTGCGCGATTGATCCGCCGTTTGAGACGTTGCTGGCGAGGCCTGCTGAGGTGATATAGCCGACGGATGCGCCGATCAGTTGGGCTTGGTCGGCGACCTGTGCTTGCCATGCGGCATAGGCTGCAGTGTCGCTCTCATCCGGCGCGGTGTCGTCCAATGTCCCTGCGTATATGGATTGTGCGATCGCGGCTGCGGCGCCTGAGGCGCAGTTCCCGTCGAGCGCTTCTGCGGCGGCGCAACCCACCAACCCGTGCAGGGCTGCGTGGGCAAGGTCACCTTCTTGGTAAAGCCCTTTCGTGACCCCATCCCCGATCCCGTTTTGCAGATCGGCCATGGTGAGGCTGATCGCGCTGGAGCGCATGCTGGCCCCAAAGCTGTCAAGGAAATCGGTTTCATACACGGCCGTGCTCAGCCCCGAGGTAATCGTCGCATCGATCCCGGCTTCAACAAGCCGCGCGATGGTCAGGTTTTCGCCAAAACCAAATCCCATGGCCTTGAACGCCGATGTGTTTGCCCAGCCAACATCCTCAAAGCTACCACCAAAGCTGTCGAGATTAATCTCAGCGGTTAGTCCTGCGCTTACGGCAGCGAATGCTGCGGCGCCAAGGATTTCCCCCATGTCAATGTCGCCCGCAACCGCACCATCAATCACACCAACAATTGTGCTGGCCGCCGCCGCGTTTACGGCAAGGCCCATTGAGGTCACAGTGGCTGAGGTTGCCGCTGCAGTTGCTGTCGCAGCGGTGGCTTCAGTCACGAGCCCCAACTGCCCCGCCAGCCCAGCCGGACCGGCAAGCCCTTGGGTCACAACGATTGTGAGGAGTGCTTTGAATGCCGGGCTGAGCGCTTGTTGTTTATCGTAGAACTCATAGCTGACGAGTGTGATTGGGTCGTTGATTGTTGTGTCGCGTCCCAGGAGGCCTGCGATATAGGCGTATTCTGCGCCGTCCGCGCTAGTGGGCAGTGGTGAGAGGACTTGTGCGACGGTGCCGTCGTCCTCGGCCCAGTCGGTGTTGTCGCGCCAGTGCTCTTCTTCGTCCACATCGCTATCGTTGTTTGCGTCATCGCTTTGCTCATCCAGATAGACGCCCGCTAGATTGATCCGCCCATCGTCATCGCCTGCGACCCAAGCCGCCGGGTGGGCGCTATCAAGCAGCGGATGCCGTAGCCCCGCAAAGATGATCGGGCTGTCCGCGTCAAAGTTGACCCCGCCTGCGGCCACGATCCCATTATAGGTCACACGCTCGGCCATATCCTCGGAGCGGATGTCGGTCATGATGATGCCGTTGTCTTTGTGCTGGATCAGGGCTTGGTAATCCATATCGATCGCAGCAAGCAGATAAGTTGCGCCCGCAACATCCGTGTGGAACTGCCCGTCGATATTAAAATCAACTGCGGTCATCGTCAGGTCAGCGCCCGAGTTAATCAATAGATCACCAACTGTGTCGGCGCTAGCCCCTTGGGCTTGTGACGCGAGCGTGCGCAGGTCTTTGCTGTTCGAGATCAACCCCCAAAACACACTGCTACTACGGTAGTGTGATTCAGCGCGGATATCGACCGGCGCGTTAAATGCCGTGCTGCCATTGACCGAGATCAGCGCCAATTCGCCCGCAGCCGCATCGCCGTCCGCCGTGCCGCTGACGACAAAACGCGTCCCGTCGATCTGCAAATTTTGTGCTGCGACGGCGACGATTTCAGTTCCGCTCAGCGATGTGACCTGATGCGAGATATCCAAAACCTGATCGCGGGTTTGTTTCTTTTTGAAGCCAAAAAACGAACTGCTGCTGGTCGCGCGGTCGCTAAAATACATGTCCTGTGCAGCAGCCAATACCAGATCGCCATCACGCGCAACCATGCTGATGGCACCTGCCGCTTCAAGCGTTGCCGCCTCGAGCAAGATATCGTTTTGACCATCAGCATCACCCGATGACAGCAAGGTAATATCACCGCCCGATGTGATGGTGCTGGTCAGGTGCGTCAGGCTCTCAATGCGGTGGTGGTTCGATCCTGTCTCGTCACCTTTGGCGCGCGACAAGGCCAGCGCCCCAATCGTGATGTCGCCTCCAGCCACAAACGCAGCGCCGGACCCTGCCGATATATCTGCCCCAGCGGTCGTGATGTCATTGCTCGCGCGCAGCACCAATGTGCTGCCCGCCTCGATAGTCGATGGGCGTGCCGCGCGGTCTTGGCGGTCCAGTTCTGGTGCAGACGCATCGTCGCCTGTAAAGCTAGCCAAAAGAGCCGCCATGAACGCCGATGTTTCGCCATTGCGCAAGGTAACGACCTGATGTGCAGCGGTCTCGACATTGATGGTATCGGCGCTCACGAACACATCTTGCGCACTCAGCGTGCCGCTTGTGCTAAAGGTCCCCGTTGACACCACAGCAAGCCCATCTTGCGCGCGCAACGTGCCATTATTGCTAAAGTCACCACCGCGGAAGCTGACCTCGCGGGCGACAATCATCGCGCCATTCAGCCCCGCCAGACGGATTTCAGGGTTGGCCAGATAGACCTTGGGGGCCAGCACGGTTTGACCGTCGATCACCGTTTCTTCAAGCCAGATAATATCAGTGGTCAATGCACCGATTTGATCAGGCGTCAAAGCGACCCCAACCGTCAGGTCAAGGTTTTGCTGCGCATCAATCGCATTGTCATACATCGCTTGGATTTGCGCACGCTCATCCACGCCTGCAGTCAGGATCAATTGCCCAAGCAGCGCCAGCAGTTGTTTGCGGATATACAGCGCCTCGGCATAGGCATCGCCAAACCGTTTGAGTTCGGGGTCATATTCAATCGCCGTCAAAAAGTAGTCAGACGATACAAACTGATCTAGATCAACAAATTCATCGCGGGTTTCGACCAAAAAGTCAGCTGTCGGATCGGTGTTCACGATCAAAAGCGCAGAATCGCCGATAGACCCGGACACCGTGTCAGCAAGGTCAACACCGGCACCGGCCTCGACCACAACATCATCTGCCGCCGCACCGTTTTGGGTATAGCCTGATACATTCGCGCTCAGCGTGCCACCGGCCTCGATCGTGCCGAACACAGCGCCTACGAAGGTCAGCCCAGTAGGGCTCCCAGCTGTCGGTTCATAGATATTTGCACCAATGTTTTCCAATGATGCGGCCGTGATCGCAATATCGCCAAATGCCGTGATCTGGCTGTATTGGTTCACAAGGGTGTCACCCGTTAGCGTGATATTCCCAGCCGAGATAATCTGCGCGGCTTCTCCTGTCACCGTGACAGCGCCCGCCAACACAAGCGGATCAGTGCAATCATCACCCGTGCAAGTCGCATCACCGAGATCGTCTGGATCAACCGTATAGGCGTCATCAACAACGGGCGCCGCGCGCGTGTTTAAAAAATCCGTCGCGGCAATGGTGATATTGCCTGTAATGGTTTCAACGCGGCCCGCGTTTTGGTTGGTAAAACTGGCTGCGCGCGTGACCGTCGTCCCACCAATGTTGATATTGCCATTGGCAACAATTTCACCGCCATCGTTTAAAATTGCCCCATCGCTGCGCAACGCAATCAAGCTATCGCCAAACATTAAGCCGCTGTTGGTGATGCCATTCGCGGTCACGTCCAATGTGCCACCCGAAGACGCCAATGTGCCATCATTGGTCACGCTTGCTGCGGTCACGGTCGCATTGCCTGCCGCAATCACATCCGCCGCAGTGGCCACCTGAACAGCGCCTGTCACATCGATATCAAGCGCTGCCCCGCTTGCAATTTCTGCGCCTGTGCCAACCGTCATATCATTGCCAACCGTCAAATCAGCCGCCACATCCGCGACCAGTTTGGCATTCGCCGCCAAAACCAAATCTTCGGCCGTGGTCACCTTCACATTTTGTGTCGCAACAACCGTGCCTTCAATTTCAACGTCACTTGTTGTGCTGGTCGCCGTGATGCTGCCCGTCGCACTTGCGCTGCCCATGACCAGACGACCATCGGCGGTGATCATCATCTCACCCGCGTTTGCCGCCATTTCTGTCGGGGCACGTACGCCCACGCCATCTTCGGTCGATGTGATCGTGATGGCATTGGCATACATGCCGCCCACAACAGTGGAATCAATCGCCAGTGTCGGGGCCGTCGACCCATCATCGACCTTTTCAATGACTTCACCCGTGGCGTAAATCACGTCATTGCGACCCGCGATCACACGAATGCGTTGCCCATGCACCGCCCCAGCAACTGTGATCTGACGCGAGATCAGATCAAACCGCGTCGTATCCGTCGCATCAAGCCCGCCGCCCAAAATATTGACAGCCCCACCATCCACCGAGAACCCGGTGAATGTATTGCCGTCATAAGTCGCGCTGCCCGTCGTGACCGTCAGACGGTCAGTATTGATAAACCCGCAGCCATCGCAGGTGATCCCATAAGGGTTCGCGACAATCACATCCGCGCGGTCACCACCAACCTCAAGATAGCCGTTCAAGACCGACGGATTGGTGCTTGTGACCTCGTTGATGATGACCGAGGCCGTGCCGCCCGCAAGGTTACTATTGCCTTGCACGATCCCGCCAAGCTGGGTGGTCGCGGTGTTTTCGCCAACGTTATTGAGGATCGCGCCATCGGCGCCCACGCTAAATTCAACAAAAGTATTATGCGACACGCCATTTGCATCCGGCGTGCTAATCATCACCATCGTCGTGCCGTTGGCGGCTTCAATCACCACCGGGCCATTGTCATCAGACACAATAGATTGCGCCATAATAGGCTGCGCCGAGATCAAGAAAATGCTCAACCAGCTGGTGAAGATGTGGATCGCTTTGTTCAATCGGCGTTTCATAAAGATTATCCTAAAAGAAACTTCAAAAATTGGTAGATATAGAAAGAAGCGCAATGCCGTCAGGCGGTGTTGCGCCGTTTGGCATCGTCAAAACCTGTTGCCAGGCCAAATCAATCGCAACAGTGCTACCGACCGTCCGCAATCCAACAGCACCGCCCACAAGCGGCTTTGCCTGATCGCTGTCATCAACCTCGACAACCCCGGCATCAAGACCACCATAGACCTGCAAAGCACCAATCAATGTCGGCAATGGCATCGGCGTTGTCCACGACACATCATTGCGCCAAATCAACCCTGTGTCGCCGCTAAATAGCCCGGCGTCGCTGGTTTCATAATCATATGTTTTGGCCCCACGCACCGATGAGAGGCTACCAAGCCCCATGCGATACGCGCCATAAAGCGTGTCATCGCTCCATTGACCGCGCAATGTCGTGGACGCGTTGATATTGCCGCCTTCGCGCGCCCAGCCATGGCTATACCGCAGTTCAAAATCAACCAGCGCAAACTGCGGGTTTGGGCCCACCAACGGATCAGCTGCAACCTCTGCATCAAAGGCATCAAGCCCCTGTTCATACCCCAGCCGCGCCGCAAAATGGCCGCCCCAAAGGCTGCGTTCATGGTCAAGGTCAAGGCGCGCGCTTGCCAATGTGCGGCTGGACGCGTTGATCTCAATCTCGGCGATCCGGTTCACATTATCGCGCCAGTTCACAACACCCGTCACGCTGGTTTTACTATTTTGATTGCGGTGAACCACACGCGACAGGCTGATATCGGCGGTATCTGTCCACCCATCTGTGCCAATGCTCGTGATCGGGCCCAATGTGTCGGTCTCATAATAGGAATGCTTGTAGTTTCCCTGCAACGTCCAAGGCCCATACGGCAGGCGCAGCCCGGCACCATAATTCAGGGTGGCAGCACCACCCGTGTCAGACCCCAACGGGTTCGCCTCGGCGCCGCGCGATATGTTGAGCGACCAAGTCTCATTCAAACCCAACAGGTGATCATAGGCCAGATCAGCCGTGGCGTTATACTCACCGCTGCCCGGCGTGCCGTGGTTGTTCGCACCAAACCGCGCGGTCCAGCGTTTTTCAGCGACCGCATCCACATCCAAAATCGACTGTCCCTCGGCCTCTCCGGCGGTGATCTCCATCGTCGCGGTATAAGCAGGCATGCCGCGGATAATATCCAAACCCTGTTCAATATCACGCAGGTTCGCCGTTTGCCCAATCAGCCCCGGAAACGCGATCTTTTCCCACAACGGACGGGCCTCGCCATTAAACCGAATGCCCGCGAGTTCGCCTTCGACCACGGTAATATCCAAGCCCCGGTCCGCGATGTCTTGTTCCGGCAGATAGGCGCGCGCCGTGATATACCCACGGTCCACATACAGGAATGTCACCGCCTCAAGCGCCGCATTGATCTGCTCCATACCCAGACAATTGCCCGCAAACGGGGCGACAGCCGCCGCCATCTGCGCATCACTGATAATGGTCGCGCCAGAGACATCAATCGTATCGATCGGCAGACAAAAGCCCTGCGCCAGTGCCGGTTGCGCCGCGATGATCGCTATAGGTCCAATAAACCACCGCATCTGCGTGGTTACTCGGCTTCAGCCAAGATACGTTCTTCGGTCCAAGCGCGCGCCATAGCCTGACCCGCTTCGATATCCGCCGCGCTCAAGCCCGCCTCAAATTGATCACGCCAAACCGCTGCCTCAGATAGCCCACGTACAACAGCCAAATTCGCATACGCATAAGCCGCCACAGGGTGGGTTTCTGACACCAGCTTGGCATATTCAAACATACCACCCGCGTTACCCAGATCAGCCGCCTGTTTAAAGTGCGTACCCGCAGCACTGATATCGCCCGCGTCCAAGGCTGTCTGCCCCAGCACATTCATCGCCAAAATATTGCCTTGATCCGCAGAGCGCTGCCAATAGTCGATAGCCTTGGCCTCATCTGCAGGAAGGCCGCGTCCGATTTGATAGGCCAAACCGCAGTTCAATTGCCCATCCGCGTCACCCGCCTCGGCCGCGGCACACAACAGGCGTGATCCCTCAACGTAGTCACGCAAAAGCACCCGGCCTTCGTGATGCATCAGCCCCAAACGCACCTGCGCCTTAACCGATCCCGCATCCACAGCCGCACTATAAAGGTTCGCAGCCCGCATTTCGTCTTGCTCAGTTCCAAGGCCCAGCTCAAACAAACGACCCAGATAAAAAGCGCCTTCAGGCACACCAGCCTCATAAGCCGCCGCAAATTCCGTCGCCGCAGACGCAACATCGCCCGCATCCAAAAACGCAATCCCATCAGCAACATCAGCAGAGACAGACATGGCAAAAGAAAAAGTCGCAACAAAGGCAGAGGCCATAACATTCAAACGCATCAATGAATTCCTTAAAAATTAGTTAACAAAACCAAAATCAACCAAGGCGAGTAACGTCAACCGAAGATTGAAGCGGAGCGGGCAGAAAGGGTCAAAAGTGATGCAATGGCGCAATCATTGATAGCTTGAAGTAGATCAATGAGGGCTATTCATCAGATATTGACCGTAAGGAGGAAACAGCCACAGAGCAGGTAACCCGCAGACAAAACACATACGAGAATCGCAATAATATTGCCCGCCGTACGCAAGAAACTTTGGTGAACCTACCAAGAACTATCGCCCGTCAAGTTTACAAATACGGCATAAGGTATGTGTCACATCCCGGAAGGTAGTAAGGCTGTTTCTTGAACAACTCCGGTTTGAGTTTGCGCCAGTCCTTCATAGCTTGCAAGGGCGGCTTGCTATCCAAGGCTGATTGCGGAAGCTGCTGATTGTACAACTGAACGCCAGAACACCCACGTTATCGATCGGCGCGAGGTTCTATAT
>NZ_JAFMHJ010000031.1 GCF_017854565.1 Yoonia sp.
GTGAAGCTGCGCCGCTTCGGTGTGCTTGTCAGCTCGGCCGTGGGGACCACTGGCGTTGAGACAACACGGACGGGCGATGTCGTGGGCGAAACCGCATCAGATCCAGCATCCGGTGAAAGCGCAGTCTGTGAAGGCATAACCATGGGTGCGTTCTCCTGCACCCTCAAGTGTAAACTTTAGCCAGTCAAATGTCTCACGCTTATTGGCACGGAGGGGGGAGGGTGACTTGATCGTCGGCTCCAACAACAGCTACATCGCGACGTTGGTCGAGCGGCATTCGCGGTTTGTGATGTTGGCGAAGGTGGAAAACAAGGACACTCAAAGCGTCATCACAGCCCTCATAAAACAAGCGCGCAAGCTCCCGAAGGAGCTGTATCGCTCCCTGACATGGGATCGCGGATCGGAGATGACTGGGCACCGCAAGTTCACCATGGCAACCAAGATCGACGTCTACTTTTGTGACCCTCAGTCACCTTGGCAACGTGGCAGCAACGAAAATACCGACCAGCTTCTGCGCCAATACTTCCCGAAAGGAACTAATATATCGGGCTTTAGTCAGGCCAAACTCAGCGCTGTCGCACGCCAGCTTAACGAGCGGCCAAGAAAGACCTTGCAATACCAAACCCCAGCAGAGAAGTTTGAAGCCTGTGTTGCAGCGACCAGTTGAAACCGCACCTTAAACCGGAGTTTCGTTTATCACGGCCCCTTAACAGAAACAAAGCCCCGGGCGTGACCCGGGGCCTCTGATATCGTCGCGGTTGAGGTCCCGGATCAAGTCCGGGACTGCGGTGTACCTAGTTCAGCGCGGCATCCGTGATCGCGCTGGTCCATGCGCCCACTGGCGCGGCCGAAATCACCGGGTCGGAGCCGCCTGCCAGCAGCGTATCAACCGTGCGCTGATAATCTGCGGGATCAAGCGCACCATTGGACCCTGCGGTCAGCTTGGCGATCTCGCCCATCATGCGAACCTGCGCGGCCTCTGTCTGGGCACCGGTTTCATCGTTGTCCAGAACGATCATCGCGGCGGCCTCGGGGTTTTCTTCGGCCCACTTCCAGCCTTTCATCGACGCCCGCACGAAACGGACCATTTTATCGACAAACACCGGGTCCTGCAGATTGTCTTCCAGCGCATAAATTCCGTCTTCCAACGTCGCAACGCCCTGTTCTTCGTACTTAAACGTCACCAGTTCGTCCGGGGACACACCCGCGTCCAGCACCTGACCATATTCGTTATAGGTCATGGTCGAAATGCAATCCGCCTGCCGCTGCAACAGCGGATCGACGTTGAAACCCTGTTTCAGAACGGTCACGCCGTCGGGGCCGCCATCGGTCGAAATGCCTGCCTGGCTCATCCAGCTCAGAAACGGGTATTCATTGCCAAAGAACCAGACGCCAATCGTCTTGCCCTTGAAATCTTCGACGCTTTCAATCCCGGCGTCCTTCCAACAAGTCAGCATCAGGCCCGACGTTTTGAACGGCTGCGCGATATTGACAACCGGCAGGCCCTTTTCCCGTGCCGCCAGCGCCGATGGCATCCAGTTCAGCATCACATCCGCCCCGCCACCGGCCAAAACCTGCGGTGGGGCAATGTCGGGACCACCGGGCAGGATAGTAACGTTCAAACCTTCCGCGTCATAAAACCCCTGATCCAAAGCCACATAATACCCGGCAAATTGCGCCTGCGTGACCCACTGCAATTGCAGCGCCACGTCATTGGCGTGGGCATCGGCATGCGCCATTCCGCCCAGCCCGGCGGCAAGTGTGGCCGCCATCATCAATTTCTTCATTTTGACCTCCAAGTCAGTTGTGCGCCCTCTTGCGGGGCTTTGGTTATTTGCGTTGCGACGGGTGCCAAAACGTCACCCGCCCCTCGATCCATGCCATCGCTCCGTAAAATGCACTGCCCGCGATGGCTGCCACGACAATCTCGGCCCAGACCATATCAAGTGCAAGCTGCCCGACCGATGTCGAGATGCGAAACCCCATCCCAACCGTGGGCGAGCCGAAAAATTCAGCAACAATCGCACCGATCAACGCCAGGGTTGTGGCGATTTTCAGCCCATTAAAGATAAACGGCATCGCAGCGGGCAGGCGTAGCTTCAGCAAAGTCGGCCAATAGCCCGCGCCATAGGTCCGCATCAGGTCACGCTGCATCGCCGTCGTGGCCCGCAGCCCCGCAACCGTGTTCACCAATATCGGGAAAAATACCATGACACCAACGACAGCAGCCTTCGATTGCCAATCACTGCCCAGCCACTTCACAAAAATCGGCGCAGTGCCTACAATCGGCAGTGCTGCCATAAAACCGCCAACCGGCAAGATACCACGGGTCAGAAAATCAGACCGATCCGCCAGAACAGCCAGGCCAAAGGCGGCGATTGCACCGATGATATACCCGCTCAGGGCACCCTTGATGATCGTCTGCTCAAAGTCCGCCCAAAGCCGCGGACCCTCGTGCACAAAGCGGACGGCAATTGCGGACGGCGGCGGCAGAATGACCGCGTTCACCTCCAGCAGGCGCACCAGCAGTTCCCATATCACCAACAGCGTCAACCCAAAGATCGCAGGCACCAACAATTGCACCCAGCGGCGTTGCGCCAGCGCGCTATTGGCCAAGCGCAGATTGATGAACCAACCGGTCATCCAGATCGCCAAAGCGGCAAAGATCGCTGTGCCCGTCATGTGCCCGCCATCCCCATCCGTCGCAGTGTCAGCCGTTCAAGCAAGCTGAACAGACCGACCAACCCCGCCGCCGTGATCGCGGCTGCAAAAAGCGCGGCCCAGGTGACAAGCGGCTGACCATACTGATCCCCGACCAACATGCGCGCGCCAAATCCGGCCCGCGCGCCAGTCGGCAACTCGGCCACAATCGCGCCAACCAGCGACGCCGATATCCCAATCTTAAGCGAGGCAAAAAGATACGGCACCGACGCAGGCAGGCGCAGCTTCCAAAACCCTTGCGCCGCGCTTGCATAATAGGTGCGCAGCAGATCCAATTGCATCCCATCAGGGCTGCGCAACCCCTTTACCATACCGACCACCACAGGAAAAAAGCTCAGATAGGCACTGATAATCGACTTCGGCAACAAGCCATGAATGCCAATCGCGCCCAGCATCACAATGATCATCGGCGCCAGCGCCAGAATGGGAATCGTCTGGCTGGCAATCGCCCAGGGCATCACGCTCATATCCATCGCGCGGCTGTAGACAATGCCCACCGCCAACGTAATCCCAAGCGTCGTACCCATCGCAAAACCCAACAGCGTCGCCGACAGCGTCACCCACCCATGATAAACCAGCGACCGTTTAGACGTCACCCGTTGCATCACAATCGTCTTCCACATCTCGACCGCAACCTGATGTGGCGATGGCAGCCGCGGGCGCTCCTGCACATACGTCAAACCCACCAGTGACGGGTTGCGCAAACTCAACCCCAGCCCGCTGTAATCCTGCCGCGCCATCGGCGTGTCAGGTGTCACAGCGAACCCGTCCCGCTGCGCCTGATCGGCGGTCAGATGCATATTCATCGGCACGACAGCGACGACCCAGATCATCAAGATGGCGCCAATCACCGTCAGCACAGGCAGGATGGATTTCAAACGCAACCCCCCGCTTCTTCCGAGCATAAATATCCCCGCCGGAGGCCCCTAAACATCATCATGCCCCGCCCGCAGCCCATCACGCACGCGGTGCGCGATCGCGATAAATTCGGGGCTGTCACGAATATCCAAAGGCCGTTCTTTGGGCAACGGGCTATCAATCACATCCGTAATCCGACCGGGCCGCGGCGACATGACAACAATCTTCGTGGACAAATACACCGCCTCGGGGATGGAATGGGTGACAAAGGCAATCGTCTTTTCGGTCCGCGCCCATAGCTGCAACAACTGCTCGTTCAGGTGATCGCGGACGATCTCGTCCAGCGCGCCAAAGGGTTCGTCCATCAGCAAAATATCCGCATCGAACGCCAGAGCCCGCGCAATCGACGCGCGCTGCTGCATACCGCCTGACAATTGCCAGGGAAACTTCTTCTCAAACCCCGTCAGATCAACCAGTTCCAGCACCCGCGCCACCCGCGCGGCCTGTTCCGCCTTGGAAAACCCCATAATCTCAAGCGGCAACTTCACGTTCCCGCCAATCGTGCGCCATGGATACAGCCCCGCCGCCTGAAACACATAGCCATAGGCCCGCGCCATGCGCGCCTCATCCGGCGTCATCCCGTTCACCCTCAGTTCGCCCGCCGTGGGCTGCTCCAGACCTGCGATACACCTTAGGAACGTGGTCTTGCCACAGCCCGAAGGGCCGATGAAACTCACGAAATCGCCCTTGCTGATTTCAAGATTCACATCCTTGAGCGCATGCACTGGGCCATCGTTGGTGTGGAATATGAGCGAAATGTCATTGGCGTCGATCACTATTGGCGTCCCTTACTCATCACATGTCCGCAGACGGGTGGATTCGTCGATGCAAGTCGGCACTGTCAGATCAAATCCGTCGTTGAAAAGTCGCACAAAATCCTAAACTTGGTCATCTGAAAAATCCGCCCATCAACCGATATCACAAAGAACACGGCACACCCGGCCGTACCAGTCGTCTTGCAGAACCGATCCCAAAGACAGGGTCTGTCGCATGATCCATCAGACCCCCGTCGCCGGAATACCGGTCCGCTCGACAGGCCGAGGCGATGTCAGTTCTTTCCACGATGACAGCGCGCGGTTCACCGGGGTGTTGCCCTCGCGCTTTACGAACTTACCGTGCCCTTCCTGCGTCCGGACTTCGCCGTCATGGATCGCAACGTATCCGCGCGTCAGGGTAAAGCGCGGCAGACCCGTCACGTCTTTGCCCTCGAACACATTGTAATCAATCGCCGATTGCTGCGCCGAGGCCGTGATCGTCTTTGACTTTTCCGGATCCCAAACCACCAGATCGGCATCGGCCCCGACCAGCACGGCACCCTTGCGCGGATAGCAGTTGAGTATCTTCGCGATATTGGTCGACGTCACAGCGACAAATTCATTCATCGTCAGCCGCCCAGTGCGCACACCATGGGTCCAAAGCATCGGCATCCGGTCTTCAAGGCCCCCGGTGCCATTTGGGATCTTGGTGAAATCCCCCACGCCATAGCGTTTTTGCTCTGTGGTAAACGCGCAATGGTCCGTGGCAACAACCGATAACGACCCCGACTGCAACCCGGCCCAGAGGCTATCCTGATGCATCTTATTGCGAAATGGCGGTGACATGACGCGGCGCGCGGCATGGTCCCAGTCTTTGTTGAAATACTCGCTTTCATCCAAGGTCAGATGCTGGATCAGCGGCTCGCCCCAAACCCGCTTGCCCTGCATCTTGGCACGGCGGATCGCCTCGTGGCTGTCCTCGCAGGATGTATGCACGACGTACAGCGGCACACCGGCCATATCGGCAATCATGATGGCGCGGTTCGTTGCCTCACCTTCAACCTGCGGGGGGCGGGAATAGGCGTGGGCCTCTGGCCCGGTATTGCCCTCAGCCAATAGTTTCGCCGACAGCTCCGCCACCACATCACCATTTTCGGCATGGACCATGGCAATGCCGCCCAGCTCACCCAATCGCTTGAACGACGCGTACATCTCGTCATCGTTGACCATCAGCGCGCCTTTGTAGGCCATGAAATGCTTGAACGTGTTGATCCCGCGGTCCTTGATCACGCTTTCCATCTCGTTGAACACCTGCTCGCCCCACCATGTGACCGCCATGTGGAACGAATAATCGCAATTCGCGCGACCCGATTTGTTGTCCCACATTTGCAGCGCATCATGCAGGCCCTGACCGGGGCTGGGCAGGGCGAAATCAACAACCATCGTGGTTCCACCCGACAATGCCGCGCGCGTCCCGCTTTCGAAATCATCGGTAGAATAGGTGCCCATAAAGGGCATTTCGAGGTGGGTATGCGGGTCGATCCCGCCGGGCATGACATAGCAACCAGTCGCATCGAGGGTTTCATCGCCCTTCAGGTCCGGGCCAATTTCCACGATCTTGCCCCCGTCGATCAACACGTCCGCCTTATAGGTCAGATCCGCCGTGACGATGGTGCCGTTTTTGATGACTGTGGTCATTTGTCCGGGTCCTTCTCCATTTGCTCATATACTTTCTTTCGAAACTCCTTTGACGGCTTTGAAAGAAAAGTATTTCCCAAGCTTGTAACAATTAGATAGCGGAAGCTTCGCAGCAAAACCCAGCGGCTTAGCCAGTTGTATTCCTCAAATCGCTTCGCGAAATCTCCATACCAGTTTTTCCCATCATCCCGCAGTTCTGGAAATCGCCAGTGTGCAACCTCTCCGTCCTCTAGGTGGGTAGGTACGGGTGAATTACCCGGTAGGCCGGTGGTTAAAACGAAGCTATTGAATTTGAACAAGGATCTCGCGCCCAAGTGAGTGATGGTGACTTTCCGATGGCCAACGTTAGTTGCTGCAACATGAAAAACCTTCTTAGGCTCTCCACCACCCACGGTGACTTCCAGCATTGGTCTGGCAACAAGTCTAACATCTTGAGCATTTGCCCTGTTCGCAACGCGAAGAGCTACTACCGCCGCTGTAAACGTGGCAATTCCAGCAAACCATATTCCGACAACCTCAATTAACTGCGGCCAGTTATCGAAAACACCCAATATCACCCTACAATCTCCGCCGTCTCGACCACCGCATGGAACAGCACATCCGTCCCCGCCGCCGCCCATTCAGGGCTGATCTCTTCCGCCTCGTTATGGCTTAGCCCGTCCACGCAGGGGCACATCACCATGGCGGTCGGGGCCACGCGGTTGATCCAACAGGCGTCATGCCCGGCGCCCGAAATCAGGTCCATGTGGGAATAGCCCAACCTCTCTGCCGCGTTGCGCACCGCCGTCACACAGCCTTCGTCAAACGTCACAGGATCAAAGTGGCCGACCGGTTCGATCGCCATCGTCAGGCCCAGCGCTTCGATAATCGGCACCGCTTCAACCTCGAGCCGCGCTTTCATTCTATCGAGTTTTGCCTGATCGGGTGATCGGAAGTCGATGGTGAACACCGCCTTGCCGGGGATCACATTGCGCGAATTTGGATAGACGTTGCACTGCCCTATCGCGCCCACGGCACCCGGCTGATTTTCCATCGCTATCGTATGAACAAGCTCGATTATCCGCGCCATGCCAAGCCCGGCATTGACCCGCATATTCATCGGGGTTGACCCGGTGTGCGCATCTTTGCCAATCAGCGTCACCTCTAGCCACCACAGGCCCTGCCCATGGGTGACAACACCGATCTGCTTGCCCTCGGCCTCCAGGATCGGACCTTGTTCGATGTGGAGCTCAAAGAAGGCGTGCATCTTGCGGTCACCGACCGTTTCATCACCCTTCCAGCCAATCCGCGCCAGTTCGTCCCCGAATGTCTTGCCGTCCGCATCCTTGCGATCATAGGCCCACCCCTGATCATACATGCCCGCAAAAACGCCAGAGGCAAGCATGGCAGGCGCAAACCGCGTCCCTTCCTCGTTCGTCCAGTTCGTGACGACAATCGGATGCTTTGTCTTGATATCCAGATCATTCATGGTGCGCAAAATTTCCAGACCGCCAAGAACACCCAGGACGCCATCATATTTCCCTCCTGTCGGCTGCGTATCCAGATGCGACCCTACATAAACCGGTAACGCATCGGGGTCAGTTCCTTCGCGCCGGGCAAACATATTGCCCATCTGGTCAAGGCCCATCGTGCAGCCCGCCGCCTGACACCAGTCCAGAAACAGGTGCCGGCCTTCGCTGTCGAAATCCGTCAGCGTCTGACGATTGTTGCCACCCGCCACACCGGGGCCAATCTTGGCCATCTCCATCAGGCTATCCCACAGCCGGGCACCATTGATTTTCAGATTTTCACCGGGGGCCGCCATGGGTCGTCTCCTCGCAGATGCATCGTGATTTGACCAACTGGTCAAACCAACGCTAACAGAGGCGCGAGATCAGTCAAGTTTTCCGCGTGATTTATCCGCCATTGCCTGCGATAGAAGCGCAGCGGCCAATAATCAGGGCAAGCCGCAAAAGATTTGAACAAAGGAAGACGATGACAAAACCGCCGACCCGTATCCAAAAACGCAATCGCGCCGCAATCCTGTCCGCCGGGCTGGACGTGTTTTCGCAATTCGGGTTTCGCGGATCGACGCTTGATCAGATTGCCGATGCTGCGGGATTGTCCAAACCCAATCTGCTGTATTATTTCCCCTCCAAAGAGGCGATCCATACTGTCTTGCTAGAGCGGCTTCTTGAAACATGGCTGGACCCGCTCAAGGCGCTGGACGGAAAGGGTGACCCCGTCAAAGAAATCATGGCCTATGCCCAGCGCAAACTGGCGCTTAGCCGCGATTATCCGCGCGAAAGCAGGCTGTTCGCCAATGAAATCCTGCAAGGCGCGCCCCGGATCGAGGCCATTCTTCAGACCGATCTGAAAGCGTTGGTCGATGCCAAAGGCGCGATTATCCAAGGCTGGTCCGATGCCGGGCGGATCGCGCGGGTGGACCCCCATCACCTGATATTTTCGATCTGGGCCTTTACACAACACTACGCCGATTTCGATGTTCAGGTGCGCGCTGTCTTGGGCGACAAAGCCCCCTATGACGGCGCGGCGGTCTTTCTTGATATGCTGTATAAAAAGCTGTTGACGCCCTGAAACTTATTCTGCGGCAACGGCCCCCGGATTATTGGGATGCGTTGTCCAGTTGGCATATTCCTTTTGCACGACCTTGCCGGTGCGGGGGTCGACCTGGCCGGGTTCCATCGGTTCCATTGTAATGCAGTTTTCGACGGGACACACATCGACACACAGATTACAGGCGACGCATTCGGCATCAATCACGGTGAATGTGCGGTCGTCCGACATGGCGATGGCCTGATGTGACGTATCCTCGCAAGCGGCATAGCAGCGACCGCATTTGATGCAATCATCCTGACTGATCTTCGCCTTGGCCACATAATTCAGGTTCAGATACTGCCAATCCGTCACGTTCGGAACGGCCCGGCCAACGACCTCTTCGACGGACGTATAGCCTTTTTCATCCATCCACTCCGACAGGCCGCTGATCATCTCCTGGACGATCTTGAAGCCATAGGTCATCGCCGCAGTGCAAACCTGTACGTTGCCACAGCCGAGGCTGATAAACTCTGCCGCATCACGCCATGTCGTGATCCCGCCGATCCCGCTGATCGGCAGGCCCTGGGTTTCGGGGTGGCGCGCGATTTCGGACACCATCGACATTGCAATGGGTTTCACCGCCGGACCGCAATAGCCGCCGTGACTGCCCTTGCCGTCAATCGACGGTTCCGGCGACATCGTGTCAAGGTTGACCGAGGTGATCGAATTGATCGTATTGATCAGGCTAACCGCATCGGCCCCGCCGCGCATGGCAGCGGCAGCCGGTTTGCGCACGTCCGTGATGTTCGGCGTCAATTTTACGATCACCGGCTTGTCGTAGTATTGCTTGCACCACCGGGTCACCATTTCGATATATTCGGGCACTTGGCCGACAGCCGCCCCCATGCCGCGCTCCGACATGCCATGCGGGCAACCAAAGTTCAGCTCGATCCCGTCCGCCCCCGTCGCCGTCACCCGTGGCAAGATATCCTTCCACGCCTGTTCTTCGCAGGGCACCATCAGGCTGACGATCATGGCGCGGTCGGGATAATCGGCCTTTACGCGGGTGATTTCAGCAAGGTTCACATCCAGCGGCCGATCGGTGATCAGTTCGATGTTGTTCAGCCCCAGCAGGCGCCTGTCCGCGCCATAGATCGCGCCATATCGCGGACCATTGACGTTGACGACAGGCGGGCCTTCGGACCCAAGCGTTTTCCACACGACACCGCCCCAACCCGCCTCGAAGGCGCGCCGCACGTTGTATTCCTTGTCGGTGGGTGGCGCCGAGGCCAGCCAAAAAGGGTTGGGCGATTTGATCCCAAGGAAGGTTGTTGTCAGATCAGCCATATCGTGTGCTCCTGCCTGTAGGGTGGGTTAAAACCCACCTTACGTCATCAAAAATGTATGTATATCCATCGCCGCATCGCGCCCTTCGGCAACGGCGGTTACCGTCAAGTCATTACCGCCGGTGGCGCAATCACCGCCCGCCCAAACACCCGCACGACCGGTGCGCCCCGGCCCGGTCACGGCGATCTTGCGCCCGTCAAGCGCCAGCCCCGCGTCGCTGTCCAATGTCTGGCCAATCGCCTTGAACACCTGATCTGCGGGCAGGCAGATCGTTTCACCCGTCCCTTGCAGGCCCGCGCCCGTGTCTGCGGTATATTCCAGCTCTATCTCGCGGACGGTCCCGTTGCCGCGGATCGCCACGGGCAGCACGTTGAACATCAATCGCACGCCTTTGGACGCGGCAAGATCCTGTTCATAGCGGCTCGCGGTCATCCGGTCACGGCTGCGGCGATAAGCAATGGTCACATTTTGTGCGCCCAAAAGTTTACACTGCACCGCCGCGTCGATGGCTGTCATTCCGCCACCGATCACCACAACATCGCGGCCCACCGCAAGGCTGGCCAGATCATTCGTCTGCCGCAAATCCGCGATAAAATCGACTGCATCCGTCACGCCGTCCATGTCTTCGCCCGGCGCGCGCAAAGCATTGACGCCACCCAGCCCAACGCCGACGAACACGGCATCGAACACCTCGCTCAGCGCATCAAGCGACAGATCGGCACCTAACCGCTTGCCTGTCTCGACCGCGATACCGCCGATCCCCAGCAGCCAATCGACCTCGCGCGCGGCAAAATCATTGGTCGCCTTGTAAGCCGCAATGCCGAATTCGTTCAGCCCGCCGGCTTTTGCAGCCCCATCATAGAGCGTCACGTCATGCCCAAGCATCGCCAAACGGTGCGCACAGGCCAGACCCGCAGGACCCGCCCCGACAACCGCAACCTTCTTGCCGGTCGCGGCGGCGCGGGCATAGGGGTGGCTTTGCCTGGCCATCAACGTATCCGTGGCGTACCGCTGCAACCTGCCAATCTCGACCGGCTGGCCTTCGGCCGCTTCGCGCACGCAGGCCTGTTCGCACAGGTCTTCTGTCGGGCAGACGCGCGCGCACATGCCGCCAAGAATATTTTGGTCAAAAATCGTCTTCGCTGCGGCCTCGGGCATGCCCGTGCTGATCTGGCGGATGAACAGCGGAATGTCGATTGCCGTCGGGCAGGCCGTCACGCAAGGTGCATCATGGCAGAAATAACAGCGATCCGACGCCACTGCGGCCTCGTGTGGGGTATAAGGGGCGTGCAGATCGGCAAAGTTGGTTGCGATATCTTCGGCAGGCAAACGCGCAGGCGCGATGCCGGGGGTCATTGGGCTGGACATGGTTGTTTCCTGTCGTGACGTATCATCGACAGCCTGCCACAACTTTATTTTTTATCAAACGGTAAATTTTTGGAAATCTGTTATTTTTGTCCGACACCCGTCGGCCAGCCTCCGGCGGGGATATTTACGCTCGGAAGAAGCTGTGGTCCGCTTAGAAATGGAACGGGGCGACCGTGATCCGTTTTCCAAGGGTCAGCGCATCGGCGACATGCACCATTGGCGATAGATCCACGTCGGACGCACCCGTTTTGACCAATTGGGTCATCCGGTCGTAAAGGGCGGGGTATTCGCGATCTGGTCCGACGGCCACCTGCGCGCCGTCAATCACAAGCCGGGCGCCGCCGTCATGCAGTTGCAGCGTTCCGGCGGTCGTCTGCACCGTGATGTCCCAGCTTTGCGGCCCGTCTTGGCGCCAGTCCAGATCAGCAGTTACATTGCCATGAAACACCAGCTGTGCCGCAATTGGCGTGTCGCGGTTTGAGGGGAATTCCAGCGCGGCAGCGGTCAGATGGATCGGCATCGGCAGGATTTCGGTGATGATCGACAGGCCATTGCTGGCCGGATCAAACACACCCATTCCACCGGGTTCAAAGACCCAATCCTGCCCCGGATGCCACCGCCGCACGTCCTCTTTCCAATTAATGTGCGCGCGTGTGATGGTCTTGTCGGCCAGCCATGCCTTTGCATGTGCGACCCCCGGCGCCATCCGGCTGTGCCAGGTCGCAAAAAGCGTCGCGCCCGCCGCCCGCGCCATCGCTGACAACGTATGAACCTCGGCCAATGTCGCACCGGGTGGTTTTTCGAGCATCACATGACGTCCGGCCGCGATCGCCTTTTGTGCATAGTCAAAGCGCGGCACGGGCGGCAGGCAAAGCGAGACGACCGTGATGTCGGGCCGTTCGGTCAACATCTGATCAAAGTCGGTGAACGACGGGACACCGTCGACCGTTCCCGCGCGACTGACCGTGGCGGCAAGCGCCCAATCGTCACTGCCATTGATCGCCGGCACATGCTGATCCACGGCAATTTTGCCGATCCCGACAAGGCAGATCGGCGTCGCCATCAATGCGCCTCTTTGCCGACGGCATTACCGCGACAGCCGACGAGAAAATCAAAATCCGCACCCGTGTCGGCACCCAAGACCCGGTCATGATAAAGCTGGGCATAGCCGCTGGCCGGGCGTGGGTTTGCCCCCGATGTCGCAGCCGACCAAGCCGCCAGACGTGCCGTCAGCTCATCATCGGAAATGTCCAGATGGATACGCCGCCCGGCCACGTCAACTTCGATCATATCGCCATTTTGCACCACGGCGAGCGGCCCACCCACTGCCGCCTCGGGCGCGGTGTGCAGAACCACCGTTCCAAAGGCCGTGCCGGACATCCGCGCATCCGATATCCGCACCATATCCGTGATGCCTTTCTTGAGGATCTTCGGCGGCAGGCCCATATTGCCGACTTCGGCCATCCCCGGATACCCGCGCGGTCCGCAGTTTTTCAGAACCATCACGCAGGTTTCATCAATATCCAGATTGTCATCGTTAATGCGCGCCTTGTAGTCATCAATATCCTCGAACACGACGGCCCGGCCACGGTGTTGCATCAATGCAGGCGTCGCCGCCGAGGGTTTCAGAACCGCCCCCCCCGGCGCCAGATTGCCGCGCAGCACAGCGACGCCTCCGGATTGGGTCAGCGCCAGTTCCACCGGAAGGATAACGTCTTCATTCCAGTTCTTGACGTCCTTCACCTCGTCCCAGATGCCCTTGCCCGACACCGTCAGCGCGTCCTTGTGCAGCATTCCCGCCTCGCCCAGACGCTTGATCACCACAGGCAGGCCACCCGCATAAAAGAACTCTTCCATCAGGTATTTTCCCGACGGCATGAGATTGACGATAGTCGGCACATCGCGCCCCAGCCGGTCCCAGTCATCAAGGGTCAGATCCACGTCGCAGCGGCCCGCCATGGCCAGCAGATGGATCACGGCATTGGTCGATCCACCAATCGCGCCATTGGTGCGGATCGCGTTTTCAAATGCCTGCTTTGTCATGATATCCGACGGCTTCAAGTCGTCCTTGACCATATCGACAATCCGGCGTCCGGTGACATGGGCCATCACCCGACGGCGGCTATCGACAGCGGGGATTGCGGCGTTGCCGGACAGGGCCATGCCCAATGCCTCGGCCATGGAGGCCATGGTACTGGCGGTGCCCATCGTGTTGCACGACCCGGCAGAGCGGGACATCGACGCCTCGGCCTCGACAAATTCATCGGCCGACATCTCGCCTGCGCGCACGGCCTCGGAAAACTTCCACAGATGCGTGCCCGACCCGACGCGTTCGCCCTTGAAATAGCCATTCAACATCGGCCCGCCCGACACCATGATCGCTGGCAGATCGACGGATGCGGCACCCATCAGCAGGGCTGGCGTGGTCTTGTCACAACCAGCCAGCAACACAACGCCATCAATACATTTGCCGCGGATCGCTTCCTCTACATCCATCGCACACAGGTTGCGGTACATCATCGCGGTCGGGCGCAGGGTGCTTTCTGATGGGCTAAACACCGGGAATTCAACAGGAAAACCGCCAGCCTCATAAACGCCAAACTTCACCCGCTCGGCCAGATCGCGCAGATGCGCGTTGCAGGGGGTCAGTTCGGACCATGTGTTGCAGATGCCGATCACCGGGCGGCCATCAAGCAAATCGGCTGGCAGACCTTGGTTCTTCATCCACGAGCGGTGATAAATCGCGTCCTTTGACGTGCCGCCAAACCATTCTTGGGAACGTAATTTGCGGGGCCACTTGGCGGGATTGAAGGCCATGGGTGTCTCTTACCTTTTGGGAGTGTTTGCGCTAGCATCTCAGGTCTGACGCAGACAGGCAAATCAATAGTGAGAGACAACATGACCACCGCAAACCTTGATCATTGGGCCGAGCGGGCCGACCTCGCCGCCGCATTCCGCTGGACCGCCCGGTTGAACCTGCACGAAGCAGTCGCAAACCACTTTAGCCTTGCGATCAACGATGATGGCACACGGTTCTTGATGAATCCCAACCAAATGCACTTTAGCCGGATCAAGGCCAGTGACCTGATCACCGTGGACGCCAATGATCCAGAAACGCTGACCGGACCCAATGCGCCCGATCCCACCGCATGGGGGCTGCACGGCGGCATCCACCGCCATGTCCCGCACGCACGCTGCGCAATGCACGTCCATTCGATCTTTGCGACCGTGCTTGCATCCCTCAAGGACAGCCACCTGCCGCCCATCGACCAAAACTGCTGCACCTTCTTTAATCGCTATGTCATCGACGATGGCTACGGCGGTCTGGCGTTCGAGCAAGAGGGCGCACGCTGCGCCGCCTTGTTTGCAGACCCCAAAAAGCGCGTGATGATCATGGGCAATCACGGCGTCCTGATCATCGGGCAAACCGTGGCCGAGACGTTCAACCGGCTTTATTATTTCGAACGCGCCTGCGAAACCTACATCCGCGCCTTGCAAACCGGCCTGCCGCTGCGCGTGCTGCCCGATGCCATCGCCGAAAAAACCGCGCAAGAACTCGAAAGCTACCCCGAGCAAGACGCGCGTCACCTGAAAGAGCTAAAATTGATTCTTGATGGCGAAGGGTCAAATTACGCTGGCTAAGACAGGTCTCTTGCAGTTTCGGGGCAGCTACGGCAGGACAGGCATATGACAAAAACACTTCTCTCATTCGGCCACGGCTACAGCGCCCGCGCCCTGTCCCGCATCCTGCTGCCGCAGGACTGGCGGATCATCGGCACCACAAGGTCCGATGACAAGGCCGCCCAGCTGATGAATCAGGGGATTGAGCCGCGGATTTGGCCCGGTGCCGATATGATCCCGGCGCTGAATGCCGCGACACATGTGTTGGTCTCTGCGGCGCCAGATGATGACGGCGACCCGGTGCTTGCCGCGTTGCACGATGAAATCGCGCAGCGGGCCGGGCAGTTTGAATGGGTCGGCTATCTGTCCACCACGGGTGTCTATGGCGACCATAATGGCGCATGGGTTGATGAAAGCACCCCCCTGTCCCCCACCACCAAACGCGGCCAGGCGCGCGTCAAGGCCGAGGCCGCATGGGCCGCAATCCCGGACCTGCCGCTCCAGATTTTCCGGCTGGCGGGCATCTATGGACCGGGGCGCGGCCCCTTTGCCAAAGTCCGCGAAGGCACCGCCCGCCGCATCATCAAACCCGGTCAGGTCTTTAGCCGCACACATGTTGCCGACATCGCCCGCGTCTTGGCCGCATCCATCCAACACCCAAATCCCGGCGCCGCATATAACGTCTGCGACGATGACCCCGCGCCACCCCAAGACGTCATCGCCTATGCCGCTGAACTGCTGGGGCTGCCGGTTCCCCCAGCCGAAGACTTCGGAACCGTCCAAATGTCAGCCATGGCACGCAGCTTTTATGCCGAAAGCAAAAAGGTCAGAAATGATCGGATCAAAGATGAATTGGGCGTGGACCTGCTCTATCCCGATTATCACAGCGGCCTCAAAGCGCTGCTCGCCCAAGAGATCGGCGCCTGACGGCCCACGTCAGTCCCGCAAACAAAAACAGCAAAACCACTGCCGTCGCGATATTGGTCGCATAAAAAATCGCCCGCTGCGGCAGCTCCAGATTATTCAGGAACGGATAGGGTAGCCCACTGGTCACCACCCCCACCGGGGTGGCGTTCATCGGTCCGACGACCAGTTCCGCCCAGACGACATAGGCCGTAATCACACCCACAAGCCACGCCAGCGCGGGCCCCAACCGCTGATAGCTGCGATGGATGAAAACCGTATCGACCCACTGCAACAGCGGACCGAACAGATGCAGATACAACTCCAGATGCCACGCCGCCAACTGCCCGTCCTGGGTCACCGACGTCGGGTCCGCGAAATACAGCCGCCAATACAGGAACACGACCATCGTATTGATCACCGCCGTCATGCACACAAACCCGTCCCAGCGGTGGTCACTGCGTCCTTCCATCAGGGCCATCATCCGACTGGCTGCGAAAAACGACGCGAACAGCGCCCAGATCGTCAGAAACCGGAACGGGCCGCCGAACGCGTCAAATCCGCCAAAAATCATCGTGCGCAGGCAATAGCCCGCAGCCAACAGGAACACGATCCAACGGTAAATCACGGTTGGGTTCAGTATCATGCCTTTTGCCGCCTTGTTGTTATCGACCAAACGCCACATATCACAGTCAGTTTAAGCAAAGGGAACCCATATGACACTTCGCCGGCAGACCGCGTCTTTTCTTGAACGGCCCAGTGTCACCAACTTTATTTTGGGTGTGATCATCTTCAATGCCGTCATTCTCGGGCTTGAAACCTCGGGGTCGGTCATGGCCCGCTTTGGCCCGCTGATCTATCTTCTGGATGCGCTTTGCCTCAGCATCTTTGTCCTTGAACTGGCAGCCAAGCTGTTCGCCCAAGGCCCCCGGTTCTTCCGGGGCGGCTGGAATATCTTTGATTTGGTGATTGTCGGCCTGTCGCTGGTGCCCGGAAACGGCGGGCTCTCGGTGTTGCGCGCCCTGCGCATACTGCGTGTGTTGCGCGTCATTTCCGTCGTTCCCTCGCTGCGCCGCGTCGTCGAGGGGTTTGTCACGGCGCTGCCCGGCATGGGGTCGGTATTCATTCTGATGGGCATCATTTTCTATATCGGTGCCGTCATGGCCACCAAACTGTTCGGGGCGTCCTTTCCGCAATGGTTCGGCACGCTTGGCCTGTCGGGCTATACCCTGTTTCAGATCATGACGCTGGAAAGCTGGTCAATGGGTATCGTCCGCCCGGTAATGCAGGTCTACCCCTTCGCGTGGCTGTTCTTCATTCCATTCATCATGGTCACGACCTTTGCGGTGGTAAACCTTCTGGTTGGTCTGATCGTGAACTCCATGCAGGATGCCCATGCCCAAGAGGGTAACGCCGCCACAGATGCCTACCGTGACGACGTTCTGGCCAAGTTGGAAGCGATAGAGCGTCGGCTGGATGCCACGGCCCCACCAGCCCGGAACCGCAAATCAGGCTGATTTCGCATCCAGCTTTGCCACGCCCAGCGCCTCAAGCACCTTTGCCTCAATCTGATCCGCATTCAGCCCGGCCACATCATACATCGCTTTCGGGCTTGCCTGATCAATAAAGATATCCGGCAACACCATCGACCGGAACTTCAGCCCGTGGTCAAACACGCCCTCGTCGGCCAGCAGTTGCGCCACATGTGATCCGAAACCACCCACGCAGCCTTCTTCGACGCAAATCAGCGCCTCATGCGTGGTTGCCAGTTTCAGGATCAGATCCCGGTCCAGCGGCTTGGCGAACCGCGCATCGGCGATCGTTGGCTTGATCCCGCGCGCCTCCAGCGCCTCGGACGCAACCATAACCTCTTGCAGGCGCGTCCCAAATGACAGGATCGCAACGCGCGACCCCTCGCGGATCATCCGGCCCTTCCCGATCTCCAGCAGCTCTGGCGTCTCGGGCATTTCCACCCCGACACCTTCGCCACGGGGAAACCGAAACGCAATCGGCCCGTCATCATACGCAGCAGCGGTCGCGACCATACGCACCAGTTCGGCCTCATCGGCGGCAGCCATCACGACAAATCCGGGCAAGTTCGCCAGAAACGCCACATCAAATGCCCCCGCATGGGTTGCGCCATCGGCGCCAACCAACCCCGCCCGATCAATCGCAAAGCGCACGGGCAACCGCTGGATCGCGACATCATGCACCACCTGATCGTAACCGCGCTGCAAGAACGTCGAATAAAGCGCACAAAACGGGCGCAATCCGCCCGCCGCCATGCCCGCGCTGAACGTCACCGCATGTTGTTCCGCAATGCCCACATCGAAACAGCGGCTGGCATAACGTTCCATGAACTTGTTCAGCCCGGTGCCATCCGGCATCGCCGCCGTCACCGCCACAATCCGTGGATCATCTGCGGCCAGCCTCAGCAACGTATCCGCAAACACAGATGTATAGGACGGTGCATTGCTCGGCGTCTTCTTTTGCTTGCCCGTCACCATGTCAAACTTGGCCGTCGCATGCCCCTTGTCGCTGGCCATCTCCGCCGGGGCATAGCCCTTGCCCTTCTTGGTGATAGCGTGGATCAAGATCGGCCCATCGGCGCGCGCCTTGACGGTCCGCAAAACCGACAGCAGCTGCTCCATGTCGTGACCGTCAATCGGCCCCAGATACGAAAACCCCAACTCCTCAAACAACGTCCCGCCGACCGTCATATGCTTCAGCATATCCTTGGCCCGCTTGGCCCCTTCCCGGAACGGCTCTGGCAACAGCGACATCGCACCCTTTGCGGCGGCCTTGAATTCTTGAAACGGCTCGCCCGCGTAAAGCCGCGACAGATACGAAGACATCGCACCCGTCGGCGGCGCAATCGACATCTCATTGTCGTTCAAAATCACGATCAACCGCTTGCCCAAATGCCCCGCATTGTTCATCGCCTCATACGCCATGCCCGCCGACATCGCGCCATCACCGATCACCGCAATTGCATCACCACCACCGCAGCCCAGATCACGTGCCACGGCAAACCCCAGCGCCGCCGAAATCGACGTGCTGGAGTGGGCCGCACCAAACGGATCATAGGGGCTTTCCGACCGCTTGGTAAAACCGCTCAGCCCGCCTTCCATGCGCAGGGTCCGAATACGGTCACGGCGCCCTGTCAAAATCTTGTGCGGGTAACACTGATGCGACACATCCCAAATGATCTTGTCCTTGGGCGCGTCAAACACCGCGTGCAGCGCGACAGTCAGCTCAACCACTCCCAGCCCGGCACCCAAATGACCGCCTGTCTCGGATACGGCCGCAATCGTCTCGGTCCGCAAATCATCTGCCAACCGCCGCAAATCCGCGTCGCTCATCGCCTTCATATCGTCCGGCGTGCGGACCCGATCCAAGGTGGGTGTCTTTGGCTGGTCAGTCATAACGACCCTTCTTTCAATACGTCCGCGAAATCACAAAACGGGCGGCGTCCTTCAACGTTTCTGCGTCGTCACCATAGGGGGATAACGCATCGCACGCCTCTTGTACCAGTTCCGCCGCGCGACTTTTCGCCCCATCAAGACCCAGCAAGGACACAAACGTCGCCTTCCCGGCAGCGGCATCTTTGCCAACGGCCTTGCCAACGGCGATGGCATCCCCTTCGACGTCCAGAACATCGTCCCATATCTGAAATGCAAGGCCCAGACAGTCACCATAGACATGCAACGGGCCGGTTTCAGCCTCGGCCATGCGCGGGCCAGCCATGGCGGACCAACTAATCAAAGCACCCGTCTTGCCGGCTTGCAGCGCGACAATCTGGTCCAGCGTCAGGGGAAACGCTGCGGTTTCAGCCGCGATATCCGCTGCCTGCCCGCCAACCATGCCCCGCACACCCGCCGCATGCGCAAGGGACAATGACAGATGTAAACGCGCCGCAACCGGGCACCCCGTTTGACCAATCAGGGCAAATGCGAACGATTGCAGTGCGTCACCAGCCAAAACGGCCGTTGCTTCATCCCATTTGACATGGACGGTGGGTTGCCCGCGCCGCAGGGCATCATCATCCATGCAGGGCAGATCATCATGCACCAGCGAATAGGCGTGCAAACACTCAATCGCCGCCGCTGCCGCCCCTGCCTTGTCGGCACCTACGCCATGCAGACGCGCTGTCTCAAGCACCAGAAAAGCACGCAGCGCCTTGCCCCCCGAAACCGCGTATCGCATCGCATCCGGGATCGGGCCAGTCAGACCAGCAAGACCGATCATGACATGGCCCTCGACAACCTCGACCGCTTGGCCAAGCGCCTGCGCCAAAGGCTTGCGCGCCATCTCAGTATTGTCCGTCACAATAAACTGGGAAAGCGGCTCAACCATCCAGTGGCTCTGTCCCCGTGGGCTGTCCACCTTCACCCAGCGTGATCTTCGCCACCTTTTCTTCGGCCTCTTTCAGCTTCGCTTCGCAGCGCGCCTTCAATGCCGCACCGCGCTCATAAAGCGCGATTGACTGGTCCAGCGCCACATCGCCACGCTCCAGCTGGCCGACAACGGCCTCCAGTTCCTTGATCGCCTCTTCGAAGCTCATCTTGTCCACGGGCTCACTCATCGGCCTCGTTCCTCCAATACCTTGACATGGGCAGCGGCACTCGCCCCCAGCGCCCCAAGGTCATATCCACCTTCCAACGCCGATACAACGCGCCCTTGGCAATGACGATCCGCCAGATCGCACAACCGCTGCGTGACCCAGGCAAAATCGTCCGTCTCCAACATCATCCCCGCCAATGGATCCGCCCGATGCGCATCAAACCCCGCCGAGATCAGCAAAAGCTGCGGCGCAAACGCATCGACGCGCGGCAAGACCACGCGCTCCATCACATCATGAAACACCGCAGAACCGGTGCCTTCGGGCAAAGGCACATTCAGCACATTCCCCACGCCGGTCTCATCTGCGGCACCCGTGCCGGGATACAGCGGTACCTGATGCGTCGAACAAAACAAAATCCTGGCGTCATCCTCGACCAGATCCTGCGTGCCATTGCCGTGATGCACGTCAAAATCCACGATCGCCACGCGCTCCAAACCATGATGATCCAGCGCATATTTCGCCGCGATCGCAACATTGCCAAAGAAACAGAACCCCATGGCCGTCTCGCGCTCGGCATGATGCCCCGGCGGGCGCACGGCGGCGAAGGCATTTGCCACCTCACCGCCCAGCACCATGTCCACAGCCCGGACAACACCGCCCGCAGCACGGTACGCCGCCTGCAATGTCCCCACCGACATATGCGTATCCGCATCCAACGACCGCCAGCCGCTCTGTGGCGCGGCCGCACGTATCGCATCGACATGGGCTTTGGGATGGGCGCGCAACAGATCGTCCTCAGCGGCCAACGGTGCCATGACCCGCAGCAGATCAATCGCCGCCAGCGCGCCCAAAACGGCATCCAAACGGGCCACCTGCTCAGGATGACCCGGCGGCGTCACATGATCCAGACACGCCGGATGTGAAATCAATGCAGTCGTCATAGCCCCACGGCCTCCCATCTACCCCAAAAGCGTCACCGCTTCTTCCAAGCATAAATATCCCCGCCGGAGGCAGACACAACACCCGGCACGCGCCCGACATCAATTCTGGCCCGCAACCCCCGCCACAGACGCCAGAATGGAATGCGCCGTCAGGCACGCAATCCGGTCACCCTATTCGGGGGCCAGCATATAACCCGCGCCACGCACCGTCTGCAGATACCGGGGCTGCTTGGGGTCCACTTCGATCTTGCGGCGCAGCCGCGTGATCTGAACATCGACCGCACGCTCCTGCGTTTGCTCACCCGACCGGCTCAATTCCTCGACCAGACGGCCACGGGTCACAGGTTCGCCCGGACAGCCGGAAAAAATCCGCATCAACTGGCTCTCGGTGGCTGTCAAACGCACCATCTGATTGCCCTGCCACATCTCGCCCCGCTCAATATCATAGCGGACCGGCCCCATATTCAACACCTTGGGCAAGATAACGGCAGGTTCGGCCGCTGGCACCCGGCGCAAGATCGCATTGATCCGCAACAGCAATTCCTTGGGTTCAAACGGCTTGGCCAGATAATCATCGGCGCCCGCCTCAAGCCCGGTAATCCGGTCATCGGTTTCGGCTTTGGCGGTCAGCAACATGATCGGCGTCGTGATCGTCCTGCGCAGATCACGGCACAGGCTCATGCCATCTTCGCCCGGCATCATCACGTCCAACACGATCAAATCGAACTCCAGACCCGCCAGAATACGGCGGGCATGGGCGGCATCCCGCGCCGTGCTGACCAAAAACCCGCTCCGCATCAAGAATTTCTGCAGCAAACCGCGAATACGCTCATCATCGTCGACAATCAGCAGGTGAGCGTCATCAGCTTTCATTCCGGTCTATCCTTCATCGCCTCATAATGGTGGCGCGTTTCTTCATCCATCATCGCTTCAAGCACTTGCCGAAAACCGGCGACGGCGGTTGGCCCGGCCGCGCGATAGGCGCTGCGCATCCGGTCACGCTGCGCATCCGACAATTCACGCTCCAATATTGCCCCTGCAGGGGTCAAGTGCAGATGACGCTCGCGCTTGTCTTTCTTGCCCACCGTGCTAGCGACCAAACCGTCTTCGATCAAGGTGCGCAAGACGCGGTTCAACGATTGCTTGGTGACGCCAAGAATCGCAAGCAGGTTGTTCACCGTCGTGCCGGGACTGCGATGTATAAAGTGAATTGCACGGTGATGCGCGCGCCCATACGATTTATCCGCAAGAATGCGATCTGGATCAGCCGTAAACCCACGATAGGCGAAAAACATCGCCTCGATTCCCTTGCGCAGCTGTTCGTCCGTCAGAAACAGCAGGCTCTGCCCCATCTGGGGTTGTAACCCTTCGGCCATGCGGTTCTCCCTTATTCTCGCCTGACAATACGTCAGCTTTATTGACATTCCAAGTTTCAACTGGTAGCGAAGCCCACAAAGTACGCAACATTATGTCCGAAGCGGACATAATGACGTAATAAATGCAAATATGACGGAGACTGGCGATGGTTGGTGCTTATGACGACAGGGACGGCAAAATCTGGGTGGACGGCCAATTGGTCGATTGGCGCAGCGCGAATGTGCACATTCTGACCCACGCCATGCATTATGCCTCGTCGGTGTTCGAAGGCGAACGCTGCTACAACGGCAAGATTTTCAAATCGCGCGACCACTCCGAACGCCTCATCCGCTCTGGCCAACTGATCGACTTTGACATCCCCTACACCGTGGATGAAATCGAAGCCGCCAAGACCGCCGCGCTCGCGGCCAACGGACTCAAGGATGCCTATGTGCGCGCCCTCGCATGGCGCGGGGCCGGGCAGGACATGGGTGTCGCCGCCGCGCGCAATCCTGTGCACCTTGCCGTCGCGGTCTGGGAATGGGGAAACTATTACGGCGACGCGAAAACCAAGGGCGCCAAGCTTGATATCGCGAAATGGAAACGTCCGTCGCCCGAAACCGCACCCTCCCAGGCCAAGGCTGCCGGGCTTTACATGATCGCCACCATGTCCAAACACGCCGCCGAAGCGAAAGGGTGTTCTGACGCGATGATGTTCGACTATCGCGGCTACGTCGCCGAGGCGACGGGGGCCAACATCTTCTTCGTCAAAGACGGAGAGGTGCACACACCCAAGGCCGATGCGTTCCTGAACGGTCTGACCCGGCAAACGGTCATTGGCATGCTGCAAGACAAGGGTATCAAGGTGCATGAACGGGTAATCATGCCCGAGGAACTTGAAGGTTTCCAGCAATGCTGGCTCACCGGGACCGCCGCCGAAGTGACCCCCGTCGGGCAGATTGGCGACTATAATTTCGACGTCGGTGCGATGACACAGGACATTTCCGCCGCATACGAACGGCTGGTCCGCGCCTAACGGTCCGCCTGCGCAATGGCCTGGCGGATTGCATCAAGCTCCGCCAGCGTCCGCTGCTCCTCTTGCTGCAAGAACGCTTTGTCCTGCTCAAGTTTGCGCTGCGTATCAAGCCCCATCAGCTTTTCCCGCGTCTCTGGGATCGCCTGTAATTTTTCGAACACGACTTTAATGAACCGTGTCTTTTGTGAAATACTGACAGGCTCGGATGTGAAGTTGTGTAATGCCACCGTCAGCTTGCCACAATACAGCGGCGCCACGAGCGGTCCGTGCGATACATTGACCCCACAGGTGATCAAATCCACCGTTGGGCCAATACGGCCCACGATATCCACCGGCATGCGGAAATGTTCGCGCGAATGGACATATGCCGTTTCACCGGGCTGAATTGTCAGCAACTCATCATCTTGCAGCCTGCGTGGCACGCTGGTCTTGGGTGGGCCGCTCCAAACGCCGCCGATGTGGGTGTCGTACCCTGTCGCCTTCATATCGCTACTGTTGAACGGCTCGATCACCAGCGTATCATCGGTATAGGCGTCTTCCTCGACATCCTTCCAGCGCTCAATGATACCAACGACTTGGTAATCAACAAGAATTCCCGCCTTAACAACCGGCTCTACGGCATAGCCCAGCGCGCGCAAATAATAGGGCGCAGGTCGTGCCGCACGTTGCTTTTCCGCGGACTTCAGCTCTGACCAAAACGTCTCCGGCGTTCCCAGCACTTGGGAAATTCTCGCGGATGTCAGGTCATCTACGGATTTGGTCCGCCCCGAAATCAGGTGCGACACAGCGCTTTCTGTCTTGCCAAGCGCCGTCGCGATATCTTGATGATGGATGCCCTTTTTATCAAGAACAGTCCTTAGCACTTCACCAAATACGTCCACGGCGCCCTCCTGCATTCCCAGATGCCTTACACATCAGTGGCACAGGACAGGCTCAGACGCAAATCAAAGTGTACTAATATCTTCCGATATTACTATTTTACGTAATTACAACGTAATACTTTACACCACACCCCGAACTGTGCTTTGTATGTATCAGGCACATGAAAAGGGAGAACATGCCAAAAACATCGCTGCCTGATGGCCCCGACAAAAGCCCGCACATCACAATCGTCTACGGCGATCAATGGATCAACAAACCCAGACCACAAAGGCTCGCAGACCCAACAAAAACCAACGAGGAAGGGATTTCTGCCCATCTCTATCGCTGGTTACTGAAAAGGATCAAAATACTATTTTCCGTAGCATGCGAATGAGGGGGGTAATCTCCCCCTCATTCTTTAAGTCAGGGCGGCACATGATTTTACGTAGTCTCACGGTAACACTTTACCGTCTCATACCATCGACCCGCGCGCGATCCGCAGAAATTGCACCGTGCGCCGCGCGTCCGACAACTGGCGACGCCGCCGTTGCAGCATCACGCTCGCGGCACGTGGCAACGCAGCACGCCTGATAGCGATGACGCGGCGCAACATTTCATTCGACACCGCTGTCGGTCTGTCCAAAACATGTCTTCTCATCATTTCCTCCGATCTGAATAGATATAATAGCATAAATCAAAGAGATCCGCAGCATCCCCGCGATCCCGCCCACACAATGCCACAAACACGCGGTCTAATTACCCCGGAACGCTTTGTTCTGCCGCAGATCGCGATGATCCCAGCCTTGTCATTGGCAAAGGGGTCGCGCGTCTGTGGCTGTGCCGTACCCGATAACCAGTAAATAAACAGTAAATAAACAGATGCCCAAGACCACGCCACTCAGCATAGCACAGGCAGGCGATCGTCTTGCAGATGCCCAAACAGCCCTGCAGCGCGCCCTCAAGACCGCGCCGCAAGACCTGTGGCTTGACACTATTCGCCGGACCACGCCGGGCCGCCATGATGAATTGATTTTCTGGATGCTGAACCGGACCGAATGTGATTTCGCCGTCGCCGTCCATGCGTTTTACCAGACGAACCCGGCGCACCACCTTGATAACCCTGTCCCGCTGCCGATGCATCCGACTGCCTCGGATATCTTTTCGCTCGTCCTTTTGAACTGGGACAAGGGGTATTTTCGCACTCACACCCTGTCTGTCGAAAGTCAGGATGCCGAACCGCGCAGCATCGCGTGCATGAATCAAAAAGTGATGGCGCGGCCTCGCGGGTCACTCCCGTTCACAATCCCCGCCAAATTCCTCAAACCGCAGGGCGGCACGCCGGTTGACCTGCCACCGCATCTTTCCCCTGACAACGCGGCACATCTTTGGCCGCTTTACGCCGCACTGGGCCTGCGGGTCCCTGCGGTCCCACCGGGATTGTCCCGCCGAATGGCCCGCGCAAAAGGTGTGTTCGACAAAATCGGATTCGGCAGCCAACGGTCCTAGCCGCCAATATTGCCGGTCGCCTTACGCTGCTGTGCGCGCTGCAGCCCCAGTTGCCGTTCCCGCCAGATGATCAGCACGCCAGCAGAAATCACAATGCCCGCGCCGATCAACATGGTGCGCGTCGGCACCTCATCAAATACGAAATACCCAATCGTCAGCGCAAGGATCATTGACGTGTAATCAAACGGCGCCACCAGCGACGCGTCGGCAAACCGATAGCTCGACGTCAGGAAAATCTGCCCGATCCCGCCCAACAGGCCCGCCACCACCAACAGCCCGGCAATCGGCCACGACGGGGCAACCCAGCCCCACGGCACCGTGAACAGCGACAGCACCGATGATGTCACCGTGAACCAGAACACAATCGCCGCAGTGCCTTCCGTCGCCACCAGTTTGCGCACGAACACCTGCGCCAGCGCCGCCAGAACGGCCCCCATCAGGACCACGATCGCGCCCAATGTTTCGGCGCTGTTTAACGATGCGCCCACCGACAGCCGGGGCGACAGCACGATCAGCACGCCAACCATGCCCAGCCCCACCGCCGACAAACGAAACGCGCGCACGTCCTCGTTCAAGAACATCGCGGCAAAGATCACGACCAGCAGCGGCGCGGCGTAGCCAATCGCGGTGACTTCGGGCAATGGCAACAGGCCCAGCCCGGTAAACCCCAGCCCCATCGCCGATGTTCCCACCAGCCCGCGCCAGAAATGGCCAATCGGGTTTTTGGTTTTCCAGCCATGGCGCAGCTCGCCCCGGATCGCCAGCCAGCCCAGAATGATCGGCAGGGCAAAGAACGCCCGAAAGAAAACTGCCTGCCCCGGCGGCACGTCTGCCGACGCCGCTTTGATCAGGCTCGCCATGGCCATGAACATGCAAACAGACAGGACTTTGAACAAGATTCCACGCAGCGGCTGCATATTAGTCCCCTTTTAACGCAACGTAGGTCACACTAGTAACACAATGAAGCCTTTTTCGCTTGCTAACTGACAGCGTTAAGATATCCGATACTACGTAAAAATAAGAAGCAGTGCATGCAGACAGATACACAGACGCCGTCAAACATGTCACCTCGCGATTGGGTGCAAGTTCTGGCAAAATACCGCGAGCCAAGCAGTCTCCGCAGCAGCTTTGAATTGGGCGTCAGCCTGATTCCATTTATTGTGTTGTGGGTCGTGGCCTGCTGGGTCGCGCCACACAGCTACGTGGGCGCCCTGCTCATCTCGGCCCTGAACGGCTTATTCCTTCTGCGATTATTCTGTATACAGCATGATTGCGGGCACGGTTCGTTCTTTGGCAACCGCACGGTCAGCGACTGGGTCGGTCGCGCGCTCGGCGTTGTGACGCTCACACCATATGACGTATGGCGGCGCACACATTCGCTGCACCACAGCCATGCGGGCGACCTTGATCAGCGCGGCATCGGCGATGTGATGACCCTCACCGTCGAAGAATACCACCAGCGCACCGCCTTTGGCCGCTTCCTGTACCGCGCCTATCGACATCCGCTGGTGATGTTCGGACTCGGCCCGACCTATCTTTTCTTCCTGCAAAACCGCTTGCCGCTTGGCCTGATGACACAGGGCCGCAAATATTGGATCAGCGCGATGGGCACGAACGCCGCAATCGCTGCAATCCTTGGCACCATCGTGTATTTCGGCGGCCTTCAGGCGCTGTTTCTTGTCTTCCTTCCGACCACTCTGATTGCCGCATCCGTCGGCGTCTGGCTGTTCTACGTGCAGCACCAATTTGAAACGACCCACTGGGACCAGGCCGCCGATTGGCAACTCCACGAGGCGGCATTGCATGGCAGCTCGCACTACGACCTGCCGCCGATCCTGCGCTGGTTCACCGCCAATATCGGTATCCACCACATCCACCACCTGTACAGCCGCATCCCGTTCTATCGGCTGACAGAGGTGCTGCGCGACCATCAGGAACTGGTGGAATGCAGCCGCATGACGGTCCTCCAAAGCCTCAAATGCGCGAGCCTGGACCTCTGGGATGAAAAAAGCCGCCGCCTGGTGTCGTTCGCCGCCGCCCGCCGCGCAGCCTAAACCACAGATCGCAGACGCTGCACCGCCCAGCGGCCAGCGTCTGCCACCGCAGGATCCGGATCGTCCACCAGTCGCGCAACGGCAGGCAACAATGCCGGATCGCCAGAATTACCAATCGCATAAGCCACATTACGCACAAAGCGGTCACGCCCGATCCGCTTGATCGGCGACCCTGAAAACTGCGCCCGAAACCCTGCGTCATCCAATGCAGCCAGCGCAGCCAAAGGCGGCGCCAACAAATCCGCGCGCGCGGCATAACGGGCATCGCGGCCTGCGACGGCAAATTTATTCCACGGACAAACCGCCAGGCAATCATCACAACCATAGATGCGATTGCCCATCAGCGCCCGCAAATCCTCGTCTACGGGCCCTTTGTGTTCAATCGTCAGGTAGGAAATACAGCGACGCGCATCCAATCGGTACGGCGCTGGAAACGCATCCGTCGGACAAACATCCAAACATGCGGTACAAGATCCGCAATGGCTGACCTCAGCCGTATCCGGGGCAAGCTCAACAGTCGTGAAAATCGCCCCCAGAAAAAACCAGGATCCCAAATCCCGGCCCAGCAAATTCGTATGCTTGCCCTGCCACCCCAGACCCGCCGCCTGCGCCAACGGCTTTTCCATCACCGGCGCGGTATCGACGAAAACCTTGATCTCCGCCCCCGGCACCTGATCAATCAGCCACCGCCCTACGACCTTGAGGCGTTTCTTGACGACATCATGATAATCGCGGCCCTGCGCATAAACGCTAATCGCCGCGCGGTCCGGACGCGCCAAAACAGCCAGTGGATCATGCTCTGGCGTGTATGGCTCGGCCAACATGATCACCGACCGGGCCTCGGGCCACAATGCCGCCGGATCACCACGCCACGCCATCCTGTCAGCCATCCACGCCATCTGGCCATGCATCCCCGCATCCACAAACGCCGACAATCGTTCGGCCATCTGCGGCACCGCATCCGGCCGACAAACCCCCACCTTCGCAAAGCCCGCCTCTTGCGCAAAGGCCACCAAACGCCCCTTCATGCTTCTTCCAAGCATAAATATCCCGGGGGGGTCCCGCAGGGACGGGGGCAGCGCCCCCTAAAAGTCCAAGTCAGCATAGTGCGCAGCAGGCTGAAACCCCGGCACCTCATCCGCCAGCAACGACCGGAACGCCGGGCGCGACTTGATCTTGGCATACCAATCCTTGACGACCTCATGTCGGTTCCAATCCACATCACTGGTATAATCCAGACAGGACAGATGCGCCGCAGCCGCAAAATCGGCGATCGTCATCTCATTGCCGGCCAGCCATCGACGCTGCTCCAGCAGAAATGCCAAATAATCCAGATGGTATTTCACCGCCTTGGCACCCGACTTGACGTTGGCACTGTCCGGATATCCGGTGCCCATCACCTTGCGATATACCCGTTCGCCTATCAATTTCTTGGTGACATCATGATAGAATTTGTCGTCAAACCACCCCACCAATCTGCGCACCTCGTAACGGCCTTCGGCATCACGCGGGAACAGCGGCGGCGTTGGAAAACTTTCATCAAGATATTCGCAGATTGCCGTACTTTCGGACATCGTGCGCCCTGCCATCCGCAGAACCGGGATTTTGCCCGCCGGATTGCGCCGCAGAAAATCCGCATCCTGCTCCCAGTACCGCTCTTCGACCAGCACCACCTCAATCTTCTTTTCAGCCAGGCACAGGCGCACTTTGCGCGAAAATGGGGACAACGGATAATGATACAGCGTATTCATCACAGACTCGCAACTGGGGTTTACCCTTCAATGCAGCAAGGGACGGGGCGGATCAATGGGGTCAACCGTTTTCAAAACAATCCGCGCGCCCATCCGCTGCAATCGTCGCGGCCCCACTGATGATGGCGCGGGTGCGTTCGCGCACAAACGGACTGGGGTTCGCGGCTGATCTGTCTTTTGGCGCGGGCAGGATCGCGGCCAGCCGGGCCGCCTGCGTTGCCGTCAAGTCAGCGGCATCCACACCGAAATAATGACGTGCGGCGGCCTGCACGCCAAACACACCCTCGTCAAATTCAGCCACATTCAGGTAAAGCTCCAAGATCCGGCGCTTGCTCCACATGGCCTCGGCCAGCGGGGTCCATAGCGCCTCGACCGCTTTGCGCAGCCAACTGCGGCCATGCCAAAGATAGACGTTTTTCACGACTTGCTGGCTAATGGTGGACGCGCCACCGCGCCCACGATCAACTGCGGCGCGTATCGCCTTTACGTCCAGACCCCAGTGCAGGCAGAAATTCGCGTCCTCGGCAGCGACCGCCGACCGGGCCATGACAGGGGCGATCTGCGCCATCGGCACCCAGTCCTGCTTGACCCCGCCCAGGCGGCGCCCTTCGGCAAACATATACGGCGTCGTTGGTGGATTGATCACCGCATATAGCAGCGTAGCCAGCAGGAAAAACCCACATACAGCCGCAAACCCCCAAAAAAAGACCCGACGCACGAAATGCGCCGTCCTGTCGATCAGGTTCGGCGGCTTTTTCGTGTGGGTCTTTTTCGGTTCTGCCGTCTTTGCGGACTGTTTTTTCGCCGACTGCGTTCTTGGTGTGCTCTGCTCTGCCATCGCCCACATAAGCCACGCACACGCCGGACGGGTCAAGCGCCACAATAACCCCCGCGCGCAATTTGCGCGGGGGCGTTGCGATTACTCCGCAGGAATTGCGGCTTCTTCAACGGTCAGCGGGTGCTTGATGTGGATCAGCATCTCTTTTGGACAAACCTGCAGGAAATACCCCTTTTCCGCATCCCAATGCTGCAAGATATCAGCGGCCTTGCGGCTGCCGGTTTCTGCCGCATGACGTTCGATCAGCGCTTTCAGCTGATCTTCCCAATGGGCGACAGTCACAGGACACGTCACCAGACTTTCCATGTTGATCAGCTCGCCGGCCTTGCCTTTGGGATCGTACAAATACGCCATGCCGCCGGTCATACCGGCACCAAAGTTGGCACCAATGGTCCCCAGAATGACAGCGACGCCGCCGGTCATGTATTCACACCCGTTGGTCCCGCAGCCCTCGATCACGACATGCGCACCCGAATTGCGCACAGCAAACCGTTCACCCGCACGGCCCGCCGCGAACAGATAGCCCGCCGTCGCGCCATACAGCACGGTATTGCCGATGATCGTATTTTCAGACGCCACCAGCGGGCTGACCATCGGTGGCCGCACCACGATCGTGCCCCCCGACAGACCTTTCCCGACATAGTCATTGGCATCGCCCGACACTTCCAGCTTTAGCCCCGGTGCTGCAAAAGCCCCCAGCGATTGCCCGGCGGACCCGCGCAGCTTGACCGTCAAATGATCGGGCTGCAGATTGTTGCGCATCCCGAATTTCTGCACGATATGGCTTGATGTCCGCGTCCCGATAGTGCGCAACGTGTTCTGCACCGCGTAGTCCAGCTGCATCTTCTCGCCATCATTAAGAAAACGGGCCGCGTCCTGCACGATCTGCGCATCCAGCGTATCGTCCACGACATTGCGCGGACGGTTGCGATCATACCGGATCTTATGCGCGCCATCGACCGTGATCAGCAGCGGGTTCAGGTCCAGATCATCCAAATGCGCAGAGCCACGCGACACCTGCGTCAGCAAATCCGCGCGGCCAATCACATCATCCAAAGACCGCGCGCCGATCGACGCAAGGATTTCGCGCACTTCAGTGGCATAGAACGTGATCAGGTTAACGACCTTTTCGGCGTTGCCGGTGAACTTCTCGCGCAGCGCTTCGTCTTGGGTACACACGCCGACCGGGCATGTGTTCGACTGGCACTGACGCACCATGATACAGCCCATCGCGATCAGCGCGGCCGTGCCAATGCCATACTCCTCGGCACCCATCATCGCGGCCATGACAATGTCGCGCCCCGTGCGCAAACCGCCATCGGTGCGCAGGGTAATCCGTTCGCGCAGGTTGTTCATCGCCAACACCTGATGCGCTTCGGTCAGGCCCATCTCCCATGGCAGGCCCGCATATTTGATGCTGGTTGCCGGGCTGGCACCCGTCCCGCCGTTATGGCCCGAAATCAGGATCACGTCGGCCTTGGCCTTGGCCACACCGGCGGCAATCGTGCCCACACCGCTTGACGCAACCAACTTGACCGTCACCTTACAGCGCGGGTTGATCTGCTTGAGATCATAGATCAGCTGCGCCAAATCCTCGATCGAATAGATGTCGTGGTGCGGCGGCGGTGAAATCAGCGTCACACCTTTGGTGGAATGGCGCAGACGGGCAATCAGATCGGTGACCTTCATGCCGGGCAACTGTCCGCCCTCACCGGGCTTGGCGCCTTGGGCGACCTTGATCTCAAGCTCTTCACAGGCGTTCAGGTATTCCGCCGTCACACCGAACCGGCCCGACGCGACCTGCTTGATCTTCGCGGACGGATTATCACCGTTCGGCTCTGGCAGGAAATGCGCGGGGTCTTCACCGCCCTCGCCACTGTCGGATTTGGCGCCGATCCGGTTCATCGCCACGTTCAGCGTCTTATGCGCCTCGGGCGATAGCGCACCCAGCGACATGCCGGGCGTCACGAAACGCTTGCGGATCGCGGTGATGCTTTCCACCTCTTCAATCGGAACAGCCTTGCCCAGCGACTTGATCGCCAGCAAATCGCGCAGATGGATCGGCGGGTTCGCCTGCATTGATTTGGAGTATTGCTGCCACATGGGATAGGACGCCTTGTTGCAGGCCGCCTGCAACATATGCATCGTCTGCGCTTCCCATGCGTGCTTTTCACCCGACTGGCGCGCCTTGTAGAAACCACCAATCGGCAGCACATCAGTGGCGCCTTTCCAGCCGCGTGCGTGGACCTCTTCCAGCTTGGTTTGAATCCCGTTGGTGCCGATCCCGGAAATACGGCTGTGCATACCGGGGAAATACTCGGCCACCATGGCACGGCTTAGCCCGACCGCTTCAAAATTCAGGCCGCCGCGATACGACGACAAGACCGAAATCCCCATCTTTGACATGATCTTGAGAAGACCGGCATCAATCGCCGCGCGATACCGATGCATCGCTTCGGTCAGCGTGCCGTCAATCAGGCCACGCCGGAGACGGTCCGCAATCGAATCCTGCGCCAGATAGGCGTTGACCGTGGTCGCACCGCAGCCGATCAGCACCGCAAAGTAATGCGGATCAATACACTCTGCCGACCGGACATTGACCGAACAGAACGTCCGCAGCCCCTTGGCGGTCAGCCCCGAATGCACCGCAGACGTGGCAAGGATCATCGGCATCGGCACCCGGTCTTCGGACTGGTGTTGATCCGTCAGCACCAGATGGCCCGCACCGGAGCGCACGGCATCTTCGGCCTCATCGCGGATGCGCTGCAATCCGGTGTTCAGCGCCCCGCGCCCCGGCGCAAAGGTGCAGTCGATAAACGCAACGCTGTCGCCGAACTGGCGCACCATCTCGTCAAACTCGGCATTGCCGACAAACGGGCTTTGCAGCACCAGAATTTCGGTCTGCGACGAATCCTCGTCCAGCACGTTCTTCAGGTTGCCAAACCGCGTCTTCAGCGACATCACCCGGCTTTCGCGCAAGCTGTCGATCGGCGGGTTCGTGACCTGGCTAAAGTTTTGCCGAAAGAAATGCGACAGCGGGCGATACTTGGTGGACAGTACCGCCGACGGCGTATCGTCCCCCATAGACGCGATCATTTCCTTGCCGTCCTCGGCCATCGGCGCCAGTACCTGCTCCAGCTCTTCGATCGTATATCCGGCGGCCACCTGCCGCTTGCGCAGCTCGGTGGCTTCGAAAATCGCCTTTTCAGGCACGTCGCGCATAAGATCGTTCAGATCGACAACCTTTTCGACCCAATCGCCAAACGGCTGCGCCGCGGCCAGCTTATCTTTCAACTCGGTGTCGCGGTACAAACGCCCTTCTTGCATGTCCACGGCAATCATCTGGCCGGGGCCAAGCGCGCCCTTTTCAACCACGGTCGCCTCATCCACCGGCACCATGCCCACCTCGGACCCGGCCACCAGCAGGCCATCACCCGTCACAACATACCGCAGCGGGCGCAAACCATTCCGGTCCAAACCACCGCAGACCCAACGGCCATCCGTCATGGCAAGCGCGGCAGGCCCATCCCAAGGTTCCATCACCGCATTGCAGTAACCGTACATGTCCTGCCAGGCTTGCGGCATCTCCACGGCTTGCTGTGACCACGCCTCGGGGACCAGCATTGTCTTGGCCATCGGGGCGTTACGGCCCGCACGCACAAGCACTTCGAACACGGAATCCAGCGCGCTGGAATCCGATGCACCCGACGGGATGATCGGCTTGATATCCTCGGCCCTGTCGCCAAACGCCGACGATGCCATGCGGATTTCATGGGACCGCATCCAGTTCATGTTGCCCTTCAGCGTGTTGATCTCGCCGTTATGGGCCAGCATGCGGAACGGCTGTGCCAGCGACCACTGCGGGAATGTGTTGGTCGAATACCGCTGGTGATAGATCGCAAAGGCGCTCTCGAACCGGGCATCCATCAGATCGGGATAGAAAACCGCGACCTGCTCGGCCAGCATCATGCCTTTGTAAATGACCGACCGACAGGACAGCGAACAGATGTAAACGCCGGCAATATGGGCCGCTGCGGCCGCTTTTTCGATCCGGCGGCGAATGATGTACAGCTCGCGCTCGAACTGCTCCTCATCCATGTCCTTTTCGCAGCGGATCAGGATCTGCTCGATCTCGGGCCGCGTCGCGTTGGCCTTGTCACCCAGTACTTCGGTGTTCACCGGCACATGCCGCCACCCATAGATATAGTGACCCATCCGCAGCACTTCGGATTCCACAATCGTCCGGCAGCGTTCCTGTGCGCCAAAATCGGTGCGCGGCAAAAACACCTGCCCGACGGCAATCAACTTGTCCTCATGCGGCTCGTGGCCCGTGCGGCGGATCTGGTCATAAAAGAACGGGACCGGGATCTGCACATGTATGCCCGCGCCATCGCCGGTCTTACCGTCCGCATCCACGGCACCGCGGTGCCAGACAGCCTTGAGGGCGTTAATCGCCTTGGCCACCACATCGCGCGACGGCGTGCCATCAATCGCCACCACAAGGCCGACACCACACGACGCATGTTCATCATCTTCGCGGTACATGCCGTTTTCGGCCATCCATTTGCGTTTCGCCTGCTCTGCCGCGACCCAAGTTTCGTCATAGGTTGTCATTGGAATTCTCCTCAAAGATATCGGCAGATGAAATCGCAACACCGCAGCCATGCTTTGGCCGCGTGCTCAGGAACCCCGGCTCACCGGGAAAGATAAACTCGACAGGGCTGTCGTTTTTGTCGAAAATGCCGTTCGGCGTGGTCACCGTGCCCGTACCCGACAGAAACATCCGCCAATCGCGGCTGATGAATTCGTTGCCCTGCGACTGCCACAGCACCGTTCCCGCCGGATCAAAGGCGGTGATCTCATAGGCGGTCTCGTGCAGGGTCACGTCATCAATCGTAATTTGACGCCCGGTCAGCGTGTCCTGCCCGACATAATGGGTCGTACCTATCTCGTCCGAAAGCGTTTCGAAATCATATGGGTCGACACCGTCCCTGATCAGGTCGCTCAGCGACGCAGGCTCTGCGGGGTTGGGGGATAAACGCTCGGAATGACCGCTCAGCGCATGGAAACTCGCGATCCACTGGGCTTCTGCGTCAATCTCACCGGCATAGGTCATGCCCTGCTCATCAAGACTGACACGGCGCTGATGGCCTGCGGGGTCTGCGGCGCAGATGAAATGATGCTCCACCATGCAACTGGCGGTTTGCACCGTCAAATATGCGTCACACCCCGCCGGCAAACTGAATGTCGCGGGGCTGTCCTGGGCCGCAGCAGGTGCTGCAAGGCATATCAATGCAATGGCGTATTTCACTGAAAATACCCCGATTCGATCACATTACATTCGAACTTCGGCTGATCCACGAAAAAGCCGGGCTCACCGGGATAGATAAACTCGACCGGGGACATATCGGTGATGTTGTCAGGCGTCGCCGCATCCCAGCTTTCGCCGAAAAAGAACAGACGGTGCGCAGGGCTCACAAATTGACGACCGTTGCCCGCGTCAATCTCGTTGCCTTCACCGTCCAGCGTGCGGCCCTGATATTCAGTATTCAGCAGCGGCTCGCCGTCAATAACCGTCGTCTCACCCGTCAGCATGTCAAACCCGACATTGCGGCGCAGCCCGTCTTCGGCTTCCAGCGTGAAATCCCAGGTATCAATCTGATTGGCCAATAGTTCGGTCAGCGAAGACGGATCAGGCGCGGGGGTCTGCAATACTTCGTTGCCGGACACCTTATAGGATTCCATCCACTGAAATTCGTCGTCGACCCGCTGCACGCTGAACAGGCCCGACTGGCCAATCAGGGCAATCCACTGGTCACCGGGATTATCGGCCTCGCAGGTCCAGACATTGACCATCACACAGCCCTTTTGCTGCACTGTCAGCGTGCCGGTGCAGCCCTCGGGCGCGGCAAAACCCTGCTGTGCGGCAACCGGGGCGGCCACGGCAAGCGCGGCAAGGATCATCAAAGGCTTCATCATATCTTAACCCTTCAGGTCAGCGTCATTGACGTAATGCTTTGCACCCGTACGTGCGGCGTATGTACAGGTGCTGTACGCGATCTTGCTACTCGGCAGCGACAGTCGCCGCCTGCCCAATATACTCTAGAATTGCCGTCGCCGCATCACGCCCATCCCGGATGGCCCAAACGACAAGCGACGCACCGCGCACAATATCACCGGCGGCGTAGACCCCCTCAAGGCTGGTCGCGCCACTGCCAAAATCAGCCTTCACCGTACCCCAGCGCGTCACCTCAAGACCTTCGACACCCCAAAGCGTCGGCAGGTCCTCGGGTTCAAAGCCAAGCGCCTTGATCACCAGATCAGCGCCTTCAACATAGTCGGACCCGGCAATCACCTCGGGCGTCTGGCGGCCTGTGGCGTCCGGTGCGCCAAGACGCATTTTCTGCACCTTCACGCCCGTCACCGCATCGCCATCAAAGCCAACCGGCGCTGATAGCCAGAGAAATTCAACGCCCTCTTCCTCGGCGTTCTGCACCTCGCGCTGCGATCCGGGCATGTTGGCACGGTCGCGGCGGTACAGACATTTCACGCTTTCGGCGCCCTGCCGGATCGCGGTACGGACGCAATCCATCGCTGTATCACCGCCACCAATGACCACAACACGTTTGGCCGCCGCGTTCAGTTCGCCACTGTCGAACTCGGGCACATCGTCGCCAAAACTCTTGCGATTGCTCGCCGTCAGGTAATCAATCGCATTCACGATCCCCTCGGCCCCGGAATCAGGCAAGTCCCTTGTTTTATAGACGCCCGTGGCGATCAAAACCGCGTCATGCTTGCCACGGATGGCATCAAACGACAGGTCCTCGCCGACATTGCAGTTCATCACAAATTCAACGCCACCATCCTCAAGCTGCGCCATCCGCTGCATGACAATGTCTTTTTCCAGCTTGAAACCGGGGATGCCATAGGTCAGCAATCCACCGCCACGATCATAGCGGTCGTAGACCGTGACCTGCACGCCCTGACGGCGCAGCATATCAGCCGCAGCCAGCCCGCCGGGACCGGCACCGATAATTCCAACGCTTTCGGGGCGCTCTGCATAGGGGCGGATCGGCTTGACCCAACCCTCCGCGAACGCGGTATCCGTGATGTATTTCTCGACCGCGCCGATCGTAACAGTGCCATGCCCGGACTGTTCAATGACGCAGTTCCCTTCACACAGGCGGTCCTGCGGGCAGATGCGGCCACAAATTTCGGGGAACGTATTGGTCGCCTGCGAAAGCTCATAGGCTTCTTCCAGCCGCCCCTCTGCGGTCAGGCGCAGCCAGTCCGGAATGTTGTTATGCAACGGGCAATGTGTCTGGCAGTAGGGGACGCCACACTGCGAACACCGGCTTGATTGCTCGGCCGCCTTCTCGCGGGCGTACTCTGCATAAATCTCATCAAAGTCGTGCTTGCGTAGATTAGGCGGACGCTTCTCCGGCATATCCCGGTCCACCGTCGTGAACTTCAACATCTTTTGACCAGCCATGCCACATTCTCCCGAATTCCAGAGCGAGACGCCTTGTAAAACGCTTCGCGCAAAAAGAAAAGGCAGCTATGCTGACATATATTGTAGAATTATACGGGTTCACGCGGGCTGTTGGTGGGAATTCGCCGCATAATAGGTCCGATTTGCGACCTATATCATCTCTTCCCCCTACATCCTAACGGGTTAGGGTACGGCAACCGAATCACAGAACCGGACACCATGACCGTCTTCAACCTCCTTCTGGTCGCCTTGATCCAGGGTATCACCGAATTTCTGCCAATTTCTTCGTCCGGACACCTCATCCTGTTGCCCGCGCTGACGGGGCTTGCCGATCAGGGCCAGATCATCGACGTCGCCGCCCATCTCGGCACACTATCAGCGGTGATCGTGTATTTTTGGCCGGACGTCCGGCTTGCGCTGTGGGGCACCCTGCGCTTGCTACGCGGCAAGATCGACACACAGGGCGCATGGCTCGCTTTCTGCCTGCTGATCGCAACGATTCCGGTGATCGTCCTCGGGCTAATCCTGAAAATAACCGGCCTCAGCGACGCCATGCGCGGCATCGCTGTGATCGGCTGGACAATGATCATTTTCGGCATTGTCCTTTATTGGGCCGACCAGACCGGTGCCCACCAGAAAACTGCCGAAAAATGGAGCCTGAAAGACGCTGCAAAAATGGGCCTCTGGCAGGCCGTCGCCCTGATCCCCGGCACATCCCGCTCTGGCATCACCATCACCGCAGCCCGGACGTTGGGTTACAACCGGACCGACGCCGCACGCCTGTCGATGCTCATGTCGATCCCGACAATCATTGCCTCGGCAACCCTGTTGGGTCTGGACGTCATCGGCACGGCAGATGCATCCGCGCTGCGTGATATCGGCATTGTGATGGCCATGTCATTCGCAGCGGCTTTACTGGCGCTGACACTGATGATGCGCCTGTTGCGCGCCGTCAGCTATACCCCATACGTGGTGTATCGCCTCGGCCTTGGCACTGTGCTGCTTTGGATCGCCTACACCTAAACCTTAAGGTTTTTCGCAGATTCCTTGATCGCGTCATACTGACCCGAAGGCCGAAACCGCCACAGATAGTCCGCCAATACCGCATCCATCGCCGTCGGGCGAATACCCAACGCAGCAAATCCTTGGGCGCCATCAGCGACCACATTGTCCACGGCCAGATTTAGCACCTGATCCTGCGTCACAGGTCCCTTGACCAAGCCCAGCGTCACCGTCCGCAAAACGCCAAACCCCGATGCCATCACCCGCGCCATCCAGAATGGAATGTTGATGATCAAACGACGGCGCCGAACAATCCCCAGCATTTTCTGCATCAACGCGCGGAAGCTATCCACATCGGGACCGCCCAGTTCGTAAACACCACCCTTAGCCTGACCCAACACGCCCTTCACAGCGGCAGCCGCAACATCATCCACATAAACCGGCTGAAACAGCGTGTCCGCGCCCACCACAGGCAAAACCGGGCCAAAGCGGGTCATGCCCGCAAAGCGGTTAAAGAACTGGTCTTCGGGGCCGAATATGATCGACGGCCGCAGGATCATGGCATCCGGCATATGGGCCAGCACGCCCGCCTCGCCAGCGGCTTTCGTGCGGGCATACGTGCTTTTGGACCCAGCATCGGCACCAATCGCCGAGATGTGAACCATGCGGGTAATACCCATCGCTGCGGCCACCCGCGCGATCCGCGCAGCACCTTCGGCTTGCACAGCGGCAAATGTATTCTTGCCAACCTCGTCCAACACACCAACACAGTTCACCACGGCATCTGCGCCCTGCGTCACCGCCGCGACACTTGCGTCATCGCGAATATTGCAGAAGACGGGTTCAACCTGCCCCACGGCACCATAAGGGCGGACGAACATCGCTTCATTGGTGTTGCGCACCGCAACACGGACGCGCCAACCCTCTTTGGCCATGCGGCGGGCGACATAACGCCCGACAAAACCGGATCCGCCGAAAATGGTGACAAGCTTTGACATGACTGGGCCTCTTTACACGTTTGGCCCCGTTTACCCGGCCCCCCAACGTCAGACAAGGCGCAATCCTATGGTTTTGGACTCCGGGCCCATTCATTGTCACTTTTCGATGTCGAATCGCGTTGACAGTCCCGCACAGCAGCCTTACATCGCCCCTCACCACACCTGCCCAGGTGGCGGAATGGTAGACGCGCTAGCTTCAGGTGCTAGTATTGGCAACGATGTGGAGGTTCGAGTCCTCTCCTGGGCACCATATATCTGTAAAAAATATATTTCGAACAGATGCTTAAGCGCAGCGGCAGCCCCGCATTCCCCAATTATTACCCAATTTCAATCCGGCTCTAGAACGCCGCGTTGAGACTATTGCAAACACATGTGCTTCAGGGTGACCAGAACTTCCTCAATCGGGGATTTCAAAAAAGGTCTGGCTGATAACTGCAGGAAGTAGGCGAACAGAAGCGGGTAGGTCCGCCGATGTAACCCTCTATACAGTCGTCCATCTCAGTTTGACGGACGTACCAAAAATGTCCCGAGTTTCACACCCGACTGCTGGCGCATCGATCCCTATCTTGATTGAGAGAACAGACAGTTCTCGGCCAACATGAAAGGACAATCCGATGGGCCGCTACAACAATAACGATCACAGCCAACACGAAAATGACAACCGTTCAGACCAGATGAACCCAAACAACGACACTTATTGGTCGGACCGTGGTCATGATGACCGACCGGAAGACTGGGAAGATCGCTCAGACGACGATTGAAGCTGAGACAGTGTTAATTTCCATGCAGAAGTGAGCCAGGTAAGCAGATAATTTCCACTGAGAACTGAGCCATGTGACC
>NZ_JAFMHJ010000071.1 GCF_017854565.1 Yoonia sp.
AAGTGGCAACATTTTGCGCTGCCCTTTGGCTCACTTTTACTCTGCCGTTGACACTGGTTCGGAATTTTGATGATCGTGCTGATTGAAATGGCGTTGATCACACCGCCTGTTGGTCTGAACCTTTACGTGGTGCAAGGCGCGCGCAAATCAGGAAAGCTGTCCGAAGTGATGGTGGGGACGATACCATATGTCTGCATGATGCTGGTGATGATCGTTCTTTTGATCGCGTTCCCCAATATCGCCCTCTTCCTGCCAAACGCCCTGCAGTAGCATATATTGTTACGAACTATGGCAGCGCTGGGTCGCCATGGGCCCGCTTTGATGGATCATCATTGGCAGGCTGGGCTTATCGTGTGCCGAAATATTTCTGCTGGGTGACCGCCCAGGCTGGCGTATTGATGATGGTTAATATCGTCAGATTGATCGCTTCGCGTAGGGGGCTGTTTGGGGGCAGCACGATTGCGTAATCTTGGGGTGCCATCGTCAGGGGCGCAAATTTGACGCCGCTCAGGCTTTTCCGATTGATGAGATACCGCAGGACTTCGCGCTCGTGAATGACCACCTCGATCTTGTCTTCGTCGAAATTGCGCTGCGCCTGCGACAGATCATGAAGGGATCGCACCGTGATCCCGGCATCGGCGGCCCATTGCGCCGCATCGCCTTGGTTGATCACGGCCACAGTACGGTTTTCCAGATCGGCGATTGTTCGGACTTCGGGCTCAAGCGCCTGCAGTGTCAGGCTCGACGTGATAATCGCAGTAAAACTGGAAATAATGGTGACGCCGACAAACATCAAAAGCAGAACCAGTAGTTGTCCCAAACGTGATTTCAGTTCGAAGGGGTCACCCTCGCCCTGAAAAACCAGCAAAGCGGCCCAAATCAGCGCCCTATATAGCCCTGAAAATGGCCCGCCAGAGAAAAACTCATTGCCGCTGCGCCGTTCGACCCACCAATAGCCGACTGCAACTGCGACCATAAAACACAGCAGTCCAAAAACGATCGCCAAAATGTTGGAGTCAAGAATACGTTCGAGGAGCAGCTTGAAGTTCGCGCTACGGTTTCGGTCCGGCACGATCGTACCAAGCGACGCCTCGAAATATGGAAACGAAAAGTCGACGATGCGTTCATCAGCCACGGTAATGGGGATCGCGGAAATCGCCAGATCAACGTCGCCGACTGTGGCGGCATCGACCAGCTCCTCAATCGTGCCGTATTCAACATAGCGGTAATCATCTTGGCCAAGACGAAAGCAATCCGCGATAAGCCGCCACAGATCAATACTTAGCCCATCCGGTGCTGTTTTTGACCCCATGACAAATGGTGGTGAAAACTTTGTGCCGACTACAATCGGACGCTCTAGATTCTGCAGGTCTACATCAGGGCACGATTGCTGCGCATAAGGCATGGTGGCAGTCAGGCACCATAAAATCAGTGACATCACGATATGTGATCTGCGCACCATCAAGAACGCTCCTGCTCGGCCATCAAATTAATCAGTTGCTGCTGCGCATCTTGCGGCGTTTCAAACATCAATGTCGGACCCAGTGCCAAGAGGGACTGTTTGTCGGTGTATCCCCACGCGACAGCGGCAGTCATGCAGCCCGCCGCCTGACCGCAACGAATGTCTGCCGCAGCATCGCCGATAAGCACGACCGATTCTATCTGTAAGCCATTTTCCGCAGCAAACCGCACAGCCATCTCCGGCGCCGGCTTAGGTGCGCTCACACTGTCGCTGGCAAAAACCGAGCAAAAGAAATCACGAATGCCCAGTTGGGTCAGCAATTCCAATGTGCGTTCCAAATCCTTGCCGGTCGCGATGCCCATTGGCAACCTGTTATCCCGGCCCCATTGAAGCAGATTAACCGCCCCGTCATAAAGCCGCACATAGGGCGCAAGGATACGGCTATGGCGGCGAAACGGCTGGAACATATCCTGCGACAATTCCAGTCGTTTCATGATTTCGGGAAACCCCATGCCGAGGTATTTCTGATATTCGGCAAACAGCGCTGTGTGGTGCATGCGCTGCCGAGGGTAAACTTCTTGGAGAGCGGCTGAAAATGCCAGTTGCATCACTGGCAGACTATTGATCAACACGCCGTCAAAATCAAAGAGCAGCGCCGTTGGCCGAGGCGCGGCCACGGTCACTGGTTTTCACCGCTTTGCACCACATACAGCTGCTCCATCGCCTCAATGAAGGTTCCGATTTCGCGACTGAATGCTTCGTAAATGGACGGCAGCTGCAAGTTGCGTTTGCGCACGAGGCTTTGGTTCATGCCGATCAGGAATTGTTTCGCGTCATAGTGCGGCCGATCTGGGTTTCCATCAATCGCAGCGATGGCCAGTTCCATTGCAACCTGTCCCTGTTCCGATCCCGCGATTGCAACGGTCATCATGCCACCGTCTGCGACGAAGCGGGTGTTCGCCCCCAGTATCGGCAACTTTGCGTTGCGCTCTGTCCATTGGACAAGAGTTTCGGGGTCAACCGTGCCACCTTGGCCGTCGCGGACATTTTGATAATTGGCGATCAGCAACATCAGATTGCCGGCATTGGCCTCTTCGACCGCTCTGGTCCAATCGGCGAAATCAGATGCGCCGACAGGCGGATGCGCCACAAAAGGTGCCCAGTCCTGCAAGAGATAATTTCCATTCTCGGTAACGCCCGTCGGTGACGCATCGTTCAGCATCATGATGCCATCCACTGGCCCGTCGTATGCCCGATCAAGCGCCTCTAACGTCTCAATCAAGGCTTGATAGTTCTTGCGCTCGAAAATGCCCGATACGTTGGTCGCTTGATCATAACCATAAAGGCCGACGCCGCCGTTCACACCAGCAAAAACCACTTCGGGGAAATTGTCTGTCACCGGCTGGTCAAGCCCAAAAAAGCTGATGTCCGGGGTCTGGCACCGATCACCGGCCAGCCACGCGTTGAGATCACCCGCCATACGCGCGCGATCCGCACCTTCATTTAGTCGCACCTGGTTGAACCCGACCAAGCCCTGCGCAAGGTCATCGATCAGTATCAGGACTTCTGGTTGCCAATCACCAATGGTAAAGCGCACATCAGACGTCGCGTTCTTGTAGAAATTGCAGTCAGGGTGGTTGCGCAAATTCATATAGTGGGTGCGCACATTCAAACTTGGCCCCCGCCGCCCCGCCGCATCTTCAATCGCCCGGCGCACGCCCTCATCGACATCGTTCACCCATGCAAGATCGTTGTTGTAAGAATGCACAACCAATATCTTCTTCTGATCTTCGTTGTGCGTTAGAACCAGTCGGGCGACGACGACAAGCAGGACGACGATCACGAGGTATTTAGCGGCGGTGAAAAAAGATCTCATCGGGTCCCTTAGATAAGGTTAAGTGCTTTCCAGAACGGAATACTGATAAATATTGCAGCACAGCGGAGCATGAAAAACAGGATGTTAAAGGTGATCAGCGTTTGCATTCGATAGGCGATACGCTCTGCATCCAGCATTGTGATTGCCTGGGAAAAGACACCGTGTTGATAGGGCCAGATAAATCCTTCCGACACCGTCAGAATAACAAATCCGAGAACCCATGGCGAGATACCGATCACTTCCGCAAAAGGTATAAGGGTGCTGGCCAGAATGATGAATGCAGGTGCGCCCGGCACCGCCAGACGGATTACGAAAACACCGGCCATCGTGATGGCCATGCCAAGGTAGAGGTTGCGCTCGAAGATCGGAACCAGAACCGGCAACTGATCTGCCAACCACTGGCTCAGGCCCAGATGATCCAACATCGGGCCCCATGCTACGACTGTGGCCACAAAGATAAGCGTCGGCCAGTCGAATTTCTGGCGCAGCGTCGCCAGCGATATTCCCGAGAAAAAGAAGACCGACATCGCAAGGGACAGCACGATCCATTCCAAAGGCACCTGATGGATCGACCGCGTCAGGATGGCAGCCATCAAAAATACATAAAGTCCGAGCGTCGCCCAGTCACGCAGGGGGTCTGACACGACGGCGATCGGTGGCGCGCATTGTCGAGGTTCTGTGCCCCCGGCGGCGCTGGCTTTTCTGGCAGCCGCCGCAAAAAAGAACATTGCCGCAACGAAGCCAGCAGCCATCACCACTCCCGCAACACTGGCGGCCTGTAGCCACCCCATCCATTGAAAGCGGCCGCGCATCTGTTCGTTCAGCATACCAATCAGAACAAAGTTCAGCGGATTGCCCGTCAGGATAATTGTGGAAATGAGCGTTGTGCCATGGATATGGACAAGGGCCAAAAACGCGTTTTTGCGCGCGCGATCCGGGCGGAAGAACCGCTGTACCAGGGGTTGGATCATGCTTGCACGGCCCAATGGTGATGGAACGACCAGCGTCAATAATACACCCGCACAGACGACCGCAAAAAGCCGCGTAGGAAACGATGCATTGCGGCGGACAAGCATCGCCTCAAGCCGATTGAGCCATGAGGTTTCTGCCAGAAGTGCGGCAAGGACAAAAATCCCGAATACCAAAAAGAATATCTGCGAATAAAACCCGCTAAAGGCAATCGACTGCGGCACAAGATCCAGCAGCGTGACGACGAGAATGAGCGCCAGACCCGGCACGAAATCGGGCGTCAGCCGAAAAATCCACATGACAATTGCGGCCAGAGCCAAGGTAAGGAACATCGTCTGTTCGAATGGCAGCAATTGTTCTAGTCGCAGATACAGCAGCCACGGCAATACACCGACCAAAGCCCAAGCTACAAAATCGCGAAAACTGCGGTCGCGTGGCTGGGCCCCAGCGGAATGGTCAATATTGGACAAAATGATTTCCTGTAAACAATACGTCGAAACCATATACGCATTTTCATCAGGTTCAAGGAATTTGAAACTGGCAAAAAGCGGCCCGCTAAACGACAGGTCGCAGATCGTAACGCCCGCGCGACTCTGAGGATATTAAAGGCACTCACACAATGCGCTGAATTGCATTATCAGCGACCCGGAACATCGCCGACACCCTGCTGGATACGGCGCATCAGTCGCACGATGTATTCATGGTCGTATCTGACGAGCTGATGTTCGCACGGAGCAACCGTTCCGGGTGCCAGAGCGATGCTGTGGCAATATCTGCCTGTCCTGAATTTGAAGCTACCTTACATTCGGTGGACGTTCGGGTTTAAGGAATGACTCAAAGAGTTAACGAGGCGGTGTGAAATGGTATTCATCACGATTTGGCCGCTGTTCGCGCTGATTTGCCTCGGCTTCGTTTTGGCGCGTGCAATGTTCCCGGAACCGGGTTTTTGGCCAGCTGCAGAGCGGATCAACTACTTTGTCCTGTTTCCCGCCCTGCTTGTCAGCAGTCTGGTGGACGCGCCCCTGCGCGATCCGGCGGTCCTTCGGCTGGGTGGCGCTGCGATTGTGACGATTTGCATCGCCGCGGCCGGACTGGGTATCATACGGCGATTTGTTCCTACGCCTGCCGCGCGCTTTGGTCCGTCGCTTCAGGGTGTGGTGCGGTTCAATACGTATCTGGGCCTTGCAATCACGGCCAGTCTGGCTGGCGCCGAAGGTCTGGGGCGGGCGGCCGTTTTTCTGGCTGTGTCGGTGCCGTTGGTCAATGTGCTGTCAATCATCGCCCTGACCGCGTCGACCGAAACGCGCAGGCCAGCGGCGCTGTTGCCCACCATGGCACGCAATCCGCTGATCCTGGCATGTTTGGTCGGAATTTCTCTGGCGCTTAGCGGCATGGGCCTGCCGTTCGGAACCGGGCGATTTCTTGATCTTCTGGGGCAGGGAAGTTTGCCCTTGGGCCTTCTGTGCGTCGGTGCGGCCCTGCGGCCTGACGCCATGCAAAAGGACGTCTTTGCATTGTCAGGGATTACCGCGCTGCGGCTGTTGGTGATGCCGCTGCTGGCGGCGCTGCTGGCGCTCACATTCGGCCTCGAAGGGATAGAGGCGCTGGTGCTCGTGGTCTTTTTTGCCGTTCCGACTGCACCGACGGCCTACGTCCTGACCCGCCAGTTTAACGGCGATGGCACCTATATGGCAGGGCTTGTGACGGCGCAGACCCTCACCGCTGTCCTGACGATCCCATTCGTTCTGCTTGTGTTTGGCTATCGTTAGCAGGGCCGCCCGGAGACGGTTCTGGTTTGGACCTTATGGGGCATTATCCTTGCGCACCATGGCTTGCCCAGTGTTACGAGAAATTCAACAAGGGCATTGGCCGAATATCCCGTTCCACATAGGCAAATAATCTGGCGACCAGCCCTACTAGGTAGCTGGTCGTGCACCCGATGGATCTACTTGTGCGTCGCGCGCAGCGAGGCGTTTTTTGAGAGCCGCTTTTTCCTCGCGGAGTGATGCAACCGTATTTTGTTCGTTACCAAGTTCCACGCGGCAGTGTTCAAGGTTGCTACGCCAGAAATCGACTTCGGTGTTTACAGAATCCAACGCCTGTTGCGAAGCCCCGCCATACCGCCACACAAGCCAGCCAAGAAGAAGTCCCAGCAAGAAGGTGCAGAGCATGAACGCAAACATTTGAAGCAAAAAAGAAGACATTAGAAATTTCCTACTCGGCTACGGTGCCCGACACGGCGTCGTCATCAGTGTCAGGTGTGGTTTCGTCTGGGGTGTCGGATGCTGTTTCGCGGGCCTGCCACTCAAACGTAATGCGACGGTTTGCGGCACGACCTGCAGCGGTCTCGTTTGTTTCGATTGGTTGTGTTTCACCAAATCCGACAGCGCGCATGCTTGCGGGCGCAATGCCACTACTTACCATAAAGTCCAATACAGCCTGCGCACGTGTTTCGCTCAATTCCTGATTATTGCTCTCGGCGCCTTGGCTATCAGTGTGACCACCGATTTCGATGATCAGGTCATCATTTTGGCAGCCTATCGCAAGGTCCCGCAGGCGTTCGAGGGTCGCCACTGAATCGTCACTGATCTCAGTCGTGCCAGTGCCAAAGCTGATTTGCGAAGCCCCCAGAATCCCGTTGGCCCGCGCCAAACACACTTGGGCCAGTTCCTCTGTCGCGACAGGTGCCTCACCCAGTCCGAGGCGAAGACTTTCGATGGTTCCCGTCTGTGTTGTCATCAGTTCCGTAAGCTCCGTAATCTGGGCGTCAAGACCTGCCACACGAGCCTCGTATTCGGATGTCAGAGCAGCCAATGCTTCACCGTTGTCGACCTCTTCGGTTGCCGCCTTGGGTGTCTCTGCGGCGGCGGTCTGCGCAGCCTGCAATGCCGCGATTGTTGCGTCACGTTCGCCCAGTGCCGCAGTCAAGGTGGCGATCTCGATGGTGGCATCTTCGGCCGGTGTGCCGGCTTCGGCCCGTTGCGTTTCAAGGGATGCGATCAATGTATCGCGTTCCGTGACGCTGGCAGTCAGCGCCTCAATCTCGGCCTCCAAGCTGGATGTCTGACTTGTCGGTGCGTCTGTCGTCTGATCGCGTGCTTCAAGGTTTGCCGTCAACGCGGCAACGCTGGCGCGAAGTTCGCCGAGGGTCGCGTCACGCTGCGTGATCTCTGCTTGCAACAGGGCTACCTGCTCGTCGGTGTCAACGGATGATACTGCGACGGTTTCCAATTCTGCCACACGAGCTGCAGCATTGTCAGCGCTTTGCCGCAGGGCGGCCATTTCTGCAGACATGGCGTCTGACGCGGCGCTGCTCGCGGCTATGGTTTCGCTAAGTGTTTGGATCGTCGCATCCGCGTCAGACAAACGCGCGCCGCGCTCAGCCAGCTGTGCTTCAAGATCACTTATCCGGGCTAAATTAACTGCAAAGCTCGCTGTTTGCGCAGCGAGTTCGACGTCGGTTGCGGAGAAAGCGGCCCGCGTCTCGTCCAGCGTTGCGGCTAGATCATCGCGCTCTGCCGTGAGCGATTGAACTGACTGGGACAGCGTACCGATTTCGGCCTCAAGGGCTGAACCATCATCCTGCAGCTTTGCGATTTCAGTCGCCATGCCGGACTGTGATTCTGCAACCCGAGCATCGAGCGCATCTGCGACAAGCTGTGCCGTGATCGTCTCCGCGCTTGACGAAGTTAGCCGGGCGGCTGAGTAGAACGTGAGCGCAGTAAGGCATACAACTGCAGCAATGAGAAATGCCTTCATGAAATTCTTCCTTGATAACTTACGGTTAGAAAACAGTACCGGAACCGGGGCTGCCAGACCTACCTAGGTTCAAAATTGGTCTAATTTTAGGCGCATGTCGGCATAAACCGGGGAAAGTTGCACAAATTTACGCCTCATTCCCATGCTGATTGTTGGCCAAGGTTTAGGCCGGGTCTGACTGCGACCATGCGCTTAAGTCGCCCGATTCGCCGTGGATCATATAGCTTTGCGTCAGGCGGCAGGGTTGGCCGTCCCGCGGCAGGCCGGATTTCAGTTCGCCGTGTCAGGTTCAGCCCGGTGATGCACCATCAACCAGACTGACGCCGATCGCTAATCCCCCCAGTTTGGCAAAAGCGGTGTTTGTCAAACAAGTTGTCCGCCGATTTCATGCGGCGTCTGTGATTTCAGA
>NZ_JAFMHJ010000072.1 GCF_017854565.1 Yoonia sp.
CCATCATCCTTACTTAAGTTGATGGTCTCCGACAAACTCGGGGCAATTCACAAGGGCGCAAAACCCGCAACGATGGTCAGGAAAAACCCGAAACTGGCAACCCGCTGGACCCGTCTGGCTCAACCCAGAAACCGAAATCAGCGCCCCTGAAATCAGAGCCGGTGCATGAAGCCGGCGGACAACATCGTTGACAAACACCGCTGTGGTGAACCGCGTGTCCGGGGCCGTGGCGCACAGGCTTGGTTTACGTTGGTGCGGTGGGGCTGTTGCTCTGACATCTGGGTTTTTTTCGCCTGTTTTCCTTCTTTCGCACCACCTGCCACTTGGCGGCCCTGATCTGCGGCGTTATCACAACCGTCCGACCACCAAAGGGAGCCCGCCATGACCGCAGTCGCAAATCGCATTGCCCGCAATATCGCCACCGTCATCGGCGCACGCCCTGAACAGGTCAGCGCGACGGTCGCCCTGTTGGATGGCGGCGATACCGTTCCGTTCGTCGCGCGTTACCGCAAAGAGGTGACGGGGGGCCTTGATGACACGCAATTGCGCCGGCTCGCCGAACGGTTGGCGTATCTGCGCGATCTGGAAAAGCGCCGTGCAAGTATCCTTGGCGAAATCACGGGGCAGGGCAAGCTGACGGATGCGCTGGCCCGTGCCATTGCGGGGGCCGACACCAAAGCGGTGCTCGAGGATATTTACCTGCCGTTCAAGCCCAAGCGGCGGACCAAGGCGATGATTGCCCGTGAATATGGGCTTGAGCCATTGCTGCGCGCGATCCTTGCCGACCGGGCCGCTACCCCCGAGGTTCTGGCCCAACGCTATCTTGGCGAGGCCGTGCCGACAACGAAAGACGCCTTGGTGGGGGCCCGCGATATTCTGGTGGAAGAGCTGGGCGAGAACGCGACCCTTCTGGGGCGATTGCGCGATGTCATGCAGCAAGAGGCGATGATCGTGGCCCGCGTGAACACCGGCAAGGAAGAGGTCGGGGCGAAATTTTCCGATTACTTCGCCCATAGTGAAAAATGGGCGACCATCCCGTCGCACCGCGCACTTGCCATTCTGCGCGCCGCAAAAGAAGAGATTGTGACCATCGACATCGCGCCCGATCCCGACACGGGCGTGCCGCGTATGATCGGCATCATTGCCGCCGAGATCGGAATATCCGGTCAGTCCCCCGGTGATCTGTGGTTACAGGACGTCGCGGGCTGGACCTGGCGTATAAAGTTGAGCGGGACCATGTTCATGGATCTGCTGACCGATCTGCGCCGTCGCGCCCATGCCACCGCGATCGACGTCTTTGCGCGCAATCTGCGTGATCTGTTGCTGGCCGCCCCCGCAGGTGCGCGCGCTACGCTGGGTCTTGATCCCGGCATCCGCACCGGGTGCAAGATCGCCGTGGTAGACGAAACCGGCAAGCTGCTTGATACCGCGACCATTTATCCGTTCCAGCCGCGCAATGATCTGCGTGGCGCCGAGGAAACCCTGCTGCAGATGATTGCCAAACATGGCGTCGCCCTGATCGCCATCGGCAATGGCACGGCCAGCCGTGAATCCGAACGGTTGGTCGCGGATGTCCTCAAACGCCTGCCCGCAGGTGTGGCGCGCCCCACGCCGGTGATCGTGTCAGAGGCCGGGGCGTCGGTCTATTCCGCGTCCGAACTGGCATCACAGGAATTCCCGGATATAGATGTGTCCATTCGGGGGGCCGTGTCTATCGCGCGGCGCTTGCAGGACCCGCTGGCCGAACTGGTCAAGATCGAACCGCAGGCCATTGGCGTCGGTCAGTATCAACACGACGTAGATCAACGCCGATTGGCGCAATCGCTTGCTGGCGTGGTCGAAGACGCGGTGAACGCCGTGGGTGTCGATCTGAATATGGCCTCTGCGCCGCTCTTGTCGCATATCGCGGGACTGGGCGCGTCACTGGCGCAATCCATCGTGGCGCATCGCGACAGTCACGGACCCTTTGTCACCCGCAAAGCGTTGTTGAAGGTGGCAGGATTGGGGCCCAAAGCGTTCGAGCAATGCGCGGGTTTCCTGCGGATCACAGACGGAAAAGAACCGCTGGATGCGTCATCTGTGCACCCCGAGGCTTACGGCGTCGCGCGCAAGATCGTGCAGGCTTGCGGGCGCGATGTGCGGTCGATCATGGGTGACAGCGGCGCGCTTGCGGGTCTGGATGCCGCGCAATTCGTCGATGACAGCTTCGGTCTGCCCACCGTGCGCGATATTCTGGCGGAACTGGAAAAACCGGGGCGCGACCCGCGCCCTGCGTTCAAGACTGCGACATTTGCCGAGGGGATCGACAGTATGGCCGACCTCAAGGCGGGCATGTCGCTCGAAGGTACCGTGACGAATGTCGCGGCCTTTGGCGCGTTCGTTGATATCGGCGTGCATCAGGACGGGTTGGTGCATGTCAGCCAGTTGGCGGACCGCTTTGTCAAGGACCCGCACGAGGTGGTCAAAGCCGGTGATGTGGTCCGTGTCCGCGTGACAGAGGTAGATATCCCGCGCAAGCGGATCGGGCTGAGCATGCGCAAGGATGGCGGGGCAGAGGCTTCGCCGCCAAAGACCGCCGCAGAACCCAAACCAACCCAGCCCAAACAGAACCATCGGGCGGCGAAACCCGCGCCAAACAGTCCGGGGGCATTGGGATCGGCCCTTGCCGCCGCGCTGAAAGGGCAGGGTGATCGCTAGCGCCGTTTTGGGTGTTTATCCCAGCTTGGTCCAAAAGGACGTTTTGCGGGCGTGTCGTGTCTGCAGCGTCTGCACATAATGCGCGTGGGTGGCAAAGGCCCCGTAATCCGCTATCCCGGCATCAAGTGCCGCGCAATCCGACAGGTGATCTGCGGCGTGCCCGTACCGCGTTGATCGCCCTTGCTCCAGCGCGTCGTCGATCATGGCGCGCCACAATATCACGGCGGCCAGAGGGTGCCGCACGCGCAACGCGTCGGCTGCGGGGGTCAGCAGGCGGTAGTGATCGCCGTTGATCTCTGCTGCGCGGGTTTCGATCAATCGTGCGGCTGTCAGCAAGTCCGGCCATTCCAGACAAAACCCAAGCGCGGTTGATACATCGGGATAGGCCAGCACGTGTATCTTGGCTTTATCTTCGGCCTCTACATCCTCGAAATCGGGCAAAAGCCGCAGATAGTCGCGCAGGTGTTTCATGCTCAGCGTCTGACGAAAGCAAGCCCGGCGATGGGATTGCGCATCTTCGATCCGCCCCAATGCAACGAGGCTGGCGATATAGGCGTCATCCCATGCACCCTGTCCAAAGGTGTTTTCCGTTTGATCCGCAGCCAGCAGCAGATCATGCGCGTCCTGTGCCCGGTTGTCCGCGAGCAAAAGCAGCGCGACCTCGGCAGAGGTATCTTTGCGTTGCAGATCACTGTCAGAAAATTGGGCGATATATGCCTGCGTATCGCCTGCGGCCTCTGCAATCTCTTGCAGACAGGATTTGACAAAACGGGCCTTGCGGTCTGCCGCATAATCGGACCCGCCGCGCAACTGGCGCAAGAACCGGACTGCCTCATGGTCTGTTGCGGTCTCGGGTTCGGGTGCCGCCGCATAGGTTTCCACATTGGCTTTCAAACGTGCAAGGCCGGACGCGCCAAGGGCGGGCGCCAAAAGCGCGATAATGCCGTCCCATTCCCCGTATCCGTTGTCTTGCACTGCGACCCAGACCCGATCCGCCAGCGCTTCGGGATCAAGCTGCGCGGCCGGTGCGATACCCGCGAACTGCGCGCGTGCGGCCCGAAACACATCACCGACATCGCCGTTGCTGTCGTCCACGCGTTCATAGATGGATGGCGCGATCCCGATAAACTGCCACAGCAGATCAAAGGCTATCCTCGGGCTGTCTGCGGCGATCTTGTCCGCGATCATCGTCGCCTGCGTATCAAGATCCTTGACCAGTGCCTTGCGCTTGCGCCAACCGACATAGCTGGTGGCCTTGCGCAACGAAACCAGCCGCTTGCGCACCTCGTGGGCCAGTTCGGACACCCCCAGATTATGGCTCAACTCCAACCGCAACCGGCGTTTGATATCGGCGCTGCCGGTGCTGACCTCGATCAAGAGCGCGGCCAACCGGTCCGCGCCCAAAGCTTCGAGATTGGTCTTGTTCAGGGTCTTTTTTGACATGGCCCATTTTGGCATCGACACGGCGGGAAGGGAAGTGCTTGCGCGCTCCGCGGCATCCCCCCGGTTAGCCCGCCAGTCCCGCACCATACCCCCGGACACGCAAACCCCTGCGTCTGCGCCCGGATAATGCAAATCCCGGTCGTGCCGTGCGGCGTGGTCAATCAACCCTTCATGTCACCTCATGCGTGATGATCGGCCACCGCACGCAGCAGTTCGCCCGACAAATCCCGGCTGACGGAATGTGCCACGTCGCCAAGGCTCAGCATCCCCACCAACCGTTTCTTGTCGTCAAGCACCGGCAGCCGGCGGATTTTTTTCTGATCCATCAGGTGAATTGCGTCCTCGACGGTTTCGGTCGTCCGGCAGTAGACAATCCCTTTTGTCATCACGTCTTCGGCCGTGGTCTTTTTGGGATCCCGCCCGGCGGCCACAACCCTGAGCGCGATGTCGCGGTCCGTGACCATACCAATCAGTTTGTCATCCTTTCCGATGGGAATGGCGCCGATATCACCCTCTTTCATCATTTTCGCAATTTCGCTGACCGGTGTGTCAGCACTGACCCAATCGGCTGTCCGATGCATTGCCTTTGAGATTTCCATCTTCGTCTCCTGTGCTGGATGAGTATTTCGCCGTAGTATAGAAGGCGGTGCGGATGCATGATTGATCGGCGTCAAGATATTTGGCAGACGCAGCGCCCAAAAGCGTCGCAGGCATTACCCCTTGTCAGAACTGCTTGGCGCGGCACTGACTGTCACATGTGCGGGTCGGATCAACCGCCGCCCGATAGCAAAGCCCGGGCGGTGCAGAACAAGGACATTCCCGGGTTCCGTCTCTGCCGTTTCCTTTATTTGCATGGCTTCATGCTGCTCCGGATCGAACAACGTGTCCTTGGGGGCAATCATTCTGACCCCAAGTGCTTTCAGTCCGGTTTCAAACGCCGCTTTGACCCTTGCCAGACCCTCCAGATGTGCCGTGATCATAGGGTTGTCCGCCTGGGGGACCTTGCGGGCCGTCTCAAGGGCCAGAAATACCGCATCGAATGCGGGGGCAAGGGCATCCACGGCCAGTGAAATGCCATGCTCGCGCCCATCCAAGCGGGCCGCATCGGCGCGCTTGCGCGCGTTCTCGGCTTCTGCAAGCGCTCTCTTCCACTTGTCGGTCAGGGCCGCGATTTCGGCGACACGCTCCAATGCGTCGGTGGACGGGTCCGGTTGCCCGGAAACGCCACTCTCGGCCATGGTGTCGGCCTTTTTGTCATGCTCGTTCATTCCGTCCTCCACTGTGGATTTTTCGTTGTCAGCGCATGAGCAGAAAAATGCGGGCTGTTCCGCGCTGAATTGTCAAAGCGAGCGCACTGTCGATCTTGTCCAGTTGCTCATGCAACTCGGCGACCGATGTGACGGGCACCCGATTAACGGCAAGGATGACGTCGCCTGCTTCCAGACCCGACCGTGCGGCCCGGCTTTCAGGGTCCACGCGCATGATCACGACCCCCGCAACCTCGCCATACAAAGGATCATCTGGGTCAAGATCGCGAAATTCCGCTCCGGAAAGCCGACCAAGCCCCAGATCACCCTCTCTCGCCGCGACCTCTGCGCCTCTGCGCAAGGTGGCCTCCAGGGTCAGCGTCTTGCCGTCACGGATGATTTCGATTTCGATACTCCTGCCAAGCCGCTTCAGTCCGATCTGGCTGCGCATGTCGGCGGACCCGGCGATGGCGCGACCATCAATGGAAACGATCAGATCACCGGGTTGCAAGCCGGCTACGTCGGCGGCGCTGTCAGGTTGGACCCGCGTCACCACCGCGCCAGCGCCGGAATCGATTCCCAATGCCGCGCCGAGGTCAGGTGTGAAATCCTGAATTGTCACCCCAAGCAGGCCCCGCTGGACCTCGCCAAATTCGATGAGTTGCTCCACGACCGCCTCAGCCATGTTGGCAGGCACCGCAAAGCCGATACCGACATTGCCGCCCGATGGCGCAATGATCGCTGTGTTGATCCCGACAAGACGCCCGTCCAACGTGATCAGGGCACCACCGGAATTGCCGGGATTGATCGAAGCGTCGGTCTGGATGAAATCCTCATATCCTTCGATGTTAAGGCCGCTGCGGCCCAGAGCGCTGACGATGCCCGACGTCACCGTCTGCCCAAGGCCGAAAGGATTGCCGATCGCCAAAACGTAATCCCCTACCTGCAGGCGATCGCTATCACCCAAGGAAAGCGCGGTAAGGCCGTCGGCGGCAATCTTTACAAGTGCAATGTCGGTTCCCGGATCGCTGCCGACCAACTCCGCGTCCAATTGCCGACCGTCCTTGAGCGTCACGACAATGCGGTCGCCGTTCTCCACGACATGATGGTTGGTCAGGACATAGCCTTCTTGGGCATTGATGATCACCCCGGACCCTGCACTCAGTTGCTGGCGGCGCTGCGGCGGTTGCATGTCGAAAAAGCGCCGAAAGAATGGGTCGTTGTACAGGGGGTTCATCTCGACGGCCCGGCTGCTTTCGACGGAAATGTTAACGACAGCCGGTGTCACTTCGGCCAGCAGCGGCGCCAGTGTCGGCAGCCCGTCATCGTTAAGATACAAAGGCTGATCAGCGGTCTGCGGCATGACGGGCGCGGAAAAACTCATTGAAAAAATCAGTATTGCGGCCAGTGTCTGGCGCAGACGAGGAACAAACTCAGCCATTTCACAACGCCTTCAAATAAGAGGGAAAGGGGCCGGAAAACCGGCCCCGGATGTTCTATGCGGCTTTCACGGGAATGCGTTTGATGTTGGCCAATGCTTCCTTCGTCTTGGGCAGGCTGACGGTCAGCACGCCGTTCTTGAACTTTGCCTCGGCCTTGTCGGGATCGACGCCGGCGGGCAGGGGCACCGTGCGGTAGAACGCGCCATAGTGGCGTTCGGACATGTAAATACCCTTGCGCTGCTCTTCGTGTTCGATCTTCTTTTCGCCGCGGATCGTCATCGCATTGCCCGACAAGGATATGTCGATGTCGTCTTCGGTCATTCCGGGCAATTCGATAGAGACATCCACACCTTTGTCGGTTTCGGTAACATCGGTACTTGGACCGAACATTCCGACCACGTTGTCACTGCCATTCCAGCCGTTTTCGACCTTGCGCCAGAAATCCTCGAACACGTGGTTTATGTCGCGCTGCAACGACACCAAAGGATTGCCGGAGACGCCGGACTCGCGCGCGGCTGCCTTCTCCTTGTCACGGCTCCAAGGGATAAGGTCTCTGATCTGCATCGTATTTTCTCCTTGATTGAATTCAATTTTCGCTGTCGTACGTCACGCGGCCTTCACCGAAATCTTCTTTGGCTTGGCTTCGGCCGCGCGCGGCAGTTCAAGCCGCAGAACGCCATTCTTGAACTTGGCATTGATTTTGCTCTGGTCGATTTCATCGGACAGCGTGAAGACGCGAAAATAGTCACCTTCGCGATACTCCGAGGACAGACGGCGATACCCTTCCGGCGCGCGTGGCTTGACCTTGCCGCGCAATGTCAGAACCTGTCTCTCCAACGTGACATCCACACCGTCGAATGCCACACCCGGCATGTCGGCCAGGATTATGGTTGTGTCACCCTGTTCGAAAATATCGACCGCCGGCGTGAAGGTGAACGCGGTGGGTTCTGTTTCACCGTTTGTGCGGGCAACGTCGCCTTCGCCGCGTGCTGCGAGTTCCTGTGCCATGGGCTTTGCTCCTTTTGGGCCTGAATTCAGGACGATTTGATCTGGATGTGCTTGGGCTTGTCTTCTTCCGGCCGCTGCATTTCGACCGTCAGCACGCCATCTTCAAAGCGCGCGTCTATGTGGTCAGGCTCGATCCGAAAGGGAAGCTCGATCGAGCGTAGGAACGATCCCGTTGGACGCTCGCGTCGGTGCCAGATCATGTCATCGCCCGTTTCGCGCTCCGGATAGGTGCCGCGAATGGAAATCATCGTGTCCTTCACGGTCAGTTCGATGTCCTGCTCGGTCAGCCCCGGAAGTTCCGCGGACATCGCGATGCTGTCCTGCCCGGCCCAGAAGTTGACGGAAGGATAGGTTCCTGACCGTTCAGGTGTTCGCCCTCCGTCAAAAAGCCGGTTCATCGCCCCCTGCAACTGGCGCATTTCCGCGAACGGATCGTTGTAATCCATGGGGAAAAAGCGGTCTGTAGCATTTTGTTCTCCTATTGGTTGATTGCGCATTCCCGAAAAGCCCCTTGGGCGGGATCACAGGCTCTGTTGCACAAATTCTGTGAGGGATTCATCTAGTGAATCCAGTGTGGTAGC
>NZ_JAFMHJ010000073.1 GCF_017854565.1 Yoonia sp.
AAATACCCAAAAGGTGTTGCCTGCCTGACAAAGGACAAAGAGGCGATGCTTGCATTCTTCGACTTCCCAGCTGAGCATTGGGGCCATCTGCGCACCTCGAACCCGATTGAAAGCGTGTTCGCCACAGTTCGGCACCGAACGGTGAGGACCAAAGGGGCGCTGTCACAAAAGACCGCAAAACTGATGGTCTTCACCCTCATTCAGGCCGCATCAAAGAAATGGCTGCGCCTCAAGGGCAGAAATCAGTTGCCAAAGGTTATCGAAGGAATCAAGTTCACAGACGGTATCGAACACACAAACGATACCGAAAACCGCGCCGCCTGATGATGCGCGTCACCCAAATTCAAGCATAGCTCGCTGAAACAGCCAGCCCGGTGCGACGCCATCATAGCGCCCGCGCCGGCCTTGCACCCGGATCGGCAGCCCGGTGCGGGCGGCGGCGCGAAACGCGGCTTCCGTCAGGTGGATAACGCCGACTTCGGCGCGCTGGCATCTGTCGATGCAATGGGTCAGCAGCCGGTCATGGCGCTGATACTGCAGTTGGATATCACCCGCATACATGGCTTCGACAATGGGGCCGTTGGGCACCCGGCGCCGGATGTTGGTCAGCAGGCCAAAAGCGCGCGTGCCGCCGCGTTCAATCACCACCGGACGGACGGTCATGATCGCCTTTCGGTCGCGGAAAATCTCATGTTCGGGGGTGAGGTATTCATTGAACCCGGTCCAATCATCATACCGCACGATCACATCCGCACGCGGGGTGCAGGCAGTCAGACCAAGAAACACGATGAGCAAGCGCAAAATCATGCCGTAGAGTTGCTGCAATATGGTTAACGCATCCTTTACACGACCGTGCTGGATGGGGGTCTTTCGTCAATCGGCGGCGCGTTCCCGGCTTTCAAGGTGGCGCCGCAGCAGTGTCTGTGCATGGCTGTGCCAGTGCCCGACCGTATCATCGGCCAACAGCCGGGCCATTTCCGCGTCAACAGCGGGCAAATGCCGCAGGATCGACCTATCCTCATCTTCGGTCCTGTTGTAGCGCGCAAAATATGCATCAGAGTGGCGGTCTGTAAAGTCATCAGACCAAGGATGCCTGTGGTCAGTGGGCACAAACGCACCGCCGCGCCCGCGTCGTCGTCGCAAAATCACCAAATCAGGATGTCGTGTCGCATAATGGTTGATTTGCGCCCAACGATAGGTTGGCCTTCCGGGCAAGTAAGACACCCCGGGCCCGCCCTCTTTTAACTTTTCGACTTTATAAGGCCACTTTGTCCGGCGAATTCTTTTGCCATTCCCATTCCACCAAACCGGCTTTTCGGCGATATGCGCATGATTGAAGAGCGGCCCATGACCCCAAAACCCCATGCCCTGAACATACTTATACAAAGATTTAAATGTGCGGTTGGCGGGGTAGGGTCCGACCATCCCGAAATCTGCCCGCGCGCAGCGACAAAACGTGGGGTGCAGTTGCCGATCTGGCCAGAGTTGCGCAGCATCCGCACCGAAAATGCGCCAGTTGAGACGAATACCATCTGCCCGCGCCACTGCCGTCAACAGATCATCAATCTGTCCATTCCCAAGGTGGATATTCAGAAACTCATCCAGATCCAGCCAGCAAATCCATTCGCCGGGCGAAATGACCTGCGTGGCCAAAAGGTTCGTGGCAAATTTGTCCTGCGCGCCGACGCCGTCGGATTTGGAAAAAGGCAAATATTCAATCTCGCCCAGCGCGGCCAACCGCGTCAGCATTTCATGGGACCCGTCGGTGCAGTCATTCGCGCCGACAATGAACCTTCGAAATCCGATCGCCTTATGATACGCCAGCCATTCGATTAGAAATGGCCCTTCGTCTTTCAGGCAGGTGATCAGGGTTGCGGGCAAATCTATACCATCATTTCCTTGGTCGCGGTCAGCGTGATGTCGGGGTAGTCACGCGCGACGCGGTCGATATCCCACTGTAGCCGGGTCAGATACACCGTGTCACCGTCATTGTCCGTCGCGATGTGCTGCTTGTTGGCGGCGACGAATTTATCCACCGCTTCTTTGCTGCCGGATACCCAGCGGGCGGATGTGAATTGCGATGCCTCAAACCGGACGGGCAGGCCGTATTCCAGCTCGATCCGGCTGGCCAGCACCTCGAATTGCAGGGCGCCGACGACGCCGACGATAAAGCCCGACCCAAAGGTCGGCTTGAACACTTTTGCGGCGCCTTCTTCCGAAAACTGCATCAGCGCCTTTTCCAGATGCTTGGCCTTCATCGGATCGCCCGCGCGGCAGCTTTGCAGCAGTTCGGGCGCAAACGAAGGAATGCCCGATACCCGGATCGCTTCGCCCTCGGTCAGCGTGTCACCGATGCGCAATTGGCCATGGTTGGGGATGCCGATGATGTCGCCGGCCCATGCCTCTTCGGCTAATTCGCGGTCAGCGGCCAGAAAAAGCACCGGGTTGGTGATGGCCATCTGCTTTTTCGACCGCACATGGGTCAGCTTCATGCCACGTATGAAATGCCCCGACGCAAGCCGCACGAACGCCACGCGGTCGCGGTGCTTGGGGTCCATGTTCGCCTGTACCTTGAACACAAAGCCCGCGACCTTGGATTCTTCGGGGGCGATATTACGTGGCTGCGCGGTTTGAATCTGCGGTTCCGGGCCATAGGTCCCGATGCCGTCCATCAGTTCCTTGACGCCAAATGAATTCATCGCAGAGCCGAACCAGATCGGCGTCATTGATCCGTTCAGAACGCTTTCGTGGTCCAGTGCGGGCAGCAGCGCCTTGGCCATCTCGATCTCTTCAAGGAACTTTTCCAGCAGATGCGCGGGCACATGGTCTTTCAGCTTGGGGTCATCCAGCCCGCTGATCTTGATGCTTTCGGCCACCTTGTTGCGGTCGGCGCGGTCCATCAGCTCCAGCTTGTCGCGCAGGATATCGTAACAGCCGATGAATTCACGACCCACCCCGATGGGCCATGACGCAGGGGTTACGTCAATCGCAAGATTTTCTTGAATTTCATCAATGATTTCAAACGTATCCCGGCTTTCACGGTCCATCTTGTTACAAAACGTCAGGATCGGCAGATCGCGCAGGCGGCACACTTCGAACAGTTTGCGGGTCTGGCTTTCAACGCCCTTGGCGCCGTCGATCACCATGACAGCCGCATCGACAGCCGTCAGCGTCCGATAGGTATCTTCGGAAAAGTCCGAGTGGCCGGGCGTGTCCACCAGATTGAACCGGTATTTCTCGAAATCGAACGACATCGCCGATGCGGAAACCGAAATGCCCCGGTCCTTTTCCATCTGCATGAAATCCGACCGCGTGCGCCGTGCTTCGCCCTTGGCGCGTACCTGACCGGCCATCTGAATGGCGCCACCATACAGCAGGAATTTTTCGGTCAGGGTCGTCTTGCCCGCGTCCGGATGCGAGATGATCGCAAACGTGCGGCGGCGGGCAATTTCAGCGGGAAGGGCAGGGCGATTTGTCATGGGCGATGCTTTATGCGTTCAGCGCGCAAAGGGCAATCGGTCCGCATCATACCGCCGCACTTTAACCAAAGCTTGGGGCTTTGCGGATATGCCTGCGGGGGGCATTGGGTCCGCACGGTGGCACAGGGCGATGAAACATATCAGATGGGTCTGGTGGGCTGCATGTCTGCTGTGCGGCTGCGGCGGCGGTGGGGGTGACGGCGGCGGCAGCGGCATTGACCCGCGTCTGGCCCGGCTCGACATCTACGAGGCGCAAAAACTGCGGGTCTTGGGCGATCCGGGTGCTGGGGTCATGGGCATGGCGGTGACGCCTGACGTGGCGGTGCCCGACAGCGGCAATGCCACGTTTGATGGCTCTGCCACGATCCGGATCGAGGCGGCTAACGCCTTGGTCCTGTTCGGCGATGCGGCCGTGACCGTGGCCTTTGACACTGCAGCGGTCAGTGGGACGCTTGATGGTTTCTTTGGCACCGACAGCGGCAATGCGGTGCTCGATTACGCCGGTGCAATCACGATTGATGGCGGCGGGGTCGGTGGGGCCACTGACAGTGACCTGCACATGGACTACGGCGGCGGCCTGACCGCACCGGGTGAGGCGTTGATTTTCGATGGCACGCTGACGGGCAGCTTTCTGGGCAATCCGCTGGCCGCCATCGCAACCGCTGATCTGGCGGCGGTGGTCGATCATAACGGCACCCTGACCGATGCCACGATCCTCGTGATCGGTGAACTGGCATTAACCAGCCCTTAACCCTGTTCCGACAGGCTGCACCCTTAGATATGCGGCGGATCATGTTCATTCTTTTCTGGCCCTTGGCGGCATGTGGCGGCGCTGGCGGCCCCATGGATGCTGCGCGCCTGTCAGATTTTGAAACCTTGGTGCAATATGCAGCGGCGCTGGATGTTACGCCTGCCGCGCAACTGCCCGACAGTGGTGCCGTGGCCTATGGCGGCGCGGTGGTTCTCAACCTGCCGACCGGCGGGGCGCATCTGGCACATATTGCCGACCTTGCGGTCACGGTCAATTTCGGCCCCGCCGATACGCCCATGACCGGAACACTCGACAATTTTCAGGCCGTGGACGGTAGCAGCCTTGGCGGGGTCCTGACGATCAGCGGCGGTGCCTTTGATCCGGGCGCCGATCCCGGCACCGCCTACCAATTCACCGCGCTTTTGTCCGGCAACCTGTCCGATGCGGGCAACACCTATGTGATCGACGGGGATATCGCCGGGGATTTTCGCGGGCGCAATGGCGACGCGATTTTGGGCGTGGTCTATGGTGACATCACCGGCCCTGCCGGGGTGGACATCTTCGATGGCGCGTTTGCGGCGACGGCGCTGCCCTAACGGGTCGAGGCCGCGCGCAGCAATGCCGCAGCGTTGGTCGGGTCGATCAGATGATCCTGCACGTCATAGCGCATATGCGTGCCCTGCGCATGATCGTGCTGTGGCGCATCCGCAGGCAGGCCTGCACGGGTCCCCGCATTCACCAATTGCGATTCCGCCGATATTCCTTCGGCAAAGATGATGTGATGTGCATCGAAAACCAGTTGGAAATATTCGACAAAACCGCCCTCGCGGCACACGACTGTATCGCCATCCACCAAATGGCGCGCCTTCACCAGAACCTCGGCGCGGCCCGCGCCCAGATGATCGGCCCTTTGATAGACAAACAACCGGTGCTCGGCGCGCAAGACCAAATCGTTCTCATTGTGCAGCGCCCCCTTGGTGATGACCACCGGGGCAAAGGCACCACTGGCGCGCAACGTGGCCTTGCCAATCCAGCGGATCGGCTGCTTGCCCTGATCACGGGTCAGCACCAGATCACCGGGTTGCAGCGTCTCGATCAGGCGCATCTGGCCATCGGCCATCGTGATATGCGTGCCCTTGGCGAATGCCCCACATGCGGCCTCGGCAAAGCGGCGGGTGGCTGTGTGGCGCTCAAGCCCGACCAGACGGTAATCAACGGCAGGCTGCAATTGCCCCAACGGCAAGACATACACATCCACCACCGTATCATCGGCGACCTCGACCAGAATCAACGCTTCATGGGTGCGCCCGTCAGGTGCCATTAGCGTCAGGCAGCAATCCAGATGAACGACATGCGCGGCGTTATCGGTGCGCTGCAAAACCCCGTCCACCGTGCTTTTGATCAGGGGCAGCGACAAGGTGCGACCGCGCGGCGACACCTGATAGACGTCATCCATCACCAACTCATCGGCAAACGAAATCGGCTCCCCCAGCGCGACACCATCTGTCGCCAGCATGTCGTCGGCGCGAAAGACTTCAATGATCAGTGGTTCCGGGTCCATGATCGCGCTTTACACCGCAGCGGCGGACCCGCCAAGTGCGAATGCAAAACCGCCCCTCACATTGCCGACAGGGGATCGCAGTGCTAAGTCCTTGCGGGAACAACAATCACAACGAGGTATCGGTTATGGATCTGGGCATCACAGGAAAGCGCGCATTGGTTTGCGCATCTTCAAAAGGGCTGGGGCGCGGCTGTGCCGAAGCGTTGGCCGCAGCCGGGGTCAATCTGGTTCTGAACGCGCGTGGCGCTGACGCTCTGGAAGCGACGGCAACCGAGATTCGCAGCAAATATGGTGTCGATGTGGTCACTGTCGCGGCCGATGTGGCGACAGATACGGGGCGCGCGGCTTTGCTGGATGCGGCGGGCGACGTTGACATCCTTGTGAACAATGCCGGTGGCCCACCTCCGGGCCTGTGGTCCGATTGGGAACGCGATGATTTCATTGCCGCATTGGACGCCAATATGCTGGCCCCCATCGCGCTGATGAAAGCGTTGATGCCGGGGATGATCGACCGGGGCTGGGGCCGGGTGGTCAATATCACGTCCGGGTCGGTCAAGGCACCTATTCCGCAACTGGGCCTGTCCAACGCCGCACGCGCCGGCCTCACCGGCTATGTTGCGGGGACATCGCGGCAGGTCGCGCAATACGGCGTGAATATCAACAACATGCTGCCCGGCATCCATGCCACTGACCGCGCGGTCAGCCTCGATACCGGCGTGTCCAAGGCACAGGGCATTGATATGGCAGCCGCCAAGGCACAGCGTCAGGCAACGATCCCCGCCCGCCGCTACGGCACAGCCGCTGAATTTGGCGCGATGTGCGCGTTTCTTTGCTCGCAGCATGCCGGGTTCATCGTGGGCCAAAACATCGTGCTGGATGGTGGTGCGATCAACGCCACGATTTAAACCCGCCGATCCGCACAGACAGGCACCGGGCGGCCGACCTTGCCCCGGTGCCATTGTGTTGTTAGATGCGCTATACCTAATCGTTTCAGTCAGGGATCATTCCCCCGCCATGCAAGCCCCCCGCCTTGAAATCAAGAACATCGTCAAGGATTTTGGCGACCGCCGGGTGGTGGACGACATCAACCTGACCGTGATGCCGGGACAGGTGACCTGCCTTCTGGGCCCATCTGGCTGCGGCAAATCGACCACGCTGCGGATCATCGCGGGCGTTGAAATGCAAGACAGCGGCACCATCCACGTCGATGGCACACTTGTCTGCGACACCATCACCCGCGTCCCCCCCGAAGGCCGGTCCATCGGGCTGATGTTTCAGGACTTTGCCCTGTTCCCCCACCTGACCGTCGGCCAGAACGTGGCCTTTGGCCTCAAACGTGGTGAAGCCGCGCCAAGGGTCAAGGCCCTGCTCGATAAGGTCGGTATGACCCGCTATATCGACGACTATCCGCACCAGTTGTCGGGCGGCGAACAGCAGCGGGTCGCCTTGGCGCGCGCGCTGGCGCCCAAACCGCGCATCATGCTGATGGACGAACCGTTTTCGGGCCTTGACGACCGCCTGCGCGATGACATCCGTGATGAAACGCTCGAAGTGCTCAAAAGCGAAGGCGCGGCGGTGCTGCTGGTCACCCACGAGCCGGGCGAGGCGATGCGCATGGCCGATGAAATCGCCCTGATGCGCGATGGCCGGATCGTGCAGCGCGGTGCGCCCTATAATATCTACAATGCCCCCGTTGACCTCAGGGCGGCTGGTTTCTTTAGTGATATCAACGTGATCAGCGGCAAAGTCGAAGGCGCGTTGACCGATACCCCCTTTGGGCAATTCCTGGCCCCCGGCGTGCCCAACGGCACCGAGGTCGACATCGTGATCCGTCCACAGCATCTGAAAATCGACTTTGACAGACAAGGGCGCGGCCCGAACCCAACCCCCCAGGACGGCGCCCCCGCGCGCGGCATCGTCCAGCGGGCGCGGTTCATGGGCGCGTCGAGCCTTGTGGAATTCCGCATGGATTTCGACGGCTCAGTTCTGCGCGCGTCGGTGCCATCGGTCTTCCTGCCCAAACCCGGCACGCCCTTGTGGATCATGATCCGCCGCGACCGGTGTTTCGTGTTTCCACGTCGCTAAGACCGCCGCAAAATACCTGCCCACCTCAAGAACGACCGCTCCGAGGCCACTTCACCGGATGCGGCGCTGTGGACGAACGGCAGCAATGCGCAGTAAGCGGAGTTTGCAAAGTGGCGAACAGAGGGCAACCTTTGAGAGACGACCGGCCATCCCAGACATTCGGTGTTTTCGCGTTTGCCCGGACTTAAACCGATGTGCTGTAGTCGGCTGTTGCCTTGAGGCCTCAGACGCGAAACCCAGAATAGGTGATCCGTCGCAAGACCCATTCGAAAGGACCGAGCGCAAAGCGGGAACGCCAGATGAGCAGCGCACCCATCAGACCCGCCGTCACGGCGATGGCGATGGCAACGGCGTTCAGCCGGTCCACCGCACCCCATAGGCCCAGCCCGTAGCCCGAGAAGGTCGTCGAGAGGATGATCGACTGGCCGAGATATATGCTCAGGCTCGATCCACCTGGAGCTATGCGGGAATTTGGGTGATGGCGTGATTTGAAGGGCGGCGTATCGTGGCGGG
>NZ_JAFMHJ010000032.1 GCF_017854565.1 Yoonia sp.
GGCCAATCAGCCGTTCAGCGGATGGGATCAGATCTTCCCGGACAAGGCCATGACCGTCGCCGCCATCAATCGCCTGGTCCACCATGCGACCATCCTCGAAATGAACGCTGAAAGCTTCCGCCAGCGTGCGGCCGCCTCCAACAAGCGAACTCAGGTCGAAGCGCCAGCGACAACCAATAACGACGACCAAAACGAAGGAGAAATCTAACCCAAAACACCAAACGGAACACCAACCCCGGCGGCTTCAAAACCGGCCAAAATGGTTGACGCCCGCGGACAAAGTGGTTGACGCTCTACATGCATGGCTCGCTCAAACGTCTCGGGCTGGATCATGCCCCACTTTACTACGCACACCGCCGCGATCCCTTGATCCCGATCGAAGATGTCGCTGGGACCATGGGCCGCATGATCGACGAAGGGCTGATTGGCGGCTATGGCCGTCCAAAGTCGCCCCCGCGACCCTGCGCCGGGCCCATGCGGAACGGCCCTGCATGGCCGTCCAAAGCGAATACGCGCTCTGGACCCGCCTGTCGGAACTCGGCATGTTGCAAACGACCGCCGAACTGGGCGTTGCCTTTGTCCCCTTCTCACCGCTCGCGCGCGGCATGTTGGGCGAAACCTACCCGGACACCGCACAGAAGATGCACGACACCGAACTATCGCCTGCAAATCCCGCGTTTTGCGCCCGACAATTATGCGCGCAATCAAACGATGCTGGACCACTTCAAAACCTTCGCCCGCGCCCGCGGATGGAACGTCGCCGCCGCCGCAATCGCGTGGGTGCTGGACCGGGCCGAAATTGCCCGCATTCTGCCGCCCGGCTTTGCACATGGCGACCGCTATTCACTGGATCAAATGCGCACGATACAACGCTACTGCTAGCGCCCGTGACTGCGGTCGTATGCATTGACCGCTGGCGGCACCCACCCCGTCAACTCCGCCGGGCGCAGCACCTGCATTTCCAATGGATGACAAACGGCAGTGTCGCTGGAATGTTGTGCCGAACAATCCCCGCCGGGGCACGCGCTCAACACGGCAAGCAGATCAATCTCGGCAAACAGCTCAATATAGTCGCCGGGACAGACCGGGCTGGCCTTCATGAAATATTGGCCCGTGCCACGCGTAAATCCGGTACACATGAACACATTCAACACATCATGCACATGCGCCTCCGCCGCGGCCAGCGGCAAACCTGCGTGATCCGCCAATGCGCGCGTCAGGTTCGAATGGCAACAATGGTGATAATCCGCCCCCGACAATAACCGCCCTGTATAGGGGTCACAGCGGGTGCCGATCACATCGTGCACGGACCCGCCAAAACCATCAATGCCGTACCACGCCAACGTGTCATGGCTCACCGTCGCCATCGGGCGCAGCGTCGGAAATGAAGACCATAGACGGTCGCCCGTCGTTACATGCGTGCCATGCAACGCACGCGTCTTGCCCGAATAAAACCGTTCGGTCAGATCCGCCACATTGAACAGGTTCAAGTCACCAACCTGCGCGCCCTCAATGCTGACAATCCGCAAGAAGTGCCCCGCCGGAACGGCAATCGCCGCCGCATCTCGTGGCGGGACAATCACACGCGCCACCTCTGTCAGCGCGGCACGGGCAGCCCGATAAACCGCCATATCCGGTTGCGGCAGCGTCTCGGTCGGATAGCAAATCACCGGCGGCACAGCGCGGCGTTCATCGGCATCGGGTGGTGTGGTCACAGTGGTCATGTCAGATAGTCCCTCAGGAACTGCCGAGCCGCAATTCGCTTCTTCCGAGCAGAAATATCCCCGCCCGAGGCAAGAAAACGCCGCCCGAAGGCGGCGCTCGCTATCACACGACCCGTTCGATCATCATCTGCTTGATGTTCGCGATTGCCTTGGCCGGGTTCAGACCCTTGGGGCATGTCTTGGCGCAGTTCATAATGGTGTGGCACCGATACAGCTTGAAAGGATCTTCAAGCTCGTCCAACCGCTCGCCTGTTGCCTCGTCCCGGCTATCAATGATCCAGCGGTAGGCGTGCAACAATGCGGCCGGACCCAGATACCGATCGCCATTCCACCAATATGATGGGCATGACGTCGAACAGCACGCGCACATCACGCACTCATAGAGACCATCCAGCTTCTTGCGATCATCAATGGATTGTTTCCACTCTTTGGCCGGGCGGTTCGTTTTGGTCTCAAGCCACGGCATGACTGACGCATGCTGCGCATAAAAATGGGTCAGATCGGGGATCAAGTCCTTGATGACAGGCATGTGCGGCAGCGGATAAATCTTAACGTCGCCCTTCACCTCGTCCAAACCATAGATACAGGCAAGCGTGTTGATCCCGTCGATGTTCATCGCGCACGACCCACAGATACCTTCACGGCAGGATCGGCGGAACGTCAGGGTCGGATCAATCTCGTTCTTGATCTTGATCAGCGCGTCCAAAATCATTGGCCCACAATCATCAAGATCAATGAAATAAGTATCAAGTTGCGGGTTTTTCCCATCGTCCGGGTTCCAACGATAAACCTGCACCTTGCGCAGATTCGTCGCCCCCTCCGGCTTGGGCCAGGTTTTCCCGACTTTCATGCGGGAATTCTTGGGAAGTGTCAGTTGCACCATCTTGATGTTCCTTCCGTCAGGGGCACGTTCGCCCCGAAATTCTTACAAAGCACGCAGACGCGGCGGCCGGATTGGCAGCTGGCCGGTCAAGTTAATCACACAGGTCTCATAGACCCCCAACGGGTCGCGTCCGCTTAGCAAATCACTGCTGATACCGATGCTGGCACTGGCGAACGGACCATCATTGCTGTTGGCGCCGATGGTCAATCCGACGTCGGGCGCCTGCGCCGCGCGCGCGCGCTCTTCACACCGCTCCGCTGCGCGTTCCGGCGTGATCGGTGTGCAGCCAGCAACAACCAGCACCAGCAAAACAAGGTTCAAACCGCGCATCATCAGCCCCCCAACAAAAATGCGCTCAGCGCATTGTCCGTCGCGCAACCCACCGTTGCCGGGCGTTGCGCGATATTAACGATCAGGTTGGTCGTCGCAGGTGTCGGCCCAACGACCGCCGCCTGCGCAATCGTGTAAACTTCCGATAGCTCCGCATTATCAATGATACAGTCGGTCAGCGGCGCGGCATTCACCCCCGGAAACCGGCTGGCCACGACACCGTTCACCACGCCTTTGGCCGTGTCGCGGGCTATCCTGTCACCCTCCGCAGAAATATCCGCACAACCAGCAAGCGCCGCAACGCCGACCGCCATGATCATGGCCATCCGCATCAGAACGTCCGTTCTTTCGGGGCGATCGTATCTGCGCTGATCCCGCCCTGCGCTTCGGTTGTCAGCGGCGTCGTGATCACCGGGCGATAGCTCAACTTCACCTTGGCACCATCCACATGGCTGATCGTGTGGACCCGCCAGTTTTCATCGTCACGCGTTGCATAGTCTTCATGCGCGTGCGCACCGCGGCTTTCCTTGCGCGCCTCTGCACCAACTATCGTGGCAAGCGCATTTGGCATCAGGTTCGTCAGTTCCAGCGTTTCCATCAGATCACTGTTCCAGACAAGGCTACGGTCGGTGACTTTGATGTCGCCCATCTTGCCCGCAATCGCCGTCATCTTTTCGACACCCTCTTTGAGGGTTTTGTCGGTGCGGAACACGGCCGCATCAGCCTGCATCGCCTTTTGCATCTCAAGCCGCAGTTCGGCTGTGCCGATATTGCCCTTTGCATGACGCAGCCCATCAAAGCGGTCAAAACAGGCGTCAACCGACGCTTGGTTCAACGTCGGGTTCGGCGCTTTACGGTCAACGACCTCACCGGCGCGAATAGCCGCAGCGCGACCGAACACCACAAGGTCAATCAGGCTGTTGGACCCAAGACGGTTCGCCCCATGGACCGATGCACAGCCCGCCTCGCCCACAGCCATCAGGCCCGGAACGACGGCATTTGGGCTTTTCTTGGTCGGGTTCAAAACCTCGCCATGATAATTTGTCGGAATACCGCCCATATTGTAATGCACGGTAGGCAATACGGGGATCGCTTCCTTGGTCACGTCGACGCCGGCAAAGATGCGCGCCGATTCCGAAATCCCCGGCAGACGCTCGGCCAAAGCCGAGGCAGGCAGGTGGTTCAGATTCAGGTGAATATGATCACCGTTCGCCCCCACGCCCCGCCCTTCGCGAATTTCCAGCGTCATACAACGGCTGACATAGTCGCGCGGCGCGAGGTCTTTGTAGTTGGGCGCATAACGCTCCATGAACCGCTCGCCCTCGGAGTTGGTCAAATAACCGCCCTCGCCGCGCGCGCCTTCGGTGATCAGACAGCCGGCACCGTAAATGCCTGTGGGATGAAACTGTACGAATTCCATGTCCTGCAACGGCAGACCCTGACGGGCCACCATGCCACCGCCATCACCCGTGCAGGTGTGGGCAGACGTCGCGCTGAAATAGGCGCGGCCATAGCCGCCCGTGGCCAGCACGACAGTTTTCGCGTTGAACACATGCATGGTGCCGTCGTCCAGCTTCCATGCGATGACGCCCTGACAGACACCATCATCCGACATGATCAGATCAAGCGCAAAATATTCGATATAGAACTCAGCCTGCTGCTTCAGCGACTGACCATAAAGCGTGTGCAGAATGGCGTGGCCGGTCCGGTCCGCGGCAGCACAGGTGCGCTGCACCGGCGGACCTGCGCCAAATTCGGTTGTATGGCCACCAAACGGGCGCTGGTAAATCTTGCCCTCTTCGGTGCGGCTGAACGGAACGCCGTAATGTTCCAGCTCGTAAACCGCTTTTGGCGCCTCGCGGGCCAGATACTCCATCGCGTCGGTATCACCCAACCAGTCTGACCCCTTGACGGTGTCATACATGTGCCACTGCCAGCTGTCAGGACCCATGTTGCCCAATGACGCCGCGATGCCACCCTGTGCCGCAACCGTATGCGACCGGGTCGGAAAGACTTTGGTGATACAGGCCGTGCGCAGGCCCTGTTCAGCCAGACCAAGCGTGGCGCGCAAGCCTGCGCCGCCAGCACCCACGACAATCGCGTCATAGGTATGGGTTTCGTATTCGTATGCGGCCATTGGGTGATGCTCCGGCGAATTAAAGGGCGATGCGCACGATTGCGAAGATCGCAACGGCAGCAGCGGTATAGGACAGGCAGATCATGCCGATGATGGCCGCCTTGCGGGCAAGGCCGTGCACGTAATCCTCGATCAGCGTCTGCACACCTTTGCTGAAATGCAGGAACCCGACCCCCATTGTCAGCACGGCAACAATCGCCGGGAATGGGCGCTGATAATATGCGATGACCTCGGCATAGGGCGACCCGAGGATCGCCCCAAAGGTAAAGACAAACAGCGGGATCAACCCGACAAGCGCGACAGAGGTCACGATCATATGCCAGTGATGTGCGGTCCCGCTCTTGGCGGAACCCATGCCGACGGCGCGTTTACGGTCAGTCAGAAAAGCCATTATCGCGCCTCCTTAAATTACAACGACTGTGAAAATAGTCACCAGCACCGACGCAATGATCATCACCAAACCCGCCGTCTCGGCATGCTCAATGTCCAGCATACGACCGCTGTCCCAGATCAGGTGCCGAATGCCGCCAAAGGTGTGATACCACAACGCCCAGACCGATCCGAACATGATCAGATCGCCAAACCAACTGGTGATGAACCCATTTGCGCGGGCAAACGCCTCGGGCCCGGTTGCGGCGGCGACAAACCACCACACGATCAGCAGCGCCCCCAGCAACAGCGCGTTGCCGGTGATGCGCACGAATATCGACGTCATCGAGGTCAGCTGCGGACGATATATCGTCAAATGCGGCGACAAGGGGCGGTTACCCCGGTTCACATCGGCCATGAATGTTCCCTTCGGTGGCTGTTGCTGCCCAGTGCGGCAGCGCCTTTGGCATCCTTTTGCATCATTCCGCAGTCAGAGTCACGCGGGGCAGACGACAAAACATGTGAAAAAGTGACGCGTCCACCCTCCTTTCTGCCTTTTGTGATCACAGTTTGAAAACGTGTGATCACAAATTCATACCGGCCCGGCAATGCCGCCCAGATCAATGCAGGACACCGACGCCCGCCGGATCGCGCGCGGGTCACAACCTTGCAAAAGCTGCGGTTGGGCGGGGCCTTCACAAATCTCAGGTCGGCATCAATGCCCAATAGTCCAGATCAAGCAAAACATCCGGGTGATACTTTCCATCCGCGCCGCGCAGCACACCTGCGGCGCCTTTGGTCGCCACCAGCCGCAACCTGATCGCGCCCACACCGGGTGCCGGGGTTTCGGCCATATCCAACACCTCCGACCATGCCCGGACCGTATCGCCGGCAAAGCATGGATTGGCATGCGCGCCACCGTTCAGCGCAACGATCATCTGCGCATTGGCCAACCCATTGAACGACAGCGCACGCGCCAGCGACATCACATGCCCGCCGTAAATCAACCGCTTGCCATCGGCGCGGTTGGTCGCATCGAAATGCACCTTCGCCGTGTTTTGCCACAGACGCGTGGCCAGCATATGCTCGGCCTCTTCGATCGTCACGCCGTCGATGTGGTCGATAATTTCGCCCACGGAATAGTTGATTACCCGGTGTTTTTCACCGGCCAAGGCAAAGTCATACGCGGCGAACGTCAGCCCCGCAGGCACCACCAGATCATCCGCCGCCACCGCCACCGGCAAATCAGGGATCACCGTCGCAGGCGCCGGACCATCGCCGCGCTTGCGCACCATGACCCAGCGCACATAGCTCAGCACATCACGGCCCTGCTGATTGCGCCCTGTCGTGCGGACCCAAACAACCCCGGATTTCCCGTTCGAATTCTGCTTGACCCCGATCACCTCGGACACCGACGTCAGCGTATCACCGGGATACACCGGGGCCAGCCAGCGCCCGTCGGCATAGCCCAGATTGGCCACCGCATTCAGCGACACATCCGGCACCGTCTTGCCGAACACCGTGTGAAACGTGATCAAATCATCCAACGGCGACGCAGGCAGCCCGCAGGACCGCGCAAATTCATCGGATGAACAAAGCGCGCCCCGCGCCGGATAAAGCGCATGATAAAGCGCCCGCTCGCCCCCCGAAATCGTGCGCGGCACTGCATGAAGGATCACATCGCCAACGGCATAATCCTCGAAAAACCGGCCCGCATTTGTCTTGGTCATTGCTGGCCCAGCTTCATGTCGCGGGAATAGGGCGTGTCGATATCCTTGGTCACCGCCTGCCCACACCGCATCACGCCATTGGCCTGATCAAACGCATAGGTCGGGCTGCCATACAGCTCCCATCCCTTGGAAAGCGCGTCTGACACCTTGTGGCAGAACGCCGATGTGTCGTCTTCGGTCAGCAATCTGTAAATTTTCATCGGATTATCCAAACGGGTTATAGCCAAGCCAGCCATGCACCCCAGCCACGACGCCAAACGCAACCACAGTCGCCACAACAGCCGAGATTTCCTTGCGGATCGGCACGTCATGCGCCGGGGTCCACTCTGGCACCGCGCGGTTGATCAGCGACATCTCTGACGATGCCCAGACCAGCAGCCCACCGAACAGCACAAATGACGCGGTATCGCCGTTGACCAGCAGATGCGCGACAGCCCAGACCACGATGGCCGTCAGTTGTGGATGCCGGACATACTGCGTGATCCGCGCCTTTGATCCGCTCGCGGCAAACAGATAGAAAGCCAGAATCATCAGCAAATTGTTGATCCCGGTCATGGCAGGGCTGCGGCCCCAATAGAACGTCGTGTCCGCCATGCGGTAGCCGACGATCATCAAAACCAATCCAAGAACCGACCCTGCGGTGACAATCATCTTGCCCCGATCGCCTGCGGCTTCACGGCTTGCAGGTGCCAGCCGCTTCCAGAAATGGATGCCTGACCAAAGAATCAAACCAAGAATAAGAAATGTCATGCGCTCTCCAATGCGGCAATGGCGTCTGCTTTGGCCAGCGTCGCCTGAGCGGTCACGATATGCAAGTTCTCAACGATGCGACCATCGACCACGGCCACGCCCTGCCCTTGGGCCTGCGCCGCCTCGAACGCCGCAATCTGGCGGCGTGCCAGATCAATTTCATCCGCCGTCGGACCAAAGACCGCGTTGGCAATCGCGACCTGCGCGGGATGAATCAGCGTCTTGCCATCAAATCCCATGTCGCGGCCCTGTGTGCATTCATCACGCAGGCCCTCTTCGTCCTTAAACGCGTTATAGACCCCATCCAGCGCGACGATTCCCGCCGCCCTTGCCGCCAGCAGACACATCTGCAACGCCACCATCAACGCCGCCCGCCCGCGCGAATTCAGATCCTTGGCCAGATCATTCGTGCCCAACACGAACCCCGCGATCCTTGGATGGGCGGCAATGCTGGCGGCATTCAGAATGCCCTGCGGCGTCTCCATCATAGCCCAGATCGGCAGATCAGGAACCATCGCCGCCAGCGCATCGACATCCGCCGTCGTGTTCACCTTGGGCAGCAGCACGGCATCGCACGCCATCGCCGCAACCGCCGCCGCATCCGCCGCACCCCATGGTGTATCCAGCCCATTGATCCGCACGATACGCAACCGCGTGCCGTATCCACCCGCAGCCAGTGCAGCGGCCAATGTGTCACGCGCCGCGACCTTGGCATCGGGGGTCACCGCATCCTCCAGATCAAACAGAATCACGTCAACGAACAGGCCACGCGCCTTGTCCAACGCGCGATCCTTGGACCCCGGAATATATAAAGCCGAGCGGTAGGGGCGGTCATGCATCGAATCTTCCTCGCAATATTGTTGCGCCAAACTGGCCGAAATCCACCACATCATTCAAGCTGAAATTGCCGCATTGCAGCAACAGCCCCACCGTCACGGTGTATTAACCATTTTGCGGCACGTTCATCTCAGAATTTCATCACTTGCCGACTGTGGCGGATATCCAGCCGCAGTCGCTCCTTTTTTGCAATTAAGGTGAACCAAATGAAGCGCAACTTTTTCTTAATGTCGTTCGGGATCGGCGCAATGATGCTGGCGGCCAATCACGCCCATGCCGAAACTGCCAATTGTGCAGATCACGCCGCTGTCGTGGAACGTCTCGCGATCAGTTATGGCGAAAGCCGCCAATCCATCGGGCTCGGCAGCGACAATGCCGTGATCGAGGTGTTTGCCTCCACAGACACTGGCAGCTGGACGATTACGGCCACGAAACCCGGCGGCCCGACATGCCTTGTCGCCGCAGGGCAGGCGTTTCAACACTTGAACGAAGCACTGCCAATTATCGGCAGCGGCGCCTGATACCCCTCAAAGCCGCTCCTGACCGGGGCGGCTTTTTCACGACAGCGCCAGCCAGATCAACCGCACCCCGGTCAGCGACAAAAGCACATACGTAAGCCCGAAAAACAAACGCTCCGGCACCGCCCGATGCGCCCGCACCCCGATCCACGCCCCTAGCAGCGCAAACGGCGCCAAGGCAAGACTGCCCAGCGCCGTATCCCAGCTGAAAATCCCCAGATAGGCATAGGGCAGAAATTTGATCCAGTTGATCGCCCAAAACGTCAGAACCGTGGTCGCCTGATAGGTCGTCTTCGCCACGCCTTGGGACAACAGGAACACCGCCACCGGCGGACCGCCCGCATGGCTGACAAAACTCGTGAACCCCGCCACGATCCCGGCAACCCAGGCCCAGGGGCGCGAAAACGGCATTTGCTTCACACGCAGCCAGCCCCTTGCGCGGCTGAACTGAAACGCCACGAAGGCCAGACAGATCACCCCGATCAGCAGGCGAAATACATTCGCCTCGACCGCCGTGTAAATCCATGCCGCAATGATGATGCCGGGCAGCGCGCCCTGAATAATCCCCTTTGCGGACGGCCAATGCCACTGGCGCCAATAGGATTTCAGCGTCGCCGCATCAATCACCATCAGCAGCGGCAACACAATGCCAAGCGCGGCTCCCGGCGGCACGACAAGCGCAAGAATCGCGCCTGCCACAAAAGCGGCACCTGACCCGAATCCCCCCTTTGAAATACCCGCAAAAATGATCGCGGGAATGCCTATGGCAAAGAATTGCCAATCAAACTCAATCACTTCGCACCCTCGTATCGGCCCTGATCACCTATGGTTAGCGCGGCCTTTGCGCATTGACCATCGGGCTTCGCGTGATGCCGCAGCGCAGCAGGCTTGCACAGGCGCGCGCAAAGCCTTACCCAATGCGCCAAAACCACACCACACCAAAGGATCCATTTCCATGGCCAGACCAAAGATTGCCCTTATCGGCGCCGGACAGATCGGTGGCACGCTCGCGCACCTCGCAGCGGTCAAAGAACTTGGCGATGTCGTGCTTTTCGACATTGCCGAAGGCATCCCCCAAGGCAAATCGCTTGATATCGCTGAATCCGGTCCCGCCGCCAAATTCGATGGCAGCTTCAAGGGCACCAACGATTACGCCGACATCGCAGGCGCCGACGTTTGCATCGTCACCGCCGGTGTGGCCCGCAAACCCGGAATGAGCCGCGATGACCTGCTTGGGATCAACCTCAAGGTCATGAAATCCGTGGGTCAAGGCATTGCCGCCCACGCGCCAAACGCCTTTGTCATCTGCATCACCAACCCGCTTGACGCGATGGTCTGGGCACTGCGCGAATTTTCGGGCCTGCCGCACCACATGGTTTGCGGCATGGCTGGCGTGCTGGACTCTGCGCGCTTCCGTCATTTCCTTGCCGATGAATTCAAGGTCTCGATGCGCGACGTCACCGCCTTTGTGCTTGGCGGCCACGGCGATACGATGGTGCCGCTGACACGCTATTCCACCGTTGCAGGCATCCCTTTGCCCGACCTGATCGACATGGGCTGGACCACCCAGGATAAGCTGGACGCGATCGTGCAACGCACCCGCGACGGCGGCGCTGAAATCGTTGGCCTGCTGAAGACCGGCTCTGCCTTCTATGCGCCTGCGACCTCTGCCATCGAAATGGCCGAGGCATTCCTGAAAGACCAAAAGCGCGTGCTGCCCTGTGCGGCCCATGTGGATGGCGCCTATGGTCTTAATGGGTTCTACGTCGGTGTGCCCACCATCATCGGTGCGGGCGGCATCGAACGCGTCGTCGAGATCAAGATGGACAAAGCCGAACAGGCGATGTTCGACAAATCCGTCGATGCGGTCAAAGGTCTGGTCGAAGCCTGCAAGGCCATCGACAGCAGTCTCGCCTGAACCGAATCACACCAAAACGACCAAAGGGCACCCAAAGCGGTGCCCTTTTTCATGGGCAGGTCAGCCCAAATTCCGCCAGCAACACACCCTTTTGCTGCCAAAGCCAGCGGTCCACCGCATCCGCCTTGCGCAGCAGTTTGCAGACCCGATTCAGCGCCGTCAGCCCGCCGAACTGCAGCCGCGCATCGGTATCCGTCGCATCGCGCAACTGCCGGGTCATCGGGCCGATCAAAATATAGCATCACCTGCGCCGCGCCCAACGCCATGCACCAAAAGCCTGCACCGGTTATGGCGGCTCATCCACCGTCGCCACAATCACCCAAGTTGGTTGCCGTCCTGTCATGGCCCCGTTGCCAATCACCCCAACGAATCCTTTCAAACCGGGATTGACGACACCGATATCGCTAACGCCCGTATTTTGTGATCACAGCCCCAAAAAGTGTGATCACAAATGTTGGATTATCCCCCTAAGACTGTGTTTTAGGTTAGAAACTGTTCATTTCTTGTGGTTAAACACCCCCAACCGAAGCGAAATTGGACATGTCTCATGAATATCCACGAATATCAGGCCAAAGCTCTTTTGCGCAGCTACGGCGCGCCCGTCTCCGATGGCCGCCCCGTCATGCGCGCCGAAGAGGCGAAAACAGCCGCCGGTGAACTCGACGGGCCGCTGTGGGTCGTCAAGGCACAGATCCACGCCGGTGGCCGTGGCAAAGGTAAATTCAAAGAAGCCGACGCAGGCGAAGCGGGCGGAGTCCGTCTGGCCCGTTCCGTCGAAGAAGCCGCGCAAGAGGCGAAAAAGATGCTGGGCCGTACATTGGTCACCCATCAGACCGGCCCCGCAGGCAAGGTCGTGAACCGCATCTACATCGAAGACGGCTCTGGCATTGAAACCGAAATGTATCTCGCCCTGCTGGTCGATCGCCAGACCAGCCGCATCAGTTTTGTCTGCTCCACCGAAGGCGGAATGGACATCGAAGAAGTGGCCGCTTCCACCCCCGAAAAGATCCTGTCGTTCTCGGTCGATCCCGCGACCGGCTATCAGGCATTCCATGGCCGCCGTGTGGCGTTTTCACTGGGTCTGTCCGGTCCGCAGGTCAAGCAATGCGTCACCCTGATGGGCCAGCTTTACAAAGCCTTCACCGAAAAAGACATGGAAATGCTGGAAATCAACCCGCTGATCGTCACCGACAAGGGCGACCTCAAGGTGTTGGACGCCAAGGTCTCGTTCGACGGCAACGCGATCTATCGCCATTCCGACATTGCCGCCCTGCGCGATGAGACCGAAGAAGACCCCAAAGAACTGGCCGCATCGAAATTCGACCTGAACTACATCGCGCTCGACGGTGAAATCGGTTGCATGGTCAACGGCGCGGGCCTTGCCATGGCGACGATGGACATCATCAAGCTTTACGGTGCCGAACCTGCCAACTTTCTTGATGTGGGCGGCGGTGCGACCAAGGAAAAGGTGACCGAGGCGTTCAAGATCATCACATCCGACCCGCAGGTCAAAGGCATTCTTGTCAATATCTTCGGCGGCATCATGCGCTGCGACGTCATCGCCGAAGGCGTGATCGCCGCGGTGAAAGAGGTCGGCCTGAAGGTCCCGCTGGTCGTCCGCCTCGAAGGCACGAACGTCGAGAAAGGCAAAGAGATCATCCGCAACTCCGGCCTCGACGTCATCGCCGCCGACGACCTCAAAGACGGCGCGCAGAAGATCGTAAAAGCGGTCAAGGGATAACCCGTAGGGCGGGGTTCTCCCCGCCTATTGCAAGCGTGGCGGGGTAAACCCCGCCCTACAGATCTCCAAGGAGCCACCAACATGGCCATTCTCGTAAACGAAAACACCCGCGTCATCTGTCAGGGCCTTACCGGTTCGCAGGGGACATTCCACTCTGAACAGGCGATTGCCTATGGCACCAAGATGGTCGGCGGCGTGACCCCCGGCAAGGGCGGTCAGACCCATCTGGACCTGCCGATCTTCAACTCGGTCCACGAGGCCCGCCACGTGACCGAAGCCAACGCATCGGTCATCTACGTGCCGCCGCCGTTCGCTGCGGACAGCATCCTCGAAGCCATCGACGCCGAAATGGAACTGATCATATGCATCACCGAAGGCATCCCCGTTCTTGACATGATGAAGGTCAAGCGCGCGCTCGAAGGCTCCAAATCCCGGCTGATCGGGCCGAATTGCCCCGGTGTCATCACGCCCGACGCCTGCAAAATCGGTATCATGCCCGGCCACATCCACAAACGCGGGTCCGTCGGTGTTGTATCGCGTTCCGGCACGCTGACCTATGAAGCGGTCAAGCAGACATCCGACAGCGGGCTGGGCCAGTCCACCGCCGTGGGCATCGGCGGCGACCCGATCAAAGGCACCGAACATATCGACATCCTCGAAATGTTCCTGGCCGACCCCGAAACGCAATCCATCATCATGATCGGCGAAATCGGCGGCTCCGCCGAAGAAGAAGCGGCACAGTTTCTGGCTGATGAGCGTAAAAAAGGCCGCTGGAAACCCACCGCCGGTTTCATCGCAGGCCGCACCGCCCCTCCCGGCCGCCGCATGGGCCACGCTGGTGCGATTGTCGCGGGCGGCAAAGGCGACGCCGAAAGCAAGATCGAAGCGATGAAAGCCGCCGGCATCATCGTCGCCGACAGCCCCGCCACTTTGGGCGAAGCTGTGCTGAAGGCTATCGGATAACACGGTAGGGCGGGGTTCACCCCGCCCTATTTTGCAGGGTGGCATCTACCCCCAGCCCACATCGGAGACACGGACCAATGACCGACCAATCCCCAAATGACGTCCTCCACGCCTCAAGTTTCCTGCAAGGACATAACGCCGAATACGTCGAACAGCTTTATGCCCGCTTTGCCAACAATCCCGGTGCGGTCGACGACAGCTGGCACGCATTTTTTCGTAGCCTTGACGACACCCCCGCAGAAGCCATGGCCGAGGCCGCAGGCGCATCGTGGGGCCGCAACGATTGGCCGCCGATCCCCAACGATGACCTGACCGCAGCGCTTGACGGGCAATGGCCAACAGAGCCTGCCGCCGCTGGCAAAAAAATCCAGGAAAAAGCCGCCGAAAAAGGCGTCAGCCTGAATGAAACGCAAGTCCGCAATGCCGTTCTCGATTCGGTGCGCGCGCTGATGATCATCCGCGCCTATCGCATCCGGGGCCACCTGATTGCCGATCTGGACCCGCTGGGCATGCGCGAAACAAAACCGCATCCCGAACTGGATCCCGCCAACTACGGCTTTACCGCCGCCGACATGGATCGGCCGATTTTCATCGACAACGTCCTTGGCCTCGAATTGGCCACCATGACCCAGATCATGGCGATCGTGCAGCGCACCTATTGCGGCACATTTGCCCTGCAATACATGCACATATCCAACCCCGAAGAGGCCGGTTGGCTCAAGGAACGGATCGAAGGCTACGGCAAGGAAATCACCTTTACCCAGAACGGTCGCAAGGCGATCCTTAACAGCCTTGTTCAGGCTGAGGGGTTCGAAAAATTCCTGCACGTCAAATATATGGGCACCAAGCGCTTTGGCCTTGATGGCGGCGAAAGCCTGATCCCCGCGATGGAACAGATCATCAAACGCGGCGGCCAGCTGGGCATTGATGATATCGTGATCGGCATGCCGCACCGGGGCCGCTTGTCGGTGCTCGCCAACGTGATGCAAAAACCCTACCGCGCCATTTTCAACGAATTTCAGGGCGGATCGTCGAAACCCGAAGACGTCGATGGCTCTGGTGATGTGAAATACCACCTCGGCGCGTCCAGCGACCGCAGCTTTGACGAAAATTCGGTGCACCTGTCGCTGACTGCGAACCCCAGCCACCTCGAGGCGGTGAACCCCGTCGTTCTGGGCAAGGTCCGCGCCAAACAAGACCAAAAGAACGACACCGACAAATCCAAAGTCATGGCAATCTTGCTGCACGGCGACGCAGCCTTTGCCGGGCAAGGCGTCGTCGCCGAAGGTTTTGGCCTGTCGGGCCTGCGCGGGCACCGTACCGGCGGCACCATGCATATCGTGGTGAACAACCAGATCGGTTTCACCACCGCACCGCATTTCAGCCGCTCCAGCCCCTACCCCACCGACATCGCCCTGATGGTCGAGGCGCCGATTTTCCACGTCAACGGTGACGACCCGGAGGCCGTGGTCCACGCCGCCCGCGTGGCCACGGAATTCCGTCAGAAATTCCACAAGGATGTCGTGCTTGATATCATCTGCTACCGCCGCTTTGGTCACAACGAAGGCGATGAGCCGATGTTCACCAACCCGGTGATGTACAAGAAGATCAAAAAGCAAAAGACGACGCTGACGCTTTACACCGAACGGCTGGTCAAAGACGGGCTGATCCCTGAAGGCGAGATCGAGGATATGAAAGCCGCGTTTCAGGCCCACCTGAACGAAGAATTCGAAGCCGGCAAGACCTTCAAACCCAACAAGGCCGACTGGCTGGATGGGAAATGGTCGCATCTGGACCGCCAAAAAGAAGACTACCAGCGCGGCGCGACCGCGATTTCTGAAAAGACGTTCAACGACGTCGGCAAGGGCCTCAGCAGCGCACCCGAAGGCTTTCCGCTGCATAAGACCGTCGCACGTCTGCTCGAAGCCAAGGCTGAAATGTTCGCCTCTGGCACCGGCTTTGACTGGGCCACAGCCGAGGCGCTGGCCTTTGGCTCGCTGCTGACCGAAGGATACCCCGTGCGCCTGTCCGGTCAGGACAGCTCACGCGGCACATTCAGCCAGCGCCACTCGGCTCTGATCAATCAAGACACCGAAGAACGCTACTACCCGCTCAACAACATCCGCGACGGTCAGGCCCAATACGAAGTCATCGATTCCATGCTGTCCGAATATGCGGTACTGGGGTTCGAATACGGCTATTCACTGGCCGAACCCAACGCCCTGACCCTGTGGGAAGCCCAGTTTGGCGATTTCGCCAACGGCGCCCAGATCATGTTCGACCAGTTCATCAGTTCAGGCGAAAGCAAATGGTTGCGCATGTCTGGCCTCGTTTGCCTTTTGCCACATGGCTACGAAGGCCAGGGGCCGGAACACTCCTCCGCGCGTCTGGAACGGTTCCTGACCATGTGCGGCGGCGACAACTGGATCGTGGCCAACTGCACCACACCTGCCAACTACTTCCACCTGCTGCGCCGTCAGCTGCACCGTAGCTACCGCAAGCCGCTGATCCTGATGGCGCCGAAATCGTTGTTGCGGCACAAGATGGCCGTGTCCGACACCGCCGATTTCATCACAGGGTCGTCGTTCCACCGTGTCCTTTGGGATGACGCGCAAAAGGGGCATTCGGACACGAAACTGGTCGCTGATGACAAGATCAAGCGCGTGGTGATGTGTTCCGGCAAGGTCTATTACGACCTCCTCGAAGAACGTGACAAGCGCGGCATCACAGACGTCTACATCCTGCGTTATGAACAATTCTACCCGTTCCCGGCACAATCGTCGGTCAACGAACTGCAGCGGTTCAAGAACGCCGAAATGGTCTGGTGTCAGGAAGAACCCAAGAACCAAGGTGGCTGGACCTTCATGGAACCCAACCTCGAATGGGTCCTGACCCGGATCAAGGCCACGCACACCCGGGCCACCTACGCTGGTCGCGCCGCAGCCGCGTCACCCGCGACAGGTCTCGCCAGCAGACACAAAGCAGAACAAACAGCCCTCGTGAACGATGCGCTGACAGTCGAAGGATCAAAAAAATGAGCACCGAAGTCCGCGTCCCCACCCTTGGCGAATCCGTGACCGAAGCCACCGTCGCCACATGGTTCAAACAGCCCGGCGATGCCGTCGCCGTTGACGAAATGCTGTGCGAACTTGAGACAGACAAAGTCACGGTCGAGGTCCCCAGCCCCGTCGCCGGGACCCTGTCCGAAATCGTTGCCGCCGAAGGCGAAACCGTCGGCGTCGATGCGCTTTTGGCCCAAATCGCCGAAGGCGCAGCAGCCCCCGCGCCCAAGGCCGAAACGCCCAAAGCCGCGGCAGCAGCCCCCGCCACGGCCCGCACCGACGTCGAAAATGCGCCCTCTGCCAACAAATTGATGGCCGAAAACAACCTGTCTGACGTCACCGGAACCGGCAAGGATGGCCGCGTGATGAAAGAGGACGTGCTGAACGCGATCAAGGCCCCGGCCCCCGCAGCCCCACGCGCTCCCGCCCCCGCCGGCAGCGGTGCCCGCGAAGAGCGTGTGAAAATGACCCGCCTGCGCCAAACCATCGCCAAGCGACTCAAGGACAGCCAGAACACCGCCGCCATGCTGACCACCTATAACGAGGTCGACATGACCGAGGTGATGGCCCTGCGCAACGAATACAAAGACCTGTTTTTCAAAAAACACGGCGTCAAACTGGGCTTCATGTCCTTCTTCACCAAGGCCTGCGTGCACGCCCTGAACGAAGTGCCTGAGGTCAACGCCGAAATCGACGGCACCAATGTCGTCTACAAAAAATACGTCAACATGGGCATCGCGGCAGGCACGCCCACCGGCCTTGTGGTTCCCGTCATCAACGACGCCGACCAGATGTCTTTTGCGACCATCGAAAAATCCATCGCCGCCATGGGTGCCAAAGCCCGCGACGGCAAACTGTCGATGGCCGAAATGCAAGGCGGCACCTTCACCATATCGAACGGCGGCGTCTACGGCAGCCTGATGTCCTCACCCATCCTGAACCCCCCGCAGTCGGGTATCCTCGGCATGCACAAAATCCAGGACCGGCCCATGGCCATCAACGGCCAGGTCGTGATCCGCCCCATGATGTATCTGGCGCTGAGCTACGACCACCGCATCGTCGACGGCAAAGGGGCCGTGACCTTCCTTGTGCGTGTGAAAGAGGCGCTGGAGGACCCACGCCGGTTGCTGATGGATCTTTGATTAAAGGTTCCTGATTGCAACAAAAATATACAATATTGGAGAATAGAATTGGGAATAACAGCTTATGGCCAATTTTTCTCATGGGAAGACTCGCTTTTTTATCCAGGCCACGACGATGAAAGCAATGAGCAATACATTCGGATTCTCGCGCATGAGAAGAAAAGTAGGCTTGCCTACAAAAAGCCTGACACCCCGCCCGAAGTCGAATTTACTAAGAGTTCTGGTGTATATCTCTTACATGGCGAAAACCGTGAAACGGTATACGTTGGTCAGGCCAAGCATTTTGGGAAACGACTAAAAGCCCATACCGGTGATCACCTTCGGAACCGCTGGTTTAGTTATTCGTTCTTTGCGACAACGCCACCTGATGCACCCAATATAGCAAACCGTGTTAACCCGTCTGAGGTGGAAGCTGGCGAAGGACAACATGTAGATGCGAGTTTGTCACTCGATATGCTGGAAGCAATCCTAAGAACAGCAATGGAGCCAAAACTAAACCTTCAAAGCGGAAGATGGGGTGAAATTTCGCTTTATGCCCAAAGTGTAGAATATGAATTCATGTACGTGCGTGAAGTTTGGGAACAGAACGAGCGACTACTAAAGAAAATAAAGAAGCTTCGAAAGAGCTCTTGAGTCATGACCCCCGAACTCACCGTCCTTGCCCTCGCGGCGCTTCTCCAAGGCGTGCAATTCGTCTTGATGTCCGTCCCTGCGAACCTTGAACTCGGCCCCGGCAAAACCGCCGGGCCGCGTGATCCGCAGCGTCTTGGAAAGCCGCTGATCGAACAGGTCAGCGTCAAGACCGGCCGCCTGTTCCGCGCGCTGAACAACCATTTCGAGGCGCTGATCCTGTTTACCATCGCCGTTGTCGTCATCACCCTTGGCGACAAAGGCACCGGGTTCTCCGCCGCTTGCGCGTGGACCTATCTGGGTGCGCGCATCCTGTATGTCCCCGCCTATTATTTCGGCCTCACCCCATGGCGGTCGCTGATCTGGTTTGTGGGGTTTATCTCGACCATGGCCATGATAGTGTCGGCCCTGATTTGACACACACTCGTATGTACGCTGTACCTACAGCTTATGTACGCAACATTGCACCTAATTTCGACCCAAAGGAGACCCCATGTCCAGCTATGATGTCATCGTAATCGGCGCCGGCCCCGGCGGCTATGTCTGCGCCATTCGCTGTGCCCAACTGGGCATGAAAGTGGCCGTCGTCGAAGGCCGCGCGACCCTCGGCGGGACCTGCCTGAACGTCGGCTGCATTCCATCCAAAGCAATGCTGCACGCCACCCATATGCTGCACGAAGCCGAACATAATTTCGCGTCCATGGGCCTGAAGGGCAAAGCACCGTCTGTCGACTGGAAACAGATGCTGACCTACAAGGAAACTGTGGTCGGGCAAAACACCGGCGGCATCGAATTTCTGTTCAAAAAGAACAAGATAGACTGGCTAAAGGGTTGGGGTTCCATCCCTGCTGCGGGTCAGGTCAAGGTCGGCGACGACATCCACGAGGCCAAGCATATCATCATCGCATCCGGCTCCGAAGCGTCGGGGTTGCCCGGCGTCGAGGTTGACGAAAAGACCGTTGTGACCTCGACCGGCGCACTGGAACTGGGCAAGATCCCCAAAACACTGGCCGTGATCGGCGCCGGTGTGATCGGACTGGAACTCGGGTCGGTCTACGCCCGCCTTGGATCAGACGTCACCGTGATCGAATACCTTGATGCCATCACCCCCGGCATGGACGTCGAAGTTGCCCGTCAATTCCAAAAACTTCTTACAAAACAAGGGCTTAAATTCACTCTTGGCGCCGCTGTCCAAGGTGTTTCGGTCAAGAACAACAAGGCCACCGTCACCTATAAACTGCGCAAGGACGACAGCGAACACACCCTGACCGCTGACACCGTTCTGGTCGCCACGGGCCGCAAACCGTTCACGGCTGGCCTTGGGATTGATGCGCTTGGCATCGAGATGACCCCGCGCGGCCAGATCAAGATCAATACCAATTTCGCGACCAACATCCCCGGTATCTACGCCATCGGGGACGCTGTCGAAGGTCCGATGCTGGCCCATAAAGCCGAAGACGAAGGCATGGCCGTCGCCGAAGGCATCGCCGGCCAGCATCCGCATGTGAACTACGGCATCATCCCCGGCGTGATCTACACCCACCCCGAGGTTAGCAGCGTGGGCGAAACCGAAGAAACCCTTAAACAACAGGGGCGTGCCTATAAGGTTGGCAAGTTCCCGTTCATGGGAAATGCGCGCGCCAAAGCGAATTTTGCAGGCGAGGGATTTGTCAAAATTCTGGCGGATAAAAATACGGATCGCATCCTTGGTGCCCATATCATCGGCCCGATGGCCGGGGACCTGATCCATGAAATCTGCGTCGCCATGGAATTCGGCGCCGCAGCCGAGGATCTGGCCCGCACCTGCCACGCCCACCCCACCTATTCCGAAGCAGTCCGCGAGGCCGCACTGGCGTGCGGCGACGGGGCCATCCACGCCTAGGCCTTGGGGTTTGAAGGCGCGTTATCGTCTTTGGACTTTGGCGCCGCCCTCTGCTTTGCCGCGATATTGCGGAACGGTATATAATACAGGCGCCAGCAGGACGAATATTCACTTTCGCCCTGCTGGCCGTAAAGACCAAACTCCACGTCCTTGTCGCTTTCGGGCATATGGTAGGTCCGAAACAACACGTCCCACATCGGAAATACGAAGGCAAAATTCTTGTCCAGATGGTCAGGGTGGCGGCTGTGGTGAACGTGATGATGCGCGGGCGATGGAAATATCATCGACAACCGCCCGGGCCAGCGCAGCCAGACATGTGAATGACGCAAATTGTAGCCTGCGATGTTGAAAAGAAACAATATTAACGGAACACCCAAGATTTCGGGCATGCTGGGCAAGTAACCAAAGTAGTTGTTGGCAAGCCCCATCATTGCGCCAAATGCAGCACCCGTTCCAACAGCATACGCAATATTATCAATTGGGTGTTCGCGGTAATTTGACAGCGGATGCATGACCTCGGCGCTGTGATGCACCTTGTGAAATTCCCACAAGATTGGGACCTTATGCTGTAAATAATGCAGGATGTAGGCCACGAAATCGACAATCGCGATCACCACGATCATGTAGCCGAACGAAACGACGAAACTGACCCAAGTTGGGCTTGGCACGGTTTGCGTCGCCTTCACCAGATTGGGGCCACCGGTGACCCACTGAAACGTCCCGTTCAATATGATAGCGATCACGATGACATAAAGAAGCTTGCCAAGCACTTGATGAAAAAAGAAATATCTGACATCCAACCATGCGGATGAATGGCTCCAGACCTCTTTTGGGAACAGGAACGTGGCAAAAGACCTGAGCGAGCGCGGACTGTTCCCTGACGCCTTCGAGCGGCGAACGTAGACCCAATACGCAAATACCATCGACGACAGCAGGTAGAGCCAGAAAACCCGCTGGCCCGACGTCACAGGATACGCCAAAACGCGCCAGAACTGTGCGTAGAACGCCGCGAATGTTGCGGCAACATAGGGAAATAGCGCGTCGATCATGCCCGTAAGGCCCGTTTCCTGATTGTATACAGTGCCCCTAATGACGCCCAATTGGGGCCATTTTTCAGCAAAATTATGGTTCCGCATCTCATTTTCTGCCGCGTCCACCCAATCCGATGGAAATTGCCTTGGACAAAATCAGAATCTAACATAAGTGCGCCACATTCATGCGATCTATTAGCCTCTTATTGAGTGTTATTTTCCGAGAACCATATGAAGAATCTTGTATTTGTTGTTTCGCTCGCGGTTGTTTCGTCAGGGCCCGCACACGCCCTGACCAACGAGAGCGGCATCAGCCAAGAACTTGAATTTGTTGCCGAGACGCAGATTCCCGGTCCAAATCAGGAAAACATGTCGCTGTGCTATGTCACGCAAAGTTTTCGGGTCTTGGGCTTTGCGTTGACCAGCGATGTGCAAAGTTATGCCTTGGCGGCCAATCGGTGTCAGACAACCGACTATCGTTTGTTCAGCGCAGATCAGATGGTGACGGCGCAGTCATTGGATCTGATTGCGGCGGATATTCCCGTTGTGGCGCGCAACACCCTCGAGCGTAATCTCAGGACCTATGGTTTGCTGATCGCCGTCGGGCTTGGCTTGATTGCAGTGGTCTGGCGCCGGGTCAAGTCGCTTCTGGGCTATGATTTAAAGGGCCCCATGCGCAAGAAGGCGGCACTGCGGATCGTTTATGCCATGTGTCACGCCGCCAAATGCGACGGTCTGGTTGGGTCCAAAGAGCTTACCATGATTACCCGGACGGCAAAGCGTCTGACCGGGCGGTCCTATCCGACCGCTGACATCATTCGCATCGCGGATCATATTGATATGGACCTGACCACCCGCGATTATATTGCCTTCGGCAGGGGCCTGCGGGATCGCGAAAAAGATATCATGATGCAGGGTGCGCTGTTGATCACCATCGCGGACGGGCGCATGTTGCCAGCCGAGTATGAATTCGTGACCGAACTGGCACATGGCCTTGGCATGCCCGCCGAGGATTTCCGCAGGATGCTGGATGTGGCGCTATCGGATATGACACAGCAGAACGCTATCCTTTAAGCATCCGCAACCCCTGCGTCGCATCGGTGCGCACCGCAAGCCGCAGTCCCGGCTCGTCACCGGCCTTGAGCGCGCCAAGAATAAGTTTGTGATGGTGTGGCGGCTCTTTGCGGTTCAGGCGCCCATAAAGCGCCCGCATCGTCGGCCCCAGTTGCAGCCAGACGGTTTCGGTCATGGCCAGCATGGCAGGCGCTTGCGCGCGCAGATATAGCGTGCGGTGAAACTCAAGGTTCATCCGGATATATCCCGCCGCATCGTGGCGCGCGATCATTTGGCTGACGCCCTGATTAATCGCCTCAAGCCGGTCGATCAGGGCAAAGTGTGCGCGCGGCAACGCGCGCGATGCCAGCTCTGGCTCCAGCATTGCACGCAGGGTCGCCAACTCCTCGATTCTTTCGTTCGACAACGCGGGCGTCGCCACCCGCCCCGAGGACGACAGCGACAAAGCCCCCTCTGCGACCAACCGGCGCACGGCCTCGCGCGCGGGGGTCATGGATACCTCATAGATCTTGCCGATCCCACGCAGCGTCAGTGCCTCGCCCGGTGCGATCTCACCGTGCATGATACGAGTACGCAGTGACCGGTAAACCCGTTCATGGGCGGCAGTTGTCGGATCAAGGGGGCGCGGTTGGATCATGGTGGCCACTTGTGATCACAAATGATCAATGCGTCAATCGTCGAACTGTATCCGGTGCAGCTGATCGCCATGATCGCGCAGCCATTGGCGGCGCGCCTGATAGTCGGGAAACAGCTTTGCCACCACAGCCCAGAATGCGGGCGCGTGGTTCATCTCAGTCAAATGCGCCACCTCATGTGCCGCCACATAGCGCAGCACCTCTGGCGGGGCCATAATCAAGCGCCACGAATACATCAGCACACCCTGACTGGAACAGGACCCCCAACGTGACCGCGTGTCGCGAATCGACAGTCGGGTATAGCTGTGTCCCAGCTTGGCAGCATAATGGTCAGACGCCGCCGCCAGCCTATCCCGTGCAGTTGCCTTCAATAGCGCCTTGACCCGCGCACCCACCCGATCACCCGCAGGCACGACAAAACGCGCCGCCTCCAGCCGGGCACGCCGGGCTTCGCCGGTGACGATCAACAAATTGCGCCCCTCGAACGGGACCGTTCCGCCGACTGCAACTGTATGCACTGGCGCAATCAGCATCAGATGGCCCCGCAACCACGCCTCGCGGGCGTGCAGGAACGCAATACCTTCACGATCCGGCGACCGCTCAGGCAATGTCAGCGTGACGCGTCCGTCAAGGCGCGACACACGTAGTGACAGCCGCTTGGCGCGGGCTGATCGGCGCAACTCCACCTCAATCGGGGGGTTGCCATGCAGCGTATGACGGCCCATATGCAGCTTTCTTATATTTTCACGTGCCAAAGCCTTTGACACCTCATGCGGCTTATGGCAGTTGGCATCGATCACCCGCAAGGGGACGACCAGAATTTGAAGGGATAGCCTATGCCTAAGGAAGAGTGGGGCAATAAGCGCCTTTGCCCCGAAACCGGCAAACGCTTTTACGACCTGAACGCCACGCCAGTGATTAGCCCTTACACGGGCAATGTCGTAACCATCGACACATCCAAGACGCGGACGATGGTCGCTGACGCAGAAGACGCGCAGACGAAGAAGGCGGAAGAGACCACCGATGATGATCTGGTGCTCGATGACGACCAAGATGACGACGACGATGTCGATCTGGGCGATGACGTTCTGGAAGATGACGACGACGATACCGTCTCTCTTGACGAACTTGCCGATGTGGCGACAAACGACGACGATTAAATAGACAGTTCCGGGCGCGATTTATGCTTGATCTCGCCCGGCGTGCTGCATAGACAGCACATCGCAGCCGGTGTGCTGCAACGTGGGGCCTTAGCTCAGTTGGGAGAGCGCTTGCATGGCATGCAAGAGGTCAGGGGTTCGACCCCCCTAGGCTCCACCATTTACCACAAAAGCAGTACGTGAATACACGCTACCGTGTCAGACGCTACGAAGGTAAGACACAGGCATGTGCCACACAGCACATCGTGGCGCGGTGTTTTATATCCCCGTTAGCCAAGCGATCACTTTACCATCGATGCCCGCAAGCATGAAACATGCGCACGCATTTCAAAGGATGGTTGCTGAAGGTTTGATGGAATATCGCACCGGCCAGTCGCCTGCCAGCATCCACCGACAGACGACCGACAAGAGCCCCGATGGATAGGGTGCCAGACCCCGTATGAATGACCGTGCAACGGGTTCGGGTTTACGTTAGAGCCCTTTTATCAGCCGTTCCACGCATGGTCGCCTGCGGCGTCGCGCACACGGGTCGGCAGGCCAAGCTGATCAAGAGTGGCCAAGAACGGCTTGGGTGGTAATTCTTCGATGTTTTTCATCGTCTGCACATCCCATGTCCCATCGGCAATCAGCATCGCGGCAGCCACCGGCGGCACGCCAGCGGTGTAGGAAATGCCCTGCGACCCAACCTCAAGGTAAGCGTCCTTGTGGTCGGCGACATTATAGACGAACACCTCGACTTTCTTGCCGTCTTTGATGCCTTTGACCAGATCACCAATGCAGGTTTTGCCGGTATAGGCCGGGGCTAACGATGCGGGATCAGGCAAACAGGCCTTGACCACCTTCAGCGGTACAACCTCTAGCCCCTCGGCGGTTGTGACCGGCTGCTCGGACAGCAGGCCAAGATTTTTGAGGAGGGTGAAAACATTGATATAGTGTTCCCCGAAACCCATCCAGAACCGCACATCGGCGCCGGGATAGTTTGCAGCCAGCGAATGCACCTCGTCGTGGCCGGACATATACGCCTTTTGCGTGCCGACGACGGGCAGGTCCCATTCGCGTCCAACCTCGAACATGGCATTTTCGTGCCATTGGCCCTGCTGCCAAGAATAAACCGTTCCGGTAAATTCGCGAAAGTTGATTTCGGGGTCAAAGTTGGTGGCAAAGTATTTGCCGTGGCTGCCCGCATTGATGTCCACAATGTCGATCGACGTCACTTCATCCATGTAATGATCAATGGCAAAGCGGGCAAATGCGTTCACCACCCCCGGATCAAAGCCCGCGCCAAGGATCGCGGTTATGCCTTTGTCCGCGCAGGTTTCGCGCTTTTTCCATTCGTAGTTGCCATACCACGGCGGTGTTTCGCATATCTTGTTGGGCTCTTCATGGATGGCCGTATCAATATAGGCAGCGCCGGTTTCGATGCAGGCGTCCAGCACGGTCATGTTCACAAAGGGTGAACCGACGTTGATCACGATCTGTGCGCCCGTCGTGCGGATCAGGGCGGCCACTGCCGCAGTATCCATTGCATCGACCTGATACGCTTTCAGGACGCCTGCGACCTTCATCGCATTCTTTTCTCGTACAGATGCTATGATCTCGTCGCATTTTGAAAGGGTACGGCTTGCGATGTGGATATCGCCCAGCACGTCGTTGTTTTGCGCACATTTATGCGCCACGACCTGTGCGACGCCGCCTGCGCCAATGATAAGAACGTTCTTTTTCATCGTGAATTACCCCGTTTTACGGTTTCCGTTTGCCTTGCGGCGCGTGCGTTCACGACAGGGCTGCCGTGAAATCATCATAAGTAAAGTCGCGGACCAGCCGTTCGGTTCCATCCAGTTCGCGGATCACAATGGCGGGCATCTTGAGCCCGTTGAACCAGTTTTTCTTGACCATTGTGTAACCAGCAGCATCTTGGATACTAAGCCTGTCCCCCGGACTGAGCGGCGTAGAAAAGCGGAACTCCCCAAAGATATCGCCAGCCAAACACGATTTGCCGCACACCATCCACTGTTCCGGGCCAGCATTTGGCAGCACCTTCGCACTTTCACGATAGATCAGCAAATCCAGCATATGCGCCTCGGTAGAGCTGTCCACGATAGCCAGGTTCTTGCCGTTGAAAAGCGTGTCAAGCACGGTCAGCTCCAGCGTGGTTGAATTGGTGACTGCCGCCTCGCCCGGCTCAAGGTAGACCTGTACTTCGTTTTCTCCGGCAAAGCGTTTGAGCCGTTCCGCAAGCCGGTCCAGCGGGTAATCTGCGCCTGTGAAATGGATACCGCCGCCCAGACTGATCCATTCCATCTGCCGGATCAGATGTCCAAAGCGCTGCTCAATGCCGCCCAGCATACTGTCGAAACGGTCGAAATCAGCGTTCTCGCAATTGTTGTGGAACATAAAGCCGCTGATCTGGTCCAGCACCGGTGCAATCACAGCCGGGTCATGTTCGCCCAGACGGCTGAACGGACGTGCCGGGTCGGCAAGATCAAACCCGGATGTCGAAACCCCCGGATTTATACGCAACCCACGGGTATGGCCATGTGAACGGTCGGCAAACCGCGACAACTGGCCCACGGAATTAAAGATCACTTTGTCCGAATTGCGCAGGACCTCATCAATCTCGTGGTCGGCCCATGCGACAGAATAGGCATGTGTTTCGCCGGGAAACTTTTCGCGCCCCAGCTTCATCTCGAACAAGGAACTCGATGTGGTGCCGTCCATATATTCGCTCATCAGATCAAATACCGACCAAGTCGCGAAGCATTTGAGCGCCAAAAGCGCCTTGGCGCCGGATTGCTGGCGCAATTGGGCGATCTTCTCGAGGTTGGGCAACAACCGAGATTTATCGACCAGATAATAGGGCGTCTGCATCGTCATTTTCGCCTCAAACTACCAGATATAAACGTGCGAGCATTGTCGTATAGGTACTTTTCAAGCTCATCACAAGCGCTCTTGTGGACGCAGACCGGACGTCCGCACCCTAGCGCAATGCGACTTGCGTGTGATCTGCCCTGCCGTCGGCGTCAATGACGGTCAGGGATGAAAAGCCCGGCCCAAGGGTGCTTATGTCCACCTGGGCGCGATGGGTGCGGGCCACAGGGCGCCCGTTGGCCAGCCAAGTGAACGGCCCCCTGCCTTCGCTGACCTTGGCCGTCAAAACTGGGCCGTCAAGCACGGCGCCATCGGGTGGAAACACGATTCTTGGTCCCAATGTGCGTGTCGCGGCCGCGCCGCCAAAGCGCTGTAATTGCAGCGGGAGCTGTGCCGTAGACAGGATCAAGGTCTCGGGTGGTGGGGCCGCAATTGGATCGACCTGCGGCTTGACGCGCGCAAAAGCTGCAAACATCACCGGGGCCGCCAACTGCCCGCCAAACGCGCCGGGCACCGGTGTGCCGTCGGCCCGCCCCATCCAAACGCCAACCACGTGCCGCCCGTCAAACCCGATGGCCCACGCATCCCGGTGGCCATACGAAGTGCCGGTTTTGTACGCGATGCCGGTCCCCTGCACACCAGCAGGCCGCGGCACATCCAGCAAGATATCCGCGATCTGCCATGCCGCGGCGCGGTTGATGACCGATTGCGGCGCAAAGCCGGGCGTTGGTGCCGCATGCCAGCGCAGATCCACCGCCCGTCCGTCATTGCCGATTGCGCCGTAAAGCTGCACCAGCTCGGTCAGGGTCATCCCCACACCGCCCAACGCCACGGCCAGTCCCGGCACACCACCCGGAACGCGCGGATCGGTGCCCGCGCGCCGCAACCCCGCGATCAGGTGATATGGCCCCAGCGCTTGGGTCACGGCCACGGCAGGAATATTGAGCGATTGTTGCAAGGCGGTGCGCACCCGCAGCTCGCCTCGGAATAGTCCATCGAAATTCTGGGGCGTGTAGCCATCAAAATCTGTCGGCCTGTCAGCGATCAGGGTTTCTGGATGGATCAACCCCCGATCAAAGCCGAGCCCGTAGATCAGCGGTTTCAGGGTCGATCCCGGCGACCGCACCGCCTGTGTCAAATCAATAAACCCGGCGCGCCCGTCCGCCTGATAGGCGGCAGATCCGACACTGGCAACTATTTCCCCTGTTGTGTGGTCGGCTGCCACAATCGCGACCTGCACCCGGTCCGACCGCCCAGCAACAGCCTGCGCCGCCAAACGTTCTAGTGCGGCTTGCACCTGCCGGTCCACGGTCAGGGCGTGTTGGCCGGCACGCGGATCCCCGGCCACCGCCCGATCGGCAAGATGGGGCGCCAGCGCGGGAAAGGCGTGACGCGTGCGGACCACGGGATCGCGCGTGGCCCCGGCAAAGGCGGCACTGTCAAGCACCCCATCGCGCAGCAAACGCGCCAGCACGGTGTTTCGTGCAGCTGTCGCCGCTGATGGGGCGCGGTCTGGTCGGCGTGTCTCGGGCGATTGTGGCAGTGCCACCAGCAACGCCGCCTGCCCCGGTGTCAGCCGCCGGGGCGGTCGGTCAAAGTACGCGTAGGATGCCGCGCGGACCCCCTCGATGTTCCCGCCAAAGGGCGCGTTATTCAGGTACAACGTCAAAATCGCGTCTTTACTCAGGCGCCGTTCAAGCGCGAACGCCACGCGCACCTGCCGTAGTTTCCCCGCCCAGCGCCCCGTGCTGCCATCCTCAAGCAAGCGCGCGACCTGCATCGTCAGGGTTGAACCACCCGAAACAATACGCCCGTTTCGCGCCGCCTGCCCCGCCGCCCGCAGCATCGCCAGAAAATCAACCCCGTTGTGGCTGGCAAAGCGTTTGTCTTCGTAGCGGATCAGCATTTGCAGATAGGCCGGATCGACGGCGTCCAGCGTGACCGGCATCCGCCACCGCCCGTCGACCATCGTATAAGCCCGCAGCAGGTCGTCATTGCGATCGCGCACCTCGACGCTGGCCTCGGTCCGCAACTGCGGCAGGACGGTGCTGTCAATCCACCGATCTAGCCCATCGCGTCCGACAGCGGCCAGCCACATAAAGACCGCAAGGCGTAGCAGCCAGCGTGTCATGGTGCAATCGTGACCCGTCCCGCGTCCGTGCGCGCACGCATTTGTGGGCGGTACATGTCTTCGACTGATGCGGCAGGATGGTGGAACATACCCGGTGACACGGCGCGCACGATATACGCCAGCTGGAACGGCTGATCCGACCGCCAGTCCACCGCAGCCAGAAACCGATCGGACCGGAATTCCGCGTTTTCACCGCGTACGGGCGCGAGCCAATCAAGGGCGGCAATATCCCCGCCTTGCAGCAGGTTAGGATTGTCGATCTCGAACCCCGCAGGCAACGGATCATTCACCATCAGCCGCGCTTCTTGCCGGCCAAATGGCCGCACCGTCAAGACAGCGACCAGCCGCGCTCCGGCGACAATCGCGGCGGGATCAACGGCCGTCCCATCGGTCGTGAAATAGGCCCGTTCTATGGCATACCCATTGCCCGCTGCCGGTTCGGGGTCGGTGGGCACACCAAAGGTCGTAACCGTGATCTCGGTCGGGTCGATGCCGGTGTTTGCGACGGTCACCGGTGCCGCGCCTGTGTCTGCATCGCGCAATTGCACGACAGGTCCAGCAGGCACTTGGCCATCAATTACCAGTCCGCCGCCCTGAAGCTCATTGACCAGCGCATGCGCCGCCAGCAGGGTCCATGCCGCCTCCTGTGTCGAGGCCCGGCTGGCATTGCCGCCAATGCTGCGCAACAGAACATCGCGATTGATCGCATCACTGCCAGCCTCCACCGCCAAGGTCAGAACCGCCGCCGTATCCCGCCGGTTTGTCCCGTAGTCGCTGCGCCAATCAAGTGCCTCATCGCGGGTCAGTTGGCGTTCCAACAACACACCTGCACTGGCGAACATCGCATCCGCGCGCCGCTGATCGCCATACTGGGCAAGGGCGGCACCAAGCTGTGCGCGGGCCAACGGTGTGTCGAATGCATCCGCTTTCTGATCGGCATAGTAGCGCAGATCACCGACCGCTGCCTGCCCTTCGCGGGCCAGAACGAACAATGCATAGGCCAGATCGCGCCCGCCTTCGTCGAAATCAGGATAATAGTTCACACCGTTGCGCAAATTGGCGATGGCATTGTCAAATGCGACGTCAGACACCGCATAACCCGACGTGCGTGCACGCGACAGAAAATCAGAGACATAACCGTCCAGCCAAAGGTCACCCGACCCGGGCTGCCAAAGTCCGAACGCGCCATTGGCCGACTGATGCGATGTCACTGCGGCAATCGCCTGCGTCATCCGTTCGCCGATCTGGTCACGCGTGGCCAGTCCCATCGCTGTGGCAACACCATCAAGATACAGTAACGGCATTGCCTGCGATGTGATCTGTTCCGTGCAGCCATAAGGATAACGATCAAGCGCATTGAGCAATCCAGGTGCGTCAAACCGCGCCAGCGGCCCTGCCGACAAGGTGGCTGTGCCGGTTCCGCGCGCGAGGCCAGCAAACACATCGTCGTCAAACGTAAACGTGCTGCCCGGAGCAAGAGTAAAGCGACTGATCCGGCTGACCTGCGGGTCGTTCACCACCACGGGGACGGTCAGGGTTTTGACCAGTTTATTGCCGTCAGGCGTTGTCAACGTAACGGTCAGCGTGTGATTCCCCGGATCAAATGCGGCAAAGGGCAGGTCGAACACCTGCTTGCCCCCTTCGCTAAGGGAAAAGCGGCTGGGAAGCTGCGACGCAAGCGCCAGCCCATCGGCCTGCACAGTCAAACCCATCTCACCGGCGGGGCCAGCGGCATGGACGATCTCCAACAGCATGCGGCTTTGGTCGCCGGGGGCCAAAAAGCGCGGAACGCTGGCCGTCACAACCACTGGGTCACGTACCAGCACATCGCGCTCGGCCTGCCCGACGCCGATATCTGACCATGCAATCGCCATAAGCCGCAGGGTTCCGTTGAAGGCGGGTATATCAAGGGTGATCTGCGCCTGTCCGTTGGCATCCACGGCAATCGGCCCGGTGAAAAACGTCACGAGGTCCTCAGTGGGCGGTGGGCTTTGCAGTCCGGCCTGTGCCATCGCATCGCCGCCAGATCGGATCGTGCCCATCGCACCGTTCAGCCCATCAATCAGCCGACCGTAGACATCGCGGATCTCAACGCCAAGTTTACGCTGGCCAAAGTAGTAGCCCTGCGGATCAGGCGAGACAAAGCCGGTAAGGTTCAAGATGCCCAGATCAACAGCGGCCAGCGTGACAAAAGCCGTTTCACCAGCCTTCAGGCCAACAACATCCACACCAATATTCAGCGGGCCGCGCGGTTGCATCACATCGGGGGCGGTGAGGCTGACAGACAAAGCCTTTTCGCCCGGTGCAACCTGCGCATAGCCCAGCCCAAGTGCGCGGGCCGGATTGCGCCCAGCGTCCACATCCATGGGTCGGATCACCGACGCACTGACATAGGCCCCCGCCCCCCATTCATCAGTAACAGGCAGTTGGATCAAGTTTTCACCAGTCGTTACCGCAACAGTTTTCATCGTGATCAGACGATCTGACATGACCGTGACCACAGCGGTGCCCGCATAACGCGGCACAATGCGAAAAATCGCGGTATCGCCCACCGCATAGCTTGCGGCATCAAGCGAGGCTTCCAGCAAATCGGGCGTGTCATTCGCCGAAGCCGGGGCATACCAGCCCGCGTAAAAACTGCTTGAGGCGACGGTGTATGCCGCGCCTGTCGCCTCGACCACGATTTCATGGCGGCCCCAGCCGACAGCGGTGCCGACGCTGACAGGGCCTGCGCCCAGGGTCGTTTGTCCGCTGGCGATCCGGGTGCGGGTCGTGATCGGTTCCCAATCCCAGCGACCGTCCAGCGAATACCATTGGTAGCGGGTCGTGACCTTGTTGACCGCCCATTGCACCTGCGTGGCGACCGGTGTCAGGTCGGATGCAATCGCAATCAGGTCGAACTGCGCCTCCGTGCCTTCGCCGATGACCCCATCAAACTGCGGCTTGATCCCGATCATCAATTGATCAGGCAAGACTGGCATGGTGACCTGCCGCTCCACCGGCCTGCCAGAGCCTTCGGTCACGCGGGCAGTCACCTGCAGTTCAAGCGGCTGGGCCGCTGTCACATCGGGCAGGGTAACGGGCAGGTTGGCGATGCCATTCGCATTAGTCCTAGCCCCATCCAGATAGCGAAGCTGCGCGTCGAATGCAGTGTCATATTGGCCAAAGCGATACCCGGCGAACCCGTCCAGGGTTGCTGCGGGTCGCAACAATGCTTCACCTTCGACAGCAAGGTCCGCACCGGGCGCGCCGAACAGATAGCGCGCGTCGATGCGCAAGTTCGGCACGTCGCCCAGCCTGATCTCCACAGGCAGGGTCATATCGAAATCAATCCGCTCGGGCAGAAAATCTTCGACCAAGACGGTGTCGCGGGCCAGCGGCGCGGCGTCGGCATCGGCCAATACGCTGATCGCCCATGTGCCGCGCGGTGCCGCTGCGGCAACAGGCAGGGCAAAGACATGCCCGCCGGCAAAGTCAGCCGTCGCTGTGATGCGACTGTATTCAACGCCATCAGGACGGGTCAGCACAGCGGTCAAAGGGATGCCAGACAAGGCCCTTGTCGTCTGATCGCGCACCAGCGCCGTGACATGAATCGTATCGCCGGCGCGGTACGCACCCCGATCAGCTGCAAGAAACACATCCATTGGCGGGCTCGGTTCGCGCCCTTCGACCCCGCGATCAGACAGATCAAACGCGGGGTCAGTCAATGACAGGAACGTCATGTCGCCGCCGTGTTGGACGGTGATCAGGGCGGGCGCGTTGCCGCCCAAACCCCGCGTCATACCCACAGCAAACCGGGCAACGCCATCGTCATCGGTCTGCGTCGTAGCCAACACTGTGTTGCTACGCGAAACAAGCGACACGCGCGCGCCCGCTGTCGCCGATGCATCGCCAAGCGACCGCACAGCGACCGTCAGCCCGTCATTGCCCAGATAGCTGGCGACACCCAGATCAGACAGGACAAACCACTGCGTTGCATACGGCGCGTCCCCATCCAGCGCAGCCACCGATGCGGTCAACACGAAAAGCCCGGCAGGTTCGCTGCGCAGCACATCATTCAGCGGCACACGGGTCAGTACATCCCGGTTGAGGTTCTGCTGTACCTGTGCGGTTCCCTGCCAGACGTCAGTGCCAATCTGGGTCGACAGGTAATCCGCATCATAAGGTGACACGGCATTGCCAAGCAGCCCCTCTTGCAGGCTCCGCATGATGTTCCGATCATCCACCCGACGTAGCTGCAGATCAACCTCTGTCAGGTTGACCGTCTCCAGCGGAATCGCAATATCGCCAAGACGTGGCAGCACATAGGCACGGCTGACAAACCGCACCGCAGGCGCCCGGTCACGGACATAGAGAGTGAGCTCGACAGGGCGGCGCAGCTGTTCCCCACTTGCCGCAGGCAGACCTTGACGCAGGACGATACGGTAGCGGTTGCCGTGGCGCACGCCATCGACGCACAGTTGGCCATCGTTCACCGATACGACCAACTGCGTTTCGGGCAACTGCACGAAAGGGGTATAATCGGTGCCTGCCTTGACCAGATCTTCGCTAAAGACCGCACAAATACGCGGCGCGGCACTGTCGCTTTCAATCTGGGTATCCACGACGCGAAAACCATATTTGCCAATCGCGGTCTCAAGCTGGCTTTCGGTAGCCGGGTCAAAACGGATCGCTTGTGCCAAACGCAAAGTGGGAATCATGGCGCGACCGCGACCGCGCTCTTCCAGGGCCAATGACATTTCCACGGCGGCAAGCCGGCGCGTTTCGGGGTCAACGGCGCGCAGATAGCCGGCGACGGTGGCAGGCAAAGCGAATGCCGTGATCCGCGATTGCGGCTGCGTCCGGGCCAAGCGCGCATAGGCCAGCCAATCAGCCGCCAGATCACTTTCCTGCGCGGCAACGGCGGCGGCGCGCTGTGGAAACGTTGCATCCGGTTGCGGCCAATTGCGCCCCTGTACAAAATCTCTGGCGGCGGCCAAATCACCCTCGGTCAGGAACGCGAGTTCCGCGACACGGGCATTCACATTTGCCAAGACGGTAGGATCGGTTGGATAGACGCGGCCCGATATTGCGCCGTCATAGGGCACCACGCCCGTGATATCAGTTTTAGGGAAACAAGCGTTTGAGCGTTGGTTGAATGTGAACGCCTGACATGCGGGATCATTGGCGCAGGCTGCCTCGCAGGCGGGCAGCGTGGTATCAAAGATATTCGCCAGATCGGTGCCGACCAGATCGATACCGCGTTCGTACACCGTACGTGTCGGGGGCACTGGCCCGTCCGCCATCGCAGCAAAAGCAACAAAGTTCATCGCAAGCGATACGAGCAAAGTAAAATAATAACGAGTCATGGCAAACTCCTGCGTGAAATATCCCCTAGGCTGACATGGCGCAGCGTCTGGAGCAACAGGACTGGCCAAAACAAGGCATCACAGGTCGGCGTTCTTTCGTTTGATGTACCTGGGTGCAATTGGAACGAAGCCGAATCGACGCACATCGGTTACCACAACTAGGCTGATAGGGCTGTTTCTATTGAAAACCGCTTGACCTTTCCCCCCCCGGGGGGTTGAACGGCCCTCAGATTTTCATAAGAATATGGACGGTTTCAGATGGAAGACCAGAACAAGAACCTCATCATGGCGACGGTGCTCAGTTTTCTGGTGATCGTATCGTGGCAGTTTCTGTTTCCACCAGCGCCCGCGCCACTTGATCCCGCGACTGAAACGACAATCGCGGCGACCGAAGGCACATTGCCAGTCGGTGAGCCTGCCGCAGGCACGGCACCCGCTGCTGATGCGGCCCAAACCGCCGAAGCCGATGCGCCGCGTGTTGCGATTGAAACAGCCGAGCTGAGCGGTTCACTGTCATTGCTGGGCGGGCGGATTGATGATCTGGCGCTACGTGATTACCGCGAAACGCTTGATGATAATTCGGCCACCGTTCGCCTGTTGCGCCCTGTTGGCGAACCCGATGCCTATTTTGCAGCCTTTGGCTGGACCGCGACCGAAGGTCTGGATGCCGCCGCCGTACCCGGACCCGACACCCTGTGGACTGTGGAAAGCGGCGAGACGCTGACACCCGACACCCCTGTGACGCTTGTGTGGGACAATGGCGCGGGCCAAGTGTTTCGCACGGTCGTGTCGGTTGACGACAAGTTCATGTTCGACATCGCCCAAAGTGTTCAGAACACAGGTACAACCCCAGTTTCGGCCCGGCCCTATGGCCTGCTACGGCGGCACGGAATTCCTTCTGACCTGAAGAGTTTCTTTATCCTGCATGAAGGTCTGGTGCGCATGACCGACGGGGAACTGCAGGAAACAAAATACAAAGACATCGCAGACTATGCGGTCGACGACCGCGAACGCACGCAAGCCGAACGGCTTGACGTCGCGACCGCTGGCTGGATCGGCTATACTGACCACTACTGGATGACAACGCTGATCCCTGATCAGACGAAACCGTTCCGTTCGACCTCCAAGTATTTCGAGAGTCGCGAACTGTTTCAGGCCGAGGCTGTGATGCCGTCTGAAACCGTCGCGCCGGGCGCAACCGTTACTGTCACCACACGGCTGTTCGCTGGCGCCAAAGAATGGGAAGCGATCCGCAACTATGAAAACGAGGAGGGTGTGGTTGGCTTTCTCAACAGCATCGACTGGGGCTGGTTTTTCTTCCTGACCAAGCCGATTTTCTGGCTCCTGCACACGTTGCATGGGTTCATTGGGAACATGGGCTGGTCGATTATTGCGCTCACGGTGATTCTCAAGGCGCTGGTCCTCCCGCTGGCCTATAAATCCTACGTCTCAATGGCGCGGATGAAAGAGCTGCAGCCAGAGATGGAAAAGCTCAAGGAACGCACCGGCGACGACAAGCAGGCGATGCAGCAAGGCATGATGAAGCTATACAAGGAAAACAAGGTGAACCCCGCCTCGGGCTGTTTGCCGATCCTGTTGCAGATCCCGATCTTCTTTTCGCTGTATAAGGTGATCTTTGTCACGATCGAATTGCGGCATACGCCATGGATCGGCTGGATCAAGGATCTCAGCGCCCCTGACCCGTCGTCGATCCTCAACCTGTTCGGCCTGTTGCCGTTTGCAGCGCCCGACCTTGGGCCATTGTCGATCCTGGCGCTTGGTATTCTGCCGATCCTCTTGGGTATTTCCATGTGGCTGCAGCAAAAACTAAACCCGGCGCCAACCGATCCGACACAGCAGATGATCTTTGCATGGATGCCGTGGATTTTCATGTTCATGCTGGGTTCGTTTGCATCGGGTCTTGTGTTGTACTGGATTGCCAACAACACGATCACATTCATTCAGCAATACGCCATTATGCGGAGCCACGGTGCAAAGCCGGATGTGTTTGGCAATATCAAGTCCAGCGTCCGCCGCAAAAAGCTTGCCGATCCGGATAATGGAAAAGACAACTAAATGATCTTGGTGGTGCCACGGGGCGCCATCCGAACAAGCGTTTAGCGCCCCGCGCGACAGCTTGGTTATTCAGCGTGTTAGCGTCTATGCGGACGCATGAACGGCGGGTAAGGTCAGATTTAACGACATGGTCGAGGTGATTTAGAATGGAACTCCGCTTTCCCGAGGCCGAAACGCCGGAACCCGAGGCGATGGAAGCAGGCCGCCTGCTTTTTGCGGGCCAGACCGAGTTTGTCAAAGGCGTGGTCGCCATGGAAGGTCTGCCGCCAGCTGACCGGATGGAAATCTGTTTTGCTGGGCGGTCGAACGTGGGCAAATCGTCGCTGATCAATGCGCTGACCGGTCGCAAGGGTTTGGCGCGCGCATCCAACACCCCCGGTCGCACCCAAGAGATCAATTTTTTCACCGCAGGCGAAATCTATGTCGTCGATTTGCCCGGCTATGGCTTTGCCAATGCGCCATTGGCTGTGGTTGAAAAATGGCAACGATTGCTGAAGCAGTATCTTTCCGGCCGTCAAACACTGCGCCGGGTGTTTGTGCTGATTGATGCCCGCCACGGTGCGAAGGCGGTGGACGAAGAGATCATGTCCCTGCTGGATCGCTCAGCAGTGACGTTTCAGGTCGTCATGACCAAAGTTGACAAACTGCGCGGTGATACGCTGCAAGAGTCGCTGGACAAAACACGCGCGGCACTGGTCAAGCATCCAGCAGCCTATCCCGAACTGATTTTGACGTCGTCCGAAAAGGGCGAGGGTATCCCGACGCTACGCGCCATCATCGCGGGGATTTCATGAAGAAAAGGACAGATGAGATGAACCGCGATTGGATTGCCACAGCCCGTACTCTGTCCGAGGCCCTGCCTTATCTGCAACGCTATTCTGGCGCTGTGGTGGTCGTAAAGTTCGGTGGAAACGCGATGGGAGATGCCGATGCGATGGCCGAATTCGCGCGCGATGTCGTGCTGATGAAGCAGGTCGGCATGAACCCGGTGATCGTGCACGGCGGCGGCCCCATGATCAACGAAATGCTGGACAGGCTCGGCATCAAATCTGAATTTGTCCGTGGCAAACGAGTAACGGACAAGGCCACCGTCGAGGTGGTTGAAATGGTCCTGACGGGTCTTGTCAACAAACGCATCGTGCAGGCTATCATGGATGAAGGCGGGCGGGCCGTGGGTCTCTCTGGCAAGGATGATGACCTTATGGTCGCCGTGGCGGACGATCCGGAACTGGGGTTCGTTGGTCGTCCGGTCGAAATGAACGTGCAGGTCCTGCGTGACCTCTTCACGGCCGGGATTATTCCTGTTGTGGCCCCCGTCGCCACAGGTATGGATTTCAACGAGACCTTTAACGTGAACGGTGACACCGCCGCTGGCGCGATTGCCGGTGCCCTAAAAGCAGACCGGTTGCTGCTGTTAACTGATGTGCCCGGCGTCAAAGACGCCAGCGGCGCGGTCGTAACCCAGCTTTCCCCCGATCAGGTGCGCGCGATGATCGCCGACGGCACGATTTCAGGCGGCATGATCCCCAAGGCTGAAACCGCGCTAGAGGCCCTGTCAAAAGGTGTACGTGCCGTGGTTATCCTGGACGGTCGTTTGCCCAATGCCAGTCTGCTGGAACTTTTCACTGAACACGGTGCCGGTTCGATCATCCGCGAGCCGCGATAAAGTCGCCGGGCATACCAAGCCATGCAAGGAAGCGCTGCTACCTTTTAAGCATAGTGCTGACTGGCGGATAGCGGAATATGTCTTTTGGCTGTTGTTTCGGCAGCGGCATCATTTCTAATTAGCGGCGGTGAATTGCATGACACGACGCCTCATCCTGATCCGACATGGGAAATCCAGCTGGGATGACCCCTTCGAGGACGACCATGCACGTGTTCTTAACGCCCGGG
>NZ_JAFMHJ010000074.1 GCF_017854565.1 Yoonia sp.
TTCGTTCGGGTTGGATACATCTTAGCACGCTGTCCAGTTTTGCCGGACCACTTCACCTTTGGCCGGGCTGCTGTCTCGCAACAACAAATCAACCAGATACGCCGCCAACCTTCAAACCGCCCAAACACCAGATTTAGTCATAACTCGGGTTTACTTGTAACATATTGATAAGTATTAATTAAAAATTAAAGCTCTCGCATGGTTGCCGTTGAACAACCTCAGTCCAATCACATGCACTGCCGATGCGCAAAAATTAGGTACCTCTTGATCGCTTCGGGTGTAATTTCGGACGAGTGATATCGCCCGCACACCCCGAACAGACAGGCACGCTGACACAGCGTACGCGCAAGGTGGGTCTCAAACGCAATTGGGGGAAGTCGCTGGCGATCATGGCGGCCCTTGATTTTGAATAGCGGATCGGGGCACGTGCCGCGGGGCGGGACCGGGGATATCGAGGATCTGTTTTGATGGCGCGCCGTCCGGCCCATGCACCGCTGCCCGTCTAAATTTATCCTTGTGCCCGCAGGCCGCGCAAAATGCTGGTGCCAAGAAATACCAATGCGGCAATGCAGACGATGGTTGGCCCGGCTGGAGAATCTATTGCGTAGGCTGTCTGCAATCCGGTCACCGCAGAAACGCCACCGATGCCGGCAGCAAAAAGGGCCATCTGCTCGGGTGTGCGTGACAGCGGCCTTGCGGCGGCGGCGGGGATGATCAGCATTGCGGCAATCAGCAACACGCCGACGACCTTGATGGCGACGGCCACGGTGATTGCCAGCGCCAGCGTCAGGACAAGCTGCTCGCGCCGTGGGTCGATCCCGCTGGCATAGGCAAGCTCTTCGCTCAGCGTCGCCGTCAGCAGCGCCGACCAGCGCCAGCCGATCAGCCCCACAACCAGCGCCGCACCGGCCCATATTACCGCCAGATCGGCCCGCGACACGGCCAGGATATCGCCAAAGAGATAGGCCATCAGGTCAATCCGGATACCCGACAGGAAAGACACCGCCACCAGCCCAAAGGCCAATGCCGAATGCGCCAGAACACCTAGCAGCGTGTCCATCGCATAACCCCGCCCGGTCAAAAGCGTCACGGTCAGCGCCATGGCCAGCGCCACCGCGACGGTCCCCGCGAAAATGGAAACCTGCAGGGCAAGCGCCAGCGCTACCCCCAAGATTGCGGCGTGGGCTGTGGCGTCACCGAAATAGGCCATGCGCCGCCAGACGACAAAGCTGCCCAAAGGAGCTGCGGCAAAGGCAACGCCGATACCGGCCAGCGTTGCGCGGGTCATGAAATCATCCAGCATTATTCGGCGGCCTCGGTACGTTTCGGGGAAGGGGGGCGTCATGCCCGTGGTCGTGCCCACAGGCTTCGCCGTCGTCGTGACTGTGATCATGGTCGTGCCGGTAGAGTGCCAGCGCACCGCCCGTGCCAGTGCCGAAAAGCGCGCGGTACTCGGGGGCGGCCGACACGATTTCTGGCGCGCCCTCGCAGCAGATGTGGCCATTAAGGCAGATAACACGGTCGGACGCGCTCATGACGACATGCAACTCGTGGCTGATCATGAGGATTGCACACCCGGTCTGGCGGCGGACATCGTCGATCTGGCGATAAAAAGCGGCTGATCCGGGCTGGTCGAGCCCCTGCGTCGCCTCGTCCAGCAACAAGAGTTCGGGGTTGTTGATCAAGGCGCGCGCCAGCAAGACGCGCTGCATCTGCCCGCCGGACAGGGCCGACATCTGGCGCTGTGACAGATCGGGCACGCCAGCACGCTCCAGCGCCTGTGCGCAGGCCGACCGCTGGGTGCCGCCCGGAAGGCGCAGGAACCGCTCGACCGTCATGGGCAATGTCGGGTCTATATGCAGCTTCTGGGGCACATAGCCGATGCGCAGACCCGGTTGGCGGGTGATCCGACCCGAGGTTGGGTGTGCCGCACCGATAAGCGCGCGCAGCAGCGTGGTCTTGCCCGATCCATTCGGCCCGACCACTGTCACGATCTCGCCCGGTTCAATGGTCAGCGACACGTTGCGCAACACCATATGCGTGCCATAACCAACGTTGATATTTTCCACTGCGATCAGGCTCATGCGCTGGCCTGTTCCGCGCAGGCGGGACAAATGCCCTCTGCCTCGACAACGGTGCGTTCGATCTGAAACCCTGCCGCGCGGGCGGCTTCGCCCAAGGCACCGCGCGTGGGTGTCGATTGTGCTTCGGCCACGGAATTGCACAGCCGGCAGATCATGAAAGCGGGTGAATGGGTCGCGCCGGGATGGGCGCAGGCAATAAAGGCATTCAGGCGTTCGATCTTGTGCGCAAACCCATTGGCGACCAGAAATTCAAGGGCCCGATAGGCGACAGGGGGTTGCGAGCCGAAGCCGGCATCGCGCAGCCGGTCCAGCATCTCGTAGGCCCCGAGGGCGCGGTGTTCCTGCAAAAGAATTTCAAGCGCCTTTCGCCGGACCGGGGTAAAGCGCAGCCCGTCGCGTCCGCAAACCGCTTCGGCTGAAGTGACCGATGCGTTGATGCATCTGGCATGATCATGTGTCTCGAATCCGACCGGATCGGTCGGCGGATCATCTCCCGCTCGGGTAGCACTTGTCATGTTATTACGTTTCCTGTACCTCACTTGAAATGTTATAAAATCACATGGAGCCGCCTATGTCCAGAAATCTGTTTCCCTTGTCAATCGCAGCCTCGCTGCTGGCTGGTGCCGCATTGGCCGATGTGCCGCGCGTGGCCGTTGATATCGCGCCGGTCCATTCGCTTGTCGTGCGCGTCATGCAGGGGGTGGGCGTGCCGTCGCTGATTGTGGCGCCGGGTGCCAGTCCGCATGAATATAGCTTGCGTCCGTCAGAGGCCACTGCGCTGCAAGAGGCGGATCTGATCTTCTGGGTCAGCCCCGAACTGACGCCGTGGCTGGAAGGTGCCATTGCAACACTGGCTGGCGGCGCGACCGTCACGGAGCTGCTTGAAGCCGAGGGCACCATCGAGCTGCCGTTCCGCGAAGGCGCGCTGTTCGAAGCGCATGCAGATGAGGATGAGGAACACGCGGACGAAGACCATGACAAGGATCACGCGGGCCATAGCGATCATGAAGGTGAAGATCACGCGGATGAAAAGCAGGCCGAGCATGACGACCACGGGCATGGCGCACAGGATCCGCACGCCTGGTTGTCGCCCGACAACGGCGCGGTCTGGTTGAACGTCATTGCCGCGCAACTTTCGACTGCCGATCCGGACAATGCGGGCGCATATTTTGGCAACGCGGCCGCAGGACGCGAAGAGCTGGCGGCCCTGAGCGCCGATATCAACACCATTCTCGATCCGGTGCGTGGCCGCAACTTCATCGTCTTCCATGATGCCTATCAATACTTCGAGACAGCTTTCGAGTTCCCTGCGTCGGGCGCCATATCGGTTTCCGATGCGTCCGATCCCAGCCCGGCCCGTATCGCCGAGATACAGGCGCGCGTGAAAGAACAGGGCGTGACTTGCGTGTTGTCAGAGCCGCAATACGATCCCGGCATCTTGGCTGCGGTCATGGATGGATCGGAAGCGCGGACCGGCGTGCTCGATCCGCTCGGTTCCGATCTCGAGCCTGGCCCGGATCTTTATGGCGACGTTCTTCGTAACCTTGCCACGGCTCTGGCGGATTGCCTCTGACGCGCACCATCTGACCGATACTCTGATGGCGTCAGAGTGTCGGTCGGTGGGCCAAAATCCTCGCGCGAAAGGGTTACGTACCGGCTGCGGGCCTCGGCTGTCATGCCGCGTGAAGGCGATATCGACCTGTCCCGCTTTCGCGCCGCCCCAAGTACCACCATGACGGCAGGGTGCGTATCTCTTCCGAATGATGCCATTTCACACAATATGTTTGTTCTGCATCGTGACTTTGATTGCTGAAATCTGTGGCGCGGGAATGCGGTTCTTGCGCCAGAACCGTTTCGTCCTCTTGGTGCGGTGCGGAAAACACGACCGGTCAACCGCATCGCACGCGCCACATATGCAATGTCTGATAAAGACGGTAACGAAACGTGTCAGTCGGCACCGCATTTCATCCAGAGGCGCATAATGTGACGTTAACAGACCCTGCACGCTCGTTTCCGATCAATCCAATGGAACTCAACATCCAGGATTTTGATCTTGGTGGGCTACAGACGATAGAGTTGCGCCAGCCAACGGCGGAGAAGAATCCTCCCTATTTCAGGACACCACTAATACCCGTAGACATGCTGCCGCTCCGGCCCATCTACACGGGGATTATCGAAGTTTATCAACCAACGTCCGCGCCAAGTTCGCAGGTTGGAATCTCGGCCAGTTTTGATGCGGGGGCACCGCTTTATGTGCAGGCCTTTGATGAGGCGACCGGCGCATGGGTTGATGTGGCCAACAACCGTGGCGCACCTTCGGTTGGCCTGATGGACGGTGATCCGACAACGCTGAACTTGCGGGTCTTTCGTGCGGACACGAACGAATATTTCTATCGCAACACCGAAAGCTCTCGGACCACAGTCAATGCGGACGGCAGCATTACCGTGGCGTTCGAGGACTGGAATGATGGCGACTTCAATGACGCGGTGGTCACGCTGCGCGGGCGCAATGAAGTGGTTGCGCCGCCGCCGTCCAATATCACGACCAGCTTTTCGGTCAGTTTTGAAAGCGGTGCGGCGCTGCGTGTGCAGGTCTTTGATATTATGACGAACGCATGGGTGACGGTCGCCGACAACCGAAGTGAAGTCCCGCCGATCAAGCTGAATGGCGATCCCAGCACGATGAATGTGCGTATCTTCAAGTATGAAAAAAATGTCTATTATTACAAAGACATGGCCAATGCGCGCACAACCGTAAATGCAGACGGATCGGTGACCGTCGCGTTTGAAGATTGGCACGACTACGATCAGGAATACATTCCCGAAATCGCGGCAGAGCTGATGCAATATTACGGTACGAATGGCGGTATAGACCTGGCCGCCGTGACGGCGATGATGCAAGAGGGCGTGTTGTCTCAGCAGAAGAATGCGGCGGGCGACGGCGGCTTTGCATTTTCTCTGGGCGCGATACCAACTGAACGGGCCGTCGGGCATCACGACTATGACGTGACATCGCTTGGCACGCTGTTCGAAACGCTGGGAATTGGGTCGCCTAGCGCGACCCAGATGCAAACGTTGATCAGCATTTACGGGGATGGCACCACAGTCAACGGCGACACCATTTTCGGTGCGATGAAAGAGGATGGCTTTCTGACGTTTGCCGACGATCTCTGGGGCGGCGCGACCGCCGACTGGAACAAAATTGATGGTGCGCGGATTGTCGTTGCCCTGTTTGCCCAAATCGGCACCAGCTTTGATGGTCAGCAACCCCATCTGGGAGACGAAGATTTCATCAGCGCGTTCGGACTGCTTTTCGGCTACACGGAGGTGCAGCCGCTGGCCTATCTTGCCGCGCGTTTCGGCGAAAACTACTCCATGACCGATGCGCAAATGGCGGCTTTGTTCAATGATGGTCACATTGACCTGCATGTCGACGAGACGACGGGTCACATTGCCGTCGATGTTCTGACCGGACGCAGCGCGTCATCCGGAACGGGCAGCGGCATCAGCGACAGTCTTTTGATGCGTACGGTGATCCACCTAGCAGAATATTATGCAAACGGGGATGGCGTTTTTTCGGCAATGGAAAACGGCCTGCACGGCCGCATTTTTCTTGATGGCGCAGGCATCAACCAAAGTACTTTCGCGCATTTGAACGTGCTATATGGCTCCCCTGCGGGCGGCACATTCACCATCGAAGATTTGAACCAGATGCTTGCTGATTGGGTCTTGGTGCCCAGGGACCCTCGCACATCTGATTTTTTTCTTGATCTTGACCTGACAAAGGTCCCGAGCGAACGCTACGTGAGTGCAATGTTCGCGCATGCAGGCAAGAACCCCGCGACTGATGCACTGACGGCGCAAGACTTTGAAAGCAGCTTTGAAACCGTGTTTGGTGTTCCCGATTGGCTTGAGTCCGCCAAAACCGCTGATGGCACGTCGTACCCCTCTGAAGCGGCCTATCTGGCAAAGGTGAATGGCACATTGGGTGACGACGGCGAATACCGGATGAACTACGCGGATATCGTTGATATTTTTAAAAGTCAGGACATCATTCTCAACAGTGAAACGCGCTATATTGTTGGCTGTCACTTAAAACTGACCCGGTAGAGGTTAGAATTGTCACTGAGAAATGACCCATGTGCAACCGTGCCCCTGACGGGATTTGTCGGGGGTTATTGGAGTGATAGACATGGGATTTTTGAGCGTAATTCGACGATGGGCTTTAAGGGACAAGATGCCTATTCGCGAGATTTCACGGCGGACTGGGCTGTCTCGCAACACCATCAGGAAGTACCTGCGGGCTGATATCGTAGAGCCTAACTTCCAGACGCCGACGCGGCCAAGTAAGCTTGATCCGTTTGCGGAAAAGCGTAACCGCCCATTGCTACCGCAGTGATTTAGCTTTGATGCGCGCCACAAGTTCGATGTCCTCCACGAAGTCGTCGAGGAACTCATGCCAGGTTTTGGTGGTGATACGAGCGGCGCGGATCATGTCGGACAGTTCTTCGATCCCTTCGTCCGTCAGCGCAGTGATGGTTTCTTCGGGTCCGACATAGACGCTGACGATGTTGCCGTAGGTCAGATTGTCGTCGTTGTAGATGATTGCTTCTAGAAGTTCTGCATCCTCGCCCAACATTTTGGCGACGTATTCGATGGTGCAAACATGGGTCACGGCAGCCATCAGGCGGCCTGTGAATGGGCAACGGCCAGCGGCACCCAATTCCACGGCAGCAATTCATCCGTAACCGCTCCATTGCTACCGCAGCCTACGCTGCGCGACTGTTCGTCACGGATGCCTTTGGCGCCCAGTTCCACGGCAGCAATTCATCCAGCCTGTTGATCTTGTGATCGTGGATGCGGTCGAGGATGTCGGCGAGATAGGCCAGCGGATCGAGACCGTTCAGCTTGGCAGTTTCAATGACCGTCATCGCCCGCGCCAAGGTTTCCGCACCGGTATCGGCACCTGCAAATAACCAATTTTTCCTGCCGATTCCAATCGGACGCAGGGCGCGTTCGGCCGGATTGTTGTCTATGGCCACACGCCCGTCAGTCAGGAACAGGCTGAAGGCTTCCTGCCGGGCGAGGCCATAGCGGAAGGCTTTGGCCAGGTCGCTTTTACCCGGAATGCGCAGGAGATGCTGTTCGGACCAGGCAAAGAAGGCCGTCACCTTGGGCAGGCTAAGATTTTGGCGCGCGGCGTGCCGGATGTCAGCGGGCTGGCCATTGATGTCGCGCTCGATATCATAGAGCTTGCCGATCCGGTCGAGCGCCTCGCGGGCGATCTCGGATTTGGTCGAGGTCCAGAAGTCATGGAAGTCGCGCCGCAGGTGCGCCCAACAGGCCGCCTCGCGCAAACGCGGTGTGCCATCGGGTTCAGGCGCGTAGAGCTTGGCATAACCTTTGTAGCCATCCGCTTGCAGGATGCCGCGCGCATCGGCCAGATGGCCAAGAACGTGCTCTTCCTTCCAGTCGGGCGCAAAGCGATAGACAGCACCCGGTGGCGATGCCCCCGCCCAGGGGCGTTGATCGCGCACATAGGCCCAGATCCGGCCTTGTTTGACACCCTTGCCAAGCCCTTTGTTGCGCATGCTGCGATCCAGCACGCGGATGGGTGTGTCGTCCGCATGCAGCAGGTCGCTGGCCATGATGTCCGCCTCAATCCGTTCAATCAGCGGCGACAAGGTCTTCATGGCGCGGCCACCCTGGGCTCCGCCCGTTCACTCCTCGGCGCGTCCACTGGACGCTCCGCCACTTCGTGGGCCGGCGCTCACCCAGCCGACGAGGGTGCTTTCGGGGATGTCTGCCCCCATGCGGGCAAAGATCTCGTGCTGGCGATAGAGCGGCAAATGATCGTCGAACTTCGAGACCAGGACATGGGCCAGCAGGTTCGGCCCCGCCATGCTGCCCGGGATCGGGCGGCTGGGGGCCGGCTCCTGCACCATCCGCTCACAACGGCGGCAGGATTTCTTGATGCGGGCGATCTGCCCTCTCATCGATTGCAAGCAATAGACTGCCGGGTGACAGATCACCTTCATCTGGGCGGCGATCATATCGAGAAGTTCACTGACATCCTCGCCC
>NZ_JAFMHJ010000075.1 GCF_017854565.1 Yoonia sp.
GATCGACAGCGATCCCCGCTGCTTAAGTGAATGATTGTACTCTGCCCAGTTCCGAGTCTTGTACGTCGTCGGTATCCAGGTGCTCATCGCAACCCGCTACCACGCTGGATTCACACAGTGATTCCCCTCACGGTGGGATTTGTGCAACAAAGCCCTTCCCACCCTCCGAGCTATGCGAGGCCGTCAGCGCCCATGTCTTTGGCGGAAAACGAACTCCGGCAGAATGGTCTCCCACTCGCTGCGCTTGATGTAGGTCTGAAAAGCTTCCTCGTTATCGGCCTTCCGCCAGCGGACGATGGCTCCGACCTTGCCAGAGATCAGGTGCGTATCTGCGGGCGGCGCCCAGTTTGCCGCCATGCGGCCGAGTACGCGGCCGTGTCTGTCGAGGGTCATCCATTTTCCCTCGCGCCGCTCCAAGGTCACCGCGTCGTCGATTTCGGCTTCGGTGATGGCGGCAAGCGTTTGGCTCGTCTCGGAGAGGCGCCCGGCATAAGAGAGATCAACAGAGCCCATGTCTGGCAGGTGATATTGGTCAGGCTCGGGCAAGTCGGAAGCTCGCGGTGCCGCGACTTGGCGTAAAAGCTCGCTGTCGCTGTCAGCATGGACGAACGCATGAGCCCCGCAGGTTACCACGGCAAGGCTCCGGCGCGCGCGCGTCATCGCGACGTAGAAGAGGCGCCGCGGCGCCTCGCCGTCCTCGCCCTGCGAGATCGCTTGCCAGCCACCGTTCAGGATCACCACATGATCGAATTCCAAGCCTTTGGACCGGTGAGCCGTGAGCAGCAGAAGCCCGCGCTGCGTTCCTCTGACATCCTGCGCCCATTCGGCAAGCCATTCCAGCGCGTCGGGAACCGGGATTGTCTTGGCGCCAAGTTCGCGGGCCAGGTCCGCGATGCCTTCGGCAATCAGAACAACCCAGCGCGTCAACCGCTGCTGGTTCAGAACATCGAGGATGTCCTTAATTGTGAGCATCGCAGCCGGTCGCTGCCGCAGGCCAGCCACCAGTTTTTGCATTTCACGAAGGCGCCAGATACTTGGGAGTTTCTCATTGGCCATCTCCACCTGGAGACCCAGCTTTTCTGCGTATGCCCGCACCGGCCCGAGCCGCCGCCAATCGCGCGAGATGATGGCCGTGCGCGACCAAGAGAAGTCCGGGTCCAGATGGGAGATCCTGACCAGTTCGTCCACCGCTGCTACCCCTTGGGCAACGTCGTCCCCCGGCACGTCGAGGAACTGCGCGCGTCCCTGTCCCACCGGGTCATAAGTCGCCATGACCCCGCCACCCGGATGAAGGCTGCGCAGCTTGTCCACAGTGATCGGATGGCCGGCCTTCATGCGCCCCCGAGCAGGCTCGATCACCTGATTTGAAGCGTCGATGATGAAGCGGGTAGAGCGATAATTCTCGGTCAGGAACTTCGGCTTGGCGCGGTAATCCTCTTCGAAGCGACGGATGAACGAAATGGAGGCGCCAGTGAATGCATAGATGTTCTGGTCGTCGTCCCCCACCGCAAAGAGGCTGAGGCGCTGGTCAGGATCGTCGAGCGAGCGCCCGGCCACGGCTGCAATCAGCGCATATTCTTCTGGGCCGATGTCCTGATATTCGTCGACGAGAATCCACCGATAGCCTTGGATCAAGGCCTCGCGCTGCGCCTCGGCCTCGGCGCGGCTCAGCCCTTCACCTGTGATCATGCGCACGGCATCACGCAAGATGGCGTCGAAGTCGCGGGTCTCGGTGGAACCACCGGCAAAGCTTGCCCCCACCAGTCGCATGGCGAGCGCGTGACAGGTCGAAACGGTGACCCAAGCGGCATCCTCCCCGACAAGACGGCGCAGGCGGGCACGGATCTCGGCTGCGGCATGGCGGTTGTAGGTTAGCACGAGGATGCGCTGCGGGTCTTCACGCCGGACACGCAAAAGATAGGCGATACGGTGAACCAGCACTCTTGTTTTGCCTGATCCGGGGCCGGCCAGCACAAGGACGTTGGTCTCCTCACGGTCATCGGCCACGATTTCCTGCTGGGCGGGGTTGCCAAGATCCTCGACGATCTGCCTCCATGCCCGTCCCGTGGTTTGGCGGCGTATCTCGACACCACGCCCTGGCATCCAGCGGCGTAGGAAACGATCCTGGTCCAGCGTAAAGTAATCCTGCGTGAGACTTTGCGCCTCGTCGATCCGCTCCAGTCCCTTTTCGGCATAGGCGGCCATGACATGGGTCTGCAGCGTCTGCTCACGGTAGTGCTCTTGCAGCGGCAGGAAATCCTTTGCTGCGAAAGGCGCGCGCTCTGGGTTCAGATGAATCGTCATGGCCGAGCGGAAGACTGTCAGTCCCTTGCCAAGCGTCAGCACCTGCTGTTCGTGCAGCCAAAGGAGCGTGCGCTCCATCAGCTTGGTCATATTCTTTACGCCCGAAGTCTTGATGACCGCATCACCGTTCAACTGGGCCAGAAAGTCGCCAAGCGTCGTCTCAACCTGGATGTCCTTGCCCTTGGTGCCGGTTGGCACCTGGGTGATCAGAAATTCGAGAAGTCTTTCGGCAGCTGTCCAGCGCAAGGACGCTGTCTGCTCCACTGCCCGCCACGAGCGCTGAAGGACGACCTCGAGAGTTTTGGAAGAGAGCTTTCTCAGTCGGATGTTGCCTTGGCTGCCACCCTCGTCGCGCCCGTCCCGTTCGATACTGCGCAAAAGGCGTTCGAGGATATGGGGGCCTGCGCCGGAATTGCCCATCTCCCTCATTTTCTGGCTGGCAACTGTGAGGTCAAGCTGGCCACCACCACCGGTGTCGGCTTCGGGTGCCATCTCTCGCATCGTGCCAATCAATGCTTTTTCCAGAGTCCGCGCCGCCGCGAACCGCTGACGAGAGCTGTTTTCGATCCCGACGTGGATTTGGACTGTGATGGCAATATCATTTCTTGCGAGCCCCAAAGTCTCGAGGTCCGCCATGGCTTTGGCAAGCCCGCGATGCGTAAGACCGGCGAGACCGGTCAATTCGTCGGTCGATATGCCCTGATCGGCGGGCGTGTTCATCAATGCGCGCACGATGTCGAGAAGCTGCTTGCGCCGTGCGCCGGTGACCTGCGTCTTTTCGAGCCGCGCGTTCGCCTGTTCGAGCGTGCGCACCATCAGCGAAGAAGGAAAAACCTGCACCCGGTTCTCTTCGCGTGAGACGAGGGTGGCTTCTTCCAGCCAAGAAACTGCCGTCTTGACCCGCGTGTCATCCGTTGCGCTGTCGCGGATAAATTCGCGGTCCTTCTCTTCTCGCACGATCTCTCCGGTGGTCACGACGACCTTGCCACCATTCCGGCCCTGCTCGTCGATCCGACGCAATGCCTTCAGGATCGCTCCGATCTCGTGCCTCTCCAGCCGCGAGCGGGCGGTGAGGGTGAATTGCCGCTCGACGTCATCGGTATGATACAACAGAACGCAATCGGCGGGCATCCTGTCGCGGCCTGCGCGGCCCGCCTCTTGCAGGTAGTTCTCCAGCGAGCCCGGGATATCAGCATGGACAACCAAGCGGATGTCTGGCTTGTCGATCCCCATGCCAAATGCATTTGTGGCTGCAATGACCCGCAAGTCGCCCACGCGGAAGGCTTCCTGTACAAATCGTTTGTCGTCGACCGTCAGCCCTGCATGAAAATGCGCTGCGGCCAGGCCTTGGTCTTTGAGGAACGCCGCGACCCGTTCAGTCTCTTTGCGCGTGGCGCAATAAACGACCGCACCTGATCGACCCTCTGGCAAATGATCCTGTATAGCGGTCAGGATGTCTCCAAGCTTGCTCTCCTTGCGTGTCGCCAGTACCGAAAACGACAAGTTCGTCCGCGACGAGCCGCCATCGAACAGGTTCAGTTCGATGGCAAGCTTCTGTTGAAAATGGTCGATGATATCGCGCACGACCTCTGGTTTGGCAGTCGCTGTCAGGCAAAGGATCGGGGCTGGTGGTGCGTCACCCGAGAATTCACTTATAAAGCGACCGATGTAGCGATAATCGGGCCGGAAATCATGTCCCCATTTCGAGACGCAATGCGCCTCGTCCAGCACCCAGAACCCCACCTCACGTTGCTTGAGGACCGATCGCACCGATACCGAGCGGAGTTGTTCTGGCGATATCAGCAGGATTGCCGCCTGACCAAGCCTGACGCGGTCCAGCGCGTCTTGCCGCTCGGGCATCGACAGCATGCCGTTGATCGTCACCGCCGAGGAAATACCCGTGCGCTCCATCCCCTGCACCTGATCGGCCATCAGAGCGACGAGAGGTGAGATGACCACCGTCAGCGCACCGGTCTTGTCGTAAAGGCTCAACGCCGGAACCTGGTAGCAGACAGACTTGCCCGTGCCTGTGGGCAAGATGCCAAGCACATGTGAATGCGCCATCGCCTTTTCGACAATGACCTCTTGCAGGGGGCGCCCTTCGGCATCGGCTGGTTCGGCGCGGAAGGCCGGAAAGCCGAACCACTTTCGCAACGCGCCTTTGGGGTCGTTCATCGTCGCGCACCAGACGCAAGAGGGCCTGCCGCAGTTGGTGTCGCGCAACTGCCGGACGATCAGCGCTGCCTGCGGAACAGAGGCCCTGACCCAAGGCGGCATGACAGATTCCCCGCCGGAGACAGATATCCATGCCAGGGCATAGGCCATCGGCCAGGCCATCCGCGCATCACCTAGCGCATCCAGCGCTGGACCGACCTGTTCACCGCAAGCCTGATCCGCCAGGATACTGCGGATTGCGGCCAGAGCTGAGGCATGGTCCGGCGCGCCCGCATTGCGGATATACTGAAAGACCGCATCAAAGCCGTCGGAGCGATCCGTTCGCGTGACAAGGTGATGCCAAGCCACAAGCAGATCGGGCGACTGCCCTTTCAGGGCCGCGATCTGGTTGCTCAAAACATCGAACACCAGACGGGCATCAAGCTCGGGGTCATTCACATGTCCCGCATGCAGCCGCCCGTCATGATGATGTTTGACCAAATGATGGTAGGGGTTGCGCGGAAAAGCCAAGGGGTTCAGCCAAAGCGTATCGATAGGCGCCATCATTTTGTCGCGCAGTCTTGGCCTTGCTGCCAGCAAGTGCTCGATATCATGGCGCAGAACGTTATGACCAATGATGTAGCTGGTCGTCTTCAGGGCCGCTTCCAGCTTGTCGAGCGATTGCTGGAGTCTTCCTTTACCCGCCACGACCGCCGGGCCGGGACCAAAGCGCACTGCTGCCAAGTCGAAGATCTCTGCCTTACTGGGATCAACCTCTAGATCGACTGACAGGCACCGCTCCAAAAGAGGTGCCTTGTCGTCAGTTTTTGGACGCAAGAATCTCAGAAAAGGCATACAGTCCAGTCACATAATCGGCAGGTTAACGCAGTGTTAAGTCACCCCATACCGCGCGGCAAGCCGCCAATGCATACGGTACATTAGATCCGGTCCCAAGTTTTCGCTTTGTTTCCGCTATGTACTTGGGACCAGAAAGCCATTAGCGTATGAAACGTATAGATTTAATGAGGACTGTAACTCCCCACGCACAAACCCCCGCCAATGGCTTTGGAGGGATTTGTAAACATTTAGGGTCAGGGGCTGGGGGATGACCCCGCCCCCTTTTTATTTGTAGACCGTAGGGCGGGGTTTCCCCCGCCGCACCGATTATAACTTTGCGCGCTCTTCGAAACTCATCGCGATGAACGCGGGTGTGTCTTCGCCCATGCCAACGATTCGTTGATCATTGCGGCCCCGGTCATTGTTCCCACGGCCACGTCCACCACGGTTGCGGTCGTCGTGTTGTGGCTTTGGTGCAGACGCTTCGACGGCGGCAGAAACCTCGGCAGGAACTTCAGCAGGGGCCGCAACCGCCACCGGTGCTTGCGCGGCGGGTCTGTCGTCGGACGACCTGCGCGACCGGGTGCGCGTGCGCTTTGGCCGCTCAGACGTCGCAGCAGGGCTTGGCTCCGGGGCGGCCGCAACATCGGCCACGGGTGCCGCATTGCCAACGGGGCTGTCCATCCGCGGGATCTCAGTCTGTACCAGGCGCTCAACATCGGAGAGGTTCTTTTCATCGCGCGACACGCAGATCATGATTGCGGTGCCGGTACGGCCCGCGCGGCCAGTACGGCCAATCCGGTGCACGTAGTCTTCAGCATGGCTTGGCACGTCAAAGTTGAACACATGCGTCACCGCAGGAATGTCCAGCCCCCGCGCAGCCACGTCAGAAGCCACAAGGAACCGAAGCTTATTATCGCGGAATGATTCCAGCGTGCGGGTCCGGTGGCTTTGTTCCAGATCACCATGGATGGGGGCCGCATCATAGCCGTATTTACTCAAAGACTTAGCAACGATATCCACGTCGGACTTGCGGTTGCAAAAGATAATCGCGTTGCTGCATGCAGGGCCTTCGGCCTCGATCAGGGCGCGCAGCAGGGCACGTTTCTCTGCCGGCTCTTTGGTCTTGTTCGACCCTTTGAACATCACAACACTTTGCTTGATATTCACATTTGCCGTGGCCGCACGGGCGACTTCGATCTTGGCGGGATTGGACAAGAACGTATTGGTGATCCGCTCAATCTCTGGGGCCATTGTGGCGCTGAAAAACAGGGTCTGCCGGGTGAACGGCGTGCGTTTGAATATCTCTTCGATATCGGGAATGAACCCCATATCCAGCATCCGGTCGGCTTCGTCGACCACCATGATCTTGACGTCGGTCAGAATCAGCTTGCCGCGCTCCAGATGGTCCAGCAAGCGACCCGGCGTCGCGATCAGAACATCCACGCCCTTGTCGATCAGCTTGTCCTGATCCTTAAAGCTGGTGCCGCCGATCAGCAGCGCCTTTGTCAGCTTGGTGTATTTGGCGTAGGCGTCGAAATTCTCGGCCACCTGTGCGGCCAATTCACGCGTTGGCGCCAGCACCAGCGACCGGGGCATCCGCGCACGCGCACGGCCACGCCCCAAAAGGGTGATCATCGGCAGCGTGAAGGCTGCGGTTTTACCCGTGCCGGTCTGGGCAATACCCAGCACATCCCGGCCTTCCAGCGCGGGTGGGATCGCGCCGTCCTGAATGGGTGTGGGGGTATCATAGCCGGTTTCAGCTACAGCCTTCAGAACCTTGGGATCAAGGTTCATGTCAGAAAATTTAGTCATATGCATCCTAGATATGCGGCTACGGTCCGCAAAGGTGAAAGGACGCAATGTTCCAAGCGTCCGGGCGTCGTTGGCTATCTTAGCAGTTGCTGCGCATATCCGAAATTCCGGCAAGGGTCAAGGATATGGCGCCAAGCCCCGGGGCCACGTGGTCTTTCCGGCCGTGGCGCGCATCCGCGCAAAGCGGCGAAACACGGTGCCGTCGTCGTCATTCAGGGCTGTCGGCAGGTGCTGCGCGAGCAGGGGCGCCTCCAAGTCGCCTTGCAGCACTGAAAATCCTTCATGCGCATCGGCAATGCAGCCCTACTGCGATCTTGGATGCGAAACGGCGCCGTCGGGGTGCTGCCCTAAAGCACCGCTCTAATTCGTATATTTTATAAGCGAAAACAGTATATTAATGGATTTCGCCAGCTTGCGATCCGCCCCGGTTTCACCGTGATCCGCAAAGGTGGTAACCGCTGAAATCAGCCAGCGCGTTGGCAGGTGTTCCAGCAGCCAATGCTTTTGCTCGGCCCACAGCCCGCGGAACAATGCGGGGGCGTGATCGGGATAGGTGTGTTTGCGCAGATGCGACACCAGCAAGCCATGCAGCAGCGCCAGTTCCGTCTGGCCGGGCAATGCGCCCAGCAGCATGTGGCGCTTTTTCGCGACCCGGCCAAGGCCGTCCGGGCGGGGCAAGACCGGCGTGGGCAAGGGAATCGCCGCCAGCGCCCTGGGTCAGCAGTGATCGGCGTTTTTGATAGTGTGGCGCCCGCGATGAATTGTAAACCTACGCCGAGGGCCGTCTTTTTGTTTTCGTGAGGTTATCGTAGATGCGGCGCTATGACCGACCACAGATTCAGACCCGCCGTAGAGATACTATCTGTCACCGATACCGGGCGCCGCGGGCGCTGGACGGATGTGGAGAAAGTTCGGATCATTGAAGAAAGCTTTGGGGCACCAGGCTGCGTGGCCGAGACCGCCCGACGGCATGATCTGGGGCGATCTTTGTTGGTGCGCTGGCGTCGGCAATATCGTGAT
>NZ_JAFMHJ010000076.1 GCF_017854565.1 Yoonia sp.
CCATCATCGCAAGGGTCGTCAGAAACGAAGGGATCCCGATGCGGGTTGTCAGCCAGCCGTTGAACATGCCGACCGCGAGGCCGGTGGCAATACCTGCCGCGACCCCACCGATCGGGCCCGCTACGGCGATGGCCATAGCAACGGTTACCGTCGTCAACCCGGCAACCGCACCTACGGAAAGGTCGATCTCTCCAGCCGACAGAACGAAGGTCATTGCGATCGCCATGACGGCAATCATCGCCGTCTGCCTTACGATGTTCAGCAAGTTGTTGGGGTTCAGGAACCCCTTGTCGCTCAACGTCACCGCGAAGATCAGAAAGATCACGACAAAGCCGATGTAGATGATGTTATGCCGCCAATTCGCGAACAGGGTCCTGCTGGGGGCTGATACTGCATTAGCCATGTGTGGCCTCCTTTGCGGTCAGAGCTTTCTGGATCTCGATCTGCAGGCGCCGCTCGGCGGCTTGCAGGGCATGTTCGGGGTTGGTCTCGGTCGGATCGTCCAGATCGGCACGGTCCAGCATCTGATGTGCGCGGCCATCGGCCATCACCAAAATCCTGTCACAGGCGGTCAGAAGTTCCGAAAGCTCGGATGAGATCACCAGCACCCCTTTGCCCGCCATCGCAAGGTCGCGCACCAAGCGGATGATTTCGGATTTCGATCCGATGTCGATACCTGCGGTGGGCTCATCCAAAATCAGGATGTCGGGGTCAGTGGCCAGCCATTTCCCGATGACGACTTTCTGCTGATTGCCGCCCGAAAGTGTAGAGACAGCATGATCCCGACTGGCCGTCTTGACTGACAGACGCTGGATCATCTTGTCGGTTATCTCGCGGGCTTGGATCCGATCCACAAGACCACCTTTAGTGATGCGGCCCAGAACGGCCATGACCATATTGTCGGCAACGCTGTGGGCAGGGATAATTCCCTGCGTGGCGCGGGCTTCGGGCACCAGTGCCACCCCTTCGGCAATCGCATCTGCCGGACTGCGGATCTGCACCGCGCGGCCATTGATGGCGATCTCGCCCGCGACGGCAGGTTCAATCCCCGCGATCACCCGCGCCAGCGCCGAGCGGCCTGAGCCGAGAAGCCCTGCCAACCCCAGCACTTCACCCCGATGGAGAGTAAAGCTGACGTTTTCGGGCTTGTGCGGCCCAGAGACGGCCTTCAGTTCTAGCAACGCATCGCCTTTAGTCACCTCGCCGCGCAAGACATCAGCAAACCCCTTTGATCGTCTCCCGACAATATGTTCGATCATTGTGTCAACATGCAGATCAGCCATTGGCGCCGTGATTACGTGACGCCCGTCGCGCAGGATCGTGGCGCGGTCCGCGATGCGGGCAATTTCATCCATCCTGTGACTGACATAGATGATCGCCACACCCTTGGCCTTCAGCTTACGCAGGAATACGAACAACCGTTCTACATCTGAAACGGCCAGTGCAGTCGATGGTTCATCGAGGATCAGGACCCTTGCGTCCTGGCTGATAGCCTTGGCAATTTCTGTCAACTGCTTCTGCCCAGCTCCCAAATCCCCCACTAGGGCACGGGGGTTTACCTCCACTTCCAGCATCTCGAAGATCGCTTCGGCGCGGCGGATGGAGTCGGCGTCATCGATCAAGCCGCGCGCATCGCGGGCCTCGCGTGTCAGAAACACGTTCTGCGCCACGGTCAGGGTAGGAACCAGTGACATTTCTTGAAAGTTCATCGCTACGCCCGCAGCACGGGCAGCTTCGGGCGTAGCACCGGCAAGTTTCTGGCCCGCCACCTCTACAGTGCCTTCATCGGCGCTATGCACCCCGTTCAGCACCTTTAGGATAGTCGATTTTCCGGCCCCGTTACCGCCCAGCAAGGCATGGACCTCGCCCTCCAGAACTTCTAGGTCGACGTTGTCTAACGCCCGTACACCGCCGAAGCATTTGGAGATCCCAGTCATGCGAACTGCAGCAACAGGGGTGGTCATTTTACCGATTCCCACTTGCCGGTTTCGCCCGAACGCAGCATGGCATCGGCAACCAGCTCTGTCAAAAGCCCGTCTTCAAAGTTGGGGCTGGGCTGCTCGCCAGAGGCGATGGCGCTGAAGAAGTCGAAACATTCCACGATCTTCGTCTCAGAATAACCGATGCCCAAGCCCGGAATCGGCCACAAGCCATTTCCGTAGGGGTGCGCAGGGCCAGTATAGATCGTGCGGAACCCGCGCGCATCCGCCGGATCGTCGGCGAACATGACCTGCAATTCGTCACGGCGTTCGTAGTTAAAGTGGATCGACCCTTTGGTGCCGTGGATTTCGAGCGTGATAAAGTTATTGCGGCCCCAGGCATTCCGCGTCGCCTCAAGACTCCCGATGGCACCGCCATCAAAGCGCAGCATCGAGATCACCTCGTCGTCGACATCCACCGGCGCGCGCTCTACATCGGCAGCCTTTTCCGACGCACCCAGCTTATCGACGCCGCCTTGTTGGATCGGGCGCGTTTCCACATAGGTCTTGGTCATTGCGATCACCTCGGCGATGGGGCCGACAAGATAGTGCGCCAGATCGACGACATGGGTGCCGATATCGCCCACCGCGCCAGAGCCCGCGATCTTTTTCTGGAACCGCCACGACAGCGGGCCATTCTCATCAGCCGACCAGTCTTGCAGATAGGTGCCACGGAAATTCAGGATGCGACCGATGCGGCCTTCGTCGATGAACTTCTTCGCCAAAGCCACGGCGGGCGTGCGGCGGTAGTTGAATGCAACCATGTGGATTATACCTGCGGCCTTGGCCGCTTCGGTCATCGCGCGAGCCTCTTCAACAGTGCGCGCGAGGGGTTTCTCGCAAATTATGTGCTTGCCCGCTTTTGCCGCCGCGATGGCGATTTCGGCGTGGACGTTGTTCGGGGTGCAGATATCCACGACGTCAATATCCGGCCGGTTTATCACGGCACGCCAGTCGCTGCTGGCCTCGTCGAAGCCGAAGCGTTGACGCGCCTCTTCGGCTGCTCCATCAGTAATATCAACCACGATCTTGCGGTGCGGAATGGCCGGGGCGGGCCAGAAGAACATTGGCATCGACGCATAGGCCATGGCGTGCGCCTTGCCCATGAACCCGCCGCCGATCATGGCGACATTCATCACTTTAGTCATTTTGAGTCTCCGTGGCTGAGGGAGAGGCATCGGTCCGGCCAGGAAATAATCTGCCGAGCCGAAGACTCAGATGTCGCGCGGGGATTATCCCCGCGCCACAGTGATCATTGCATCGACGACTTGATGTTGTCGGTCGCTTCGGCGGAGTAGACTTGCGTCCAGGCTTCCAGCAAGTTTTCCCTTGTGACGGGGAGCGCGGGCAGTGCTACAAATGCCGGGGCCTCTTTGCCCAAAAGTGCGTAGCCAGCCAGTTTGGCCTCGACGATACCCGCATCATAAGGACGCTGCGCACCAAGACCCTGAATAAAGCCGTCCTGTGCCATGTTAATCGCCACGTTTTCACCAAGGTCCACGGTTGTGATGACCAGATCATCCCGCCCTGCCGACCTTGCGGCGGAAATCACGCCTTCAGCGGGCACGTCCCAGACAGCCCAAATACCCTTGATCGACTGGTTTGATATCAACATCGCCCCAGCTGCCTTTTCCGCGTCGCCAGAAAAGTCCGGCCCGCCGATCCCTTGTTCTGCCACGATCCTAATTTCGGGGTAATCGCTGGTGATAGTCGCCTTGAAGGCATCGTAGCGCTGCTTGGTCACGAAGAAGTCGGCGGCGTGATAGACAAGACCGATATCCCCACCGTCCGGCCCTAGGGCCTTGGCCATCAGATGTGCTGCGGCGACGCCGTTGCCGTAATTGTCCGCCGAGACGACTGAGACAAAGTCCTCACCGGCCACAAAACCGGTCGGCACGTTGTCCATGAATACCAAATGGGCCCCTGCCTCGGACGCTGCACGATAAGCCGCCGCAGTGGCGGTGGGGTCAGCGGGGATCGACACGATGATGTCTGGTTCTTGCGCCATAATGGTTTCTAGGTCGCTGACCTGCTTTTCCGGTTTGAACCCGGCATCGGTAACCGCGATGACTTCGATGCCCATCGCGGCAAACTGCGTCTGTAGCCCGTTAATCTGGGCGCGAGACCAGTCATTGCCGCCGTAGTGCATGACGATGGCGGCGGTGGCCCCCATCGCCCGGATCTGAGCCATTTCCTCGTCGCTGAGGACAACGGTTGACGGCGCCGTCGGCTCTTCGCCGTTCGGTCCCTTGGATAGCACAGTTTCCTGTAGCGCGGCCAAGGCTGCGTCAGGGTCGGCGAAGGCGGGGGCGTTCAGCCCGAAGGCCAGCGCAAAGGCGGTAGCCGAACCTAAAAGAACACGTCGATTGAGCATAATTTCTTCCTCCCAGAGAAGAGATGGGGGGTCACCCCCCGGTAAAGGGCCTGGCTGTCAGTCCGCCATCGCCCGGTTCAAATATTCCATGCTGATCCGCGCCCCTGCGGCGGGGTCGTCCCAGCTGTCCAGTTCGGTACATATCCAACCCGCGAAACCCACGTCCCGGATCGCCTCAAGGATTGGCCCGGTCGGCACGTCGCCTCGGTCTAGTGGGGTGAAGGCAAAGGGGTCTTTCTGGAACCCCTTTAGATGGATGTAAGAAATGCGCGCCGCGTGATCGCGGATGAGTTGCGCAGGATCGCCCCCGGCAGCGGCCAGATGTGCCGTGTCCGGGCAGAAATCGATTGCCGTCAGATCGAATATCTTGGCAACCTCGGACGGCCCCTCAACGATGGTGGACAGGTGCGGGTGATAGTGTGCGCGCAATCCCCGGGCATCGGCAATCGCCTTGACGCGGTCCAGCGCGCCGCCCAGCTTGTGATAATCTGTCTCGCGCACTCCGTCGAACCGCTTGGCCCCGCCGCCCACCACCAGATGCGGCGCATCAAGTTCGGCGGCACGGTCAGCTGCACGGGTTACTCGCGCAAGTTCATCTGGCAGGATGTCGTCGAAAATGAAGTTCCCACCGGCGTAGGCTGCGACCAGCTTCAGCCCGTTGTCTGCCAGACTTTGCCGCATTTCCGCAGCTGACGCATCCAGCAAGTTACCGTCGAACAGCTCCACCCCCTGATAGCCCGCCGCCGCAATGTCGGCAAAGGCGCGATCCATTGCGCCAAAGGTGCGATAGCTGAGTTGGGTGATTGAGGTGACGCCCTCGGCATTACCGCCCAGCGCCCCCCAGCAATTGGCGTGATACGCCAGCTTCCATCCGGCCATCTGTGACCCCTCCCTCATTGCGTGTCCGGCGCGGTCTTGCCTGCCGAAGCGATCTTCCTGACGGCCGTCTTGACCGTGAGAGAAGCAGTAGGACCGAAATCAGCATAGGTCAACTGTTTTTATGCATAAGTTGTATGACTTTTGCATATTAAATGCAAAAGTATCCACTTGAACGACGGAACCAGGCCGACTATTCCTGTTGCACCTACTTGAGGAGCCTCTTTTGCCGATGGACGCGAATGCCGCCGCCGAATCATCCCGCTTGCGCGGTAAGGGCCGTCCGCGCACCAGCGAAACGGCAATCCCCTCGCTGATTGAAATCCTGAACTTGATCCGGACTGAGCGCGCTTCGACGCGGCAGGAACTGGAGCGAGAGGCTGAGCTGGGCCGGGCAGTGGTGGCGGACCGACTGCAACTGCTATCGGATCTGAACCTTGTCGATGAAAGCGAACTCGGCCACGCGACTGGTGGGCGAGCACCGCGCCTCGTTAAGTTCTCGGCCCGTCGCGGGCTGATTTTGCTGGCGACGCTGGATCAGATGTCGATCGGTGTAGGCGTTTCGGATCTGTCGGGAAACCTGCTGACCCAACACCACGAGGCCGCCAACTTGACCGCCCCCGTGGCACAACTGGCAGACAGGCTGACGTCCCTTTTCAACTGGTGTCTGGAACGTCAGGTCACGCCCACCGCGCCTTGGGGGATATCCCTTTCGGTTCCCGGCACGGTGCCTTCCGGGCGCGACGATGCCTTCATGACCACCACGCCTCCCGTCCTTCCCGCATGGGAAGACTTCCCACTGGTTGAAACCCTGACCCGCCAGTTTGGCGTGCCGGTCTGGATTCGCTCCAGCGTCGAAACCATGGCGATGGGCGAATTGCACGCCGGTGCCGGGCACGGCCTGCGCTCCATGCTGTTTGTAAAGGTCGGCCGCCGGATCGGGGCGGGGATCGTCTGCGATGGGCAACTTTACCGCGGGGCGCAGGGAGCGGCGGGGTTGATCGGTGCGCTGCCAGTGGTGTCGGACGGGGTAACCGGCACGCTGGACGTGATGGCAGGCTCCGACATGATCGAGCGCGAAGGGCGCGCCGCGGCGGAGAGCGGCCGCAGTCCGGTTCTGGCAGATCTCTTGCGTCGCGGAGCCGAGATTACATCAATTGAAGTGTCACAGGCCGCTCAGATCGGCGATCCTGCGGCGTCGGCGATCCTGTCGAAGTCGGGGCATCTTATCGGGCAAGTCGTAGCGACCCTCGCCAACGCCCTGAACCCCGAGATCATCGTGCTATCGGGCACGCTGGTCCAGACCAATGACAATCTGTTGGCGGGCATCCGAGAAACGGTTTACGGAGCGTCCCATCCATTGGTGACGCGGGATCTACGGATCATCTGCTCGCAGATGGGCAGTTCCGCCGGTCTGGTCGGCGCCGCGCGGGTGGCATCCGAAGCGCTGTTTTCACCTTCCTTCCTCAAGGACTGGATCCTTCACGGAAAACCGAACATGCATCCCGGTTTCGTCGCCTACCACGGCCCTGCCGACAAGGCCGAACCGCCGCCACCAAATCATTTGCCGCCATCTGACCCAGGGAGGATCGCACCGTGACGATTTCGGGACTCGGGCCCCATGGTGAGCGCGCATCGCCGCCCGAACGGGTCAGCCTGCTGCCAGAGGATCTGGCCGCCGCGAGGGCGGCAACCAGACGCGTGGCCATCGTGCTGCATACGCTGGACGGCGATTGGACCAAACAGCAGATCTCCGGCATGCTGGGCATCTTCGGTGATTGTGGTGTGGTCGTCACCGAGGTGATCGATTGCGGTTTCTCCGTGAATCGGCAGGTGTCCGAATTAGACCGACTGATCGTGGCGGCACCGGATGCAATCGTGGCGTTGCCCGTGGCCAACGAACAGGTTGCAGCTGCATTCCGGCGGGTTTCGGAGGCTGGCATCCGACTGATACTTCTGGAGAACGTTCCCACGGGCCTCTTGCCCGGAACGCATTACACCTCGTTGGTGTCATCGGATAATTTCGGGTTGGGAAAAATGGCCGCTGCTGGCCTTGCCCCGCATCTGGTCGAGGGGGCGGCGGTAGGTGTCCTTGGCTTTGCAGCAGACTTCTTCGCCACAAACGAACGCGAGATCGCCTTTGCTAATTGGTTGCAGGCCAACCGCCCCGACGTGCGCAGTCATGTCCGGCGGTTCGGTGACATGGATGAAGCCGCCGAACTCGCCCTGCAGATGATTGCGGACCACCCCGATATCTCGGCCTTCTTCGTGGTCTGGGACACGCCCGCGAACGCGGTGGCGACCCGGCTGCAGTCGGCGGGTTACACACCTGCTATGGCGACGGTCGATTTGGGCGAAGATGTCGCCATCGCGCTGGCAGCGGGGCGGCAATTCGTCAGCGTGGCCGCCCAATTGCCCTTTCAGCAAGGGGTTGCCGCTGCCTGTACGACGATCCTCGCACTTTTAGACCGGACAGTACCGGCCTGGATCGCCATACCTGGAATGTCCGTGGCTCAAAGCAATGTGGCTGACAGCTTTCAGATCATCTGGAGAAAGCCTGCCCCCCGCGAGGCTCTGCGCTTGCTTGGCCTTGCGCCCTGACGGCAAGAGTCGAACCGTTCGCTCGGTGTCAATTGGTTGAGCTGCATAGACTCCTGCAGCGCTGACGAGAAACCGCTATCTTGAACTCCATCAAAACGAAAACGCTGTCAGTCAATGACCGAGGAGGGTCGTCCTTGCTGACCGTTGGAAAGCTACGGGTGCGAAGACAGCCAGCAATAGCGCGGTCCGTTTGGGCTCACTGCTGCCTTGCGGCGGCACTGACAAAGGTTTAATTTTGAGGATTGCTCAATGTCGGCTCTCGCGGGAGGGGCAATCCGAGTTCACGCTCGCAGCG
>NZ_JAFMHJ010000077.1 GCF_017854565.1 Yoonia sp.
ACCGACACGAGGATTTTCAATCCACTGCTCTACCCCTGAGCTACCCGGGCACCGGGACGGATATTTCCGTCGGGTAGCGGGGTTTTAGACGCGGGCGGCGGGGGTGTCCAGAGGGAAGTTGATGCTTATTTGCGCTTACGACGGCATTTAATGTGGTTTCGTCTCGGGGGTGTCGCGCAGGCGGTTTTCCAGCTCTTCGGCGTCGTCGGGATCGTTGGATGGGATCGCGTAGGCGCCCGTCAGCCATTTTGCCAGATCGACGTCCGTGCAGCGCTTGGAGCAGAACGGCCGGAACGCGGTTTGGGTGGGTTTGTTGCAGATCGGGCAGGCCATCAGAGGTCTTTCATCAACTTCGCAGGCACGGGCAGACGTTCGCGTTTGCGCTGCAGTTCGAACAGGCCCATCGGCGTCCAGCCTACCAGTGACGTTTCCACCGTGTCCGCCTTGAACGCGGCGCGCAGGGATTGTTCGACCTGTTTGCGATGGGTTTTGGACATCGACACGAAATCAATGCTGATCTGGCCACCAAGCCCACGCAGCCGCAGCGCGCGGGGCAGGGCGCGACACGCGGCAAGGTTGGCCTTGAGGGCGGCCGCCTGCGACGTGTCGTTGCCGGTATTGACGTCCACCGCTATCAGCGCGCGTGTCGGTTCGACATACATCGTACCTTCGCCCAGCGGGACCATGGGCTGCGCCAACGTCGTGATCTGGCCCAAAATATCATGCGTTTCGAACCCGCCGGGTTCGGTGACGACGGTTGCCGCCCCCGTCCAGTCGCGCCAAGCCAGCGTGTGGGGCCCGTCGCCTTCGGTCAGGGCTTCGGGGGTTATGCCCTCGGCGTCGGCCAGAACGGCGTCGGCCAGCGACAGCATAGCCATAATATCTTCTGCTATTTCAGTGCTTTGGGCGCCTTCGCACGATGACCGCAGGATCAGGCCGTAATCACCATCGAACACCTCGTGGGCGACGGCAAGCAGGTTGTCGCGGGTGTCTTCATCGGTGATCTGCCGCGAGATGTTCAATCCCGGCTTGCCGGGTGTCACAATCGCATAGCGGCTTTTGAACAGCACACGGTCGGTGACGGGCACGGCCTTGCCGCCTTCGGCATAGCCTGTGACCTGCACCAGTACCGGCTGGCCGGGGCGCAGCCCTTTGCCTTGGCGCAAGAACGCGGTTTCGCCGTCGGGCAGCCGCAACATCATCCCGCCCTGACCCTTGATCGGACGGTCACAGATCCCGCGAAAGATGGCACCGGGGCGGGGGGCGTCGATATGATCAAGCAACAGGTCATCAAGTTTGCCATCAACCAGATAGGCTGCGGCCTCGATATCACCGATATGGTCAAGAACGATCATGCGACCCTTCATGCGTCACCTTCATAAAGCGGGAAACCGGCAGCCGTCAGCAGGCCGGCGGTTTCGGTAAGTGGCAGGCCAACAATGCCGGTATACGACCCGTTGATCCATGGAATAAAGGCGCCAGCCGGCCCTTGGATGGCATAGCCGCCAGCCTTGCCGTGCCAGTCGCCCGTGGCCAGATAGGCGTTCACCTCGGCATCCGACAGTTGTTTTACAGCCACGGTGCTTTGTACGTCCTTCAGCCAGACGCGGTCGCCGCGTTTCACCGCCACGGCCGTGATCACCCGATGACGGCGCCCGGACAGCGCATAGAGGAACTGCGCAGCTTCACCCGCATTCGCAGGCTTGCCCATGATACGCCGGCCAAGCGCGACGGTGGTATCGGCGCACAGCACAACCTCGTCGGGGGCGGCAACGACCGCTGCCACCTTTTCGGATGCGATCCGTTTGACATAGTCGCGGGGCAATTCACCCTTGCGCACGTCTTCATTGATATCAGGCGCGCGGACCGCCGCAGGGGTTATTCCCAATTGCGCCAACAGCTCCAGTCGCCGGGGCGAGCCAGAGCCGAGAATCAGCCTGAGGCCGTTTTGAGGTGTCAGCGTTGTCATGGATGCGCCCAGACTGACAATTGGGTGCCGGGCGGCATTTGGCAAAGCGCCAAACGCTTTCCCCGCACGGGGCGAAACATACGTTTCGCCCTACTTGAAGCGATAGTTGATCCGACCCTTGGTCAGATCGTAAGGGGTCATTTCGACTTGTACCTTGTCGCCTGCCAGAACCCGGATGCGGTTTTTACGCATCTTGCCTGCCGTATGCGCGATGATCTCATGGCCGTTTTCCAGCTCGACCCGAAACGTCGCGTTTGGCAGCAGTTCTTTCACGACACCTGGGAATTCGAGCAGTTCTTCCTTGGCCATGTGATCTCCTGTGTTGTACCGTTCACTGATGGGTGCGAACGGCGCTTAAATGCGCCTGAACCCGGCAGTTTTCAAGGGCTAATCAGCGTAACGTCACGGATGTGACTGTTTTGATGCGGTCGTCCTGTTCTACCCAATGCGCAAAGTTGCCGACCTGACCAGTTGCGCGCGCCGCAGCGATGCCTGTCGGGGCGACGTCGGCGATCACCCAGCCGGGCATATCCGTCACGCCCTGGGCGATAATCCCGTCGGCAGGCAAGCCGTAGTCGGGCGGGCAAAACAGGCCGGCGCGCCCGGTATTCAGGGCCACGATATCACAGCCCGGCACGGCACCAACCAGCGGCGCCTGCACGATCAGACACTGCCCTTCAATCGCGCGGGCCCTGCACGACTGCCGCACGCGGGTCTGTCCTGCAACCTGTTCGGTACACGAAGGAACCAGAATCATATCCGCACCTGCGGCCATAAGCGCCCGTGCCAAAAGGGGAAATTCGCTATCGTAACAGATCAGCACGCCAACCCGGCCCACTGCCGTATCAAACAGTTGCATCTGTTGACCCGCAGCAAGGGACATGTGCAGCCGCTCGTAAGGGGTCAGGATCATCTTGTCCTGAAAGCCGAGATCACCACCGGGCCCACACAGCATGGCGCGGTTCACAAGACCGCCCGCACCCTGCGCATTAAGGCTTCCTGCCAAAATGGTCACATTGTATTTCATCGCCAGATCCCGGTGCAGCGCAGCCCAGCGGTCCGCTGCGGCAACCATACCATCACGCCAGCGCCGCGGATCGCCATTGCCGTCTGGCGCGCCGATCAATGCGGCCTCGATCCCGGCGTATTCGGAAAACACCAACAGCGCCGCGCCTTGCGTGGCCGCATCGCGGACCCAATGATCGCGCTTGGCCGTCAGGCCAGCCCAATCGTCATGCCATTGCGGATGATAGGCCGCCGCTGCGATTTTCATGACGTCTTGCTCCGAAATTGCATGGGGAAATTGGATTGGGGGGGCCGCTCAGCCTGCTGTGTCCTCTGACCCCGGCCCCCAGCGATCAATCAGGCGGCTTTTGATCTGGTCGCGGGCCTGCCGATAACTGGCCAGCCGCGCCTCGCGATCCTCGCCCAATCCTGTGGGGTCGAGAATCGGCCAATACTCCACATCAAGGTGGTAGAACTGCGTCAGGTCCAGCGCCCGGCGCTGGCTGGCCGGTGACAGCGCCAGCACGAGATCGAAAGACGACAGGTCATCGCCCCAGTCTTCCATTTCATCGAATGAACGCGACCGGTGGCGGGCCAGTTCCACCCCGATTTCGGCACAGACAGCGATTGAAAACCCGTCAATCTCCAGGTCGTTCTTGACGCCGACAGACTGGATGTAACACCTTGTTCCGTATAGCTTTTTCATGATCGCTTCGGCCATTGGCGACCGCACCGCATTGTGGTCGCAGCAAAACAGGACCGACTGCGGCAAAGGTGCATATGATAGGCTGTCGGACAATTCAGCCCCCAAAATGCAGGACGCAAATCAGGGTGAACAGGCGCCGTGCGGTGTCGGTATCGACGTCCGCCTTCCCCTCAAGCCGTTCTTGCAGGACCCGCGCCCCTTCGTTGTGGATGCCACGGCGGGCCATATCAATAGTCTCGATCTGGCTGGGCGGCAGGGTCTTGACGGCATCGAAATAGCTTTCGCAGATCTGGAAATAATCCTTCACGACCTGCCGAAATGGCCCCAGCGACAGATGAAATTCACCCGCCGGGCTTTGATCCTCGGACCGGACATCGAACACCAGCCGGCGCTCGCGGATCGACAGGCCAAGGCGATAAGGCCCCGGCGGCATATCGCGGCCATCACGGGCGGGCAGCGCAAAGCTGTTGTTTTCCAACAAATCAAACATCGCCACTTTGCGTTCTTGTTCGATCTCGGCTGTGGGCGCGGGCAACCCGCTGTCATCAAGATCAATATGGATGATTTTCGTCATGTCACAGCCCCCGGTTTAGACGATCAAGACGCGCACGCACCGAGAGGCCATGCGCCTGCAGGCTTTCGGATTGCGCCAGCCGTTCAGCGGCAGGGCCAATGGCGGCCAGGGCCTCTGGGGTCATACGTGAAAGGGTGGTGCGTTTGATGAAGTCCATGACCGACAACCCACTTGAAAACCGTGCCGATCGCGCCGTCGGCAGCACATGATTTGGGCCGCCGATGTAGTCACCGATCGCCTCGGGTGTCCAACCGCCGATGAAAATCGCCCCCGCATGGGTGACCCGCGCGGCCAGCGCGTCCGCATCCGCCGTGCACAGTTCAAGATGCTCGGGTGCAATGCGATCCGACAAAACCACCGCCTCGTCCATGTTGGCGACCGTGATCACAGCGCCAAAATCGCGCCAACTGGCCCCTGCGATGGCGCGCCGTTCCAGTGTCTCAAGCCGCTTTTCCACAGCCGCCGCGACCGCCTGCCCAAAGCTTGCATCGTCTGTGATCAGCAACGATTGCGCACTTTCGTCATGCTCGGCCTGGCTCAACAGATCAAGCGCGATCCAGTCGGGATCATTGTCCTTATCCGCAATCACCAGAATTTCGGACGGACCTGCGATCATATCAATCCCGACCTTGCCAAAAACCCGACGCTTGGCGGCTGCCACAAAGGCATTGCCGGGGCCGGTAATCTTGTCGACGGGCGCAATCGTCGCCGTGCCATAGGCAAGCGCGGCAATCGCCTGCGCGCCACCGATGCGATAAATCTCGTCCACACCTGCGATCCGCGCGGCCAGCAGCACCAGCGGGTTAGTCACCCCATCCGGCGTCGGCACGACAATTGCCAAACGGGCGACCCCCGCCACTTTCGCCGGTATCGCATTCATCAGGACCGACGAAGGATAAGACGCCAAACCGCCCGGCACATAAAGCCCGGCCGCCGAAACCGGCGTCCAGCGCCAGCCAAGCGTGGCACCGGTTTCATCGGTCCACATCGCATCATCCGGCATCTGGCGGGCGTGATAGGCGTGGATACGCTCTGCGGCCAATACCAACGCCGCACGGTCTTCATCGCTGACTTTGGCACATTCCGCCGCAATTTCGGCGGCGGAAAACCGCATCGTTTCGGGTGTCAGCTGCAGCCGGTCAAACTGCGCCGTCAGCGCCAGCACAGCGGCATCGCCACGGGCCCGCACATCGGCAATAATACCAGCGACCACAGCGTCCACATCAGGGCTATCTTCGCGCTTGGCCCCCAACAGGGCGGCAAAACGTGCTTCGAAATCACGATCAGCGGTGGATAGAAACTGCGGCATGGGTCACTCCTTCAGGCCACGACATAGCGGGGCAGGGGCGTTTCATCAATGCGGGCCAATCGCTTCTTCCGAGTATAAATATCCGCCGCGCGCAGCGCATTGAAAATCATCGCAGGCAGCAGCCGCCCATTTGGATTACGCGGGGTGCGACGGTGCCTTGCCCGATGGCGCGATATAGGGGCGGGTCACGTCGCGCAATACCGCCTCAAGCGCCTCCACCTCAAGTGCGACTACGCCATCACCCGCCAGCGTCAGCGTGATCCGGCCCATGCCATCTTCACCGGGTTCAAACGCAATCGACAGCAGCGAAAACACCAGATCAGGGTCAGAGGGGTTCACCCCCTGACTTTGCACGCGCATCACATCCTCAAACGCCAATACCGCCTGTACCCGCTCGAACCCGCGCTTGCGCAGCGCGGCCTTTGGCGCATCTTCCCAGCGGAACCTGTTGAGCAATAGCGCAAATCGGCGTGCCTTGCGGTCCCAGCGCATCTCGGACGCGGGAAATATCGCGTCCTGCACCAGTGTTGCAATCACCGCCAGATCTTCGGCGTCCAGCGCCTTGAGGCGCAGTGGCGCCTCGCCGCCATCTTCAAATCGTGCATCTTCTGTCATGATCCTGATACCCGTTCAATTTGTGCGCCCAACGCGCTCAACTTTTCCTCAACATGCTCATATCCGCGGTCCAGATGATAGACCCGGCTGACCAGCGTTTCACCCTCCGCGGCCATTCCCGCAAGGATCAGCGACACCGACGCGCGCAGATCGGTCGCCATCACCCGCGCACCTTTCAGGCGATCAACACCCGTGACGGTCGCCGTGCCGCCATGCACTTCGATATTGGCCCCCATCCGTACCAGTTCCGGCGCATGCATAAAACGATTTTCAAAGATTTTCTCTTCCAGTACCGACGTCCCCGTGGCGGTACATAACATCGCCATCATCTGCGCCTGCAGGTCGGTTGGGAAACCGGGGAACACCTCTGTGGTGATGTCCACCGCACGGGCGCGGTCATCGCGGCGTTTCACCTTCAGGCCGTCTGCCGTTTCGGTGACATCGACGCCCGCCGCATCCAGTTTTTCGACGAACGACCGCACCAGATCCAGCCGACCGCCCAGACACTCCACCTCGCCACCGGCAAAAACCGGGGCCAGCATATAGGTGCCCAACTCGATCCGGTCGGTGACGACCGGATGGGTCGCAGCGCCCAGACGGTCAACGCCCTGAATGGTGATGGTGCTGGTGCCTTCGCCCTCGATCTGCGCACCCATACGGCGCAGGCAGTGTGCCAAATCGACAATCTCCGGCTCGCGTGCGGCATTTTCGATAATTGTGGTCCCCTTGGCCAGGGTCGCGGCCATCAGCACGTTTTCGGTGGCACCCACGGATGCAAAGCGTAGCGGCACGCGCGCGCCCCGCAGCCCGCCCTTGGCTGTGGCATGCAGATAGCCGTCCTTCAGCTCAATCTCGGCCCCCATCGCCTCAAGCGCGGTCACATGAATATCCATCGGCCGCGCGCCAATGGCACAGCCGCCCGGCAGCGACACGATCGCCCTGTGATGTCGCGCCAGCAGCGGCCCCAGCACCAGATTGGACGCCCGCATCTTGCGCACAATCTCGTAATCCGCCGTGGTCGATGTCATGTCATGCGATGACAACACTTGTACCTTGCCGCCCTGCATCGACGTCACTTCGACACCCAGCGACTGCAACAGCGCGGTCATCGTCGCAATGTCCGATAACCGCGGCGCATTGGTCAGGGTCAGCGGCTCCTCGGACAACAGCGTTGCGGGCATCAGCGCCAGCGCCGCATTCTTGGCCCCCGCGATCTGGATCTTCCCATGCAGCGGGGTGCCGCCTTTGACCAAAATTGAATCCATAACCTGCCTACTCTTTCTCTTTCTTGTCCGGCTCTGCCGCCCGCGCACGGGCCTGCGCCTTGCGTTTGGCCATATTGGCCTTCAACGCAGCCTTCAACCGGACCTCGCGGCTGTTGGCAGGCTTCTTTTGGTTTTCTTTGTCACTCATGACAGCCCTGTTAGCAACACCAGCAAAAACCGTCCAGAGAGGGCTTGCACCAAGGCGCGTTTGTCGCTAATTCCCCGCCTCACGGATGCTGTGGTAGCTCAGTGGCAGAGCACACCCTTGGTAAGGGTGAGGTCGAGAGTTCAATCCTCTCTCACAGCACCATCTCGATTTTTGACACCAAAAATCACCCTAAGTATTTGAAAGGGAAGGATAATTTTTGAGTTTCATACACCCCCTTTTGACTGTACCTTAGAGGCTCGGCAAAGGCCAATCTAAGCACTGCTTGGCGCATGAAAAAATCACTATTTTTCCAAATATTCCAAGGGCTTGATAGGAATTTTAGAGGGAGTTCAATACAATCCTCTAGCCGTCCCTTTGGTGGGACTGATTTCGCTATTCTGTCGTTAAGAA